>JBKQKP010000025.1:0-6050 GCA_052147435.1 Polyangiaceae bacterium | reverse complement strand
CTAGCGCGTATGAAACGCCCGCTCTAACCAACTGAGCTACTCCGGCGGCGAGGTCGCGCGACGATCTACCGGGTTAGCGCCGCTTCCGCACGTACAAAAGGAGGGCGCCGGCGCGCTCCCGCCAGTGTCTGGGGGGAGCTGCCGGCGCCGACGACTGGTGGAGGACGCTTCAGAACTCGCCGAAGAGGTCCTGGATGCGGCTCTCGAGGGCGATCGCGATCTTGTACAGGGACGAGATCGACGCCGAAGATTCGGCGCGCTCGATCTGCGAAAGGAGCGACACGCTGAGGCCCGTGCGACGCGACATCTGCTTGAGCGTGAGATCCTTCTCCTTGCGGAGGTTTCGGATGGTGTCGCCGATCACGCGGTGGAGCTGCTCCTCGGGCGTGCGCGCGAGGCCCTTTTTGCGCATCACGCGCGCGAGCACTTCGCGGAACTCGTCCACGTTGAACGGCTTCTTGATGTAGTCGACCGCGTCGAGCTTCATCGAGGCGACGGCGCTCTCGAGGTTCGGGTACCCGGTGAAGATGACGACCGCGATGTCCGTGTCGATCTTCCGGATCCGCCGCAGCACTTCGATGCCGTCGAGCTTCGGCATCATGAGGTCGAGGATCACGAGGTGGTAGCCCCCCGTCCGGACCTCCTCCTCGACGAACGTCGGGTCGTTCAGGGTCTTGACCTGGAAGCCGTCGCGCTCCAGGAGGGTCTGCATGTAGTCGTTGATGGCCTTGTCGTCGTCGACGATGAGAATTCGAACCGCGGGGAGCTCGGGCGGCATCGTGCGTCTCCTTTTCGAGTCGGGTGCAGGCGCGGACGAGGCGGGGGAGGAACTGACTGCGGTGGTGCTGCTCGTTACAGTATTCATGTGGGCCCTCGTTACAGTCGGGCTTAATCTACGAATACCGGTTTGTGTAGGGTGAGCGGAACACTTTTTTTACGTAATTTCACTGCGTTGGATAATTTGGTGCGCACTGGATGACGCTCCTGGAATCCAGTGGCGCGCGACGCATTGCGCAGTGAGAGCGGAAAGACAGCGTGGCGCCTCGTCTTTTTACATGTCGGCGGGTGAAAGACATGAAAGGCGAGGTGCGTCATGAGGTGGAAGTGCTCCCCACGTCTCTCGAGCGTCCTGTCCTTCCGCGAATCACGTTGACCTCTCCGCGGCGTCCCGTCATAAGGCGTGCGGTCCGCGTCACGCGGAACCACGGGGCGTAGCGCAGCCTGGTAGCGCACTCGGTTCGGGACCGAGGAGTCGGAGGTTCAAATCCTCTCGCCCCGACAGAACCACTTCATCACGACGCGATGCCGGCGCGCTGCCGGCGTCGGCGTGCTCGCCGTACGTGAGTACGGCTCCGCGCGCCTCCTGGGCAGCGCTTGGCGGGGGAACCGATGCACTTCAAAGAACGCGTGCTCGCCGTGCTCGCCGTCTGCGCTCTTCTTGCCGCCTGTTCGAATAGCAACAGCGCTTCGACCGCCGGGGGCAACCTCCCCAAGTACATCGACTTCCCGCCCGCCTCCTGCGCCGTCGGACGAACGCTCTGCAACGGCGGATGCGTGACGTTGCTCGCGAACCCTGGCAACTGCGGCGCGTGCGGCAAGGCATGCGCCTCCGATCAGGTATGCGTCGGGGGGTCCTGCGTCTCGAGCTGCCCCGCGCTCCAGACGGAGTGCGACTCGCTGTGCGTCTCGCTCGCGACCAACGCCCTCAACTGCGGCGCCTGCGGCCACTCCTGTCCCACCGGTCAGGTGTGCAACAACGGCGCGTGCGGGGCGGCGTGTCCTGGGAACCTGGTCTCGGCGCCGACGTTCGGCGACGAGGGGCCCACGACGAGCTGCGTGAACCTCGCAAGCAACTCGAACAACTGCGGATCGGTCGGCACGCTCTGCGCCAATGGACAGGCGTGCTCCGACAGCACCTGCTCGGCAGTCTGTCCCACCGACGCCAACTGCCTGGGGACCTGCACCGACCTGAGCTCGGACCCGAACCACTGCGGCGCGTGCGGGACCGCGTGCGGCGTGTCGCAGGTCTGCGTCAACGGCGCCTGCGCCGCCGCGTGCCCTGCGGGGACCACCGCGTGCGGACGCACGTGCGTCGAGACCGCCGACTCGGTCACGAACTGCGGCGCGTGCAACGCTGCCTGCAAGACGGGCCAGGTCTGCGAGAACGGCGTCTGCGGCACCACCTGCCCGAACGGCGAGACCAACTGCACCGGGACCTGCACCGTGCTCTCCGACGACCCCGACAACTGCGGCGCCTGCGGCACCCATTGCGGCGCGACCCAGAGCTGCGTCGAGGGAGCCTGCGTTGACGGATGTACCTCCGCCGACCATCTCTGCACCGACCGATGCGCGAGCCGCGACTCGTTCAGCCAGTGCGGCACCTGCGGCGCGGTGTGCGGCGCGAGCCAGGCGTGCATCTCCGGGACGTGCACGTCGAGTTGCCCCACGGGCTACGCGATGGTCTTCGGCGACTGCATCTCGTATTCGAACAGCAGCGACAACTGCGGAGCGCTCGGCAACAGCTGTCCGAGCGGGGAGGTCTGTCTCAACGGGGCGTGCACGCCGTTCACCCCCCCCGCCCCGTACGGCACTTGCCTCGGCGCGCTGACCGACTTCGATACGGACCCCAACAACTGCGGCGGGTGCGCGGTCGAGTGCCTCCCGGCGAGCCTCTGCGTGCAGGGGTCCTGCGTCGCGAGCTGCGGCGATCTGACCGAGTGCGGGAGCACGTGCTCCGACACGCGCACCGACCCGAACAACTGCGGCGCCTGCGGCACCGCCTGCTCCTACGGGCAAGCGTGCGTCGAAGGGGCTTGCTCCACGATCAGCAGCTTCATCGCCCAGTTCAACGGAGCCTACGCGGCGTGCGGGGACACGTACGTGGACATCAAGTCCGACCGGAACAACTGCGGAGCGTGCGCCAACGAGTGCCCGCTGAACGAGGTCTGCGCGAACGGCACCTGCGCGGCGTCGTGCTCCGGCGCGGGGCTCACCGCCTGCGGTATCGCGGGGTGCGTCGACATCGAGACCTCGGCGACGAACTGCGGAGCGTGCGGTCAAACCTGCCCCGCGGGCAACGCTTGCGTCGCGGGGGCGTGCGTCGGCAACTGCGGAGCGCCCAGCGACGGAGGGACCTCGGTCGTCCAGTCGTGCAGCGGCGTCTGCGCCAACACGAGCGACGATCCGCTCAACTGCGGCGGCTGCGGTCAGGCATGCCCGGCGGGGGAGCTTTGCGTGGGGGGAGCTTGCGCGATCTCGTGCGCGAGCCCCGCGACCCGATGCGGCAATGGGTGCGTGAACACGACGGACGACGCGAACAACTGCGGAGGGTGCGACGTGAGGTGCGCGTCGGGGCAGGAGTGTGTGCAGGGGGTTTGCGGCTGAGGAGGGGGTGGGGCGCGGGCGCGGGCGCGCCCGAACGTGAGTTACCATCTCCCCGGTGGAAGCCCCCTCCACCAAGCGCTTCACCATCCGCCGTCGCCTCGGCGAAGGGGGCATGGGCGTCGTCTACGAAGCCTTCGACGAAGACCGCCGCACCCCCGTCGCCCTGAAGACCCTGAACCGCGTCGACGGCAGCGCGCTCGCCCGATTCAAGCGAGAGTTTCGCGCCCTCCAGGAGCTCGCCCATCCGAACCTGGTCGCGCTCGACGAGCTCTTCTTCGAAAACCAGCAGTGGTTCTTCACGATGGAGCTCCTCGACGGCGTGGACTTCGTGACCCACGTGACGGGGAAAGCCCCGCTCTACCCGGTCGAGACCACCGTGAGCTCGGGAGTCAGCGAGAGCGCCGGCGCGTTGGCGCGCGGCACGTGGCAAGGGCGGGGTCTGTCCTTCGATGAACGAAAGCTTCGCGAGGGGCTGCGGCAGCTCCTCGAAGGGCTGTCGGCGCTCCACGCGGGCGACAAGGTGCATCGCGACATCAAACCGTCGAACGTGCTCGTGACCCGCGAGGGGCGCGTCGTCCTGCTCGACTTCGGGCTGGTGACCGCGGCGTCGCCGCACGATCGAACGACGGGCCACGCTCTTGTCGGGACCCCGGCGTACATGGCGCCGGAGCAAGCCGCGCTTCGCGAGGTGGGGCCCGCGGCGGATCTCTACGCGGTCGGCGTGATGCTCTACGAGATCCTCACCGGGCGCCTCCCGATCGACGGACACCCGCTCCAGGTCCTCGTCGACAAACAGACGCAACAGCCGCTCCCCCCGTCGTCGATCGTCCCGGGCGTGCCGGAGGACCTCGACGCGCTCTGCACGACGCTGCTCCTGCGCGACCCGGTGCTCCGGCCGAGCGCCGCCGACATCCTTCGGTCCGTCTCCGTCACGCGGACATCGGGGATCTCGCTTCGCCCCGCCGTGGCGGAGGGGCCGATCTTCGTCGGGCGGAGCGCGGAGCTGGCGGAGCTGCGCGACGCCTTCTCGGTCACGCTGAACGGCGATCCGGCGACCGTCCTCGTGTGCGGCGAGTCGGGCGTGGGCAAGTCGTACCTCGTCCGCCAGTTCACCGAGCAACTCCTCGTCGAGCGCCCCGAGACCTTGCTCCTCGAAGGGAGGTGCTACGAGCGCGAGACCGTTCCGTACAAGACGATCGACGGGATCGTCGATGCGCTCAGCCGGCGCTTGTCGCGGATGTCCCCGCCGGAGGCGGGCGCGCTCCTCCCCACGCGCTGCGCCGTGCTCGCGCAGGTCTTCCCGGTGATGCTCCGCGTGCCGCAGGTTGCCAAGGAGCACGCGGCCCGTGCGACGGCGACCGAGCCTCACGAGCTGCGAGAGCGGGCGTTCGCGGCGCTCCGCGACCTGTTCACGCGGGTCGCGGCGCGCAGGCCGACGATCGTCGTGATCGACGACCTGCAGTGGGCCGACGACGACGGGCTCCGCGCGCTCGCGGAGATCCTGAGCCAGCCGGAAGCCCCGCCGCTTCTCCTCCTGGGAACGGTGCGCCTCGCGTCCGGGGAAGACGCGACCCTGCAACGCCTGCGCGCAGTCGTCCCGGACGAGCCGCGCGTGCTCCACCTCGCGAACCTCGCCCCGGACGAGGCGCGCGCGCTCGCGGTCTCGTTCCTCGAGCGAAGCGGCACGAGCGACGCGGATCCGGAGGTCATCGCCAGCGAGGCGGCCGGGCACCCGCTCTTCGTCGAAGAGCTGGCGCGGCACGTGGCCCTCGGCGGCTCCGCGCGCGACGACGTGAAGCTCGACGACGCGATCTGGTCTCGCGTGCTGCAGCTCGAAGCGCCGACGCGCGAGATGGCGGAGCTCGTTGCGATCGCGGGGAAGCCGATCCCTCAGGAGGTGGCCGGAGCCGCGGCCCGGATCGAGCCCGCCGAGTTCAGTCGCAGAGCGGCGGCGCTGCGGGTGTCGAACCTCGTGCGGACCGGCGGCGCCCGATCGGCCGACGCGATCGAGCCGTATCACGACCGCGTGCGCGAAGCGGTGCTTGCGCGGGTAACCCCCGAGAGGAGACGCGCCCTGCACGAGGCGCTGGCGATCGCGTTCGAGGCGTCGTCGCACCACGACCCCGAGACGCTCGCCGTGCACTGGCGCGAGGCCGGGAACGCCGCGCTCGCGGCGCGGCATGCGAGCGCGGCGGGCGATCAAGCTTCGAAGGCGTCGGCCTTCGACCGCGCGGCGCAATGGTACGAGCAGGCGCTCGCGATCACCCCCGACGGCGAGGCCAGCCGGCGCGAGCTCCGGATCAAGCTCGGCGACGCGCTCGCGAGCGCCGGGCGGGGAGCGATGGCCGTCCCTTACTTCGAGGCGGCCGCGGCGCAGTCCCCCCCGTTACAAGCGCTCGATCTGCGGCGGCGCGCTGCGGAGCAGCTTCTCCGCAGCGGCCATTTCGATCGCGGGATCGACGCGACCCGGGCGGTGCTCGCCGCGATCGGCATGCGGTTACCGAGGACGCTCTTCGGCACCCTCGCCCTGCTCATCTACTACCGGCTCCGCGTTCGCATGCGCGGCATGCGCGTGAAGGCGCGCCCGGCGGGGGAGACCACGGCGGAGGAAATCGCGCGCATCGACGTGTGCATGTCGGTCGGCCTGACGCTCAGCTTCGTCGACA
>JBKQKP010000024.1:0-27657 GCA_052147435.1 Polyangiaceae bacterium | reverse complement strand
CCGACGAAAAACACGGCCCCGCATCGTTCGCCGCCACGGCGTACGCCACACCGCTGGCCGAAGGGGCCACGCCGATCACCAACCCGAACGCGCCGGTCGGCGGGCTCCAGCCGCAAACGAACCCGGGCTCGCAGGTCGGGGGTGGATTGCCACAGTCGGGCGTCGGTCCGACCGCCGCTGCCGGGGTGCCGCAGGCGAGCAGCGGGCCCATCGGCCGGACGATTCACGGGCGCTACAAGATCAAGCGCCTGATCGGCGAAGGGGGAATGGGGGGCGTCTACGAAGGCGAGCACCTCGAGATCGGCAAGCGCGTCGCGATCAAGCTCGTTCACGCGCTCCACGCGCGCGACCCGATGATCGCGGCGCGCATCAAGCAAGAGGCGCGGAGCACCGGCGCGATCGAGAGCGAGAACATCGTCCAGGTGTTCGACGCGGGCGAGGACCCCGAGCTCGGGATCTTCCTCGTCATGGAGCTCCTCAAGGGGGAGGATCTCACGTCGCTCCTCGCGCGCAAGAAGCGGATCTCGCCGATGGCGGCCGCCACGATGGTCTTGCAGGCCGCGCAGGGGCTCTCGCGCGCGCACGCCGCGGGGATCGTCCATCGCGACCTAAAGCCGGCCAACATCTTCATGTGCACGCGCGACGACGGGAGCTCGCTCGTCAAGCTGGTCGACTTCGGGATCGCGAAGCTCATTCGCGACGCGAACGCGACCCAGGCCCAGGGCCTCACGCGCATGGGGATGGTGATCGGGACCCCGCAGTACATGTCGCCCGAGCAGGCGCAGGGGCTCCTCACGGTCGATCATCGTACGGACATCTATTCGCTCGGCGCCGTCCTCTTCGAGGCGATGGTCGGCAGGTCTCCGTATCAAGAGATGCCGACGTACGAGCAGACGATCCTCCAGATCATGACCCGCCCGCCGCCGCGGCTCATCACGGAGATCCCCGACATCCACCCGGAGCTCGACAGGCTCTGCGCGGACATGATGGCGCACGACCCGAACGCGCGGCCGCGCGATATGGCGCAGGTGCGCGAGAGGCTCCTCCGGATCTTCCCCGAGATCGAGGGGGGGCGGATGCCGATGCGTTCGCTGACGAACGAGGCGGGCTTCGACGCGACGGTGGCAGCGGATGCGGCAGGGCCAGTCCGCGCGCAGCTCGACGCGGCGCTCGTGCGCGCAGGTCTCTCGGGGGTCGGTCTCGCGGCGCCGCGCCCGGCGCAGCCCGCGACAGCGCCGTCGTTCCTCGCTCAGACGGTCACCGACGAGCCGATCGACGACGTCGCGGGCGTTCCCCAGCAAGGGAAGAAGAGCGGCCTCCTCATCGCGGTCGTCGCCATCCTGGCGCTCGTCACGGGGATCGGGGTCGTCGCGATCGCCAAGATGCACGGCGCTGCTCCCGCGCAGCCCCCCGCCGGGAGCTTCGGCCTCGTTCAGTCGACGACGGTCTCGGCGCCCGTCGCCACGGCGACGGCGATGGCGCCTGTCGCTCCCGCGCCGACCGCCGTTGCCCTCCAGCCTCTCGCAACCTCCCCGGCCGCGGCGCAGACGAAGCCCGCTCCCCCCTCCGCTCACGCAGAGCACTCTGCCAAGCAGCCTGCGCCTGCGAAAGGCGCCGTCGCTGCGGCTCCCGCGCCTGCCGCGCCGGCGGAGAAGCCTCAGGCCGCCCCCGCCGAGAAGCCGCAGAAGGACCAGCCGGCCGCGGCCCGTCCGGTCGGCGGCGTCGGCGAGTCCGAGAGCTTCTGAGCCGAAGAGAGAAGAAGCTGGCGCGCTAGAGAGCGAGTCTCGTTTTTCGAGTTCTCGCGGCGAGCGATACGGGGATACGATCCCCGATCACCCATGCACGAGATCCGGATCAAACGTCGCTGGTTCGCGCGTTTCCTCTCGTTCGCGCTGATGTTCACCCTGGCCGGCGGCCTCGTCGCGAGCTCTGCCCGCGCGCAGACGCCGAGCCCCGCGCCCGACCAGGCCCCCTCGGCGCCGGCGACACCCCCTGCAGCGACACCCCCCGCGCCCGCTCCTCCCCCCGCGGCTCCAGCCCCCGCGCCTGTCGCGACGCCCCCGGCTCCGCCGCCCCAAGCGACCAAGGAGCAGCTCGCCGAGGCCAAGAAGTTCTACGACAACGGGAAGAAGCTCGCGAAGGAGGGGCTCTACCAAGAGGCCCTCGCCTCGTTCCTCGAGGCCAACCGGATCTCGCCGCGCGCGAGCATCCAGCAAGAGCTCGCGAACACGTATCGGCTCTTGAAGGACATGCCGAACGCGTACGAGGCGCACGAGGTCCTCCTCACGAAGTACGGCGACCAGCTCAAGCCGAACGTGAGGCTGAACGCGCAGCACGCGCTCGAGGAGCTCGAGGTCCTCACCGGGGTCGTCGTCATCGCAATCCAGGAGCCGGGGGCGCATGTCCTCATCGATCAGAAGGACGTGGGGGTGACCCCGATCGCGAAGCCTATTCGCCTGAGCATCGCGACCCACCAGCTGACGATCACGAAAGACGGCTTCGACACGATCAACCAGGCGATCGACATCCAAGGGCATTCCTCGATCCCCGTGAACGGGCCGCTCGTGAAGACGGTGACGACCGGTCACGTCACGGTCGACGTGAAGCAGACCGAGCCCCCCGATCCGACGGTGCTCGTCTACGTCGACACGGCCGACGCCGGCCCCCCCCCGTACGCGGGAGACCTCGATCCCGGGCTTCACACGTTCGAGGCGAAGGGGGACAAGGACGTCGGGCTGCCGAAGCAGATCCAGGTCGAGAAGAAAGGGACGTACAGCGAGGTCATCGACCTTCACGTGAAGGCGGGGACGATCGTCGTCAGCGTCGACGTCGCCGACTCCGAGATCAGCCTCGACGGCAACGTCATCGGGCACGGCGCGTACGAAGGGAGCGTGCCGGCGGGGACGCACGCATTGACGGTTACCAAGTTCGGGTACGGACAGTACAAGAAGGACCTCATCGTCGACGACGGCCAGCGCGTCATCGAGAACGTCCCGCTCCAGAAGGAGTGGATACCCCCGCCCGTGAAGCAGCACGACTGGACCGGCGCGTACTCGCAGCTCAACTTCATCGGACAGTTCGAGGTCACCAATCCGACGAACGACATCGCGCAAGGGGTCGGCTACCCCAAGGGAACCCCCATCAGCACGGACGCCGTGGGCGGCGGCGACCTCGGCGTACGGGTCGGCTACAGCTTCGGGTTCATCGGAATCGAGGGGGCCTTCCTCCTCGGGTTCGATCACTCGAACACGACAGCGACACCGACCTCGTCGACACCCAACCACCAGGGCCCCGGGGGTGGCTGGACGGAGAGCTACGACTTCAATCGCGCCGGGGGGACGGCGGGGGTCGGCGTGCGGCTGATGCCCAAGACACCGGTTTTCCGGCCGACGCTCGGCGTGGCCGGTGGCGTGTCGCTCAAAGAGATTTGGTACAACCGAAACAGTCAGTACTCGAACGGCAGTGCGACCGCGTCCTTGTCTGGAGGGCCGCAGTTCTACGCCGCTCCGTCGATCATGATCGACGCGGGGATCGAGCTCGGATCGACGCCCGGCACGCGTTTTTATCTCGGCTGCCAGATGGTGGCCGATTTCGCGAGCGCGTCGGCGATAAGCCCGAATACGACGAACTACAGCGGGAACACGTATCCCATACCCAACGCGCTAGTCCCCGGCCAACCCGGGATAAACGGCGTCAACGGTACCGACATCTTCATCGGCCCCATCCTCGGGATGCAGTTCGGCGAGTAGCGCGTGCCGCTCGCGACGAAGCGTGAGTCGTTTCGTCGCCGGGCCAACGTCTCGCTCATCATCGACCGCGCTCACTACGACGAGGTGATCCTCGGCGCGGTCGCGAAGGCGCGCGTGTCGGTGTGGATCGGGACGGCGAACCTGAAGGAGCTGCACCTCGAAGCGGCGCCCGGAACGCGCGCGCGGGCGCGAGGGGCGTACGTGTCGATCCTCGAGCGGTTCGAGGCGCTCGCGGATCAAGGGGTCGAGCTGCGGATCCTCCACGGCGCTCTGCCGTCGGGCCCGTTCCGCGCCGAGCTCGCGCGGCGAAAGTCGCTGGCGAAGCGGCTCGCGATGCGCCGGTGCCCGCGCGACCACCTGAAGCACATCGCGGTGGACGGCAAGGCGCTGTACCTCGGGAGCGCGAACTTCACCGGCGCGGGGCTCGGCGCGAAGGGGGAGGGGCGGCGGAACTTCGAGATGGGGATCCTCACCGACGACGACGCGATGCTCGACGCGGCCCAGGAGCGCTTCGAGCGGATCTGGTCCGGGCGCGAGTGCGGCGGGTGCAAGCTCCGGTCGGTCTGCCCGCGACCGCTCGATACGATTCGCTGACGATTTCACGCAACTGACGGCGACGCCGATCCGATGGGTCTTTCGAAGGCCGCGATCGCGCGCGCCGGGTCATTCCGGCCCGGCTGCACGCGTCCGCGATTCGCCTCCCCTTTCGAAAGAGACCCCAATGAACCGCCATTTCCTCGTCCTCGGCGCCCTCTCGCTCTCCACGATCGCCGGCTCGCTCGCGTGCAGCGGCGCTCCGACCAGCGCCCCCTTCACCCAAGAGACTCCGCCGGGCGCGGCTCAGCCGACCGCGTCCAACCCCGTTAACGACGACGCGGGGATCCTCACGCCCACCGACGCGACCACGCCCGCGCCTGCACCCACGACCTCGCCCGACGACGACGCCGCCGCCGCCTCGCCCAGCGGCGCGACCGACGCAGATGCACCCCTCCCCACGGCGACCGGGACGCTCCTGGCCGCCGGCGCGCACATCGCGCTCGCCGGAATCACCGACGATGGTTTCGTCGCGTATTCCTCCGGAGACGCCGTCTTGGCGGCTCCGCTCGCCGGAGGGGCGAGCATCGCCGTGAAGAGCGGGCGGTCGATCCCGTCGGCGAAGGTCTCCGGCGCGGCGATCTTCGCGTGGGTACCACCGGTCCCGCCGGAGCTCGGGGTCGACCTCGACGTCTGGACGAACGCGCACGGTGTCGCGCGCCTCGCCGAAGGGAGCGTCGCCGGGCGCCCCGTCGCGGCCAGCGCCGACGGAACGAGGGTCGCGTTCTTCGCCGGCTCCGAGCTCACGGTGGATGCGCTCGATTCGGCGACCTCTACCCAGATCGGCCGTCTCTGCGCGACGCAGCTCTCCTTCGACGGCAAAGGGGATCTCGTCACGGCGAACTGCCCCGCCGCGATGGACGATGGAGGGGCGCTCTCGCCGAGCGTCTCGGTCTTCGTCGCGCCGAGCTTCGCCCGCTCTCTCCTCGCGGCCGACGCGACGAGCGTGATCGATCCCACCGGAACGTGGATCTGGGTCGTCGGAGACGACGCGGGGGGAAAGCTCCTGCGCGCCGCGGACGCGTCGGTCGCGTTCTCCGACGTTCTCGTGAGCGGCCCCGCCTTCTTCGATGCTCAGGGGAAGACTCTCTACTACGCCGCTGGAGGGGCGCTCCGAAGCGTGTCTCTCTCCGATCCGAGCAGCGCGACGACGATCGTGAAATCCGGTGTCACGGAGATCCTCGCCCTCGCTCCCGACGCGCAGAACCTCGTCTACCGAGGGGGCTACGACGTGCTCGTCCAGTCGACCGCTGCTGGAGCTCCCGCCGCGCAGTGGCTCGAGACGTGGGTCAATCCGAGCCAGAGGTACACGTTCACGTCCGACTCCGCGGACATCGTCTCCGTCGTTGATACGAGCAGCGGCTCCGTCTACGCGGTGCGCGCGATCGGCGTGAGGCCTCCGGTCGCCACCGGGTTCGCCGCGTCGGTCACGATGCTCGCGGGGAGCAAGATCCTCGCGGTCGATGCGTCGAACAGGGGGCACGTCATCGATGCCTCTGGAAACGGAGCGGCCGTCGATGTCCCCGGGATGGCGGCGTTCGCCGTGACGAAGGACCTGACCCGCGTCGCGTACGTCGCCACGAGCGTCACGGTGCCCGGGCTGTACGTCGTCTCCGTCGGGGGAGCTGCGCCTGGCGAGGGAGGGGCCCCCTGAGGCGGCCTGGTACACTACCCTCGTGCCGGAAGACCCCTCCCGGACCCCGACCCAGCGCGACGCGCGCGCCGGCGAGGCGACGACGCCCGAGCACTCCGGGAGCGACGAGATCGCTCCCGGCACGACGCTCGGGCGCTACGTCATCCTCAAGGCGATCGGCCGCGGGGGGATGGGCGTCGTGTACCTCGCGTTCGACAACGAGCTCGAGCGTCGCGTCGCGCTCAAGGTCTTGCACCCGATGATGACCGACGGCGGCTCGATCGGCGAGACGCGCGCGCGCCTGCTGCGGGAAGCGCAGGCGCTCGCGAAGGTCTCGCACCCGAACGTCGTCGCCGTCTTCGACGTGCAGACGTACGGCGACGAGATCTTCGTCGCGATGGAGTACATCGACGGGCAGACGTTCCGCGACTGGCGCGCGCAGGCGCCGAAGGTGGGCGAGATCATCGCGGCGTGCTTGCAGGCGGGGCGTGGGCTCGCCGCGGCCCACGCCGTGGGGATCCTCCACCGTGACGTGAAGCCGGACAACCTGCTCATGGACGAGCAGGGGCGCGTGAAGGTCGTCGACTTCGGGCTCGCGCGGCTCGAAGAAGGGACGCCGATCGAGCGCGTCGAGGCGCCGGCCGCGGCGCAGCGGCTCTCCGACGCGGGCGGTTCGCTGGGCGCGCCGCTCACCGAGCTCGGCGCGCTCCTCGGGACCCCCGCGTACATGGCCCCCGAGCAGCTCGTCGGCGAGAAGGTGGACGCGCGCACCGACCAGTTCAGCTTCTGCGTCACCCTCTACGAAGCGCTCTACGGCGAGCGCCCGTTCGCGCCGGCGTCGCCGGGGGTGCCCGATCTCGTCGACGCGATCTACGCGGCGAAGCTTCGGCCCGTGCCGTCCACGCCGCGCGTTCCGATCGGCGTCCGCCGGGCGATCCGCCGCGGGCTCTCCGGCGATCCGGACGCGCGCTTCGCGTCGATGGGGGAGCTGCTCGCGGAGATCGAGCGCGCGATGGCCGCGCCGAGGCGCAGGCTCGTCGCGATCGGAGCGGGGGCGCTGGCCGCGATCGTCGTCGCGATCGGGCTCACGCGCCCCGCGGCGGCGAAGCCCTGCAGCGGCGCGGCGGACGCGATCAAGCCGACGTGGGACGCGGCGCGCGCGGCGGCGGTCGAGCGCGCGTTCAAGGCGACGGGGAACACGCGCGCCGCGGAGGCGTTCGAGCGCTCGCGCGCGCTCCTCGACAAGTACGTGGCGTCGTGGGGGGCGATGAGCACGAGCGCGTGCGAGGCGACGCGCGTCCGTGGCGTGCAGTCGGAGGAGGGGCTCG
Source organism: Polyangiaceae bacterium (assembly GCA_052147435.1). Taxonomy (GTDB): domain Bacteria; phylum Myxococcota_A; class Polyangia; order Polyangiales; family Polyangiaceae; genus JBKQKP01. Next base: position 20,353 of record JBKQKP010000024.1, on the reverse strand, counting down.
ATCTGCGGATGGGGTGCCTCGGACAGCGCGCCAAGGAGCTAGCGGCCACGGTCGATCTCTTCACGCGCGCCGACTCGAAGCTCGTCGACGGCGCGGTGGAAGCCGCAGCGAGGCTCACGCCGGTCGACACCTGCGTCGACATCGCGGCGCTCCGGGCGCCGTTCGCCCCCCCCAACGGCGGCGCGCAGGCCCGCGCCGTCGACGACCTGCGCAAGCGCCTCGCCGAGGTTGACGCACTCGCGGCCGCCGGGCGAACGAAGGAGGCCTATCCGATCGCGGAGGCGCTCGTCGACGTGGCCGAGCAGTCCGGGTACGCCCCGGCGCGCGCCGAAGCGCTCTGGCGCAAAGGGGAGCTCGCGAGCTCCACGGCGAAGGCGAACGCCGCGGCCACGCTCTTCGACGCCGCGGTCGAGGCGGAAGCGGTGAAGCACGACGAGATCGCGTCGCGCGCCTGGACGAAGCTCGTCTTCGAGGCGGGCTTCGTCGGCGATCGCTACGACGAGGCCGCTCGCTACGCGCGCCTGTCCGAGTCGGCGATCCGGCGCTTCGGAGGGAGCGACGCGCTGCGGGCCGATCTCCTCGACGCCGAGAGCAACGTCGCTTACAGCCGCGGCGCGTCCCCCGAAGCGCAGCGCTTCGCGCGCGAGGCCCTCGTCCTTCGCGAAAAGGCGTTCGGTCCGTCCCACCCCGACACCCTCCAGACCCGCTCGAACCTCGCCGACAGCCTCTGGGACGCGGGCGACGCCGACGAGGCCCTCGCGATGTACGAAGCGCTGCACCGCGCGCGCGTGGCGCTCCTCGGCGAGACGCACCCGGCGACGCTCCGATCGCTCCTCGACATCGCCGAAGCGAAGCGCGAGCTCGGGGACTACGACGCGGCGCTGGCGACGGTGGAACGGATCCGGGCGGCCGAGTCGGCGGACACGCCGGAGCTCCACGTGGCGGCGATGCGCCTGCAGCTCGCGTACACGCTGATCCCGCTCGGGAAGGTCTCCGAGGGGCTGTCGACGTTCGAGTCGGCGATCGCGATGACCGGGAGCCTCCGCGGCGACGAGAGCTCGTTCGTCGGGTCGCACTACAGCACGTGCGCTCGCGTCCTCGTTCAGCACGAGGACGACACCGTCGCGGAGACGTACGCGAACAAGGCGCTCGCGCTCCTCGCGAAGGGGGAGCGCGAAGAAGAGATCGGCGAAGCGACGGGCGTGCGGGGGCTCTGCAAGGCGAGGCGGGGGGACGCGGCCGGGGCGGTGGCCGACGCGGAGAAGGCGCTCGGTGCGAAGACGAAGCAGTTCGGCGCGCGGGCGGATCTGATCCCGCTCCTCGCGCGCGGCGAGGCGCTCCTCTTGTTGCATCGCGAGACCGAGGGGCTCGTCGATCTCGAGCACGCGCTCGCGGTCGGCGAGGCGAACGCGGGCGACCGCGCCATCCGGGCCGACGTGCGCTTCGCCCTGGCGCGCGCGCTCGTCGCGACTGGCGGAGATCGCGCGCGAGCGACGAAGGAGGCGACGCGGGCGGCGACGGAGCTGGATCGCGCGGGGCTGCCGGAAGCGGCGAGGAAGGTGAGAGGGTGGCTCGCGCGCTGAGCGACTGAGCGTGCGTTCGCGCCCTCACCCCCCCACGCGGTACGCCGCAGTCCACGCGTGTCGCCCTTCCGCGTCGGTGACGCGCGCGCGAACGAGCGTCTCGCCACCCGTGAGCCGGTAGGTCACTTCTTGCGTCGGCGCGTCCGCCGCGCGCATCTCGGCGAGGGTCTCCCCCTCTTCGCCCACGAACGTGACGACGGCTTGCGAATCGGCCGTCGCCACGACGAACGTGTCTCCCCCCACCGCGAGCCGCGCGATCGCTGGCCCGTTCGAGGCGTAGAGCCGCCCATCTTCGAGCGCCTCGCAGATCGCTTTCGTCGTGGTCTCGTCGCCGAACGTCTCGACCCAGCCGCGCCCCGGGAGCGCGTCGGAGCGAGGATTGCCGGGGAGACCGTGCGCGTCGTCGACCGCCACCGGGATCGCCTCCGCGCCGCGCGCGAGCAGATCGTCCCAGATCGCCTCGGCCGAAGGATGGGAGCGATCCCCGGCGGGGCTCACGTCGGGGTGACCGCTCCAGATCTCGAGCAAGTAGCGCCCGTGCACGCCGCGCGCGATGTCGTCGGCCGTGAGCGACCAGTGGAAGTTCGGATGGTTGACGAGCGGCGTCCCGCCGAGCGCGCGGATGTCCTCGACGATCCTCGCGAGCCCCTCGTCGGCGCGCGGGAAGTCGAACCCGCCGCGGATCTCCCCCTTCGCGCAGAGAGCGTTCACGTGGAGCGGCGTGCCCGACCACTTGTCGGTCACCTCCTCGCCCGGGATCACGACGAAGCCGGGGGCCGCGAACGTGTCGAGCTCCGCCGGGTCGATGCGGATGTTGTGCTCCGTCATCGCGAGGAACTGGTACCCGTTCGTCCGGTACCACGCCACGACGTCCTCGAGCGGCGCCGTCCCGTCGCTGCGGAGCGAGTGCGTGTGGATGTTGCCGCGCTGGAAGTGGTCGGCGTGCGCCTCTTGCAGGAAGTGCGCGTGGCGATGCGCGATGCGCCGCTCGATACCGCGGGCGTGCCGCCACAACGTGGTGGAGCGGTGGACGAGAACGCTCGCGAGGACGAGCGTGACGCCGGTGACGACGAGGATACGTACGCGAGGGGAGATGAAGCGGAGAGTACTCGGCTCGAGCGCGCAGAGCAGCGCACGCTCCGCGCGATGTCGAGGACGTAGCTTCCGATTGCCTCTTCGCAATCCGATGCGACGAGGGCGTCATGGCCGATGAGGCGATCCGCTTCGGATGCGTCGTCGGCGTGCCTTCGCATTGCGCGCAGCTCAAGCGATAAGACGGAATCCGAAGGGACCATGCCGTGCAGCGCTACCGATAGGACGCCCTGCGAACCCGGGACGCCTCGCTCCGAACCCGATAAGACGAGCTCCCCATGAGACAAGACGAGCTCCGAACCCGATAGGACGAGGTCCGCTTCGCGCAGGCGCTTCAGCGCTCTCAATGCGACATGAAGGTGCTCCCTGAAGCAGAGGAAGCGACCAAATAAGACAAGAACGTCCTCTTTTGGGCGCTCCGCCGCTTCGGATAGGACAGCATCCCACGCGATCTTGCGTAAGAAGCCATCCGATACGACGTCTTCCCCTCCCGGTGGAGCGCGAACCGCAATCGATAAGACGTTCTCCGCATCCGATAGGACGAAGGCGTGCTACGAAGCGCGCACCTCCTCATGGCCCCTCCGCGAAAGCGAATCACGAAGGTCGGCGAGGCGCTCCGTGCAGCGCGTGAAGCCGTGCATCTCGACCAGGCCGGCTTGGGCGCGCGCGTCCTCGTCTCTGCGCGACAGGTCTCCCGCTGGGAGAACGGCGACCCGCCCACGCCAGCTGCCGCGCGGCGGATACTCGATGTGCTCACGCCCACCCCCGCGCCGCTCCGCGAAGCGCTCGCTGGCGCGTTCGGCATCGAGCTCCCGGCGCGCGAGCCGCCCCCTCCGCCTGTCGTCGCGCCCCCCGCGCCGCGCCCCGTCGCGGACCTTCGCGCCTCCTTCGACGCGATCATTTACGCCGCCGCCGAAGAGCACGACCTCTTGCCGCGGCGCCTTCGCACGTTCGCGGTCGACTTGCTGCGCGGGGTCGATCGCCTCGGCCTGAGCGCGAAGGAAGCGGCCGTGCTCGTCGCGGCGCCGGAGCGCGGGAATATCGTGAGTGGAAACGAGAACGGAGCGGGGTCGTAAGGAGATCCGCTGCGCTTCGACTCCGTGCGATATTCGCTAGGAGTCAAATGCGCGCTCGCCGCTCCCCCCGCGTTCTTGTCTCGGCGCTCTCCGTCCTGATCTGCTCCGCCGCGGTTCGAAGCGAATCGAGTGCGCAAGCCCAGACGCAACCCGCGCCGGAGCTGGCGACGAACGCAGCGATGGAGTGCCCGAAAGGCACTGGCTGGGATGGCATCGAATGCGTACCTCGTGCGCCCTGCGATGCGACGGTTCCAGGAGCCTGCAAGAAGAGGTGCGAGGTCGGAAAGGACGCCGCGAGCTGCGTCGTTCTCGGCCGGATTTACGAACAAGGGCGTGGCGTCGCTCGCGACGATGCGAGCGCCGTCGCGGCATTCAAGTTGGCGTGCGATAGGCGGGCGGCCCATGGCTGTACCCTCCTCGGGCGCGCTCTCGCTCAGGGACGAGGCGTTGCCCGCGATGACGCAGAGGCGGTGAAGGTCTGGGGAAAGGCCTGCGAGGCAGGGGACGCGGTCGGCTGCGGGCTTCTCGGTACGATGTATGCGCACGGCCGCGGCGTCGCGCGGAATGACGTGCAGGCGGCGGACGACTTTAGGAAGGGGTGCGATGCTGGCGGCGCGGCGGCGTGTCAGTTCCTGGAGCACGCGTTGGCCCAGGGCCGTGGAGTGGCGCGTGACGAGCCGAAGCGCGCCGGCGTTCAGGAACGCGCACTCCAACTTTTTCGCACGCGATGCAGCGCGGGGAATGTCGACGCCTGCGCCGAGCTTGGGTGGATCTACCAGCGCGGTTGGGGAGTCGTACGCGACGACCCTCAGGCGATCGCGCGCTTCCAGGAGACCTGCGGTGCTGGAGCGGCCGTCGGATGCGCCGGTTGGGCTCACATGTATGCAACGGGTCGCGGTGTTCCGCGCGACGACGCCCGCGCCGCCTCGCTCTTTCAGCGCGCGTGCGATTTGGACGCTTCTCAGGGGTGCGATCGCCTTGGCGCACTTTACGAAGCCGGTCGCCCTGGCCCGATCGACCACACCAAGGCATTCGACCTCTACAAGCAGTCGTGCGACGCCGGCAACGCGGACGGATGCAGGGGCGAAGCCTGGATGCTCGCGGGTGGTCGCGGCGTCGTCAGGGATTCGGCGCGGGCGATCGCTCTGTATCAGCAGGGTTGCGACGGCGTGGATGGCGAGGCGTGTTACCTCCTGGCGAGCGCATATATGCACGGCGAGGGGGTCGCGCAGGACGATCCGCGCGCGGCGACCCTCTCCCGTACGAGCTGCGACGACGACTCCACGCGAGGATGTACCTTGCTCGGCCTTCTCTACGAACAAGGGCGCGGCGGGCTCGCGCAGGACTTCACGCAAGCGGCGGCACTCTACCGCGATAGCTGCGACAAGAACGACGCTCACGCCTGCACGAGCCTGGGTACCCTGACCGAGAGAGGCCGCGGCGTCGCGCGGGACTCCCAGCAAGCCGCCGTCCTCTTTCGAAAGGGCTGCGATGCCAACGACGCGCGGGGCTGCTCGACCCTCGGGCTCATGCATCAATCAGGACGCGGCGTTGCGCACGACGAAACCCGCGCCGTTGCTCTGTTCACGAAGGGCTGCGACGCAGGAGATTCCTGGGGATGCGCGCTCCTTGCGGAGGCGCTTGCGTACGGGAAGGGCGCGGTGAAGGACGAGGTCAAGGCTCTCTCGCTCGCGCTCAAGGCCTGCGATGCCGGCGACGCATTCGGATGCGCGGTGCTCGGAGACGCCTATAGAAACGGGAGGGGTACCTCGAGGGACGATGGGCGTGCGCTTGCGCTCTATACGAAGAGCTGCGACGGCGGAAACGCGCAAGGGTGCGGAGGACTCGGCGCGATGTATGCGCTGGGCGCTGGCGCCGCGAAGGACGAGGCGCGCGCAGTCACGCTACTAACGAAGGCATGCGATGGTGACGCGAGGGCTTGTGCGCAGCTCGGAGCGATGTACGAGGTCGGGCGCGGTGTCGCGAAGGACTACGCTCAGGCGGCCGGCGCGTACCGAAAGGGATGCGATCGAGGAAATGCGGAGGGCTGTACCCGGCTAGGTGCGCTGTACACCGATGGGCGCGGCGTTGCGCAGGACCCCATCGCAGCCGTCGCCCTCTTCAAGAAGGCGTGCGACGGTGGCAACGCGAACGCGTGCACGGCCCTCGGCCACAAGTACGAGACCGCCGTAGGGATCGCTGCGGATGATACGGCTGCCGACGCGCTCTTTGCCAAGGGATGCGACGGCGGCGACATCAACGGGTGCGCAGATCTGGCGGTGAACTATTACCAGGGCCGAGGCGTCCCGAAGAACGTCGTCAAGGCGGCTGAGCTCTTTAGGAAGGCCTGTGACGCGGGACAAGCCCACTCCTGTTTCAACCTCGGCCTCAGTTATTCGAAGGGCGAAGGGGTCCCGAATGACGACAAGATCGCGTTCTCCCTCTTCGCGAAGGCGTGCGAGGCGGCGGACGCCGAGGGGTGCACCACTTACGGGTGGGCGTACGCCGCGGGCCGCGGCGTGGATATCGATCGCTCACGAGGCAGAGAGCTGTACAAGAAGGGCTGCGATCTAGGCGACCCGAACGGTTGCAAGCGGTTGCGGGGACGCTAGTCGCCGCCGGCGCCGACCGAGGTCGCGGCGGAGTGAGCGCGAAACGTTGCGTACGATACCGTAGGCCCGGGTGCGAGCGCGGAGCCTACCGCAACACGATTCTCCTTCACATCGCCCGACGACCGGCCACTGCCGCTTGGACGGTCAACATGGTCACCAAGGTCACGACGACGCAGTCGTTGGGTTTGTCCCCATGAAGCGAACGCCAGGCCTCCCGTCCCAGGCCGACGACCGCCTCGGGACCATCCTGTGCGGCAAGTACCGGCTCGACTCGGTCCTCGGAGTCGGCGGCATGGCGACGGTCTACGCCGCGACGCACCGCAATCAGGCGGAGCTCGCGATCAAGATCCTCCACGGCGAGCTCGACGCCGATCCCAGCGTGCGCACGCGGTTTCTGCGGGAGGCCTACGCGGCCAACTCCGTGAAGCATCGGAGCGTCGTCAAGATCGTCGACGACGACGTCGCGGAGGACGGGGCGGCGTTCCTCGTCATGGAGCGGCTGCACGGCGCGCCGGCCGACGAGCTTCTCTGGCGCGGAGGGGGGGCGTTGAACCTTCACGCCGCCGTCGCCATCGTGGACGAGCTCCTCGACGTGCTCGCCGCGGCCCACGCGCAGGGGGTCATTCACCGCGACGTGAAGCCCGCGAACGTCTTCGTGACGACCGACGGCGAGGTCAAAGTGCTCGACTTCGGCATCGCGCGGATTCGCGAGACGCTCATGAACGACCTCTCGCTCACGGGCGGCGCCATCCTCGGGACCCCCGCGTACATGGCCCCCGAGCAGGCCCTCCCCGGAGTGACCGAGATCGACGAGCGGACGGACGTGTGGGGCACGGGCGCCACGCTCTTCACGCTCCTGAGCGGAGAGAACGTCCACGACGGGGACTCGACGATGGCGCTCTTGCGCAAGGCGGCCTCCGAGCGTGGCCGTTCGCTCGCCGAGGTAGCGCCGAGAGTGCCGCGCGCGATCGTCGAGGTCGTCGATTGCGCGCTCGCCTTCGAGAACGAACGGCGCTGGGCGACCGCACGGGAGATGCAGACCGCCTTGCGGGCCGCATACCGGCTCCACTTTCGCCGGTCGCCGTCGGAGACGAACCTCGCGGCGCTCCTCGATGCGCCGCCGAGCAGCGAGACACCAACACGCAAGCGGGTGGTGCCTGGCACCGTGCAGACGTCTCGCGGGGGGGGGCATGCGAGACAGGAGCCTCCGTCTCCGGCGCCGGGGGGCAAGGAGACGCGGTCCTCGCGAACGTCGATTCCGATCGCCGTCGATCGGACTTCGACCAGGCCGTCATTGCGCGTGAGATCGCGCTCCGTGTGGGCAGCGGGGGGGATCGTGGCGGTCGGGTTGGCCGCGTGGGTCGGTGGGTGCCCGGCGAGCCCGCGACATACGCTCGAGAACGAGACAGCGACTTCCCCGCCGCGGACTCCCGACGCGACGCCCCTTCCCGCCGAAGCGGGCGCTTCGCCGCTCGCAACCACCGACTAGCCGCGTGACGCCCCGCCCCAAGCCCCTCTCCCGCGAAGGGGAGAAGGGACAGGGACGTGGGTGACTCAGCTCAGGACGGCTGCGCCCCGTCCTTCGTCCACTCGCGCGGCTCGCCGTGCGAGTCGAAGTCCTCGCCCACGCGGCGTCCCACGTCGGCGATCGTGGTCTCGGCCATCTCGAAGGTCCGCTCGAGGATCGACACGGCGAAGAGCACGGCGGCGCCGGTCGTGAGCGCCGCGGCAGCCGGGAGCGCGAGGACGCCGGTGAGCGCCTTCTCCCAGTTGCGCATCGCGATGAGCGACAGGCGCTGCGCGGTCTCTTGCGTGCGCTCGCGCGGGCGGGTCACGTCGGCGGAGAGGGGACGGAAGCGGGAGTCTACCGTGCTGGCGATACGGGTCGAAGTGTTCATGGGATCCTCCATTTCGGGAGCCACGACGCTAAGCGGGGCGTGTGAGGAGGCGGCGTAGGCTCGGCGAACTCTCCGTGCCCATCTCGCGTCGCAAGCGTTGTCACGGTCGTGGCACCGCGGTGGAGCTCGGCGATCGCTGACGATGCAGAAATGGCGTCAGGCAGAAACGCAGCAACGATCGCGGCGTGACCGCGAGCGTTCGGCCGAACGGGGACTATAGAGACTTGCCATGACGATCCGGACCGACCGCGCACGCGTGACAGGGCTCCTCACGGGCGCTCTCTTCGTTTTCGCCGCCACCCCCGCGCTTGCCTCGACGCTGATCGTGAGCAGCGGTTCGACGCCGTGCCCCGGCGCCGCGTACGCGACCATCCAGGACGCCGTCGACGCCGCAGCCCCGCACGACGAGGTCCGCGTTTGCGCAGGCACCTACGCAGAGCAGATCGTGATCCCCGCTGGGAAGGACGGGCTGGTCGTCCGTTCGAGCGAGCCACTCGGCGCGGTGATCCAGGCCCCCGCCGCGATGACGGACCCCGGCGACGTCGTTCGTATCAACGCCGCGCGCGACGTCACGCTGGAAGGGTTCACGATCGCCGGTCCGCTGCCGGACGCCCTCTTCTGCTCGCTCTTCCCGCGCACGGGCGTCCGCGTCGACGGCGGGGGCTCCGCGACGATCCGCGCGAACCGAATCACCGACATCCGCAGCGAGACCTCCGACCTTCGCGGGTGCCAGAACGGCGTCCCCATCCTCGTCGGCAGCGCGCCGGAGGGGGAGACCGGCACCGCCGTCATCGCGCAAAATACGATCGAGGCGTACCAGAAGACCGGGGTGCTCGTGGACAACGCCGGCTCGAGCGCGTTCGTTCTCGGGAACACCGTGACGGGCGACGGGCCGAACGTGACGATCGCGCAGAACGGCATCCAGGTCTCGAACGGCGCCGACGCCGTCGTCGACGGCAACTGGATCGCGGGGCAGATCTATTCCCCCTCGCCGCTCGCGAGCGCGCTCATCGTCTATCTCCCTGGGCGAGTGTCCATCGTCAGAAACAACGTCAGCGACACCGATTACGGGATCGTCACGATCGACGCGACGGCCCCCGAGATCCGCGACAACAAGGTCTTCGCTTGCGCCGCGAACGGGATCGACCTCGACGAGGAGACGATCGGGACGACGGGGGCGCTCGTCGCCGGCAACGAGTCACACGACAACACGTTCGACGGGATCTTCGTCAGCCCGGCATCGAAGGGGAACGACGTGCGCGACAATCGAATGTTCGCCGACAAAGCGTTCGACGCCGAGGACGACTCGACGGGGGACGGGACGGCGGGGACGGCGAACAGGTGGCTGCACGACCACTGCAAGACCGACAACCACGGTGGGCTCCTCTGCGAGCCTTAGCGAGGCCTCACTTCCCCCCCGCGCGAACCTCCGCGAGCGCAGGGAGATCCGCGTCGGCGTCCTTCCACAGGTCCGCGAGCTCCGCGTAGCGCGCGCGCGCCTTCGCCGCATCCCCCGCCCCCTTCGCCGCCCGCGCCGCATCGAGCAGCGCGATCGCCCGCTTTGGATGCGCCTCGAGGTCCTTCTCGAAGAGCTCGAGCGCCTCCTTCGCCTTCCCTGACGCGAGCAGGATCTCCCCGAGCGTCTCGCGCCTCGTGCGATCCCACACCGGCCCGCTCGACGACTGCGTCGCGCTGGCACGCAAGATCCGCTCGAGCGCGTCCACCGCCTTCTTCTCCGCCGCCGCCGACGGCTTCGCCGCGGCGTGCGCCCGCGCGAGGAGCACATCGTCGGCCGCCAACCACCGCGTCGCGAAGTCGGGCTCCTGCAGCTTCGACCACGGTGCCATCTGCGCGCGGACCGCTTTCATGTCCGCGACCCGCTTCGCCGCCGTCGCCTCGTCGTGCGCGCGGATCGCCGCCTCGGCGCGCAAGCCGTTCGCCGACACCCGCGACCACAGCACCGCGGGGCCGCGGAGCTCTCCCCCCCCGCCGGGCGCATGCATCGCGCACGCAACGGGCCCGGCCTCTCCCGTCCCCTCGCCGAGCACCGGCGTGAAGAGCGGCGCGACGAGCGTCTCGACGTCCCCCCACCGATCCGTCTGCGAGACGTAGTCGGAGACCATGCTCGCGTAGCTCATGCGAAGCGCCCCCGAATCGTCCTTCGCCGCGACGAGGAGCGCCTTCGCGTCGTCGAGGAGCTTGCGCGCCGTCGTGTATTGCCCGAGCTCGAGGTGCGCCGCGAGGAGCCACGAGTACGAGTGCCAGTCGTACTTGCTCGGCGACTGCCCGTGCGCCTTCTGCCAGGCCACCGACGTGGCGTACGCCTTCTCGTTGGACGGCACGACGTCGCGCCACATCCCCAGCTGCACGAAGATGTGCGACGGCATGTGGAGCGCGTGGAACCCCGCGGGCGCGATCCGCGCGTATGCCCGCGCCGCAGGGAGCGCGAGGATCGCGTGGTCGCTGCTGTCGAACGAGTGGATCGCGTAGTGCGCGGCGCCGGGGTGCTCGGGGCGGCGCTGGAAGACGGAAAGCGCGATCGCCCCCGCCTCCATCTGCTCGCGCACGTGGGCCGGATCGTCGCCGTAGACCGAGAGGAGCGCGAGGGCGTGCTGAAGAGCCACTTCGTCGTCGTCCGGGTAGACCTCGTGCATCGCGGCCGCGGCGCCGAGCCACGCGACGTGCGCGTCTCTCACGCTCTCGTTCGCAAAGAGCGTCCGCGCCGTGCTGATGTACGCGCGCTCCTTTGCCGTGAGCGCATCTTCACCCGTCACCCGTGCGAGCGCAGCGCGCCCCTTCGTGAGGTCGCGCTCTTCCCAGATCGCGTGGTCGTACGCCATCGCGTCTCCCCACGCGGCCATCGCGCAGCGCGGATCGGCCGTGAGCGCCAAGCCGAAGCTCTCGTGCGCCTGGTCGTAGAGGAACGAGTGAAGCGCGAGCATCCCCTCGCGAAACCGCCGCTGGCACTCCGCCGACCCCGTGACCGTGAAGTCGAGCTGGCCGAGCGAAGCCTCCTCTGGCGTGGGGGTCGCGGCGCTCGTCGCTCCGGCGGCGGGCGCCGCGGTCGTCGCTGCCGGCGCGACGGATGCGGAGATCGTCTCGGAGGTCGCTGCCGGTGTCGCCGGCGCAGGGGGCGCGCCGCACGACGTTGCGACGGCGGCGGCAAAGACGAGCGGGAGTGCGATCACGGACCGGTGGCGGCGCATGCGCGCGAACGTAGCCCAGACCGTGCCGTTTCGCCCTCATGTTAGCGTGCGGGGCGTGGACGACGCCTACCGAGCACTCTTCGAGCAGGGGCCGACCCCTTCGTGGGTGTTCGACGAGGTCACCTTCGAGATCCTCGCCGTCAACGACGAGATGACCGCCACGTACGGCTACACGCGCGAGGAGCTCCTCGCGATGAACGCGCGCGAGCTGCGTCCGCCGGACGAGACCTCGCGCTTCGTGGCGTACGTCGCCGCTTTCCGCGCGAGCGGGGCGCGCGTCAACGCTCCCATTGGCCGCTGGTACCACAAGAGGAAGAGCGGCGAGGTCTTCGAGGTCGAAATCGTGGCGACGCGCGTGACCTTCCGCGACCGCGCGGCGGTCCTCGCGTCGGTTCGCGAGATCACATCGACGGCGCCGCGCGACCCCGTGCGCCTCGAGGCGAGCGAGCGCCGCTTCCGCGCCCTCGTCGAGCACGGCAACGACGCCGTCGTCCTCATCGACGAGCACGAGCGCTTCGTCTACGCGAGCCCGAGCCTCGAACGGGTCCTCGGCTACGCCCCCGACGAGCTCGTCGGCAAGTCGACGCGTGATTTCCTCCACCCGGACGACGCGACGGCATCGCTGACCGCGCATCGCTCGCCGCCGGGCACGAGCGTCGAGGTCACGTCGCGCGTTCGCCACAAGGACGGCTCGTGGCGCTGGCTCGAGGGGACGACCTCGAACCTCCTCGACGAGCCTGCCGTCCGCGCAATCGTGAGCAACCGGCACGACGTCACCGAGAAGCGCGAAGCCGAGGAGCGCCTCCGCTTCCAGGCGGCGCTCCTCGCGCGGGTGAACGAAGCGGTGATCGCCTCGGACGCGACCGCGCGGATCACGTACTGGAACGAGGCCGCCGAGCGGCTCTATGGGTACGCCGCGAGCGAAGCGATCGGCCGCAACGGCACCGAGCTTCTCCGCCCCGAGTGGCGCCCCGGCGACCTCGTCGCCCACGCCGATGCCCTGCGCGCCACGGGGCACTGGCGGGGCGAGGTGACCCACGTCACGAAGGCGGGCGAGCGCATCGTCGTCGAGACGTCGATCAGCCTCCTCCGCGACGACAAGGGGCGCCCCATCGGCGGCATCAACGTCATGCAGGACGCGACGGCGAGGCGGCGCCTCGAGGAGCAGCTCCGGCAGTCGCAGAAGATGGAAGCAATCGGCGTCTTCGCCGGGGGGGTCGCCCACGACTTCAACAATCTCCTCGGCGTCATCCTCGGCTTCGCCGATCTCGTCGCGCGGCGCCTCTCGCCCGAGCACCCCGAGGCGGGCTCCCTGGCCGAGATCGTCGCGGCGGCGCTGCGTGGGGCCGAGCTCACGCGCAAGATGCTCGCCTTCTCACGCAGGCAGATCATGCGGAAGACGACGCTCGACATGGGGGTCGCGATCGACGGCCTCACGAAGCTCCTCGAGCGGATCATGGGAGAGGACGTGGAGCTCGTCGTGGAGAAGGCAGCGGTCGCGCTCCCCGTCCATGCCGACGCGGTGCAGATCGAGCAAGTGCTCCTGAATCTATGTACGAACGCGCGGCAGGCGATGCCGCAAGGGGGGCGCCTCGCCATCTCGCTTCGCGAGTCGATCCTCGACGCAGCGTTCGTCGAACGGAACCCTTGGGCGCGGACCGGCCGCTTCGCGGAGCTCGTGGTCACCGACACCGGCATCGGCATGGACGCGTCGACGCGCGACCGCGTGTTCGATCCATTCTTCACGACGCGCGAGCACGGCACCGGGCTCGGTCTCGCGACCGCGTATGGCATCGTCCAGCAGCACGACGGGCTGATCCACGTCGAGAGCGAGCCAGGGCGCGGCGCGACCTTCCGAATGTTTCTCCCGCTCCTCGACCCCGCGACCGCCGTCCCCGCCATCCCGCGTCCGGTGCACCCCATCACGCCACGCGAGAACGAGACGATCCTCGTCGCGGAGGACGCCGCCCCCTTGCGCGCCTTCGTCGCGACGACGCTGACGTCGCTCGGCTACCGCGTCATCGAAGTGGGTGACGGCGAGGCGGCGGTCCGTGAGTACGAGCGCCGCGCGCCGGAGATCGCGCTCGCCGTGCTCGACGTGGTGATGCCCAAGCTCGGCGCGCTCGACGCCTACACCTTGATCCGCGCGATCCGTCCCGACGCGCGGGTCCTCTTCACGACCGGCTATGCGCCCGAAGCGACGCAGCTCGCCGCGCAGCTCGAGGACGCGCGCGTGCGTCTCTTGCCCAAGCCGTTCACGTCGCACGCGCTCGGAATGGCCGTACGCGAAGCGCTCGACGCCTGACGGCGCGCACGTCAGGCCGCGCACGTCACCCGATCAGGTGACGGTGCCAAAGCGTGCCCGAGGAAGGACACGACCGTCGCGATCGCGCCCTCCGTGATCGCGACGAGGCGCGAGAGAGATCGCCATGGCACGTCGCTCGCTAGCAGAGGCGAACGCTCGCTCTCTCTTCTCGACGCAGTTTCACTCCGGCGCATCACTCGTTCAGACGACGCACCAGAAACCAGAGAGAGCGATTTGTGGAATGGAGAGTCGAAGCGCCGGGACTCCCGTATCGGAAGTCAACGCTTGCCTGCGCGAGCGTAGCGCGAACCTGCGCATGCTGCGCCCCTTCGCGCGTCGCTCGAACAAACGAGGTCCTTCAATGTCCAGTCGACTGAATCGCCGACTCTCTTGTGCATTCTTGCTCTCGGTGCTCGGCGCCGCCGCCGCGTGCTCCTCTGGCGGTGGCTCCTCGCCCTCGTCGTCAGTGAACGCCGGCGCTGTCAGCGCGCCCGTGTTCGCGCACCCCACTTGGGCGACGCCACAGCGCCTCACCGGCGAGGTCGCCGCCGACCAAGTGATCCCGATCCAGGTCCATCTTCAGCTCCGAGATCCGAACGGCGCGACCGCCGAGCTCGCGGCCATCAGCGACCCCGACAGCTCCGAGTACGGGCGCTTCCTCACGGACGCCGAGTACGACGCGAAGTACGGCGCGACCGACGCCGACGTCGCTGCCGTTCGCGCGTACCTCGAGGCCAACGGCCTTCAGGTCACCTTCGTGCCGGGCAACCGCACGTTCGTCGCGGCGCGCGGTACGGCTGCGCAGCTGAGCCGGGCGTTCTCGACGCGCCTCGGGCTCTACAAGGTCGGCGGCGATCTCCGTCGCGCGCCGATCGAGCCCCCCACCGTCCCGGCGGCGATCGCCCAGCGCGTCCTCGGCGTGCTCGGGCTCGCCCAGCCGCTCCAGATGAAGCCGCGGATCGTGAACAAGGGGGGCATCCGCCGCGACTCGCTCAAGCCGCCGACGGCGCCGCCCAAGGCGATCGGCGGGACCGGCTACTGCTCGGAGTGGTACGGCTCGACGCCCGATACCTTCGACCCCCCCTACGGCCCCGGCTATCCCGCGCTCGCCTTCGCCCCGTGCGGCTACACCCCCGCGCAGATCCGCGAGGGGTACGGCTTCGACGAGAGCGTTCGTAAGGGGAACGACGGAACCGGCATCTCCGTCGCCGTGGTCGACGCTTACCTCTCGCCGACGTTGCTGTCGGACGTGCAGACGTACGCCGCGCAGAACGATCCCGACTACCCGCTCGCGTCGTCGCAGCTCGTCACGGAATGGGCGCCGGGGACGACCACGACCCCGGACCCGGGCTGGTACGTCGAGCAATCGCTCGACGTGGAGGCCGCGCACGCGATCGCGCCGGGCGCAAAGATCGTGGCGGTCGCGGCGAAGAGCGAGTCCGATCAGGATCTCATCGCCGCGGTGAACCTGATCCTCGAGAAGAAGCTGGCGACGATCGTGTCGAACTCCTATGAGACGCAGGTCGAAGCCGGGCTCACGGATGCGCTCATCTGGGAGTCGATCGCGACGCAAGCGGGGCTCAAAGGCGTCGGCCTCTATTTCTCGTCCGGCGACAGCGGCGACGACTCGTACGGCGGCTTCTTCACTCCGACGATCAGCTTCCCCGGGTCTCTCGCGACCGTCACCGCCGTTGGTGGGACGTCTCTCGCGATGGGGAACATCGGACAGAAGCTCTGGGAGACAGGCTGGGAGACCGGCTTGAGCTACCTCGAGTACCCGCTGCCGACCGGCGGTGGCGGAGGGGACGACGCCGGTCCTCCCCCCCCCGACGACGCCGGGACCGACGACGGCGGCGTCCCCACGGGCGACAGCGGAACGGTTCCTGTCGACGCGTCCCCCCCCCCTCCGCCGCCGCCGTCCACCCCTTTCTGGACCCCGGCACCCCCAGGTGAGTTCATCTTCGGAAGCGGCGGAGGAGTGAGCATCCTCTTTCCGCAGCCGAGCTATCAGGAGGGGATCGTTCCTTCGGCCCTCGCCGACGCTCCCGGAGTCCCGGCGCGCGTCATCCCCGACGTGAGCATGCTGGGCGATCCGATCACCGGGTTCGTGATCGGGCAGACGCCGCCCGGGGGGGCGTACGAGGAGTACGTCGTCGGCGGGACGAGCCTGTCGTCACCGCTCTTCGCCGGGGTCATCGCGCTCGCCCAGCAGCACGCCAAGCGATCGTTCGGATTCGCGAACGCGCTCCTCTACAAGGCTTCCAAGAAAGGCGCGTTCAACGACGTGCTCCCGCTCTCGTCGCCGCAAGCGACCGTCCCCTCACCCGGGGTGGTCACGACGTTCGACTTCGAGGACCAGAGCATCCACACGACGGCCGGCTACGACGACGTGACCGGTCTCGGAACCCCCAACGGACAGACGTTCCTCGCGAACGTGAAGTAGTCGGGCTTCTCTGGCTCCCGCTCCGGATGACTCCGGGGCGGGAGCTCTTCTCTCTTGTGCGTCTATTGGCACTGCCCGCTGACGCAGGTCGTGTTGCCGGGGCACTCCCAGTCCGCGTTGCACCCGGGGGTGCACGTCCCACCGACGCAGATGAGGCCCGAGCCGTCCGTACCCGGGTTGCAGTCGCCGTCGTTCGAGCACGCGGCACCCCCGCCGCTGCTCGAGCCGCTGCTCGACCCGCTGCTGCTCGAGCCACCGCTGGACGACCCGCTGCTGCTGCTCGAGCCGCCGCTGCTCGACCCGCCGCATGTCGGATCATCGACGATGTTGTTGTACCGGATCGCGGTGAACGTATCCCCTTCGAACGCGATATCGACCGTCGACCCGCTGCACGTCACCGCGCTCTGGAACTCGTGGGCGTATGGCGTCGCCGAGCTGCACCCCGGCTCCTCGAAGAAGAGCGCCTCCGTCCCCGGCGTGACCCACTTCTCGAAGATCACGATGTGCCCTACGTCGGGGTCCCGGTTGGCCGCGTCACCCGGGAGCATGTCCGCGCAGTCGATCGTCTGCGACGCTGACGTGTCGTACGGCGCAAACTCGTCGGTCACGAGACCGGGAGGGGGGAGCTGCCAGGCCCACGAGACGAAGCCCGAGCAGTCGGAGCGGTAGGGGTCCCACTCCGGGTTGCTCTGACGCTCGCACGTGGCCGAGCACGACGAGTCCGGGTCAGGCTCTCCGTTGGGGCTCTGGCAGTACGCGAGGTCCACCGAGACCCACTGCTCGGCGTTCGCGATGACCGTCGAGCGTGCGATCGAGCCCGCGGGGACCGATCCGCAGGTCCCACCGCTGCTGCTCCCGCTGCTGCTGCTTCCGCCGCCGCCGCTGCTCCCGCCGCCGCTGCTGCTCCCGCTGCTGCTGCTTCCGCTTCCGCCGGTGCTCGTGCCACCGAGCGCCGACAGGGGGCCGTTGAAGTAATCCGTATCGACCCCGTCCGAGATCCCGCTCACGCTGCCGCTGTCGGAGCTCTGCCAGAACGTCCATTTGGACCACTCGGCGGGGAGGCCCGGACACGTCACGCCGTAGTTGGCGACCCACAGCGTGTACGGCGCGAGCGACGAGTACGTACCCGAGAGGAAGTCCGCGCTCATGTAGAGGATCGCGGTCTTGCCGGTGGCTTTCGTGACGGCCTGGAGGAACGTCGCTGCGTTGGCCACGGCGGTCGCTTCGCTCTCTCCGTTCAATGTCTCGAAGTCGAGCACGATGGGGAGATCGTTCGCGCCGAGCGTGCCGACCGTCGCCAGCACGTAGCTGGCCTGCGCCGTGGGGCTCACGGAGGCGTCGAAGAAATGGTACGCGCCGCGCATGATCCCTGCGGCCTTCATCCCCGCCCAGTTCGTCGCGAACTCCGGGTCGACATAGTCGGTGCTCTCGGTCGCCTTCGCGAAGGCGAACGAGATGCCCGCCGCCTTCGCGCTGGTCCAGTTGATCGCGCCGTCGTAGTGCGAGACGTCGACCCCCTTCGTCACCTGCCCGCCGGCGCACGATGTCGCCTGGGCACTACCGCTCCCGAGGTTCTCTCCTCGCCCGCTCCCACAGGCTGCAACGACCATCGCGACCAGCGCCCCGACCAAGCCCCTCGCGCGTGTGATGACCATGCCGGTCCCTTGAGCAACGACCACGCCGATCCGCAGTTTCCGCGGCGAGTGTGCGCATTCCGTCGGGATTTCAGGCAGAGGGGTGGTGCTGATGGGGGGGTGTCGCGCGAGGGCACCCGAGCATGGGGAAGGGTGTCGCGCGACGACATCCGAATCGTCCGACTACGAGTCGAGCGAGCCGGGGATGGTGCTGTGAGTCAGTGTGCGTCGGCCGAGTGAAGACCGATCGCCTCGGAGCTCGCGTCGGGAGAAACGCTCGCGCGCAGGATCGGGCGGAACGTCGAGCGGTACGACCAGGCGAGGAAGAGCTCGAGCGCCAGGAGGACGATGGGGACCGGGAGGCCGGCGGGAGCGAGGAAGACGTGGAACGCGAGGATGTTGAGCATCACGGGCGCGAGGACGGTGAGCGCCAGCGGCACGAAGCGCCCCGAGAGGAGGAGCGCGCCGGCGACGACCTCGGTCCCCTTCACGAACGACCACAGGTAACCCGTCGCGATCATCGCTCCGACGAAGTCCGCCGGGGGGCCGCTCATCGGGGGCTGCGGGATGAAGTGGAGAAACCCGTTGAGTCCGAAGACGAAGAACGCGAGCCCGAGAAGGACCCGAGCGATGGTGACGATCTTGCTGGCCATGGGAGAACCTCCGTTGTCTTCCCAATCAGATGCTGCTTCCCAAAAAGAAGTTGCGCATCTTCTCAAAGTGCCTTGCCGGGCTCATACTTTCGAAGATGGGACACGACCGTTCCCTCTGTCCGAAGTTCACCGCGGCCATGGACGTGCTCGACAAGCCGTGGAACGGGCTCATCATCCTGGCGCTCGAGGACGGTCCGCTCCGCTTCAACGAGATCGCGGCGCGTGCCGGCGCGATCGGCGACCGGATGCTGTCGCTCCGCCTGCGCGAGCTCGAGACGCGCGGCCTGATCGTTCGCTCCGTCGCGTCGGGTCCGCCCGTCCGGGTCGCGTATGCGCTCACCGAGGTCGGGCGCGGCTTTCGTGAGGTGGCCGAGGCGATGTCGCGCTGGGGAGACGCGGTCCTGAGAGCCCAGAGCGGAGGGGCGACGGCGACGAAGAAGCGACGGACACGGGTCGCCGGCGCCGGGTAGCGCGTCTATGCTCCCTGCGCCCCCATGGCGCACGCCGCCACCGCGATCGATCGCCTTCAGTCCTTGCCGGAGGAGCAGCGGACCCTCGGGGTGTTTCGGCTCGTGCACCAGCTCGGAAAGGGGGGCTTCGCGCCGGTGTGGCTGGCGCGCGAGGTCTACGGAACCACCGAGCTCAGGACGGTGGCGATCAAGCTCTTCGCCCCCGAGGACGGCGTAGCGCAGGAGTCGCTGACGAAGAGCGGTCCGAGGTCTGCCGGCACGAGCGCTCAGCAGCGCGAGCGGATCTTCGAAGAGGCGAGGGCCCTCTGCCAGGTCGAGCACCCGAACATCGTTCGCTTCTACTCCATCTACCACGACCCGTCCGAGCAGCTCATCGGGCTCGTCATGGAGTACGTGCGCGGCACGCCTCTCGATCGCCGGCTCGCCGAGCTCGACGATCAGGGGAAGAAGCTCCCGATCGACGAGGTGCTGAACCTCGGCGTGGCGGTCGCCTCCGCGCTCTCGGCCGTGCACCAGGTCGGCCTGATCCACCGCGACATCAAGCCGGCGAACGTGGTCGAGGCGGCGGGGGTGTACAAGCTCATCGACTTTGGAATCGCCGCGGCGGAGCGGCGCGCGAAGCGCGAGAGCGTCGGCACCTTGCCAAAGGCTGCAGCGAAAAAGAAGAACGTCCTCGTCGACGACCTGATGCTCGAGGTGGAGACGAAGGCGTCCGTAGCGCCCGGAGATCTCGATGCGGAGGGGGGGACGGATGGTCTCCCGCTGACGGGAACGTTCGGCTACATGGACCCCTTCTGCTTCCAGTCCGCCTCTCAGGCCACGGCGGCGAGTGATCTGTACGCGCTGGGCGCGATGCTGTTCGAGTGTGTCGCGGGTCGGGTGCCGGCAGCGGCGGCGGCGCGCGCGGAAGGGGCGACCGGGCTCAAGATGGAGGTGCTCGTCGGGCGCGCCCCCGCGCCGTCGCTCGCTACGGCGGCGCAGGGGCTCCCGGCGAGCCTCGTGAAGCTCGTCGACGCTCTCCTCGAACCATCGCCCGCCAAGCGTCCGAGGTCCGCCGAGGCCGTCGCGTGGGAGCTCGAGCGAATTCGCCGCGAGATCGCCGGACGGGTCCGGCCGCTGCCGCCGGAGGACGTCGGTCCCTTCCGCGGCCTCGCGCGCTTCGAAGAGAAGGACCGCGACGTCTACTTCGGGCGCGCCACGGAGATCGCGGCCAGCCTCGAGCTCGTGAGGTCACGCGGGCTCCTCGCGCTGATCGGCGCCTCGGGGAGCGGAAAGAGCTCTCTCGCGCGTGCCGGGGTGCTCCCCGCGATCGCGGACGGCGGGCTGGGGAAATGGCCCAAGACGTGGGCCACGGCCGTCGCGTCACCGGGCATCGACGCGC
>JBKQKP010000023.1:0-4601 GCA_052147435.1 Polyangiaceae bacterium | reverse complement strand
GGCGGGGGGAGCGTGAATCGCTCGACTCCCCCTCTCCGCCAGCGGAGAGGGGGCGGGGGGGTGAGGTTCTCGTCCCGACGCTCGCGCCCGGGATGTCGGTGCCCGAGAAAGGGAGAGTGAGCGAAGGCTCCCCGCTCGACCGCACGGCGCGCGACGCGACCCCCGCCGCGAGCGAAGCGCGCACGAACGGCGATCGCGTGATGGCCTCGCCGTACGTGAGAAAGACCGCGCGCGAGCTCGGGATCGATCTCCACGGGGCGACGGGGAGCGGACCAGGGGGGCGCGTCGTGGCGGCGGACCTCGCGTCGCTGAAGGTCGAGCCGATGCCCAACCTCGGGGGGGCGACCGCGCTCGCGCGCGCGGGAGCACCGAGCGGAGCCATCGCCCGAGCCGAGCCGCGACTCGCGGAGCCCGAGGTGCGCCCGCTGTCGATGATGCGCAAGACGATCGCGCGGCGGCTCACGGAGTCGAAGCAGACGGTCCCCCACTTCTATCTCTCGATCGACATCGACGCCGGCGAGCTCGCCGCCCTCCGGGAGCAGATCAACGAAGAGCTTTCGCATGCAGGCCAGCCGGGCAAGAAGAACGGCGCCGGAGAAGAGCCTCGACCCCTCAAAGTGTCGTTGAACGATCTCCTCGTGAAGGCCTGCGCCGTGGCGCTCGCGCGGGTCCCGGAGTGCAACGCGACGTTCACCCCGGACGCGATCCTCGTGCATCGGCGCGTGGACATCTCGGTAGCGGTGGCCATCCCGGACGGGCTCGTCACGCCGGTCGTGAGGAACGCCGACCAGAAGAGCGTCGTCGCGATCGCCGCCGAGGTGCGCGAGCTCGCGGCGAAGGCGCGCGCGAAGAAGCTGAAGCCCGAGGAGATGCAGGACGGGACGTTCTCGATCTCCAACCTGGGAATGTTCGGGATCGACTCGTTCTCCGCCGTCATCAATCCGCCGGAGGGGGCGATCCTCGCCGTCGGGCAGGTGCGCGAGGTCCCGGTCGTCGCGGCGGGGGCGGTGGTGCCGGGGAAGAGGCTCGCGATGACTCTCTCGTGCGACCACCGGGTGATCGACGGCGCCGTCGGGGCCGCGTTCCTGGCCGAGCTGCGGACGCTCCTCGAGCACCCGATGCGCATCCTCACGGGGTAGGCGATGCACGCGCGGCGGAGCCCCCGAAATCGAAGCGTGGGCATCGCCCTCCTCGCTCTCGCATCGATCACCCGGGACGCCCGCGGCCGGGAGACGCCGTTCGCCGCGGGGCTCGACGCGCCGGTCGAACGAGGGGCGGCGCGCGGCGTTCTGGCCCTCCGCGCGCCGCTCACCGGGCGGGTCCGGATCACCGGCGGGACCTTCGAGATGGGGTCGACCCCGAGCGAGATGTTCGCGGCGCTCCGCCTCTGCGAGAGCCCGACGCTCAGCCCCCTCCCGACGAAGCAGGCCATCTACGCCGCGCGCTGCGACGACCCCGAGGTGAAGAACGAGCTGCGGTTCGAGGGGCAAACGCACGAGGTCACGCTCGCCGCGTTCGAGATCGATCGCACGGAGGTCCGCGTCGGGGACTACACGCGCTGCGTGGTCGCCGGACGTTGCGTCGCGCCGGGCTTCGTCCCGGGCGATCCGCGCTTCGATCGCCCCGACTATCCCGTGACGCTGGTGCGCTGGGAGGATGCCGCGACGTACTGCGCGTGGGCGGGGGGGCGCCTCCCGACGGAGGCGGAGTGGGAGTTCGCGGCGCGCGGGCCCGAACGGCGCTTCTTCCCCTGGGGGGACGCCTACAACCCGAACCTCGCGAACCACGGCGCGGGGGGGGTCCCGATCCCCCTCGATTTCGACGATACCGACGCGAGCGACGGGTTCGCCTACCTCGCGCCCGTCGGGTCGTTCCCCGACGGCGCTACGCCGCAGGGGGTCCTCGACATGGCGGGGAACGTCGCGGAGTGGGTGAGCGACTTCTGGGGGGACTCGGACGAGAACGGCTACGGGTACTCGTCGCTCCCGGGCGTCGACCCCCGGGGGCCGATCACCGGCGTCTACCACGTCGTTCGGGGGGGATCGTACGAGTCGGCGGCTGCCTGGCTCCGCTCGGCCTCGCGGAGCGCGCACGTCCTGCCGCGAACGGCCACCGTCGGATTTCGTTGCGCGGCAGACGCGACGTAGACGCGCTAAGAGAAGAATAGCTCCCCATGCGGATCGCTCATTTCTCCGATCTACACGTCCTTTCGCTCGAGGGGGTCGCCCCGCACCGCTTCCTGAACAAGCGCATCACGGGCTACGCGAACCTTCGCATGAAGCGGGGGCACGTCCACCACCCCCGCTTCGTCCGGGCGATCGCGCGCGAAATAAAGAAGAGCAAGGTCGATCACGTCGTCATCACGGGCGATCTCACGAACCTCGCGCTCGAGCAGGAGTTCGAGGCCGTCCACGCCCTCCTGCGCGAGGAGCTCGGCCTCTCCCCGCGCGACGTCAGCATCATCCCGGGCAACCACGATCTCTACACGCGCGGCTCGCTGCGCTCGCAGCGGTTCGTGAAGTACTTCGGGGAGTTCATGACGAGCGATCTCCCCGAGCTCGGCGTGCAGATCGCGCTCGGTCGCTTCCCGTTCGTGCGCCTGCGCGGCCCCGCGGCGATCATCGGCCTGTCGACCGCGGTCCCACGCCTGCCGCTCTTCGCGACCGGACGGGTCGGCAAGGCGCAGACGGACGCGCTCGCGCGGATCCTCGCCCACCCCGAGGTCCGCAAGCGCACCCCCGTCGTGCTCATGCACCACCCGGCGCACAACCCCGTGTCGACCGTCAAACGGCTCCTCACCGGGCTCAACGACGCGGCCATCCTCCTCAGCACCGTCAAGGACGTCCCCCGCGGCCTCCTCCTGCACGGGCACCTCCACACGCGCATCCTGCGCAAAGTGCCCACGGACGCCGGCTCGCTGCACTCGGTGGGCGCGACGAGCGCGTCGCTCGACCACGAGGACGACGCAAAGATGGCGGGGTTCAACCTCTACGAGATCGGCGACGACGGCGAGGTCGCTCGCATCGAGGCACACGTCCTCGACCGGGAGCACGGGAGCTTCGCCGTCGGGAGCATGCCGAAGCTCCTCGAGTAGCGCGCGCTTTCAACGAGAAACGGGGCTCGGAGAAAATACAACGCGCCCGGTCCCCCGAGGAGGCCGAGCGCGTTGGTCGGCGGCTTCGCACCGCCTTTTCTGTTTTTTGTTCTCGTCTGTCGAGGAGACCGCGATCAGCCCGCGGCGGCGGCTTGCGTCCGCTGCACGTTGATGGCCTGGAGTCCCTTGGGGCCCTCCTTGATCTCGAACTCGACGACCTCATCCTCAAACAGGCGGCGACGGCCTTCGCCGACGATCTGCGAGTAGTGCACGAAGACGTCCGGCCCCTCGTCCTGCTTGATGAAGCCCCAGCCCTTCTCGTCGTTGAACCACTTCACCTTGCCCACTGCCATCGCGATGCCTCCACTTCCACTGGTGCAGCAACTACAACTTCAACTTCTGTTTCGCGTTCGCGCATCCCACGTGCCGCGCGATCTTCCGAGCGCTCGACCCTGGGCTGGCGCGTAACGTAGAGGAGCCCGAACGCGGCGGTCAAGAACGGATCACCGTCACGATTCGTAAGTCGGCGCGCAGCACGAGCACCACGAAAGAGTGGCTTGACTATGCACGCATTCCTACGGAGGCCTGCCTTCGCTACGGAGGCGGCCCGCCGCCGCGCTCGAGGGCGTCGAGCTCCTCGAGGTTCGCCTTCACGCGCGGATCGGTGGGATCGATCGCGCGCGCGGACTCGAGCGCGGCGCGCGCTTCCTTGCGCTTCGCGGGATCTTTGGCGAGCGCGGTGGCGAGGTTGATGTACGCGCTCGCGTACTTCGGGTCGATCCGGATGGCCTCGCGGTACTCGGCGATGGCGTCGGCGATCTTGCCGCCGAGCTGAAGGCCGTAGCCGAGGTTCGAGTGGAACGGGGCGCGCTTGGGGTCGATCGCGATCGCCCGGCGGAGCTCCACTTCGGCGCGGGGGAGCTGCCCCTTCGCGAGGAGCGCCGTGCCGAGATCGGAGTGGGCGTGGGCGTCGCCGTCGGCGAGGTCGACCTGAATCTCGTACTCGTGCAGGGCGTCGTCGACGCGCCCGAGCATGAAGAGGACCGTGCCGTAGTTGCCGTGGCGTGCGGCGCTCCCCGAGTCGAGCTGCACGGCGTGCGCGAGCTCGGAGAGCGATTGGTCGGCGTGCCCCGTCGCGAGGAGAGCGATGCCGAGCGCGGAGTGGGCCTCGGCGTTGTCGGGGAGCAGAGTGACCCCTTTGCGGAGCGTCTCGATGGCCTCGTCCGCGGTCCCGAGGAGGAGGTGCGCGTGGCCGAGCTCCACGTAAGCAGGGCCGAAGGTCGGGTCGAGCTTGACGGCTTTTCGTAGAAGCTCGGCTGCGGCCTGGATCGCGTGGTTCCCCTGGGCGGCGCCGTAGTCCATCGGGGCGCCCACCTTGGCGATGGCGACGCGGGCGACGCCGACGAGCGGAGCGGCGCGCTTCGGGGCGCGCTGGCGGGCGAGGGTGTACTTGGCTTGGGCGGTGGGGAGGTCGTCGGCGTAGAAGGCGTCGTCGCCGGAGGCGATG
>JBKQKP010000022.1:0-20269 GCA_052147435.1 Polyangiaceae bacterium | reverse complement strand
TGCGTCTCCCGTCTTCTTTCGGGTCCGTGATCGCCCGCCACCATGGCGGGAGCGACCTTGCATCGACGCCGTCGACGCGCTGGCGCGCGTAGCGGCGTTTCAGGCGCTGGTAGAGGCGCTCCTGCTCCTCGGCCGAGAGGTCAGGGCGGAGCGCGCGAGTGAGAAGGCGAAAGCTCGGTTCCTTCGCGTCGAGAACCGCGAGCGTCGCGCCCATGCGCGCGCCGAGCCCCTCGCTCATCGCTTCGAGATCGAGCGACTCGTCGATGGCGAATGGCGTCTCCTCGGAGCGCCCCCCCGCGAAGGGCTCGATGCGCCCGCGGTCGAGCGCCTCGGTGACGAGCTCGCGCGTGAGGGCGCGGTCCGCGCACGCGCCCTTCACCTCGGCGAACGCCCGACGCTCCATCTCCCGGCGCAGGCGCTTGGGGATGTAGACGATCTCGCCGATGCGCGGGAGCGACCGGGCGCCCGAGAGGAAGGCGTCGAGGACGATCTCGTGGAGTTCCTCGCGTTCGTGGCTATCGGTGCGGATGCGGCGCCAGAGGCGATTGATCGCTGGGTAGAAGGCGACCACCAGCATCGTCGGCCAGACGTCCCGTGTGCCGTTCCGAGGCAGCCCGGCACCGTTCTGGTACTGGCCGATGATGGCGCGAAGGAGCGCGTCCGCGCCGCGGCCGTGGAACTGGGCACGGGCGACCTTGATGCCCAGGAGCGAATCGATCGCCGCGAGCGGCGTCCCGAAGAGACCGAGGACGGGTTCCTCGAGCCCCGCGGCAACGTACGCCGCGACGGCGTCGCGCCGACCGAGGCGCGCGATGAGCTGGGCGCGGAAGCCGGCGAGCGTCACGCGGAGGCCCTCGTGGAAGGGTCACGTTGCTCGATGGGGTAACAGCTCGTGATCGAAGGCATGGGTGTTCCCCGCTCCGCGTTCGCGCTTCGCGGCACGCGGCGGACAGGTGGGCGCCGTGCCGTGCGTTTCTGCGCGGCGCACCAGACTCGTCGTCGGGGACGATCCCGATGAGGGCCGCGGGTCTCCAGCCGATGCTCAGAACCCCGCGGCTCCGACGCGCCTATTCATGGCACCGGCGAAATGCTCCAGGCCAGATGTATTGTGAGCCGGGGTTTTGGCCGAGTTCTGCGAGAGGCGCGTCGGACGGTCCCTGCGTGAGACCTCGGGAAGCCCGGCAATCCGGGCGGCTTCCGGACCCGATGGTTGTATGGTGCAAGACCTTCGCACGGAAGAGCGCTGGAACGGGTCGCCGTACGACGGATGCCACGTCAAGTCGTCGCGGCCACGGAGCTCTCCGTTAGCTGCGATTCGAACCCATTGGGTGCATGGTGCAAGAGAGAGCGACGCCCGCCCGAGGACGAGATTTCCGCCGGCCCGCAGTGTCGATCCTCGCGAAGCCCGTTTAGCGGCTAGCGCACGCGCAGGTGGGTCTCGCTCCTCCGCACGTATCCGCCCGCATGGCGAGCGTTGCCACCAGACGCGTCGCCCGTGCGCCTACGCAACTGGCGCGGCGAGCCCGGCGAGCTCCCGCTGCGGCCTGGCGGCCGTTACCTTCACGGCCGCGCGTTGCGACGTGAACGTGGCAGCAGCCTAGCGACCAGGGCGGAGCCGCGTCATCGCCCGCCGGGGACCGTGTAGCTCTTCGCCAGGCCCGCGATCGTCATGTTGTCCGCGATCGCGTCGTGCGGAACGAGCAGGTAGCGCCACGGCTTGCCCTTGTTCGCCGTTTCGTGGTCGGACGCATGCTTGCACCACGTCGCCGCCGCGCGGGCTTTGGCGAGAACGATGGGGTCCTGCATCTGGTCGGCCCGCTTCGGCTCGCACAGCAGCTTCTCCGTCTCTGTCTCGACGACGAAGTCGGGCTCGTAGTCGTTGTCGGTCGTGTAGCGAATCTGGAAGACGCCCTTGCCGGGCTTGAACCACTTGATGACCGAGGTGTCCTTCTCCAGCACGACGGCGAACCGACGCTCAGGATCAGAGTCGAATTTCTGGGTCGGGTAGAGGCACTTCTTGAATCCGCCAAAGAGCATTTTGCGGATGTCACCCTTGTTTTCGACCGGCGTGTCGAATGCTCGGACGGCTTCGTCGCTTGCGGCAGCGAATGCCTGAGACCGCACCTCGGAGAACCCTTGGCTGACGACCGCTTCATAGGAAGATGCCTCTTCCCAGGCATGTTTCTGCATCTGCGTGTGAACCAGGGTCGCGATCTGCCGTTGGTGGAAGAGCAGCACGTTACGCACTTCGTCGTCGGCTTTGAGGTAGCCCCGTAGGTGCGCCACGACCTGCCCGGCGAGCTCGTAGAGCTGCGCAGCGTGGTCGTCGTAGCTTACGTCGTCGAAGTCGATGAGAGCGCGCACCACGTAGTCTTCGAGGCGTTGCTCCTCCGGGCCACCCTCCACCGCCGCGCCAATGATCACCCGCGTGTCGCTCGTTAGATGCTGAACCAAGATTTCATCGGGTACCGGTGGCGAGCGAAATGACGACAGGTCGAGCGCGAACTCGCGGAACCCGGCGCGCACGACGCCCTTTGGCAACACGATTACGCGGGGGATGGCGATCGTGTGGGCCACATAGATGCTGGTCGCTTCGCGCACGACGAAGAGCAGTTCCTTCTCACTGAGCTCGGGGTACATGGAGAGCTGACCCGCGCTCATCTTCTCGGCGACCTCGGCCAGCAGCAGCTTCTGAACCTCCTCCGTCTGGAGAGCCTTCGCCCCGGGGACCACCTTCGGATCGCGCGAAATTTTACGAATCGCATCCAGGGTCAGCTTGGCGGCTGCCACTTGCTCGGGCTTCTCGAACTTGGGCTCGGGCACCACCGCGGGGAGCTTCGTAGTGACGGGCCCAGGTTTCTGGCCCGTTTGGGGGGGTGGCGCCGCGAGCCCCAGCATGGTTTCGACGACCGGCTGCACGACGACGGTCTGCTGCGGCGTGTCGGGGATGTCTTTGCCAATCTCGATCGTACTGAAGGAGTAGCCACCCTTCTTGGCCTCCTCGCAGATCTCCTGGAAGCGGTCGTGAGCCACGATCGTGAGACGGTCGACCGCGGAGACGCCCGTGCGCTTTCCGTAGGGCAGGCGAAGACCGCGCCCGATCGACTGCTCGACCAGGGTGCGCGAGTCAGCCGCGCGTAGCGGAACGATCGTGTAGAGGTTCGTGACGTCCCAGCCCTCCTTGAGCATGTTGACGTGCACGACGATCTCGGTGAGCTCGTCGGGGCGTTCCACGGCAAGCAAGCGCTCCACGTTCTCGTCCCTCTCCGCGCCCTTCTGACCGGAGTGGACCTGGATCACCCGCCCCTTGTAGCGACCGTCGAAGATGTCCTCGAGGAGCTTGACAATAGCGTCCGCGTGCTCGGTGTCCGACGCGATGACGAGCATGAACGGCTTTACTTTGCGGACGCCGTTCTGCTGCGCATAGACGTCGAGTTCGACCTTCACTGACTCATGGAGGACAATCCCGTCCTCCAGCTTCTTGCGCTCGAGCTCGGCCACTGTCATGTCCCCAGGACGGAAGTCTGGCCGTGTCGCAACCGCGGGTTCTTTCACGTAGCCATCCCGCATGGCTTGGGCGAGCGGATAGTCGAAGATGATGTTCTTGAAGCGCGACGGCTTCCCCCCCGCTTCGATCTGCGGAGTCGCGGTGAGCTCGAGGCCGAGGACGGGCTTTAGTTCCTCGATCGACTTCATGCTGGAGTCGGCCCGGTAGCGATGCGCCTCGTCCATGATGAGCACGAGGTCGTCGAGCGACGCGAGGTAGTCGAAGTACGACTGCCCGAGGAACTCTGAGAGGCGCCGGATCTTCCGCGCATCCGCATTGCGAACATTGAATTTCGAGATATTGAAGACATTGACGACGACGTCGTCGCGCTGGAACAGGTCGAGAATCTCGGGTCGCTGCTCGAAGTTGTCGCTCGTCACCAGCGCCGGCGACTTCACCGCGAACTCCGCGACCCCCTGGAAGACATATTTCGGCGTGTTCGGCGTGAAGTCGGCGACCAGCTTGTTGTAGATGGTGAGGTTCGGCGCGAGCACGAAGAAGTGCCGGATGCCGTGCTCGACGTAGAGGTAGGTGACGAAGGCCCCCATCAATCTGGTCTTGCCGACGCCTGTGGCGAGAGCGAAGCACACGCTGGGGAATGCTCGCTCGAAATCCTCGACCGACGGAAACTCGGAGCGAATCACGGCGAGCGCTGCCTGCGCGTCCCCCTTCCTATGTGGCTGGGCGATCTCCATGACGCGATCCAGAATCTCGAGTGACCGGCGCTGCGGAGCGCGCAGGCTGAGGCGCCCACTGATGCTGTTCACGTTGCGATTCATGGGCGCTTACCTCCATCGCCGAGCCCCGCGAACAGCGACAGTTCCTGCATGGCCGACGCCTTCTTGCCGCGAGCTCGCCCCTTCTCCCTCCCGCTGGCACCGCCGCTCACGTCGGCGTTCGCCTGCTCGACAGCCTGAACGGGCGGAAGCTCCTCGACGTTCAGGCTGTAGTCGTCACGACCCCATTCGCAGCGGCTCAGTACTGCCTGCGGGATCTTCTTCAAGGTGAGGTTTGGGAAGTCGTCCTTCTTCGCGCGAAACGCTGAACAGCAGATGAGCAGCGTTCGGCTGGGCCCGACCTGATCGCTGATGAACCGAAGCTGCTCGCGGCTCAGGTTTTGCGTCGTGACGTAGATGAAGTCGCTCTCCGTGGAGCGACCGTGGAGCCAGAAGATGTCTGGATCGGGCGCGTAGTGGAAGCTCTCGAGCTTGCACATCGCTTCGGCGAGCATCTCGGGGTGGTACTTCTTTCTGACGACCCAGTTGCCCCACTGGTCCTTCTCGAGAAGTGATGGGGCGAGGTTGAAGAAGCGAAAGCCGCCTCCGCCTGTCCATTCGACGGATTCGGTCACACCGCCGCCGTCCCTCCCTTCAACGACCATCCGCAACCGAGGGACCACGTGCGTGAGACAGTGGTCGCCCAGCTCGACCATGATCCAACGGCGCCGCATCTTGTGGGCTACTGCGCCTGTGGTGCCGGACCCGGCAAAGGAGTCCAGGACCCAGTCTCCCGGCTTGGTGACGAGTTTCAGGAGCCGGCGAATTAGGAATTCGGGCTTCTTGCCTCGTCGAAAGTCGACGCCGCCCTCGTTGGCCAGGTTGGCCTTCGGAATGTCGGCGTGAGTCCAAAAATCTGACTGCTTGCCTGTGCGGACGACCTGTCCATCGACAAGACTGGCGGTCTCCTTCAACCAGACCGCTGCCTGGCCATCGATGTAGTACAACGTCGTTTGCTCGCCCTCGCGCTTTCCTCGTGACACAAGATAGTCCGCGGAGAAGAAGCCGTCTTTGCAGTACGAGATGATGCGATTCTGAAATTCGTTCTCCTTCTGAATGCTTGTAAGTCGGAAGACCGCTTCGAAATGACGCGCGTATTCTGACTCGATCTCGGTCCTACGATTCTCGAAGTCACGAAGCGATATGGTCTGCACATCTACGCCAGAGTGCTTGTAGATGACTACCGGCTCACCCGTTGACGGCGCCGTGAAGCGTTCGACCTCCTTGCGTTCTCCTGCGGAGACCAGCACTCGGTTGTAGCGCTTCATCGCTTTGGGCTCGAGGGAACCCTCGCCCTGCAAGTCGGCGGCGACGAATTGCGACCGGTCCTTCGTATACGCCAGAATGTACTCGTGCGTGTTGACCAGGAACGCGCCGCCCTGCCCGATGCCCGAAACACCAGAGCGCTCGTAGGCTATCTGTCCCAAGAACTGGGGCCGACCAAAGACCTCATCGAGCGCCACCTTCATGTAGTGGGCTTCCTCCTGATCCAGGTGAACGAAGAGGACCCCGCTATCTACCAGGAGCCCGCGCATCACTTCGATGCGCCGGGTCATGAGGTCTAGCCACAGCGAGTGCTCCAGGCCGTCATCGTAGTGCTCGAAGGCCTGTCCGGTGTTGAATGGCGGGTCGATGTAGATGCACTTTATTTTACCTGTGAACTCCTGCTCCAGCGCCTTCAGCGCAAGCAGATTGTCGCCGTGGATCAAACGGTTGTCGAAGAGATCGTGATCGGTGACGCGTCTCGCGGCGCGATAGGAGAGTTCGCGGTCCTCGAGCAGGATGCGCGGCTCCAGACGCGGGCGCTGTTCCTTGCCGATCCACGTGAGTTCGAGTCTCTTCTTCCTCTCGGCCATGACGTCCTCTAGTTCCGTGTGGCGTCCACGAGCGTCCACCGGAGGGTGAACACGGGCTCGCACTTCGCGCTCGTTTTGAGCTGACGCTCGGTCTCCTCGATCAGCTCCGCGCGCTTGCGGTCGACGTTATCCTGCGCGTCGAAGAGCTGGCGACGCTTCATGTTGCGCTTCTGCTCGAGCGCCTTGATCGCGCGCTGCGCCTCCAGCTTCTCCGCGAGCGCAACGGCGCCCTTCGACGCTTTGCGCGCCCCTCGGATCTCGGCGTCGAGCTCCTTGAGCTCCTTCTCGAGGGTGAGCTTCAGGTCCTCGGACCAGCGTTCGAGCTTCTCGACCTCCTCCTCGAAGAAATCCTGATTGCGCACGTCCAAGTCGGCGAGCCGAAGACGACTCAGCTCGTCTCGGATCCCACGGAGACCGAGCGGAGCGGGGTCAACGGTGACGTCGCGAACCTCTCCGCGCAGTGAGAACAGCTTGGCTGTGACGTCCGGCGGAATAGGCTGGCCGGAAGCGTCGCAAGCCGCGACCAGAAGGAACTCCTCGGTCCGCCCGACCGCTTCGGCGGACAGCTTGCTGACCTCGAGCCATCCAGCCGTCCCGCAATACCGGTCCAGCGCGCTGGCGTGGGCTTCGTAGAGGAACGAGACCTCGGCGGGCGTGGTCGTGGTCGATGAGGCCCGCTCGATGATCTCGTGCGCGAGAGGATGATCGACGCGGAAGAACGCGTCACCAAGGCTTTCGGCGCGCTGCCAGTCGAGGTGGAAGCGCTGCTCGGGGCCGCCGCCGCTCGACGGGTTCAACGAAAAGCGCGCCTCGTTCGCGTCGAACGCTGCTCGCTCTCGCAGCGCGTACTTCGCGAGATCGAGCAGCGTCTGCTGCTGAGCGTCGAGCGACTGCTTGGCGGCCTCCTTGTGGATGCGCAGCCGGTCGTGCACCTCAGCGTCGAAGCTCTCAAGGAACGCGCGTCGCGCCCTGTCCATGCCGGCTGTGATCTTCTCATCGAGCTCGCTTTGCAGAGCGTCGAAGGCCGCCTTGATCTGATCTGGCGTTCGACAGTCTTGGTAGATCGTGGCGATGCGCTTTTCGAGGTCGACCCCGCTCTCGACGGCGCCGAGCACATCGTCGCTCGCGCCGAAGACCCCTTTGAACAGGTTGAACTTCTGATCGAGAAGCTCGAAGACGCGGCGGTCGGCTTCGTTCTTGCGGTTGAGGAAGTTGACGACCAGGACGTCGGATTTTTGCCCGTAGCGATGGCAGCGACCGATGCGCTGTTCGATGCGCTGTGGGTTCCATGGGAGATCGTAGTTGATGACGATTGAGCAGAACTGGAGGTTCACGCCCTCTGCGGCGGACTCGGTCGCGAGCAGGAGCGTCCCGCGCTCGCGGAATTCGTCGACGATCGCTGCCTTCATGTCGGCGGACTTTGAGCCCGAGGACACATCTTCCCAGCGGTGCTCGTTGTGCTTCTTCCACTCGGCGTAGGTTCGCTTCGACGTCTCGTCGTTGTTCGAGCCGTTCATCAGCACGATCTGGCCCGCGTAGCCGCTCTCGCCGAGGAGTTTGAACAGATACTCCTGCGTCTTGCACGACTCGGTGAAGATCACCGCCTTGCGAGCGGCCCCCTTCTCCTGTGCAAGGTCGAATGCGCGCGGCAGAACCTCGACGAGCGTCGTTGCCTTCGAGTCGCGTTCGACGGAGCGCGCGAGCTCGACGAACCGCCGGAGATCAGCGAGCTCCGTCTTGGCTTGCTCCTGCTCGGGCGCGGCCACCGCCTGCGCGCCATCGGCCTGCTCCTCCGGCCATTCCTCGTCGATCTCGTTCAGGCTCTCGAAATCCTCCGCGAGCGTCTCCTCGACGGGGATCGGGAGTTGCGTCGGACCAGCCAGCCGCTCGACGAACTTGGCGAGGGTTGCTCCGATCGCCGCCGACGACGACGCGAGGAGCTTGCGCATGATCAGCGTGATGAGCTTTCGTCGCGCGTTCGGCAGCGCGACGAGGACGTCGCGCTGAAGGTAGGCCGAAACCTCTTCGTAGAGCTGTTGCTCCGCCGGCGAAGGCACGAAATCCGCCGTGTGCGTGAAGCGGTTCGTGAAGGGAACGTACTCGAGCACCTGTCGGCGCAACGTCCGCTTGCAGACGTGCTGGAGGCGCTCCCGGAGCGCGACGTCGCGCTTTTCCGGGTCGTCGGCGTTCATGAACTGCGCCTGGAAGGCGTCCATTCCCCCGAAGAGCTCCGGGTCGAGAATGCTCACGAGGCCGTAGAGCTCCAGGAGTGTGTTTTGGAGCGGGGTCGCCGTGAGCATCATCTTCCGGGCGGGCCGGATCGCGTCCACGATACCCTCGGCCGTCTTCGTACCCTTGTAGATGCTGCGCAGCCGGTGAGCCTCGTCGATGACCACGAGATCCCAGGCGACTCGCTGAACCAGATCGCGCTTCGCATACACGAACTGGTACGAGCAGATGACGATGCGGTCGTCGATCAGGAAGGGGTTTGCGATGCCCTTCTTCGCGAGCGCGTTGGCAGCCCGAGCTTCGAGGATGGTGGAGGGAAGGAAGAACTTCTCCTCGAGCTCCACCTGCCACTGCTTCCGCAGCGTCGCGGGCACGATGAGCAGGATCCGTCGGCGCCGCTCGGCCCACTTCTGCGCGAGGACCAGCGAAGCCTCGATCGTCTTGCCGAGGCCGACCTCATCTGCGAGAAGGACGCCCTTGGAGTAGGGGGAACGCAGGGCGAAGAGGGCGGCGTCGATCTGGTGCGGGTTCAGGTCGACGCGCGCGTTGCCGATCGACCGGGACAACGCCTCGACCCCGTCGCGCGGGTGCGCGAGCAACAGGCTGTGCGCCCAATACTTGGCATGGAAGGGTGTTGTCACCTAACGGGCTCCGCGTCGGTCACCCATCTGAAAGAGCTGTCGCATGCCCCCGGTGATGTGGTTCTTCTCGAAGAACGCCGAGCCGTCGCCGGCTTCGTTGATCAGATCGCCGAGGTCCTCGATCTGCTCCGCGAGGGAGAAGTCGAGAGCCATTTTGTGGGGCGTACAGGCATCGCGGACAGGCTTGAGCATGGCTTTCGGGGCTTGATGGGTGCGGGGGGGACGAGGGCGGCTACGCGCGTTGCCAGACTTTCTTCGCGATCAGGAACAGCGCGGCCCCGCGCTCAGGATGTCCTTGCCCCGTTCGTCTCGGAGCCCGATCACGGCGCATTGACGGACGGTATCTGACGTGGAGTACATCCGACAACGGCGGCGGCGGTGGCAGCGAAGGCCTTCCGGCAAGCGGACGAAGGGGATTCCGGCCCAAGCCCTGCACGCGCGCTGAGCAGGGCGGCCGGCCCCGCGCGCGGCGACCGAGCCGTGCCAAGAAGCGGGTGCCCGGCCCGCTCCACACTCGAAATCTCCCGAGAAATCCTGGCGGCTCCGGTCCCGTTGGCCGCCGTCGGCCGTGTGCACCGAGCACGGCCGGACGCCCCCCGCCCCTCTACACAGAAGTCCCGATGGCGGGACGCGACCGCGAGCGCCGACGCGGCGACGCACAATGTGCTCGCCCGACTAGAGCCCCCCGGGCCGGGACGGCCGCGCGACCTCCTCCTTAAATAGAGCGGGTCTCCCCCGGCCCGCCGGGGCGTCGGCGCCGCCCCCGCCGCGCCGCCGGCAACCGCGACCGGGGACCTCGGCCCTGGCGTCAGCGCGCCTCACGCCCTCGAGCGACACAGTCTCCTGGATGCGCCGAAGCTCCGCGAGATAGTCGGCGTGCTTGGCGCGATGTACTTCACGACCTTGGCGTTCTCGTGGAGCTTCCGGATGTAGCCGCGCGCGATCTGAAGGTTGACGAGGTTGCATCCCTACGACTCGTCAATGAGGAGATCGGGACGTCTGGTCGTGTGCGCGCAGCACGATCTGCGCGCACGCCGTGGCATCGGAGGCAGCGTTGTGGTGATCGAGCGAGAGTCCGAGCCGCTTCGCGACGACCGCGAGCCCCGTCGGGTAGATGCCGAGTACTCGCCGGGCCATTTGAACGGTGCACTCGAACCGCAGGCCAACCGGCGTGATCTCCGACCGCGCGCAGCACGCGCGTAGCACCCCCTCGTCGAAGGGGGCGTTGTGCGCCGCGACGAAGTCGACGCCGCGACACATCCCCGCGATGACGGGCCACACGTCCGCGAACTTCCGGGCCGTCGCCACGTGTCTCCAAGCGATGCCGTGAAGGTAGGTGAACTCGAACCGTCGCGTCCAAGGTCGAATGAGCCGGTACTCCCGCCTTACGATGCGTCCATCCTCGACGCGGACGAGACCGATGGCGCACGCGCTGTCCGGATCGCGGTTCGCAGTCTCGAAGTCGACCGCGGTGAATGTCGTCCCCTGTTGCATGAGGACCAGGTTGCGCCACGCCGCAGGGCGAACTGGTCGTGCGCTTGGAAGGTACTGAACAAGCGCTCGTGACCCTAAGAACACCGAGAAAAGGGAGGCATTGGCTGCGGCGCACCACCGACCCCGCGACCGCATGCGGGCTGGAGCGGGCTCCCGAACGAGCCGCCTTCGCTCAGCTATCCGCCCTCCTCCAGGATGCGGCAGAAGAGGTTCACGAGCTTCATCTGAGGAACGGTTCTCACGCGCGTCCGCGCCAGATCGGGGCATCCGACAACGATCGCGAGGCTCTGCGCACGGGAGAGCGCCACGTTGAGCCGGTTCGGGCTGAACAGGAACTCGATCCCCCGCGGCGACGCGTCCCCCGAGCTGGCGCACATCGACACGATCACCACCGGCGCCTCCTGCCCCTGAAACTTGTCGACCGATCCGACGCGGACGTTCGGCAGCGCGGCGCGCAGCGCGCGCACCTGCATGTTGTACGGCGCGACGACGAGGAGGTCGTTCTCGTCGAGCGCGCTCGCTCGCCTCGCCCGCTCGCCCGTCGTCCCGGTGAGCTCCCGGCCGCGCAGCTCCCGAACGATCGCCGCGATCGTAAGGGCCTCCTCCTCGCTCGCTTGCCCGTTGCCCTCGTGCGCCACCGGCACGAACACGATCCCCGCTTCCTTGCGGATGAGGCCCGCGCCGCCGGCCGCTCTCTTCACGATCCGGCTCGCCGCGCTGGCCTCCGCATGGAGCTTGTCGTCGTAGACCGCGCCCGAGATGAACTGGCAGAGACCGGGATGAAGCCTCCACGTGGTTCCGAGGAAGATCCCCAAGGGCGCGGGGATGGTGCGCTGGTCCCGGAGGAGGTACTCGAGCGCCGACTGGCCGCTTTCGCCCGGGTGCGAGCCCTGGATGGGTTGGCCGAGCTGCATCTGATCCCCGAGAAGGACGATGTTCCTTGCCGCGGGAGCCATGCCGACGAGGTTGGCGACGGAGACCTGTCCGGCCTCGTCTACGAAGAGGTAGTCGAACCGCCCCGCGGCGCTCGGGTCCGCGAACGCCCACGCCGTGCCGCCGACGATCTGGGGCGCGTCGGGCGCGTCGAGGTCCACGTCCTTCATGCCGTCCGCTCCGGTCACGAGCCCTTTGGCGATGAGGTCGTCGTCTGCGTCGCGGTTGATCTTCGTGATCCGGAGCTTGGGGCCGCCCGGCGGCGCCTTCTTCTGGACCTCCTCGATGAGCTTCTGGATCGCCTTGTGGCTGTTCGAAGAGATACCGATTCGCCAGCCACGCGAGGCGAGCTCCACGATCGCGGCCGCCGCCACGCGCGTCTTTCCCGCTCCCGGCGGCCCCTGCACGGCGATCGCGCTGTCGTTCAAGGCCGCGATGACCGCCGTCACGGAGGCTTCGTTCGGTGGACCGGCGAGGAGCGAGCTCCCGGGGGCCACGCCGGCCACCCGGGGCGGTGCCCTACGGAGAAGCGTGTCGAGCGCCGGCGGGAGCCTGCCCGTTTGCTCCCACGTCTGGGCGACGCTCGCGATCGACGCGGCGATCTTCTTGGCGTCGACGTACTCGCGGGGGATGAGCGAGAGGAAGCGCGGCGGCTCCGCCTGTTTCTTCCCGAGCTTGATCTGGAGGATGCCCGCGTCGGCGTCGAAGCGCACGACGGTCGTCTCGACGAGGCCTTCGGCGATGTAGCACTCGCTCCCCTCGCCGAGCTTAGTGTCCTGGTCCGGGTCGAAGCGGTACTCGTAGAGGAACGACTGCTTGAACGGGATCTTCGCGGTGTCCGTCCGCTCGAGCGCCCCCAGGCAGTCGCCGTTCTCGACGAGCTCCGCGTGGGTCTTGTCCCGACGCTCGAACATCGCCCGCCAGACGGGATTCGCCTCGCGGCGGTGGAACCCGACGAGGTGCGCGAGGAGCTCCTGGAGTCGCCAGCGTTCCGGGTCTCCGGTGCGATCGAGCGGGACCGCCGCGAGCAGCCGCTCGGCGAGCGCGTCGGCCGCGGCCCGCGCAGGGTCGGGCGCCATTTCACTCTCCGCCTCCTTCCTCGGCGGCGGTACGTAGGCGATCCCCTCCTCGCGTTGCCGCACGCTCAGCCACGCGCGAAGCGCCCACGTGGACTCGCAGTCGTCGCGGTTGTAGTCGCGGATGCCCGCGAGGATAGCCGAGGTCTCCCAGGTGTCACCGTCGCGCTGCTCGAGCCAGCGCGCGTACTCGACGACCGATTGCGCTGCGGTCGCGACCTCGCACGCGCGTGCCGGGCGATAAAGGCGCTCGACGTTCTTGAGGGAATAGCGCGGCTCGCCGACGCGGACCGCCTGCGTCACGACGCGGTAGAGGTCGACGAACAGCCCCGCCCGCAGCAGCGCGTCGATCTCCTTCTCGCGCGTGCCGTGCTGACCCATGAGCCGACACAGCGCGGTCACCTCGTAACTTCCGTAGTGGAAGACGTGCATCGTCGGGTCCGCGAGGTAGCGCGCGTAAAGCCAGTCGACGAACGCCTCGAACGCCCTTTTCTCCCCTAGGCGATCGTGCGCCCAGAAGTCGTGGAACGAAGGGGCGCCTCCATCGATCACTGTCGCGCCGAAGAGGTACTCGAGCCCTCCTTCGAGGAGCGGGTACCCCTCCATGTCGAAGTAGACGTCCATGCCGGAGGCTGGCGGCAGCAAGGCGAGGCCATGCCGCGCGACCTCGGACTCCTCTCGAACGAGCTCGTAGAGCGGCGCGACCCTATCCCTCGAGTCACGCTGCAGCCGGGCCTGGGCCCGCAGCCGACGGAAGATCGCCGGGTCGAGCTTCGGGACGCGCTCGACCGTCGTGGACGCGAGCGCGGTCAGCGTGGTGATGCCCGCGTCGCGCAGCCGGTTGATCTGGTTGGAGGTGATGCCGGCAACGCGGCACGGGTGATCCATCTCTTCGAGGATCTCGTCCGCCTTCCCCTGCCAGCGGCCATGATCGGCGCGCGCGTCGGGCACGGGGCGCTTGTCCGCATCGAAGGTGCGCTGCGCTTCGAGGAAGCGACGCTCGAGGGCGGTGAAGTAGAAGAAGTAGTCGTCCGTACGGAAGGGCATCTCCTCGGACGCGCCGTTGACGATGACGAGCCTCTCCGGCCGCACGCCCTGCAGGTGCTCGAGCATCTTCGCGTAGGCGCAGAGCTGGAGCAGGAAGTACGGCTTC
This sequence comes from Polyangiaceae bacterium, assembly GCA_052147435.1. GTDB lineage: Bacteria > Myxococcota_A > Polyangia > Polyangiales > Polyangiaceae > JBKQKP01. The sequence goes on along the minus strand of JBKQKP010000022.1, from coordinate 6,564 downwards.
GGGTTGCGCGCGAGCTTCGTATCGGCGACGTCGTAGCTCCACGCGCCGAGCCGCGAGGGTGTCTCGACGCGGTAGAGGAAGTCCGCGTACCCAGCGAAGTCCTCGTGCCACAGCGCGGCCTGGTAGATCACGTCGCGCCCTGCCCGCATGGCGGCAAGCGTGGCCTCGTGCCTCTGCTCGAACGTACCGAGGTCGCCCGGCGGCGCCCATACGCTCTTGCCGGCCGCGCGGAGCGCGTCGACATGACCCGTCTCGTGCGCCTTGCCCATCTCTGCCAGCAGCTTCAGCTCGGGCGCCCCCTCGTCGGGCTCCTCGGTGCCCGGGCGCTCGAGTCGCAACCGGTCCATCCACGAGGCGAACGGGCTCTCAAAGAATCGACAGAGATCCCCTGGAGAGAAGATCAGCTGGCCAGAGCGCTTCTGCATCGAAGGTCCCTCTTCCGCGCGAACTCGCGCTAGCCAAACAGGATTGTCGCCCGGATCGTGCGAACGGGTCGCGCAATTGGCGGTGGCTGCCCGCGTGCGCAGTGAATCGGCTACGTCGACTCGATGGACGCGAGCGCCCCTCGAGCAAGCCTTGCGACCTCGCCCTGGAGCGCCGGGGTCAATGGCTTTGCCGCGGCGCCGAGGCCGACGACAAAGCGCCCGAGGACGGGAAGGGCGCTTGTTTCGACCGTCACGCGGATGCCTCCCGGTACCGGTTCGGCCTGCATCCCATCGGGGAGGTTGCGGGCGACCCATCGGGCATCGGGATCACTGACAAAGAAGGTCTCCTTCGTCGCCGCACCGGATCCGTGGAAGCCGTCGAGGCTGGCGCGCTCGTGCGCTTCGAGCGCTTCCGGGGCGGCCGGTCGAAACGCCTCCCTCGGATCGAGCTTCGCTTCGGAGACGTTCTCGACGCGAAACGACTTGAGTTCGCCCGTGCGGTGACACGTCGCGAGGAAGCTCGCACGAGGACTCGGCGTGACTCGATGCACGGAAGCGTGCCGCGCGTCCTCGCTTCCCCGACTTGCCGAGTAGTACCGAAAACGGAGCGCCACGTTCTGCGTCGCGGCGTCCTCGATGATCGGCAGGAACTGCTCCTCGCGGGCGGTCACCTCCGGCGCGACCACGGCGCCGGGCGCCTCACGGGCGGGGACGAACTTCCGCACGGTCTCGATGAGCTGGTCGCGCCCCTTGCTCTTGGGGAGACGGGAGAGCTGCCGAAAGAGCTCGGCGATCTGCTCACCGGAGAAGAGAACCCCGCCCGGGTACCAGCTCTTCGGGACGCTCCAGAAGACATGGGGATGGTCCTTCTCGCTCTCGAGGGGGACGCCGCTGGCGCGAAGCTCCTCGAGTTGCTTCTTGATCGTCGCGGCCTGAACGCCGACGCGCCGAGCGAGATCGGCCTGCTTCCACGTCCGCTGATCGAGGAACGCCTTGAGGATCGCGGCGACGGTCTCGCTTTGGCTCCTCTGTCCCACGGGCGCGAGTGTAACGCGCGCCGCGCGATTTCCGGGGGTTGGTGCGTGAAGGTGAACACGCGCGCAGCCCGCTCCAATCGACTCGCCGATCAGGCGAAGGCGGCGTCGCAGGCTGAGGTGTCGCCAAGGAGCCCTCCGTGAGCAACGTCATCCCGTTCAGACCCCGCACGCCGCACATCGAGCCGCGCGTCGGAACGCCCATCCCGCTCTACCGCCTCTCGGTCACGAGGGCGAAGGCGCTAGGCATGTGCCCGGACCCCGCCAACGACATGCGGACGCGCAAGTCGCGGTCCACGTGCCGTGAGACCACTGCCGAGGGCGGCAACTCGATCGATGACGGGCTCGCCTCGCTGCTCGAGCTCTCGATCCGAGCCGTGCTCGAGTCGCGGGCCGCGTCGCGGTGACGATCTCGCCCAGACGCCATGGACGAGCAGTCGGGCGCGCGGCTGCCTCCACTTCGGGGAGGTCCAAGGGCGCCTCGCCGGCGCAATGCGAACACCGGCTACCGCGTCGGCACATCGCGATTCCCTGCGATCGGAGCGATAGGAGAAGACGACCATGGCCCAGTGCGAAGTCTGCGGAGCCGAGATGAAGACGGCCCTCACCTGCGCTCTTACCTCTCTCGTCGTGGGAGACCTGAGGCGACAGCGACTTCCGTACGGAGCCGAGACAGATCGACCGCCCGGCGGACCACGGTGCAGAGACTGTGGGGTCTTGACCGGCGGCGTGCACCATCCGGGCTGCAGCGTCGAGCAGTGCCCCGGGTGCGGTCAGCAGCTCTTCTGCTGTGATTGCGAGAAGGGGGAACCGCGCCGGATTGCGCGATCGCCCGTGCCGAACTAGGTTTCCGGCGTGCATCAAGAGCGGCGCGTTCACGCGCCCGGCAACCGAGCAGCGACCTGCCACGGTGCCGACCTACCCGGGATGCGCCTCACGAGGAGGAAAATCATGTCGCAGAAGAAGCCAGGCGTTGTCGTCGCGGGGACTCTCTCGCAGGGGCCGTCCCCATCCTTCGAGACCGAAGCGATCGTCCCCGCGTGGGCGCTCGGGCGAACGGCCGCGGAGCACCCCCCTCTCGGAGCGGGAGAGGAAGCTTACGGCCGCCATCTACGCGCAGCTCCCCGGCGTGTTCGATCACGTACGGCAGCACGGCCGGCTGCCGGCCAACATGGGGCCCGCGGGTGGGGCAGAGACCGGACTCCGGGTCCTCGTCCAGCGGCGGGGGATCGACATCGAGCTCACGGAGAGCGAGCGCCTTGTGTACGATGTCCTCGGCCTGCGCGGCGAGGTACCCGCCGGATGCGCCGTGCTCCTCGGCGCACGAACGCGCCTGCGCCCCTCGGCGCCTGCGAGCTCCAGGACCGACGGCATCGTCAGCCACTGCTCGGGCGAACAGAAGGCGTCGACCGTATCGTGCCCGCAAATCGCCCATGATAGCGTCCGCTTCGATGGGCAAACCTGTGCCTGCGGGGGCAAACACCAACGAGCGCGTGACCGAGGAGCCCGCTGAGGCGAGCTCTACCGAGGCGCGCCATGAGCCAGCTCCGACCGCTGCGGCTCCGCCGCCCACGCCCGACGTCACGCCGGCCCCGCCGACGCACTGTCCATATCGGCAAGCGGTTCTCCTCCAGCAGGCACTCGCCCCGAGCAAAATGCGCGTCGGATTCTTTCTGGGGGCCGGCTGCCCTCTCTCCATTCGCGTCCCCGACGGCGACAAGTCGAAGCCACTCATTCCCGACATAGCGGGCCTTACGGCTCACGTCCGCACCCAACTCGAAGCGTCCGACGAGCACAAGGCGCCCTTCCAAACGCTCATCAAACGACTGGACGAGGCGGGGAACGCCAAACCAACGATCGAGGACCTACTGAGCCACATCAGGGCCCTCCGAGACGTAGTCGGGAAAGGGAACATTGACGGGTTGAATGCGGATACGCTCGACGTCGTGGACGCAGAGATATGCGCCACGACAACCGCTCTCGTCAGTGCCCGCCTGCCCTCGGACGACACGCCGTACAACCGACTTGCCTCTTGGGTCGCCGCCATCGAACGACACTATGCAGTCGAGCTGTTTACAAGCAATTACGACCTACTAGTCGAACAAGCACTCGAGACGAGTCGAGTGCCATATTTCGACGGATTTGTTGGCTCCGACCGCACGTTCTTTGATCTCCCATCCATTGAACACGATCGTCTGCCGCCGCGTTGGGCACGGCTATGGAAGGTGCACGGATCGATCAATTGGTGGCACACCAAGGACGGAAGCGTGCAGAGAAGGGCGAACAGCGAAGAGGGTGACCGTCTGCTAATTCATCCGTCACACCTAAAGTATCTTCAGAGTCGTCGAATGCCATATCTGGCCATGCTCGACAGGCTGCGCACTTTCCTCACCCAGGGGCAAGCCGTGCTTGTGACTTGCGGATATTCTTTCATTGACCAACACATTAACGAAGTAATCCTGCAGGGATTGAGTGGGAATCCCCTGGCGATCTGTTTTGGGCTGATTTTTGGCGACCGCGCGACATGTCCGGAAGCAGTGCAAAAAGCCCGCACGCAAGCCAATCTAAACGTACTTGCTGTGGATGGAGCTGTAATCGGAACGATCGAACGAGATTGGCATTCTGTCCCGCAGAGCGACCATCCATTGCACGGACTTGCCGTTCAACTACGGGACAGCGATTTTCGATCTTCCGCCTCGAAGGACCGGTGCAAGTTTCTCCTTGGTGATTTCAAGGCATTTGGGGAGTTCTTGGCACATCAGCTCGCCGGTCCATACACGGCCGAGGGTTCCCTCGATGGCCGGTGATCCGACACTGATCGGTACTGTCCAGGACGTGAATGGCGCCACCATCAACGTCAGCCTTGATAACGAAACCGTGACTGGGCTCAGTTTTGTGAACGGCCAAGGGTACCGAATTGGTCAAGTTGGCAGTTTCGTCAGAATCCCAATCGGCTACTTCGATCTGTTTGGCGTCGTATCTCAGGTCGGAGCAGGTGCTGCTCCTGCCCGTGAGAGTGACGAGCGTCCATTCGGCAATCGATGGTTGCGAGTTCAGCTCGTGGGAGAATCACGGCGCGACGGAAGGTTCGAGCGAGGGGTGTCGCAATACCCGACGATCGATGACCGCGTCCACCTTGTGACGGAAAACGATCTCCGCAAAATATACGGCTCCACGGATCCGGACGACTTCGTCTCCATCGGACGGCTTGCTAGTGCCGAGTCCATTCCCGCCCTTGTAGACATCAACAAGCTCGTAACCCGTCATGCTGCAGTGGTTGGTACGACCGGTGCGGGGAAATCCACAACCGTGGCAGGCTTGCTCACGAAACTATCGGATCCCGAACGGTACCCATCTGCGAGGATTGTCGTCTTCGACATACACGGCGAATACGCTCGCGCTTTGGCAGATCGCAGCACGGTGTTTCGTGTGGCGGCGGACCAAGGGAGAGGCGAAAAGCCCCTGCGGATTCCGTTTTGGGCACTCAACTTTGAGGAGCTGGTCGGGTTGGCATTCGGCGAACTAAAGGACGTGGCGTCAGGCGCCGTTGCGGACGCCGTTCGCTCGTTGAAGCGCGAGGCACTGGAGACACAGCCACGAGAGGGCATCACCGTCGAGACTCTAACCGTGGATTCTCCCGTACCGTTCTGCCTGCACAAGCTATGGCTGGATCTTCATCGTCGCGAACACCTCACGGTCGTTCCCAAGCCCGGCGGGGCTGCAGACGAGCGCGAGCCTGCCTACGTTCTGGGCCCGAACGGGCAGCCAGTGCAAGTGGGCGACGCCATGACGATCACGCCACCGCTCTATCGGACCGTGAAGACCACTGGCAGCGCTCCCGAGCGCGTGCAGTTTCCGAGTCCGTCGGAGGCGATTGGCATTCGGCAACAGCTCTCCGGACTTGCCTCATTGCTGCGTGACACACGATTTGCCTTTCTCTTCGGCCCAGGCCCCTGGCAGCCGAAACTAGATGGCGCGGTAGATGCCGACTTGGACGATCTGCTTCAAGAGTGGATCGGTGGACCTCGACCGATCACAATTCTAGATCTCTCGGGCATACCGTCCTCGGTTCTCAATGACCTAATCGGAGCTTTGCTTCGTATTCTCTATGACGCGCTCTTCTGGGCTCGAAATCTTCCCGAAGGAGGACGCGAACGTCCTCTTCTACTCGTGCTTGAAGAGGCGCACGCCTACGTGGGTAAGGACTCACACAGTGCTGCGGCCATGTCTGTTAGGCGGATCGCGAAGGAGGGGCGGAAATACGGCGTGGGCGCCATGCTTGTGAGTCAGCGTCCTTCGGAGATCGATCCAACAATATTGTCTCAATGCGGGACCATATTTGCCATGCGTTTGGCGAACGATACTGATCGCGGGCACGTGTCGGGTGCCGCCTCCGATAATCTCAAAGGTCTCTTCGACATGCTTCCTGTTCTCCGGACGGGCGAGGCTATTATCGTCGGTGAAGCCGTGAGCCTTCCGATCCGTGCCCTGATCGATCCGCCTCCCAGAGGACGACGGCCCGACAGTGTGGATCCGCGCGTGGCACTGCGTGGGAGCCTCCGCGGCGATGGGTTTGAAGGCCCGGGGGGCTGGAATCAGAAGCGAGACGAGTCCGACTATGGGGCCGTGGTCCGTCAATGGCGCAAGCAGAGTCCGCACTACGAACACAAGACAGCGCCTCGCGTTGTGGACAAGGATAAGGTGGGCGAATGATATGGGTAGACACTCCCGAATCGTCGAACATCGGAAGAATCGGTTACGATGGCGAGTCACAGATACTCGCCGTGGAATTCAAAAATGGAACGACGTACAACTACTACGGCGTTCCCGAGAACGTCTTCGAGATGCTGAAGGCTTCCTCGTCGAAGGGGCAGTTCCTTGCGCAGAGCATTAAGGGTGCCTATCGGTACGCGCGCGCGTAGTGAGGAGGAGCATTGGCCCCGCACCCCGGGTCGGCGCGCCTGTCGGATCGCATAAGGTGCGTTAAGTCGCCAAAGCCCGCAGCGACGCGGGTCCCTTCGGGAATCGGTGAACGAGCGCGTTCAGCCCTCCCACTCTGTCCAGGCCTGCGCGCCCGATCTCCCCGCCGGGAATTTGGCAGACGC
>JBKQKP010000021.1:0-43518 GCA_052147435.1 Polyangiaceae bacterium | reverse complement strand
GGCTTGGCCCCGCCGATGTGGATCCAATCGATCTCCGCCTCCTCGTCTGGCGCGCTCGCTCCGGCCTTCGCGGCTCCACGGAAGCGGAGAATGAGCTCGTTCGTCCCGGCGACCAGCTGCGGAAGCTCCTGGTGCGCGGCGCGCCGCGCCTCGGGCGCAGGCGAGCCATGAACGTCCCCGGGGGGTGAAGCGATGTCCGCGTCGCCCCCGAGCTTGAGCGACGCGATGTGCGCTTCCCCCTTCGCCAGCGGCCAGGCGCCGACCGCCTTCCCGTTGAGGAACACGGCGATCGACCTCGCCGACCCGCCGCGCACGCGTGCCTCGATCGCCGGCGTCGCGCCGTCTCCCGTGCTGTTGGCCAGATCGTCCGCCGTCGCGACGAACGGGATGCTGATGCCTCGCGCGAAGATCCGTGCCCAGCTCGCGCCGTCGCGCTCGACCGCGTCGATTCGCCCGCCGCGCTCGGTCGCCGTGACGCGCGCGCGCGTCGCCGGGTCACCTAGGTCGAGGAGGATGCCGCGATGGCCGAACGTGCACTCGTCGGTGCTCCCGACGGCAGAAATGGAAGGCTGCGGACTCGTCGTGGGGGTCGTCGGCGCGACGGAGCCTCCTGTCGTCGACGATGGCGATCCTGTCTGCGTCGGCGACGGAGGCGCGCTCCGCGAGCACGCTGCGAGCGCGACGGTAAGCGCCAGGGCGACGACGCTCAACCGGACGGCACGCCCGCGGCGGAGCCGCGGCGTGGTCGACACCAGAACGATCACGGCGTGACGGGGAGACCGGCGCGCGCGCTCGCGCCGGCGTCTTTCACGGCAGCTGCCGGCTCGGCGACGATCGGAGTGCCCTTCGTGAGCGAGAGAACCGACACCGGATCCGATGCGCCGGCAGCCGCCGCGGAGGATTCGCTCGCGGGTTTGGTCGCCTGCACCCCGAAGAGCACGGCCCCTCCGACGAGCGCGATCGCGACGATCCAGGGCCACTTCGAGCGAGACCCCTTTGGCTCGGCGGCGATCGGATCGCGCGAGGCAACCGAGGAGAGGGGCGTGCGCGCCGGGGGCTCGACGTCGTCTTCGCTCGGCACGAGCGCCTGCACGGGGGCCACCGGCGCCGACACCACGGAGCCCACCTCCACCGGGATCGAGAACGACTCCTCTTCCGGAGCGGGCTGCTCGAGCGCACCCATCGTGTCGGGCTCGACCGGCGCGTCGATCTCCGTCTTGTCCCCCTCGGGCTCCTCCCCCGCGGGAATGACGGCGTCGGGCGGGATCGGCGTGCCGCTCATGACCGGTGGTGCGAACCGCGCCGAGCTCCGCTCGGACGCGCCGTCCGGAGCCGGTGGCTTCGACGAGCGGGGACGGAGCTCGCTCGGCTCGACGATCGGCGGCGGGTTCGACGACCGCGACCGCAGCTCCGGAGCGCGATCACTCAGCTCGCGCATGACGGCGTCGGCCAGCGACGACGGCGTGAGCTGCTCGGGATCGTTCGGGAGCGAGGGGCGCGGTCGCTCGTTCTGCTGCGATGCGCGCCGCGGTTCCGGTGCATCCATCTCGTACGTCGGCGGACCCGAAGGCGAGCGACGCGCCGCGGTCGGGGCAGCCCGGACCACGGGCTCGGCCGGGGCGAGGAGCGCCTCGACCGCTTTGGCCATGACTTCTTCGCCGGTGTGCGTCCAGACCCCCTGGATCGCACCCCGCGAAGCGAGATCCGAAAGGACGTCCTCGAGCAGGATCGGGTCCACCGCGGCCATGCCGTCACCGCCGAGGAGCATCGCGCGGGGAGCTCTCCCGTCGGCGAGCGCCTTCACGATCGAGCGCGCGGGCTCCGGCGTCGACGCCAGGAGCATCGGTGTCGTCTCCGGGTCGAGCTTCACCCGCTCGATCCCCATCGTGCGCGCCCCGGTCGTCACGCTGCGCGCCGCACGCGCGAGCGCCACGGGGCGGGCGAGGAGCGCGCTCAACGAGCCGGAGAGATCCCTGTCCGCAACGGGAATGGTCGTCTCGCTCGCGCAGACGGTGAACCGCCCCGCGCCGACGCCGAGCATCGCGCCGAAGACGCGCTCCCCACGCTCGAAGGTGCCGTCGCTCTGGGTGCGGGTGATCCGCTGCGGCGCGCCGTCGCGAATCTCCATCTCGTAGAGGAACGACGCATCGCGAACGCCGACGCGCGACTCGGGACGGATCGCGCACGTGAGCTCGAGAAGCGCGCGAACGGTGAGCCCGTCGAGGCGACCGCGGACTTCGCCGTGCGTCCGGAGCCTCGCTTCCACGCGCGCGCGCGGCCGGAGGCACTCGCGCACGCGAGCGAGGATCGAACGCGAGTCGCTCTCCTTGCGGATATACGCCGCCGCCCCCGCGCCGAGCTCCCGCACGCGCTGCAGGAGGTCCTCCTTCCACGAGAGCAGGATGACCGGCACGTCACGCAGCGCCATGTCGCGCTTGAGCGCCCGCGCGAGCCCGAAGCCGTCGAGCCCCGGCATGAGGATGTCGCTGATGACGAGCTCGGGCGACGTGCGGTACGCGAGATCGAGGGCCGTCTTGCCGTCGAGCGCCTCCTGCACGACGCACCCCGCGGTGCGAAGGAGGTCTGCGATGAACCAGGTGACCCCCGGATCGTCGTCCGCGACGATGACGCGCCGCCCGTGGAGGCGCACGTCCGCAGCCGGCCCGCGACCGCGCCCCACCGACGCCATCAACCGATCCGTGCCGGGCATGTCCGGCTGAAGCCACGGCGCGAGCGCGACAGCCCCCTCCGGTCCGTTGCCGCCGAAGCGCACGGCTCCCCCGGTTCGCGCGACGACGACCTCGCGCACGCGCGCGATCGCCCCCCACATCGCGCTCATCACCTCGGTCCCCTCGCCCAGCGGAACGCGCACGCCACGCCCGGCGGAATCGACGCTCTCGACGATCGCCTTCCTGACCTCGTCGGCGAGTCGCTCCCCGAGCTGCTCGAGCGTCGGCTCCCCCAGCGTGACCCGCATCGTCACGTCGTTCCGGTGGTCGATCGCCTCGTCGCACGCGCGCCGCAGCCCTTCCGCGGTGATCGGCTTCGTCAGCGTCCGCGCCACGCCGAGCGCGACGAAGCGCGCCGCGGTCCCAGGCTCGCGGAACGCCCCCACGACCACGATCGGCACCGGCTCGGTGAAGGGATCGTCGAGCAGCGCCTCGACGAGCTCCGCGGCGTCGGCCACGTCGGCGTCGATGACCACGATCTCGGGGGCCACCTTCCGCGCGAGCCCGATCGCCGCCTGCGCGTCGTCGGTCCGCTCGCACTCGTACGGGAGCGCGCCGGGGACAAGGTCTTCGTCGGTCAGCGCCTCGGCGAGCATTTCGCTCCCGACGAGGAGCGCCGTGCGAAGCAGTGGTCCCTCTTCCGGGGGATCGCTCGGCTTCTTCGCCAGCTCGCGCGGCCCGTCTCCCCACGCGAGGGCGGGGAGGTCGTCGAGGATATGGGCGATCGTCGCCAGGTCGTCTTCCGTCGCGCGCCCGGCTTGCGCGGCGCGATCGAGGACGGTCTCGGCTTCGGCCAGAGACTGCGCCATCACGTCGAAATGGAGCATTCGCGCGCTCACGTTGAGCGCGTGGAGCTTTCTCCGGAGCTCCTCGCGCGGCGCCCGCTCGTTCGCGGTGCCGCGCTCGGCGAGGACGACGCCGAGCACGTTGCGCGCGTCGTTCGCCTTTCGCCCCAGCGACGCGACGAAGTCGGCGCGGGCACCTCCGAGCGGCGCGGGAGCCGCGACGGCGTGGGAGTCGTGGGAGGCTTGCTGCTTGTTTCCGGGCTTTTCGCTCATGGTTCCCCGACGGCTCGTCCACGCCCCGCGCGGCGCGGTCCACGCCTGACACCACCCGCTAGCACGCGGCTTACGCGCGCGGCCAGTTTGCGGCAACCCCCTTCCCGTCCGGCTGTAATTCCGTCTCGTGCTTCGGGGCCCACGTCGATTTTCAACGTGGCCACGTGGTCGACCAACGTGCGCACGTGGTCGAAGTGGTAGGCCACGTCGATTTTCAACGTGGCCTAGTGCCCGCCGCGCAGGCGATGATCCGATCCGTGCTCACCTTCCGCACGGCCGCCGAGGGCGACCTCGATCGCCTCATCGAGATCCACACGAGCGCGTACCCCGATCCGCGCGGTCACGCCGAGCGCCGCAAGAACTTCGTCGCGAACCCGCGCGGGGAGCTCGGGGCGCTGCACGTGGTCGAGGACGCCGGGGAGATCGTCGCGCACGGCTTCCTCTTTTCGCTTCGCGCATGGTTCGCGGGGGGGACGGTCTCGGTGGCCGCCATCGCCAGCGTCGCGGTCGCCCCCGAAGCGCGCGGCCGGGGAATCGCCGGCGCGCTCCTCACGCACCTCCACGAGCGCGCCGACGCGAACAAGGCGTCCGTCACGACGTTGTACCCATTTCGCCAGGGGTACTACGCGAAGCACGGCTACGCCCCGGTCACGCCGAACCGGCGCCTGCTCTTCCACCCCGCCGCGATCCCGTCCGCGTGGGCGAGTGAAGCCAGCTCCTCGGGAGTCACGATCCGCTCCGTGCGCGCGACCCCCGACAGCGCAGAGCAAGCTGCGAAAGGGGACGCCCCCTCCCGCTCTTCCGACCGCACGGCGATCGTGAGCGCCTATGCGCGCGCCGCCGCGCGGTCGCACGGCTGGGTCATGCGCCCGCAGGCGCTCTGGGATCGGTTCTTCGCCGACGAGCGCCGTGTCTGGATCGTCGCGACACGAGGGCGGCGCATCTCGGGGTACGTCGTCTGGTCGCTCGCGCAGTCCGAGTCGCACGCCGCGACGCGACTCACCGTCCACGAGCTCGCGGCCGACGACGACGCGACACGAAGGGCCCTCCTCGGCGCGATCGGCGCGCAGCGGGATCAAGTCGCCGAGGTCGAGATCGAGGTCGACGCACGCGACCCGCTCGACCGCGCGCTCATCGACGCGGACCGCGCCCGCTTCGGGACGGCCACCGTGGAGCACGCGCTCGGCGTCGTGTCGGGGGGACCGATGGTCCGCCTCGTCGATGTCGCGCGCGGGCTGACGACGCGCACGTACGCGGCGGACGGCGCGGTGGACGTCGTCGTCGATGAGCGCCCCCCCCTTCACGTCGCGATCGCCGGCGGGAAAGCCAAGCTCTCCGTCCCCCGGCAAGCCCGCGCACCGCTATCGATCAGCCGCGCGGCGCTCGCCGCGCTCCTCTATGGCGGGCTCTCCGCGAGCGACGCGGTACGCCTCGGATGGGCCGAGGGGGACGTGGCCACCGTCGCGCGCGCCGACGCGCTCTTCGCGTCGCCGCCGTTCTTCGCGCTCGACGTCTACTGAACGAGCGGGGTATCGCATCCGGCAATGCCGACGGCTCGCCCGCCCCCCCCTGACGACGCACCGCCGGCGCCTTTCCTCGCTCGGGCTGGATCGCTCGTCGGCGCCGGGACGATCGCCGCGCTGGTCGGCACCATCCCGGCCGCGTCCCGCGTCGCTGCGGACACGGGATCCCCCTTCGGCGCGTGGATCACGCTCGGCGCGTGCGCGACGCTCCCCGCGATCGCCGCGGTCGCCCTCGCGCGTGCGGCGCGCGAGGGGGCGCGGACCGTCTCGGGACCGGACGCGTCCCTCGCGACGTGGGGGGTGGCAACCTGGGCGATGGCGACGTTCCTCGCGCTCGCTTCGCTCGGTGCGTTCCTTCGCGCGACGACCCATCATCACGGCCTCGCGGGGGTGACCTTCGCGATCGGCGGGCTCGCGGTAGGCGGGGCGCTGGCGCTCGTCGTGCGGCGGTTGATGCAGATGGCGCGCGGGGCCGATCCCTGGGGGCGCGCGGCGCTCGTGGTGAGCGTGATGGCGGTGCTCGTCTGCGCGCTCCTCGTGGTCGTCTTCCGCGTCGCGCGGGCAGGGGGGACCGGGCTTCCTCCAGCCGCGCTCGTCGATGTGCTCGCCTTCGCCATCGCCACCGGCGCCCTCTCTCGGCAGACGTTCGCGCGCGTCGCGTGGCTCGCGGTCGGCGGGCTCCCTCTCGCGCTCGGGGTGCTCGGGCTCGGTTGGGCCCTGTTGACCCGTGATCCCGCTCTTGTCGACGCGATCCGCGCGCACGTCCCGCTCCTCGCGCCCATGGCCGCGCTCGCTCTCGCCCGTTGACTCGCCCCCCCAACTCCTTATGTTGCGCCTGTGCGGAGCCGGCTCCGCCCAAAGGACCTCGTCATGCAGAACTACAGCCCTTTCCAGGGAGGCAGAGCCCAGCCCCTCTCGCCCGTCGCGAGCACCGGCGTCCTGCCGTTCGTGCGGCGCGTTTATCTCCTCCTCACGGTGGGCATCATCGTTGCCGCCGTCGGCGGGCTCGTCGCGCTGTATGCAGGCGCCCCCGTCGCGCTGCAGTCCCGCGAAGGCGCGATGACGGTCCCCCCGACCGTCGCCTTCGAGCTCGAGCACGGGATCGTGATGCTCCTCGTGTTCTTCGGCGCGTTCTTCGGCGCCAACTTCGCGCGCAACAAGCCGGGGATCAACGTCATCGCGCTTCTCGGGTTCACGTTCGTGACGGGGCTCTTCCTCGCGCCGTCGATCTTCATCGCGCAGACGATGGCGACCGCCGGTCAGACGCTCGATCCGTCCCCCGTGCGAGACGCATTCCTCCTCACCGCCATCACCTTCGGCGGCCTCACCGGTTACTGCTTCGTGACGAAGCGCGACTTCTCGTTCATGGGGGCAGCGCTCTCGACAGGCCTGTGGGTCGTCATCGGCGCGAGCCTGCTCGGCTTCTTCTTCCACTCGACGGCGCTGAGCCTCGCTGTGGCAAGCGTGGCCGTGATTCTGTTCGCCGGCTACATCCTCTACGACACGTCGCGCATCCTGCGCTCCGGGGCCGTCGCGACGGGCGACGCCGTGAGCGCTGCGCTGTCGCTCTTCCTCGACGTGATCAACCTGTTCCTCGCGCTCCTGCGCATTCTCTCGTCTCAGCGCCGCAACGGCTGATTCGTGGTCATCACCAAATGCTGCGTCGCGAGCGCTCTCGTGGTCGTTGCTGTGCTCCCTGCGTTCCCGGGGGCGGCCTGGGCCGACGCGCCGAGCGCTCCTGACGCGGGGCCCCCCGCTGCAGCACCGAGCGGCGTCGCCATTCTCGCGCGCCCCGGGGCCGAGGACGCGGCGTGGGCTCTGGCCAAAGAGGTCTATGCCCGCCCGTCGCTGCGCCCGGCCTCGCTCGATGAGCCGCGCGCGCGCGTGCTCGTGGGGAACGCCGCTGCAAGCGACGCAGCACAAGGGGTGAAGGATCTCGCCGACGAGCGTGCCGGCGTGCACGGCGACGACGGGGGCTCGCGCGCTCTCTTGCGGACGATCGCCTCCCAGCTCAACGTCCGCGCGATCGTCGTCGTCGAGGCAGCGCACGAGGGGGCGCCGTCTCCGTCCGCCCGCGTCTTCGTCTCCGAGACCGGCACCTTCGACGCCGCGCGCTACGACGCCGACCCTCGCCCCGCAACGCCTGCAGCCGCCCCGACCGTCGACGCCGGCGCCCCTCCCTTCGACGCCGGAACATCGGATGGAGGGATGTCCCCCCCCGTTGCCGTCGCGCCTCCCCCCCCGCCGCCGCCCGTGCACTGGTCGGGGACGGTCGCATCGCTCGACCGCGCCTACGGAATCGGAGGGCCCGAGCACGGCCCCGCCCTCGCCACCTCGGAGGTCCCACCCCCGCCCCCGCCGGCGACCGAGTCGCACCCTTTCTACACGTCACCGTGGTTCTGGGGCGCGGTGGGAGCCGCGGCGTTCGGGGGCGTCGCCGTTTACTTCGCGACGCGAGACAACTCGACCGACACGATCCATCTTGAGCTTCAGGTCCCTAAGTGACGAGGTCCCCACATCTGGAGCGCCGTGTGCGCCGTTGGCTGCGCTCCGCGTGGGTCCTGCTCGCGGTGCTCGTGGCGCTGGCATCGGGGCTGGGAGGCTCGGCTCGAGCCCAGACGACCGGCGATGACGCCGAGAAGTCTCCGCGCGACGTGCCCATCGTCGTGCAGCCGTCGGCCATCGTCATCCCGCCGCTCCCGGAGACCGATCAGGTCCGCGACATGGGCTGGCTCCGCGTCGCCTATCCCCCCTCGGCGCACGAGCGGGTCCAACCGCTCCTCGACGATGCCGACGACGTGAAGGCGCAGCTCGCCGACGAGCTGGGGCAGCCTGTGCTCACGCGCACGGTCGAAGTGCGGATCGCCCGCTCCCCCGAGGACATGATCTCGCTCTCGCCGAGCGAGCTCCCTCCCCCCACGTATGCATCCGCTGTCGCCCTGCCTGGTCTCCGCCTCGTGCTCCTCTCGATGCGCGCCCCCGACAGCGAAGAGGGGACCGATCTCCCCGAGCTCTTTCGCCACGAGCTCGCGCACATCGCGCTCGACGACGCTGTCGGCTCGAAGCACGTGCCGCTCTGGTTCAACGAAGGATTCGCCGTGCACGCCTCGAACGAGGACCCGTACGCGCGGCTCCAGTCGCTCACGGGAGCGTCGCTCTCCAAGTCGCTCATCCCGCTCCACGATCTCGACCGTGCCTTCCCTGCCGATCACTACGAGGTGAGCGTCGCCTACGCGGAGTCCGCCGACTTCGTGCGGTACCTCCTCCGCCAGGCAGACCGCGCGCGCTTCGCGTCGCTGATCGATCGCACGCGCAAGGGGAAAGGGGAGGAGTTCGACCGCGCGCTCGCGGACGCCTACGGCACCGATGCGCGCCGGCTCGAGTACGAATGGCGAGAAGAGCTGGCGAAGCGGTACACGTTCTGGCCGGTTCTGCTCAGCGGGTCGGTGGTCTGGGTCGTGGTGCTCGGGCTCCTCGCAGTCGGGCTCGTCCGCAAGAAGCGCCGCGATCGACTGACGCTGGCGCGCTGGGAGCGCGAGGAGCGTGAAGAGGCGGAAGAGGCGGCGCGCCGCGCGGCGATCACCGCGGCCATTCAATCCGAGCCGGCCCCTCCTCCCGACGCGCGTCCCATCGCGGCGAGCATCCCCAAGATCGAGCACGAGGGGGATTGGCACACGCTGCACTGAGGTGCCGTCCACCGAGTCGCGTGCGACAGTGGGCAGATTTTGCCCGCGCGGGATAGAAACGAACGCGGGGGGGGTTCTGCCACGTAGGGGGAGCGCTCACCCGTCAAGAACGCCCCCGAGCGAACGGTCGCATGACGCGCACGACGCCAAAGAGAGACGACGCCGTAGAACACGCACGACCGCGTGCGGTCGCGATCGTCTTGGGCGTGCTCGCGAGGGGGCTCGGAGTCGTGCTCGCGCTGATCGTGTGCGGTGGAATCCCGGCGTCGAGCTTGCTGCGGACCGTCGTGTTCGAGCGGAGCGCCCCCCCGTTGCCGGAGCGAGAAGAAGGGGTCGAGCGTGACGCCGCGCTCATCGTGAGCGCGCGCACACCGGAGGGAGCGCCGATCGCCAGCGCGAGGGTCCGTGTGCTTGCGCTCCGGACGGAGGGCGAGGGTCAGCGCGCATACGCTGCAGGCGAAGCACGGACCGTGGCGAACGGCACCGCGCGGCTCGATCGGCTTCCGCGCGGCGAGACGTGGGTGACGGCCGAGGCCGAGGGGCGCGCGCGCGGGTCCACGTCCCTCGTTCTCGAGAAGGGGGACAGGAGCGTCGAGATTGTCCTCGCGGTCCAACACCTGCTCGACGTCGAGGTACGCGACGAGCGGGGCGCACCGGTCGCGGCGGCCGAGGTCGAGGTGGCGGAGGCAGATCCGCTCCCCGTGGGGGCACGCGCAGGAGACAACGGGATCGCCCACGTGACCCGACTCGGTGCGCCCCCGTGGGCGGTGACCGCCCGGGCGACGGGCTTCGACGAGGTGACGACGCGCGGGGTGCGCGACGGCCCCCCCCTGCGCTTGGTGCTCCACAAGCTCGGAGCGATCGCGGTCCACGTCGTGGACGAACGGGGCGACGGCGTCCCTCACGCGCGGGTCGGCATCGCGTCGCCCGCGTTGTGGCCTGCTCGCGTCGCAGATTGCGACGCCTCCGGCGGCGTTCGCATCGGTGCGCTCCCAGCGGGCACCTATGCACTCCGTGCGACCGCCGGTGACCGGGCGACCGCAATCGAGCTCGGCGCCGCGCTTGCGCGAGGCGAGGAGAAGGGCATCACGCTCCGCCTGGTCCCCAGCGAGATGGTCGCGATCAGAGTGACCGGGGACGAGCCCGCAGCGCGAGGCGGAGCGGACGACGCGCCTGTCGCGGGAGCTAGGGTGACGCTTGCCGAGTCGGGCGTGTCTCCGTTCCCGATCGAAGCGACGACTGACAGGGACGGGCGCGCGCGACTCGGTCCGATCGCCCGAGGCCCCGCGTCGATCGCCGTGCGGGCCGAAGGGTACGTCGCGCGGTCGCTCGGCGCGCCGGACCCTCTGCCGAACGAAGTGCCGGTCGTCCTCGCGCGCGCCGGAGCCGTCGCGGGGCGGGTGACCGATGCCAGGGGGTTCCCGGTCGACGGAGCGACGATCGAGCTCCTCGGGACAGCCTTCGACGGCGAGCCTATCGACGACGACCCACGGCGCGCGCGCTTCACCGACGCGGAGTTTGTTTCCGCGCTCGCGGGACCGAGGCCGCTGGTCCCTGCGGGGGAGCTCGGCGTGATGCCGGGACCCGTACCGCCGATCCCCGCTGCGGGGACCGTGATCGCTGGAGCACCACCGCCGCTCGCTCCCGTGGACGAACCCTGGGTCACGCGCAGCGACGGGACCTACCGCGCGTACCCCGCGTCACCGGGACGCGTGCGCGTGCTCGTGCATCACCCGCAGTACATCGACGCCGTAAGCGACACGGTGAGCCTCGCCCCCGGCGGAACGGTCAAGCTCGACGTCGTGATGCGGGCCGGAGGGACGCTCGAGGGGCGTGTCCTCGACGCGGGCGGCAAACCGGTCGAGGGGTCGCGCGTCGTGCTCGCGGCGGCACGCGGCGGCCTCGAGCGCGTGGCGCGGACGGCGAGCGACGGTACGTTCGGCTTCGCTGCGGTTCCTGCAGACGTAGTCCTCCTGGTCTCGCCCGACGACGACGGGTCCCCGGTGGAGATGCGTGCCCAGGTCTCCGTGCCCGAAGGGGGGAAGCGGTCGGTGACGCTCCAGCTACCAGTCGCGCGCGATCCGCTCCCCGTCCTCGTCCGCGACGACCGCGGCTACCCGGTGGCGACGGCGCAGGTCACGGTGATGTCGCTCGACCCGACGAGCGCGCTGCGCGAGACCGTCTTCACCGACGCTCAGGGGGAAGCCAAGCTCCCGCGAGCGAAGGGGCTCGCGCTCCGCGCGGAGGTGAGCGCGCCTGGTCACGCCCCGGCCACGGTGCGCGCGGACCCGACCGCCGCGACGTTGAGCATCGCGCTCGCGCCGGGAGAGAGCGCGTCGGGGCTCGTGCGCTCGACGCGCGGGGATCCGATCGCCGACGCGGAGGTCGTCCTGTACACCGAGCTCGGCGCGCGACGCACTCGTACGGAGGCGAACGGCGTGTTCACGATCTCGGATCTCGCCCCCGGGAGCGCGCGGCTCGCCGTTCACGCGACGGGCTTCGCGCGCGTCACTCGCGACGTGTCCATCGATCCGAACGGGGGGAGGCGCGCGACGACCTTCGACCGGACGGAGCTCGCGAGAGGGGGGGCGGTCGAGGGGGTCGTCCTCGACGCGCGGGGAGATCCGATCGCGGGGGCACGGGTCGCCGAGGGTCTCGTCCCCACCTACCTCGCGGTGGGCTCGAGCCCCTCGGGGGTCGCGGTGACTGACGCTCGAGGGCGCTTTCACCTCGCCGATCTGCCGGAGGGAACCGTCGGCCTCGAGGCGTATGCGGCCGACGTGGGGCGCGCGCACGTAGACGTGAGGGTCGCCGCCGGCGAGACGACGCGCGACGTTCGCTTCTCTCTCGTCGCGGAGGGGGGCTCTGGGTCACACGAACCGGCGGCGGCGGGGAGCCTCGCGGTCACACTCGGCGAGACGAACGCTCCGGCGGAGGTCGTGATCGTCGCGGTCGCGGAGGGGAGCGAAGCGGAGCGGGCGGGCGTGGCACCGGGCGACGCAGTCGTCTCGGTGGGGGGCGAGCCCGTGACGACGATGGCGGAGGCGCGCGCCAAGATGAGCGGCCCGCTCGGCGACGACGTTCTGCTCACTCTGCGCCGTCAGGCCGGCGTCGAGACGCTCCGCGTTCCCCGAGAGCCGGTCAGGCGCTGAAGGCGCAGCTCACTTTCCGCGCGTGAAGGTGATCGTCTTCCCGTCGAGGACGTTCCACTTGAGGGTCTTGTCGTCGACGAGCGTAAACGTCTGGGCGTCTTCCGGGCCGTCCTTGTCCGTTACGATAGTCACCTGTGCTTTGTCCTCGCGCAGGACCTTGTACGTGCCCGTCTGCTTGTCGCGCGACGTAATGACGGTGATCTCGTCGCCTCGCACGTCGATCTCCGTCTCTGCCGCAAAAGCGTTCGCCGCAGACTGGGCCTCCGGAGGGACCCCCTCCGCGCTCTTCCCCTTCCACTTCCCCTCGAGGCGCGCCGAGCCATTGTGCCCACACGCGGCGACGCCGAGCGCGAACGCGGCAACGAGGAAGAAAGCCGGCGCGATGCCGCGGACCATCGAGCGCGAGTGTACCCGTTTCCCCTTACCCGAGCGAATCCCCCGCGGGGGCGATCTCGGGTGAGCCGAGCGTCGCCAAGACGTCGCTCGTGAAGCGCTGGACGGCGTGATGCTCGTTCACACAGGCGAGGCGAGTGAATCCCTCGGCGAGCAGCTCGGTCGGCTCCGTGAGCCGCTCCATCCGGTACTCGAAGCGGAGAGACGCGGCGCGGAGCTCGACGAGGCGCGTTTCGATGCCGATGACGTCGTCGAAGCGAGCGGGCGCCCGGTAACGGACCCCCGCCTCGACGACGGGGAGGTGCATCCCCTGCGCCGCCCAATCGGCGTACGTCACGCCGCGGCGCCGGAGCCACTCGACCCGCCCCGCCTCGAAATACGCGAGGTAGTTCGAGTGATGGACGATCCCCATCAGATCGGTCTCACAGAAGCGGACGCGGAGGCGCGAGCGCGTGATGGCTCGCTCGAGATCGAGCGGGTGCATGCCGCTCGCGTGCTAGCACTAAACGCGCGGGAGAGACATGGCCACCACGAAGCGAAAGCTCCCTTTGCTGAAGAGCGAGCAGGGCGCGGAGGAGGAGGCGCGGCGCCCGTGGCAGTGGGTAGTGTTCGGGACGGTCATGATCTTCACCGCATGGCTCCCC
This sequence comes from Polyangiaceae bacterium, assembly GCA_052147435.1. GTDB lineage: Bacteria > Myxococcota_A > Polyangia > Polyangiales > Polyangiaceae > JBKQKP01. The sequence goes on along the minus strand of JBKQKP010000021.1, from coordinate 30,333 downwards.
CTCGCGTACGCCGGGACATCGATCTTGGCCGGGGCTGGACGAGCCTCCGTAGCGAGCCCGCTCCTCGCGACGCTCCTCCCGCTCGTCGTGGCGGCGGTCGCGGGGGGCTTCCTCGTGGGGCGGTTCGGAAAGCCGGCCGGGGTGCGCGAGGCGCTCCTCTCCGGGCTCGTCACGGGGCTCGTGGCGGTGCTCCTGACCGCCATGACCGGGCCGTTTTCGCCGCTGTTTCTGCTCGTGATCGCGATCGCGACCGCCTTCGCGGGGGTGGGCGGCGCGCTCGGGGTCAGGCGGCGCCCGGCGTAACGCCATGCTAATCCCTCACGCGCGATGCTGAGCCTGAAGACGGAGACCGACGCAGCCTGGGTGGGAGAGGCGATGCGCGATCTCGGTCGCGTGCTCGTCGATCACGCTCACTGCGAGATGAAGGCCGCATCGAACGCGCTCTCGCTCGCGGCGCGGCATCCTGGATCGCCCGCGGTCGTCCGCGCCCTGACGGAGCTCGCGCGGGAGGAGATCGACCACTTCCAGCGCGTGCTCACGCTGCTCGAACGGCGGGGGCTCGCGCTCGGTTCCCCCCCGGTCGACGAGTACGCGGCGGCGCTTCGGCGTGAAGCAGCGTCGGAGCGGCGCGGGCCGCAGCTGGGGGCGCTCGTCAATCGCCTGCTCGTCGGGGCGCTCATCGAGGCGCGCTCGTGCGAGCGGTTCAAGCTCCTGGCAGCTGCGCTGGAGCGCGCGGGCGATCACGAGATGAGCGCGTTCTACACCGAGCTCCTGGCCGCGGAGGCGCGGCACCACCGGGAGTTCGTGGACCTCGCGGCAATCGCAGCTGCCGACGTGGGAGCGACTCGGAGCGACGTGCTCGCGCGGCTCGACGTCCTTTCGGAGCGCGAAGGGGCGATCGTGAACGATCTGGCACGCGCTCCAGCATCTGGCCGCGCGGCTATTCACGGGTAGGCGCGATGAACCTGCCGGATCCGAGCGATCTCCTCACTCTCGACCGTGACGTCGCCAGAGCCCACGCGGCCTGGGTGAAGTGGAAGCGCGCGCTCGCGATCGACCCGGAGGCCAGCGAGAACCAGGGCGAGGGTCCTCTCGATCGCTTCCGGCACGTCGCTGGGCAGTCGGCGTACGAGACTCTCGGCAAGCCCTCCGGCGGCCCGCTCGATCCGCACCGCGAAGCTCTTCGCCGGTGGGTCTACGCGTTGATGCAGGCGCGCATCGCCCAGCCGCTCGACGTGGAGATGGCGAAGGCCGCGGCCGAACGGAGCGCGCGCGTGAGCATCCCGAAGCCACACCTCGTGAGCTGGCGGGAAGGGTGGCGAGGCCTCGTGACCGCCGCCACACGGGCGGAGCGCGCCTCGTGGCTCGACGCCGTGTCGGAGCGGGGCCCAGCCATCGCGTCGATCGCGCGACGCCTCGAGGAGAGGCGCACAGAGGCTGAGCACCGGATGGGTTTCGGCGCCACAGACCCGCTCTTCGAGCTCCCGCGAACAGCGGGAGACCTCGTCTCCGCAGCGCAGACGCTGCTCGACCGCACCGACGATCTGGCCCGCGACGTTCTCGCCAAAGCGCGACGCCGCGCGGAGCTCCCCGAGGATCCCCCCAGTCCAACCGACGCGATCGCGATCGCCGTCGCGCGGGACGCCCCCGAAGGGTGGCCTGCGAGCCTCGCTCTGCCGTGGCTCGAGGGGACGTTCAGTGTGTTGACGCGGGGGCTCCGCCTCGGGTCGCTCCTCATCCCGAGCGCCGTCGGCGCGTCGAGCTTTGCGCGGGCGTGTGCGGCGTTCGGCGGTGCGCTTCGCGTCGCGGGGTCTTCGCCGTCGCTCCCCTTCGCGCTCGCGCGCGATCCCGAGTTCACGTCGATGCACCGCTTCGCGTGCGTCTTCGGTGCGCTCCCGGCGTCTCCAGCGTTTCAGAAGCGCGTCCTCGGGAATGTCGCGCGCGTGGCGGATGCGCAGGGGCGAGTGCTCGCGCGGACAGCGCTTCTCTTCGCGCGCCTCGAGGCTGCGCGCTTCCTCCTAGAGAGGGACCATGCGCCTGATCGCTTCGAGGAGCTCACGCACCGCCTCTTCGGAGCGCCTCTCCCGCGCCCCCTCGTGGGCGCGTGGCCTCTCCCGCACGTCGACGCGCGCGCGCGCCTCGTCGGGCTCATCACCGCTCACGATCTGTCGCGCGAGCTCATCGAGCGCTTCGACATCGATTGGTTCGCGAACCCACGCGGCGTGCATCACGTCCGCGCGATCGCGTCCGCCCCCGCCCACGAGCCCCTTCCGACGGAGCTCGCGACCGCGAGCAAAGCCCTCGCGCGCTCCTTCGAGGAGACGTTGGGATGACGAGGATCGGATTGCTCGCCCTCATGACCGTCCTCGGGGTGCCAGCTGCGCCTCAGGCAGTGACGCGAGCGCCCTCGCCTCCCCCTCCCCCTGGCGCTCTGCCGAGCATTCCTCGAGTCCGGATCGACGTCGCGAGCGATCACATCGTTGCCACCGAGGACGTCGACCTCCCCCGCGGCGACTGGGGATCTGGCGACCTCTCCTTCTACGTCGCCTTCGGCGGGCCCGGCGCGCCCGAAGCCTTCGACGCGCACCTCTTGACGGTCCCCGACGGCGCTCTCGAGCCGGCCGACGGCGACGTCGGAGCGAAGCTCGTCGCGGAGCCCGCACCCCATCGGCCCGCAACCGTGCGCGATCTCATCGGCGCCGATGAAATGGCCGGTGTCGTGGTCCATGTTCCGGAAGGGGCGTTTCGTCATGCCGTCGCCCCCGGAGGAATGGCCGCCTTGCGCCTCCGGACCCTCCTCGGCTTCCCCGCGGGAAACGCGCGCACGGGGCACGATGTCCTCGTGCGGCTCGGCCACACACGCACGACGCCGCTCACGCTAGGTCGAGTGCAGGTATCCCCCTCGGAGAACGGGCCGACGATCTCCCGCGCCGAAGCACACCTCTGTGGAGACGACGCCGACCCGTGGCCGCTGGCGATCGCGATCGGCCCCAAGCGCGCCGCCCCGGAGCTCGTCGGGTCGCAAGCGCCGATCGCCCCGGTCCTCGCGGTGCGACACCCGAGTGACGATCTCTGCGTGCGATTCTGGCTGGTCGAGTAGCGCGCGTGTCAGAACGCCGAGTTCGTGGTGTCCACTCCAGCGCCACCCCCGGACGGATTGTAAAAGAAGCGGACGGACGCGACGATCATCGTCGCGGGATGGTCGCCGACGACGTCGTGCCGCCCGCTCACCTCGAAGCTCCACGCGCTCTCGACGTAGCCAAGGCCCCCGGAAATGGCGTGCGTCTTCGTCCCGTCGTCGTAGCGATAGCCGAGACGCAGCGGGACGTGTCCTCCGAGGAAAAGCTCACCGCCGAGCATGACTCGCGCGCGCGCCGAGCTGTACGTGGTGAAGTCGCCGAGCACGTCGGCTTCAAGAGAGAAGAGCTCCGAGCCGTAGCCGGCTCCCCCCTGAAGCGTCGTCGGCGCGAGCCCTCCGCCGGGGTTCGTGAGGTTCTTGCCAACCACGCCGATCTTGAAGCCGTCGACCGGGATGAGCGTCGCCCCGAGATCGAAGGTGATGTCGTTGAGGACCGGGCTCGACGAGTTGCCGTCCGACGCGAGGCTCGGCCCGAGCGGGCCGACTCCGGTCCCCTGGCTCACGCGGATGTAGCGCGCGGCGGCTCCGACGGAGAACCGGTCGCCGAGCGGGTATCCGAGGACGATGCGAGCGTCGGTCCACTGGCGGTTGATGCCGTTCGGATCTTGTAGGTTCCACGTACCGGTGATTCCCCCGGCGAGGCTGCTCGTGCTCGAGTCGACGACGGCCCCCCCGTAGCTCTGACGCTGAGCCTCGGGCGACACGGCGGCGAGCGCCTCGAAATGGTAGACGCGGGCGAGCGGAAGATTGGCCGGGTTGAGGAAGAGCGCGGTGGTCGAGGTGCCGAGCGCGACCTCCGCACCGCCAAACGCGAGGGCGCGCGGGCTCTGGATCTCGCCGAGGTCGTAGCCCTGTTCTGGGGAGGTGCTCGCGGGATCCGCGGCCGCCACGCGCGCGAGAAGCCCGCTAGCGACCGCGACTGCAAGCGCAAGCGAGCGAGAATGAGCGCGTATTTGGCGTCCGTGGGCAGCCACCGCGCCGGACCCTAACAGCGCGTCTCTCGCGAGGGACAGTTTTCGTCAGGGGCCCCCGTCGGGTTTCGCGACTGTTTCGCGGTCGCGAAACGTGACGCGCGCGTGAGGCGAAACGCATCGATGCACCGCTCAGGTGGCGGGATCGCCGCAGACCGGCGTCTCTTGACAGGGCGATCGTGCCGAAAACAAGACGATCGGAGACGCCCCCTCGAGACCCATCCGATCGAAACGATTCGATTGCGCTGTTGTGACGCGGAGTTGCTTAACGATGCAACGAAGGCTGCGCCGTGGGTGATGCGCAACCGAATACGCGCGGGGCATTTTCGGGTGGACTGCAATCAATAATGCAGCGTCGTTCCGGCGACTTACATCAACAAGAACGATCGCCGTGGACGCGCGTGTGCGCGCTTGATAGCTCAACGACTCGTTCGCGCGGACACGGGTTCGTCGTCCGGTCGTCGGTGGTCGCTGTGTCGCTTCAACAAGTCGTTCCGGCGTGCGTGTGGTTGCATGCATGACGGGCGGGTGTCGAAACGGTTCGGCGCTCGGCACCGAGGGCCGGATCACCTCCGTTCCGTTCGGACGTCATGTTGCGTCGTGTGCGTCGTGAGTTGCGGGGAGTCCTGGGCATCAGCACAGGATGGATGGGGCTTTCGACTTTGTGAATCGAACGAGGTGAGCGGGGCGGGGTGGCGTGAGAATAACGTAAGCGGGACGTAGCTAGTGTGAGCAGCGCTGGCGGCGTGCGGCACGTCTGGTCGGAATGACCGGACGGCGGTTCGCGAGCTGGCAGCGCAATGGAAGTGAAGAGGGGAGCGGCCCTCAGGTCGTGGGATGCGTCTATCCACAGCCTGTGGGCAAGTTGTGTCTATCGCACGGTCGGCCAGGCGGCCGTGGACTTGAGCTTCGAGCTTCTTAGAGCTCGAACCCGGCGCGTTGTGTCGGGCCAGCAATCAACTGCCATTCGACTTCGGGAAGCTCTCCCACGCAAACGGTGCCCACGGTGCAAGCGCGAATGCAGACGAAAGACGGGAACGAAGCGGTGTTCGAGACGGCAGTCGCGTTTACGCGCGAGCGCTCGCCGGCGAGCTTCGATCAGTGGTTCTCCGGTGTGCAGTTCGACGGGCTCGTCGAAGGCGTGCTTAGCCTGCGCGCGCGCGATGAGTTCGTGCGCGAGTGGGTCGACGATCATTTCCTTCCGACGTTGATCGATTCCATTCGGACGCAGACCGGGTGGAGCGTCCATGTCGCTTGGATGATCGATGACTCGCTCGAAGCCCCCGTCGCCGATCAGCCGAGCGCACCTCCCGTGCGCCCCCGTCCACTCACCCTCCGCCCGAGCGCACCTCCCCCTCCCCCGGCGAGCGACGTCACGTTGAGCGCGAACGGGAGCGGAGCGTTGCGCGCCCACCCTGAGATGCAAGGCGAGCGTGGGTCGGGCGTTCACGCCGTCGTGTCAGCCACCTCCCCAGGCCATGTGACGGGTCACATGACGGGTGTCGCCGCACCGATCGAGGGCCTCAACCCGAAGTACACCTTCGCGAGCTTCGTCGTCGGCCCGTCGAATCAGCTCGCCCACGCTGCATCGATTGCCGCGGCGGGTGGCGGTGGTCGCCGACACAACCCGCTCTTCATCTGCGGCGGCACTGGGCTCGGAAAGACCCACCTCGTCCACGGGGTCGCGCATCGAGTCCGCGCGGAGCGGCCGAATGCGCGCATCCTCTACATCTCGGCCGAGCGCTTCGTGAACGAGTTCGTTCAGGCACTGCAGGATCAGAAGATGGGCGAGTTCCGCGCCCGTTACCGCGAACGGTGCGACCTGCTCCTCGTCGACGACATCCAGTTTCTCGCGTCAAAAACGCAGACCCAGGAAGAGTTCTTCCACGCGTTCAACGCGCTCCATCAAGCCGACAAGCAGATCATCGTCACGAGCGACAAGTACCCGCAGCAGCTCGAGCGGATGGAGGAGCGCCTCATCTCCCGCTTCACGTGGGGGCTCGTCGCGGACATTCAGGCGCCGGAGCTCGAGACGCGGGTCGCTATCCTGCGCAAGAAGGCACAGATCGAGCACATCGAGCTGCGCGACGACGTCGTCCTGTATCTCGCCCAGGCTGTACGCAGCAATGTGCGGGAGCTCGAGGGGACGCTGATCCGCCTCGCGGCGAAGTCGTCGCTACTCGGAAGGGCAATCGACCTCGAGTTCGCAAAGCAGGAGATCGCTTCCGCAGGGGCGGGACGCGCGAGCGAGACGAGCGTCGAGGACATCCAGCGCGTCGTGTGCCACTACTTCAAGCTTCGGAGCACGGATCTCCTCTCCAAGGACCGGCACAAGAGCGTCGCCTTTGCCCGCCACGTGGCGATGTATCTCTGCAAGCAGCGCCTGAAGTGCAGCTTCCCCGAGCTCGGACGGGCATTCGGAAACCGCGATCACACGACCGTGATGAGCGCCGTCCGCAAGATCGAGTCGCTTCGCACGGAGAGCGCCGAGGTGCGCGCGGATATCGAGGCCATCGAGCGCAAGCTCGGGGCGGCCGACTAGCAGCCGACTGGGATCGCAGCACCTTCGGAGCCAGGCGCGTCCCTTCCCGCGTACGCTTGGCCGATGCTCCGCGGCATCGTTCGACTCGCCCTGATCGCCTGCGCGATCTGGGCGCTGTGCGGCTGCGGCCGGTCGAGCGAGCACGTCCTCGTCGTGCGCGATTGGGAGCTCGTCACGCCGGGGGGGATCCACGAGAGGCTCGTTCTTCCGGCGAGAGTCGATCGCTGGCTTCCGAGCACGCCGAGCGAATACCGAATCCGCGCACGCGTCGAGCTTCCTGCGGAGATGCGGGGGCAGCGGCTCACTCTGGCATTCCCGCAGCTCCACGCGCGGGCGGAGCTGTCGGCAAACGGCGACCGGATGGCCGGCCTCGTGCCCGAGATGTACGTCGGGTGGCGCGGCACTGACCAACCGTGCTGGCGCATCCCCGCGACGCAAACGCGCGGCGACGGGGTGCTCGATCTCGAGCTCGTCGTTTCGTACCGCATGGTCATGTCGGCTTGGATCGACGTCGCCCCACGCCTGAGCGACACAGAAGAAGGGGACAGCACGTTCGCGGCGGTCGCCGACTTCAATCGTACCCAGGCCGTCACCTGCTCGATCGCGGTCCTGATCACGTCGTTCAGCTACGCGATCATCTACGCGCTCGATCGCCGTCGCGTCGCCTACGGTTGGTTTGCGCTGCAAGGGCTCGTCGGCGGAGGGGGTTATGCGATCGTCGTAGAGGGGATCTCGCAGCGCTTCTTCGGCGTCTACGAGACCTGCTTCGTCCCCGTGTTCTTGTGCACAGGGGTCGTGGCGAGCGTCGAGTTCTCTCACACGCAGTTCGGGCTACCGAAACCGAGTCGCCTTTGGTGGCTCGGCCTCGCCGTGTGCGTGGCCCTGGTGCTCGCCTTCCCGAGCCCGTTCGTGGGGCCGCGGATCGGCCCGCCGTGGTCGTGCCTCATGGCCGGAGTCAACGTCGCGTATCAGGTTCCCCTGTCCGCGCGCGTGTGGCGCACGCGCGGGAGACCGCTCGCGGCGCTCGTGATTCTCCTCTCGTGGGCTGCGCTCGGGCTCTTCGGGCTTCCGGATCTCGTCGCGTGGGCCGGCTTCGGCGAGATCCTCGGGGGGGCGCGAGGCGCGTGCTGGGGGTTCTTCCTCGTCGCGTTCCTTCAGTCGCTCGTCATCAGCGTCGAGCACCATCGGACCCTCGGACGCGCCGACGAGCTCAACCTCGAGCTCTCGAAGCGGGTCGAAGCGCTCAGCGCGAAGAACGCCGAGGTGCTCCACCTGAACGACGAGCTCCGCCGCCAGATCGGCGCGCGCGCCGACGCGCTCGCCATGGCCCTGGCCCAGGCGACGGCACCGAGGACGGATGGGCTGCGCGAGCTCGAGCCAGGCGAGATCGTCGCCAAACGCTACCGCGTCGAGCGCGCCGTCGGCGAAGGGGCGACGGGGCGGGTGTACGAGGTCACGCGTCTGTCGGACGGGGGGCGCTTCGCGTTGAAGCTCCTCGACCCCGCTTCCGATGCCACCGAGATGGCCCGGTTCGCGCGCGAGGCGCAGATCATCTCGCAGATGGATCATCCCAACGTGATCCGCATCGCGGACGTCGACATCACGCACGAAGGGTTCTTCTATCTCATCGTCGAGTTCGTCGAAGGACTCTCGCTCCGCCACCACTACGCCCGCGCGAGATCGCTCGCCTGGAACGTGAGCGTCCTGGCTCAGGTGTCCGAAGGGCTCGCGGCGATCCACGCGCGAGGGATCGTGCACCGCGACCTGAAGCCGGCGAACGTCCTGGTGACGAGCGCGCCCGACCGAGACGAGCACCCGCGCGTGAAGATCGCCGATTTCGGGATCTCGAGCACGGGCCTCGAGAGGGACGCGCCGATCACCAGCCCGCCATCTGCCGAGGAAATGCGGTCGCTCACGATCGAAAGCGCCCCCTTGAAGGAACCGTCCGCAGAGGGCTCGATACCCACCGGATCGAGTCGTCGAAGCGTGACGCAGACCGACTCGCTTCTCACGCAGACTGGCGCATGGCTCGGAACGCCGAAGTACATGGCTCCCGAGCTCGGCGGGGCGGCCAAGCACGCGCGCCCCGCGTCGGACATCTTCGCGTTCGGAGTGATGGCGTACGAGCTCCTGGTCGGCACGGGGCCGTTCGAAGAGTCGCCCGCCATCACCCGCGTGAAGGGGGAGCCTTTCGTACAACCGCGCCCCCTCCGCGCAAGCGCTGGTACGCTCGACGCCGCGGTGAGCTCGCTGCTCGATCGGTGCCTCGCGGAAGCTCCAGGCGACCGCCCGGAGGCGAAGGAGCTTGCCACGACGCTCAGCGATTATTCGGGGCAGCTCGCTCGCAGAGGAGAGAGGATCTCGCGCAGCGACGTCAGATCTTGACCCGCCAGGCCGATTCGCCCGCGCTGTCGAGCACCTCGACGCCGAGGGCTTCGAGCTCTTTCCGGAGCGCGTCCGCGCGCTGGAAATCCTTCGCGGCGCGCGCCTCCGTCCGCTCGCGCACTTTCGCGTCGAGCCTCCTGGCATCGAGCCCTCGGAGCTTCAGCCTGCGCGCGCGCGTCCGCGACGCGAACTCTTCTCCGCTCGCCTGCATCAGCCCGAGCGGCGCACACGCCCCGTCGAGCGCTTGGACTCCACGCGCCGCGAGCTGCCGGGCCGAGTCCTGCGCCGCCTTGTTGTTCTTCAGCTTCGGAATCTGGACCACGACCTCGTTCGCCGCCTTCGCCAGATCGGCGATCGCCGCGAGGGCCTGCGGGGCGTTGAGGTCCTTGTCGAGCGCCGACAGGACGCGGATGGGAGCTTCGTCGATCGCTTTCGCCTGCCCTTGCAGGACGTTTCCGACCGCTGGCTCCGCGCCCGCGGCCGCCGCGACGAGGGCATCACGCGTGTTGTAGAGATACTCCACGCGGCGCTCGGCATCGTCGACTCCCGGGAAGACCACGCGGCCATCCTCGAGCTTCTCGGTCTCGAACTGGAGCGGACCGCGGTAGTGGGTTCCGAGAAAGAAGTATCTCAGTGCCTCCGGGTCGTTTCGCGCGAAGACGTCGTCCATCGTGACGAAGTTGCCGAGCGATTTGCTCATCTTCTCTTTGTCGACGTTGAGGAAGCCGCCGTGCATCCAGACGCCGGCGAACGGTCCCCCCCACGCCGCTTCGCTCTGCGCGATCTCATTTTCATGGTGAGGGAAGATGAGGTCCATCCCGCCGCCGTGGATGTCCATCTGCCGCCCCAGCCACTTCGAAGCCATCGCCGAGCACTCGATGTGCCACCCCGGACGCCCCTTTCCCCATGGGCTCGGCCACCCCCAGCCGTCTTCCGGCTCCCCCTTCCAGAGGGCGAAGTCGAGCGGGTCTCGCTTCGCTTCACCGACCTCCACACGCTCGCCGGCGCGCAAGTCGTCGAGGTTTCGGTGCGAGAGCTTGCCGTATTCCGCAAAGCTCCGGACGGCGAAGTAGACGTCGTGTCCCTTGGCGGTCGGGGCGACGTAGGCGTGGTCCTTCGCGATGAGCTCCTCGATGAGGCTGATGATCTCGGGAATCGACCGCGAGACGCGAGGCTCGTGCGTAGGGTCCGCGCAGCCGAGGGTGCGGAGCTGGGCGTCGCAGAGGTCGCTCATGCGCGAGGAGAGAGCGAGCGGGTCTTCGCTTCGCTCCTTTGCGCGCGCAAGGATCTTGTCGTCCACGTCAGTGACGTTGCGAACGAACGTCACCTCGTAACCGCGCGCGCGGAGGTGGCGGCCGAGAACGTCGAATGTCGTGTACGTGCGCGCGTGACCTGCATGCGCCTTGTCGTACGTGGTGAGGCCGCAAACGTAGAGGGTGGCCTTGCCGGGGACGAGCGGCTCGAAGGTCTCCGTGCGCTGGGTGAGCGTGTTGTAAAGACGGATGGTCACGGTTAGCGCGGTATAGCTGCGCGAAGGGGAAACGTCACGCGGGGGGCTCGCGTGATAGAAGGATCGTTGATGGCGCCCTCCAAAGTGCGCGCGCTCGGCTCGTTCCTGTTGGCCGCGGTCGCCTGCGGGTCGGCCCCCCCCCGGCTCGACGCCGGCGTGTACCGCGAGGGGCCTTTGGCCTTCCGCGTGGGCGACGTACCCCCTAGCTGGCACTCGGTCCACGTCGACGGCGCTACCCTCGCCTACCGCGACGAGGGGCACCTGGCATCGATCCTCCTCGACGGCCGCTGCTACAGAAAAGACGATGACGTCCCCCTCCTCGCGCTGACCGATCACCTCGTCATGGGGACCACCGATCGCCAGATTGCCTCGCAGGAGACCGTCCCGTTCGACGAACGCGAGGCGATGCATACGCGCCTCCGCGCCAAGCTCGACGGCGTCCCGATGGACTACGACATCTTCGTGCTCAAGAAGGACGGCTGCGTCTACGACTTCGTCTACGTGGCGGACCCGTCGAAGAACGAAAATGGCGAAGCGGGCGCGCAGGCGACGGCCACGGCAACGACCGGGGCGAGCGCCTTCGAGCGCTTCGTGGCGACGTTTCATACCCTCCCGGGCGCCGGAGCCACATGAGCCCCGAGGCGGACGGCGATCGTGAGTCGATGCGCCCTAGCCGAGCGTCGGCGATTCCGCTCCCCCCGCCCCCGGAAGCGCTCTTCGATCAGTACAAGCGGCGAGTCCTCGGCCTCCTCGAGCACCTAGGCGAGGTGGTGATCCTGACGCGACAGACCTTCCGGGCGGCACTCCGAAGGCCGTTCGAAGGGATCGCGATCCTGCACCAGATGGATTCGCTCGGCGTGCGGTCGATGGGGATCGTGGCGGTGACGTCGTTGTTCATCGGGATGGTCATGACGATCCAGTTCGCGTACGGGCTCCGCCGCTTCGGGGGGGTCGAGTACATCCCTCGCGTCGTCGTCCTCTCGTTCGCGCGCGAGCTCGCCCCCACGCTGACCGCGGTCATCGTGGGGGGGCGGATCGGGAGCGGCATGGCGGCCGAAGTCGGGGCGATGAACGTCACGGAGCAGGTCGACGCGATCCGCGCGCTCGGGGCCGACCCCGCGAAGAAGCTTGTCTGGCCCCGCGTCCTCGCGGCGATGGTCGTGCTCCCGATCCTCAGCATCTATGCGCTGGTCCTGGGGACCATCGGCGCGATCGTCATCTGCGACATGCAGTTCGACATCTCGCCGCAATTCTTCCTCCGGTCGTCCCTCGAGAGCGTCCTCCTCGAGGACGTGTGGAGCGGCCTCGCGAAGACGCCGGTATTCGGCTTCCTCATCGCGATCATCGGTTGCCACTTCGGCCTCCGGACGACGGGCGGGACGGAAGGGGTGGGGACGAGCACCACGCGTACGGTCGTCGTCGTGTCGATCTCGATCCTCGTCGCCGACTTCATGCTGACGAAGCTGTTCATCGCGATGTTTGGTGGCACGTGAGACGCGCGGCCCCGCTCCTGCTCCTCGTCCTACCGGCGAGCATCGCCGCGATCGCGGTCGACGCGAGCGAGCGACGTCGCGCGCGCGACGCCGAGCAAGGGGCGATCGATGCGCTGGCCCCCATGCTCCCCTCGAGCGATCTGGCGCTGTCGGGGGGCGCACGCTGGCTTCGCTTTCCTTCGCTGGAGGAGCCCGGAGCCGCGTTCCAGGACGGGCCGGCGCTCCCCGACCCCGATCCAGCGGGTGGGACGATGGCGCCGCCGCGCTCCACATGGAGCCTAGAGCTGAGATGAAGCCGCCATGAGCGACCGCTCCTCGATCTCGCTGCTCGGCTACGCGCTGGGCGCCCTCTCCCGGCGACGCGCGAAGGCGCTCGCGCTCGGAGGGGGGCTGATGTTCGCGGTGGCGCTCGTGTCCGCAGTGCTCTTTCTCACCTCCGCGCTGCGCGGCGAGGCGGACCGCGCAAAGAACGCGATCCCCGACGTGGTGGTGCAGCGACTTTCCGCCGGACGCCCCGCAACGATCACGATCGAGGACGCCGCGAAGCTGGAGGGGATCCCGTCCGTCCGCGCGGTGCATGCCCGCGTCTGGGGGTACGTGTTCCTCCCGGACGTGCAAGGGAACGTCACAGTCGTCGGCGTCACAAAGCCGACGACGCCGCTTGGCGAGGTGGACGGCACGTCCGCGCCGGAGGCGCGGCGTGGTCTGCACCAGATGGGGACGCTCGCGGAAGGGCGCGACATCTTGCAAGGAGCGCACGAAATGATCGCCGGGGCGAACCTGGCGCGCTCTCTCGGGCTCCACATTGGAGACTCGCTTGCGCTCCCTTCGGCGGTCCCGTCGTCGCCGCTCACCCTGGTGGGGACATTCGGGTCGAGCGTGGAGATGTACGCGAACGACGTCATCCTGTGCGACGAAGCCGAGGCGCGCGCGATCCTCGACGTGCCGGCCGACCGAGCGACCGATCTCGCGATCGACGTGATCAACCCCGCCGAAGCCCGGATCGTCGCGAAGACCGTCCTCTCACGCCTCCCGGGCACGCGCGTCGTCGAACGCGAGCTCCTTGGGCGCGTCTACGCGCTCGCCTACGGGCGCCGCGCCGGCATCGTGCTCGCAGCAACGATCCCCGCATTCCTGGCTCTGCTCGTCTTGGCGTGGGACCGCGCGAGCGGCCTCGCCCCCGAAGAGAAGAAAGAGATCGCGATCTTGAAGGCCGTCGGCTGGAGCAATGCCGACGTTCTGTGGGCGAAGCTCTACGAATCGCTGCTTGTCGGCGCCGTGGCGACGGGAGTAGGCCTCCTCCTCGCCTACGCCTGGGTCTTCCCGCTCGGGGCACCCGGGCTCCGCGCGGCGATCGCGGGCTGGAGCGTGCTCTACCCCGAAGGGGCGCTGACCCCCGAGGTCGACGCGGCCCAGCTGCTGGCCATCGCGTGCGCCGTGCTGGGTCCGTTCGTCGCCCTGAGCATCGTCCCGGCCTGGCGCGCCGCGTCGCTCGATCCCATGGAGTCGATGCGGGGGTAGACTTGAGGGACGATGTCGAAGGAGCCGCAATTCTTCACGCTCGAGGCCGCGAACGCGCTCGTGCCTCTTCTGCGCGACATCGTCGGCAGGCAGCTCAGTCGTCGCGCCGAGATCGAGGAGCGTTTGAGGATGCTCGCGGCAGCCACGGGGGAGGAGCCTACCGAGCTCACCCCTCCGGTCGCGAGCGACCCGCTCCCCGTCCGCGCGCTCAAGCGCGAGCTTCTCGAGAAGATCGGCGCGTACCAGGAGGGTTGGGGGGAGGTCGAAGAGCTGGGGGCGGTTCTGAAGGACCCGCGGCTCGGCCTCATCGACTTCTACGGCCACGTGGAAGGGAAAGCGGTATGGCTCTGCTGGAAGTTCGGCGAAGAGGAGATCGCGCACTACCACGCGCTCGATGAGGGCTTCTCGTCGAGGAAGCCGATCGGCGCGTCCCTCAAGCGGAGCCTTCTCAACTGATGCGACACCGACGAGCCCGATGACCAAACCCGACCGCCAAGCCGCCGCACGAGCCATCGAGGACTTCCTTCGCGCGATCGGGCGCGACCCGAAAAGGGACCCGAACCTCGCGGGGACGGGCGCGCGCGTGACCGATGCGTTCGTCGACGAGCTGTGCGACGGCTACGCGGTGGATATCGAGGCGCTCTTCGCCGAGAGCGTGCTCGACGGAGCCTCGGACGTCGTGAGCGTGCGGGACATCGCGGTCACGACGATGTGTCCACACCACTTGCTCCCGGGGGAAGGGCGCGCCACGGTGGCCTTCGCGCCCCGGGGGAGAATCATCGGTGTCGGAGCGATCGTGAGGCTCGTCGATGCCTTCGCGCACCGCCTCACTTTGCAAGAGACGATCGGCGAAGAGGTGGCGGGCGCGCTCGTCGAGCACTTGAAGCCGCGCTGGGCAGCTTGCCGCCTGACGATGAGCCACGCCTGCATGTGCGCGCGCGGAGAGCGACGGCATGGTGCGCGCGTCGAGAGCGTGGCGTTGCACGGGAGCACGAGCGACGCCGATCGCGCGCTCGCGTATCGGGCGCTCGGGGTCGGCGCGTGAGCCAGGTCGCCGTCGTGACGGGGGCCGGACGAGGCATCGGCCGCGCGGTGGCACTGCGCCTCGCCGAGCGAGGGTGCGATGTCGCGCTCCTCGCCCGGACGGTGGAAGAGCTCGAGTCGGTGGCGTCGGAGGCGGTGGGGCTGGGTCGGCGGGCGATCGCGCTCCGCTGCGACGTGGCCAACGCGGGGGAAGTGGCGCGCGCGACCGAGAAGATTCACGGGGAGCTCGGCGTCCCCCGCGTCGTCGTGGCGAACGCGGGGGTCGTGCGTCGAGCGCTCGTCGTCGAAACGAGCGAAGAGGACTGGGACCATGTCCTCGACGTGAACCTCAAGGGGACCTTCCTGACGGCACGCGCCCTCCTCCCGGCCATGATCCACGCCAAGCGCGGGCGCTTCGTCGCCGTCGCGAGCATCTCCGCCACGATGGGAACGCCCCGCCACGCGGCCTACTGCGCCGCGAAATGGGGCATCGTCGGCTTCGTGAAGGCACTCGCCGAGGAGCTTCGTGGTCACGGAGTCCAGGCGATGAGCGTCCTGCCCGGTTCGGTCGACACCGCGATGCTCAAGGGGGGGGGCTTCAAAGCGGAGATGAGCGCGGGCGACGTCGCCGGCCTCGTCGTCTACGCGGCGCTGGACGCGCCGGACGGAATGAACGGAAGCGCGATCGAGATGTTCGGGCCATGAGGACGACGGCTTGAAGATCGTGGGGCGGCTCCCGCGAGCGAGCGTCGCGACGGGCGAGCTGGTCCGTATCCCGTATCCACCGTTCGACATCCTCGTGTCGCTCGTCGACGGCGTGCCGTGCGCGATCGAGGACGCGTGCAATCACGCGGGGGCGAGTCTCGCGCTGGGGGAGCGCGACGAGAGCGGGCGCTGCGTCGTTTGCCCGGTGCACGCCTACGTCTTCGACCTCGCTACGGGAGCATGCGTCGCGCCGAGAGGGCTCTGCGACGACCAGCGGCACTACGTGGCGCGCGTCGAAGGCGACGAGATCGTCGTCTACGATCCTCTGAACGTCGTCATCGTCTGACGCCGTTCGACCGGTGGCGATCAGCCCTCGGGCGCCTGCTTCCCCATCGCGTGGTAACCCTTGTCGACGTAGATCGTCGTCCCCGTGATTCCAGTCCCGAGCGGGCTCGCGAGGAACGCCGCAACGGCTCCGACCTCTTTCGAGTCGAGCGCCTCCGGCAGCGGCGAGTTCTTCACGCCGTATTGCACCATGGCGTCGATGATCCCGATCGCGCTCGCGGCGCGCGACGCGAACGGACCCGCGGAGATCGTGTTCACGCGGAGCCCCATCTTGCGCCCTGCCTCGTACGCGAGGACGCGCGTGTCGCTCTCGAGGGCCGCCTTCGCCGACGACATCCCGCCGCCGTACCCTGGGATGACCCGCTCGCTCGCTATGTACGTGAGCGAGACGACCGAGCCGCCGGGGCGCATGAGCGGCCCGAGTCGCTGGACCATCCCGACGAGCGAGTACGCGCTCACGCTCACCGCCGCGAGGTATCCGCTGCGGCTCGTCTCGAGGAGCGGCTTCTTCACCTCGGGTCCGTTGGCGAGGGAGTGGACGAGGATGTCGAGCGGCTTGTCACCGAAGTCGCTCACGAGAGACTTGGCGATCCCCTGGATCGTGAAGTCGCCGCGCTCGGCGTAGCGCTTGTTCGTGCGAACGTCTTCGGGGACGGCGTCCATCGTGTCGTACGCGGCGTCGAGCGGGTAGATGCGCTCGAAGTCGAACATGGCGCCGCTCGAGAGCTTGCGCGACTCGTCGAGCTTCCCGCGGCGGAGGAGCGTCTCGAAGATCCCCATCGCGGGGGGCCAGGTACCGACGCAGACGCTCGCCCCCGCCTCGGCGAGGCACTTGGCGATGGCGAACCCGAAGCCACCGTCATCGGCGACGCCCGCGACGAGCGCGCGGCGCCCCTGCAGATCGACACTCAACATGGCTTCACCCTTCGACGCGGATGCGGTTCACGCTGAGACGAGACGCGCTCGACGGCTCTTCGCGCTCACCGGCGCCGATCTCGGTCCCCTCGACGACCGGGGGGGCGCCCGGCGTCTCGCGGTTCGATGTCTTCTTGGAGCGACCGAGCCCCATGGCTGCAAGGATGCGGAGCGAAATGAACTGCGACATGAGACCCACCTCTCGACAGGAAGGCTCGACTTAGCCGAACCTCATCACACTTGCACTCACCTTTTTCCCTTTCGCGGCGTTCACGTGGCCGCGTCGTGACGGCGACGCTCGCCATCGCGGTTCTCGCGGCGAGTCGGGCAGAGGCGCACAGCGTCGGACTCTCGCAGAGTGACTTCACCCTGGGCGAAGGGGGGGACGGGCGCGTCGAGGCGCGCCTCGTCTTCGCGCAGGGCGATGCGGCGACCCTCGCGCGGGGGGCGCGTGGAGAGGGGGGCCCGGATCTGCGCGACGCGGTGGAGAACGGCGTAGAGGTGCTCGGCGACGGCCACGCGTGCAAGCCGGAGTATCGGGGAGAAAGGAGCGTCGGCGGCGACGGAGTCGAAGTGCGCGCAGAGTTCGACTGCGCGCGCCGACCGCACGAGCTCGTCGTGTCGCTGCCCCTTCTCGACGAGCTCCCCCCCTCGCACGTACACCTCATCCGCCTCTCCTCGGGCGGTCGGGAGAAACAGGCGGCCCTGCGATCGGGGGGTGCTCACGCGACCCTGACCCTCTCCGCGCTACCGCTCCTTTCGCGCGGAACTTCCCTGGTCCTCCTCGCGCTCTTCCTCGCGGCCTTGCTCGCGGGAGGGGTCCAAAGCGCGCGCCACCTCGCCCGTCGCCGGCGCACCACTCGGCCCTGAGTTACGTTTTGGCCGCCCGAGGGGGGCACCCCGTGGCAGAATCCAGGCTCCCCAATGCCCCAACGAAACAAGCTCGCCATCCTCTGCGCCGGCGGCCCCGCCCCCGGCATCAACAGCGTCATCGGGGCGGCGACGATCCGCGCCTGCCTGAGCGGCGTCGAGGTTCTCGGCATCCAGGACGGGTTCCGCTGGATCATGGAGGGGGACACGAACCACATCACGCCGCTGAAAATCGCCGACACGAGCCGGATCCACTTCCGCGGCGGCTCGCACCTCGGCATCTCACGCGCGAATCCCACCAAGGATCCGAAGAACCTCGACATCACGCTGGCGACGCTCGAGCGGCTCGGCATCGACAAGCTCATCACGATCGGTGGCGACGACACCGCGTATAGCGCCTACAAGCTCGCGACCGCGTCCCACGGCGAGCTCCGGGTCGTGCACGTTCCCAAGACGATCGACAACGATCTCGACCTGCCGCACGACATCTGCACCTTCGGCTACCAGACAGCGCGCGCGATCGGCGTCGAGATCGTGCACAACCTCATGGTCGACGCGAAGACGACCTCGCGGTGGTACTTCGTCATCGCCATGGGGCGGAAAGCCGGGCACCTCGCGCTCGGCATCGGCAAGGCCGCCGGAGCGACGCTCACGCTCATCCCCGAGGAGTTCACGGGGGAGCAAGCGCGATTGAAGACGATCGCCGACACTCTCGTGGGGGCCATCATCAAGCGGCTCGCGTACGGCCGGCAGGACGGTGTCGCGGTGCTCGCGGAGGGGCTCGTCGAGATTCTCCCGGAGAGCGATCTCAAGGAGCTCGCGATCGTAGAGCGAGACGCGCACGACCACATCCGGATCGCGGAGATCAACTTCGGCGACATCATCAAGCACGCCGTGCAGAAGCGCCTCGTCGAGCTGGGGATCAAGGCGACCCTCTCCCCGAAGAACATCGGCTACGAGGTCCGCTGCGCCGACCCGATTCCGTTCGACATGGAGTACACGCGCGACCTCGGGTACTGCGCGGCGCGCTACATCATCGACGGGGGCACCGAGGGGCTCATCTCGATCCAGGACGGTCGGTTCAAGCCGATCCCGTTCCGAGAGATCATGGACCCACAGACGGGGCGGATGCGGGTGCGGATGGTCGACATCGAGAGCGACCGTTACAAGATCGCCCGCTCGTACATGCTCCGCCTGAAGAAGGAAGACTTCGAGGATCCGGCCGAGCTCGCGCGCCTCGCCGCGGCCGTGCGCATCACGCCGGAGGAGTTCAAGCGCCAGTTCCGGTCACTCGTGCAGGCCGAGCCGGGGCCGATGAGCCTCCACCGGATCAGTACGCGGTCCTAGGGCGACGGGCTGCAGTCTACTTTTTGAACAGCTTCCCGAAGATGCCTTCGGCCTTGGCCGGCGAGGGGGCCCCACGCTGCGACGTGGGGGGGCCCGGGCGAGTCGATGGGCGCTGCCCGTCGGCAGGAGGAGGTGGGGGAATCGATCCGCGAGTCCTCCGCATTTCGAAGAGCCGGACCTCGCGCACGGCGTCGAGGTTTCGCGGATTCAGGTCGGCGGCTTCGCGGAAGTCCTTCGCTGCGGCGTGGTGATTGCCAAGCCGCTTGTAGAGCATGCCCCGGTAGAAGTACGCCCGCTCGAGCCGCGCGTTCGCAGCGATGGCGGCGTCGAGCATCGCGATGCGGTCTTTCGTCGGCTGAGGTCCCTGGTTCTCCGGCTTGAGCGCCTCGAGCCAGGCGAGCATCGCGAGGTATTCGGCCGGCGTCGGGTCGGCGTCGTGCGCTTTGCGGCAGAGCACCTCGGCTTCTTTCATGTCGCCGCGGCGGAGGAAGAACTCGGCCTTCTGGAAATTCGTCGCGGCCTCGAGAACCGCTTGAACCTGCGCCTGCTCGTCGGGGGTCGCGCCGCCGTCCTTGAGGAGATGCATGTACTGATCGCGCCTTTTCGGATCGATCAGCGTCTGATGAGCTTCGCTCATGTGGGAGAATATCGTCGCGCATGCGTCCCGGACGTCGCTGATCGCGGCGGGGAGGCGGTCGGGGTGCCACGTCTTCGCGAGGGCGAGGAAAGCTTGCTGGATCTGCTCGGTCGTCGCGTCCTTCGCGACGGCCAGCATCTCGAAGTAGTTCTCGCTCTTGATCGACTTGTTGCGAGCGAGGACGTCCGCCCTTCGCTGCTCGAGCTGCGCCGGGATCTTTGCTTGGGACGTGGGCGAAGCGGGCCTCGGCACTTGCATGGGCGAGGCCGGCGTTGCCTGAGCGGCGGCCGGCGTGGGGGGGAAGGGGCTATTCCCCGCGGCGCGCGGGTCCGCGGCGATCCCAAGCTCTTCGATCGCGGGGACGCGGGGGGCCTGCGGAACCTGCGCGAGCTGTACCCGGGCGATGGTGGCCGGGGTGTCGACCTTCATCTGCGCGATGAGCTCGACCTGCTTCGTGATGAGAAGGCAGTACGCCAGCAGCTGAGTCGTCGACGCGCTGAGAAGCTTCGTCCCCACGAGGTCATGCACGCGCATGGGGGTGACCCGGAGGATCTCGGCGGCGGCCCGCTCCTCCTTGCTGAGCTCGAAACGCTCGAGCTGCGCGGACGGGGCGATCTTCAGCGCGTTCGCAGCGACGCGCGTCAGGGCAGCGTGGACGTGCTCCCAGGGGGGCTGGGTGCGAATGGCAGCCCAGACCATCGGCGCGGGGTCGAGCTGGACGTGATCGTCGGCGCCGTAGGTGTGGAGCCCGTCGAAGCCGTCGTAGTAGGCGAAGCGGGTCTCGGCGGGCCAGTCGAAGAGGTGCTCGATCTTGCGGACCAGCTGAGCGCGAAGGCCGTCGAGGAGCTGCTCCTCGGTGATCTTGCCGGTGGAACGGAGGATTTGCCCGTGGAGCCTGCGCTCCTTCGCCATCGACGCGAGGGAAGCGTTCAGGGTCAGGTCGTCGATGTAACCGAGCTCGCGGAGCACGTTCCCCAGGTACGCGACCGGCTCGCTCGTCCGCCCTTTGGACGGGTGCCCCTCGAGCACCAGGATCGACGCCCAGGGTCCCCCCGGATGAATCACCTCGATGGTCCCCGTGAGCGCGCGCTCAAGCACATACACCAGCACCTGCACGAACGGCGTCCGGGCGAACGTGCCTTCGGCGGTCGGCGGAGGGAGCTCGGCGGGGACTTCGGACATCGTAGTCGGCCGATGAATGTACACGCAGGGTCCAGGTCGGGCGAGAGGCGCCGGGGCACAAAAGCCCGATCCCGCTCCGGAACCCGCTCCGGAACGCTCCGGAACGCGGGGGCCGCGCTATCCTGAAGCTTGCCGGGCTTCGCCCGACCTAGTCTGCGGGGCTTTGCCCCGACGCGCCCCGAAGCTCGAGGTCGCTCTTTTCCGGCATGCCTGAAACCTCGATGAGCCTGCCATCCCCCGGCGCCCCGCCCCTCAAGCTCGCCCAGTTCGAGGTGCTCCGCCGCCTCGGCGCTGGAGGTATGGCTGAGGTCTTCCTCGCGAAGAAAGGCGGAGCCGAGGGGACGTTCAAGGTCCTCGTCGTCAAGCGAATCCTCCCCACGTACGGCTCGTCGCGCCGCTTCCGCGCCATGTTCGTCGAGGAGGCTCAGGTCGCGACGCGCCTGAATCACCCCAACGTCGTGCAGGTCTACGAGTTTTACGACGGCGGCGACGAGGGGCAGCTCCTCGCGATGGAGTACGTCGAGGGGCCTGACCTGGGGGCCCTCATGTCCAACGCCAAAGCGAAGGGGACGCGGGTACCCCCCTGGATCGCGGCATGGATCATCGGCGAGGCCGCCAAAGGGCTGCACTACGCCCACGAGAAGAAGGACGAGGGGGGAGCGCCGCTCGAGATCGTCCACCGCGACGTGAGCCCCCAGAACATCCTCTTGTCGTTCGAGGGGGCGGTGAAGATCGCCGACTTCGGGATCGCGAGCGCGAAGCTCTTCAGCGAGGAGGCGGGGGTCCTCAAAGGGAAGTTCGGGTACATGAGCCCGGAGCAGGCGCGGGCCGAGAAGGTCGACCGCCGGAGCGACCTCTACGCGCTGGGGGTCATCTTCTGGGAGATCCTCGCCGGCAGGCCGCTTCACGGAGGGCTCGGGGGGGAGGCGCTTCTCGACATCGTGAGGTCGGGGGTGGTCGAGCCTCCGACGACGTACGTCCGGACGATCCCGGACGAGCTCGAGAAGATCGTGATGCGGGCGCTCTCGACGAAGCGGGAGGATCGCTTCCAGACCGGGCGCGAGCTGCAGACGGCGATCGCGCGGGCGCTGCTCGCGAAGCAAGAGCTCGTCGATGCGACGACGCTCGAGCAGACGATCGCGCAGCTGGTCTCGCGCGAAGCGACGCACCCGGGCGCGAGCGTCCCCCCGGCGAACAAGGAAGACGACGCGCGGAGCGCGGACCTTCGGACGATCGCCGCCGTGCCGGCCGCGCGGAGCTCGTCGGGGGATTACCAGAGCGTCCTTCGCCCCGACGGGACTCGCATCGCGCACGATTCGCGGCCCCCCACGTCGTCGCGAACCGTGGCGCCGATAGGGCCGCGAGAGGTCCGCCACGTCGCGATCGTGACGATGCACCTGGACGGCGTCATCGAGGGGCCCGTGGCGGAGCGCGCGCTCGAGAACCTCCGGAGCGTGTTGAACGAGATCGCCTACAAGCGGAACACCCGCTGGCAGTGGACGTCGCCGGTCGACGCGCGCGCCGTCGCGGGCATCACCTCGCACGCGAGCCGCGCCGCCGCCGACGCTGCCTGGCTCGCGCTCGACATCCACGAAGCCATCGCCGGGATGAAGGACGACCTGCCCATGCCGATCGGCGCCGCGATCGGCATCGTCCGCGGGATCGCGTCCGGGTGGCGCGACCCGGAGGGGAACCTCGTTCGGTACCGCCTGCACGATCCGGCCGGATACCTCGCCGATACGATCAGCGACGCGACGCCGCTCTTCCGGACGTGGGTCGCGGGGGGGGTCTACCGGCTCGTGAGGCGGGAGTTCCGCTGGGGGGACGCGCCGACGCTCCAGCTCAAGGCGCGCCCTGGCCTCGACGTCCCTCCGACGATGCGGATCTATGCGCTCGAGCGGAGCCTCTCGCGCGAAGAGCGCCTCGCCGAGGTGTCTGCGGCGGCGAGCGACCTGGTGGGGCGCGATCCGGAGAAGGCGGATCTCCAGGCGGCCTACCATGAGGCGGTGAACGGACACGGCGGAGGGGGCGTCGTGACCACGCGGGCGATCGTCGGCGAGCTCGGGATCGGCAAGACCGCGCTCGTGGCGACGTTCCTCGGCGAGCTGCCGCCGAACGCGAGGCTGATCCGCGTCGAGTGCTCGCCGGTGAAGCAGGAGGTCCCGTTCAGCGCGACGGCGGAGCTGGTGCGCGACGCGATCGGGACCACGGGCGAAGAACCGTTCGAGGAGGTGGCGCAGCTCATCGCGCGGGCCGGAGGGGGGGCGGCGCAGGGGGACGCGTCGAACCCGATGGTGGCGCGGTTGGCCGAGCTCGCGACGAACCGCCAGGTCGGGCGCGGCGACGACGACGACGCCCACTACCGGAAGAAGCTCGTCGTGAACGGCGTCCGCGCGCTCCTCGCCGCGATCGCGATGCAGCAGCCGCTGGTCGTCGTCGTGGACGGGCTGCAGTGGGCGGACAAGTCGAGCTTCGATCTTCTGGTCGACATCATTCGCTCGCCCGACCCGCTGCCGATCCTGCTGCTCCTCGTCGCGCGCCCGGACGATCGCGCGGTGACGCTCCTCGAGGGGATCGTCCGGATCGAGCTGAAGGGGCTGTCGACGGACGAGCAGGTGCGGCTCGTCGAGACGCGCCTCGGCGTGCGCGAAGGGGTGCGCGCGGTCTGCGCCGATCTGATGCCGCGCGTGGGGGGGAACCCGTTCTTCCTCCTCGAGATGGTGGACGCGCTGCTCGAGCGCGGGGCGCTCGAGATACGCGAGACGGAGACCGACGGGGAGCTCCAGCCCGCGCTCGTGCGGAGCGAGCGGGCGGACCGGGACGGCGCGGGGGGGATGAAAGGACTCCCGTCGACCCTCGAGCAGCTCCTCGCCGACCGCCTTCAGGAGCTCCCCCCGGAGGAGCACGCCGTCGTCGACTGGCTCGCGATCGCAGGGGGGCCGCTCTTCCTCAACGACCTCGTCAAGCTCGCCGGCGCGAAAGAGGACGAAGCGGTCATCCGCCTCTGCGCGCGCGGCGTGTGTGATCGAAAAGGGGAGCACGTCGAGTTCCGGCACCCGCTCACGCGCGACGTGGCCTACAAGGCGCTCGATCCGGCGGCGCGCACGAAGATGCATCGTCAGCTCGGGGAGCATCTGGCGGAGACTTCGCTGGCGCGGGGGCTCTCGGCCGCGATCGTCGCGCGGCACCTCGCCCGCGGCGAGGCGGGGGCGAGGGCGGTCGAGTTCTACCTCGAGGCCGCGTCGGCCGCGCGCGCCGGGTACCAGACACCGCTCGCGATCCGGTACTTCCTGCGCGCGCTCTCCCACATGCCGCCGGGGGATGGGCGCAGACTCGGGGCGCACGAGGCGCTCGAGGCCATTTACCGAGTCCTCGGGAAGCGAAAGGAGCGCGTGAAGCACCTCGACGCGCTCCGGCGTGTCGCCAAGGAGGCGGGGACACCCCGCGCGGTCGTCCTCGCGCTCTTGCGCACCGCGCGGTTCAACCTCGACGAGGGGCGGCTCTCGCAGGGGCTGCCGATCGCCAGGCAGGCGGCGGAGGTGTCGTGGAGCGCGGGGCTCGCGACGGCGCAGATCGAGGCGGAGGCGACCGTCAGCGGATTCTTGCGCGAGCTCGGCGACGTCCAGGGGGCGCTCGCCGCGTGCGACCGAGCGCTCGCCGCGTGCGATCCCCAGGTGAACTCGAGCGTCCCGGCGAGGATGCGCGCCGACGTTCTCCACTCGCGAGGCGTCCTCCTCCGCCGCGTGGGGCGGGTGCGCGAGGCGGTCGATGCGTACGTGGACGCGATCGCGGTCTTCCGCCGCGTGGGGGCGCGCCGCCAGGAGGCGCGCGCCAAGAACGCGCTCGCGTACTCGATGTTCGTGCAGGGGCGGTACGAGGACGCCGTCGCCCTCGCGCTCGAGTCGATCCAGATCGACCTCTCGATCGGCGGCCGCTTCCAGCTCGCGAAGACCCTGACGAACATCGGCCAGTCGTACGCGAAGCTCGGCGACCTGCCGCGTGCGCTGGTCTATCTGCGGCGCGCACGCGACGCGCACGAGCAGTACGGCGATCAGGACGGCCGCGCCGACACCCTGATCACCGGAGCCGCCGTGTGCCTCGAGGCCGGGGATCTCGCCCTCGCCGACCAACTCCTCGGCGACGGCGCCGCGCTCAACGCGGCCACGGGGAACCGCTACGACTCGACGTACGAGCGGGTCGTCCGCGCCGCCCTGTCGCGCGCGCGCAACCAGCCTCTCGATGCGGTCACGTTCGCGACCGAGGCACGGCGCGAGGCGGAGCGACAGGCGCTCGTTTCGTTCCAGTTCTACGGGCTCGCGCTCGAGGCAGCCGCACGAATGGACTCGGGCGAGTCGCACGCGGCGGCGCTCCTCGCGACGACCGCGATCGGCGCCGTGGAGAACCTGCAGGGGTGCGAGTACGGGCTCGAGATCCGCGTCCTCTGCGCCGAGGTCCTCTCGCGCGCCGGCTCGCCCCAAGCGGCGGAGGCCAAGGTCCGGGCGATCGCCTACGCGAGCGCGCTCCTCGGAAGCATCCGCGATCGACGCCTGCGCCGCCTCTTCGCCCGCCGCGCGATCGTCGTGTCGCTCGCCGCGCCGGAGCTCATGACCGTAGCGGCGGAGCCGGACCGATTCCCCATCGCAGCCCCACTTATCACCGACGCGTCGTCTAGTATGGGCGGTTCAGCATGACGTCTTCCTCCGGTGGTGAGCGCGCGGCCCCGTCGAGCTCCGCGCCGAGCTCGCGACGGCTCGCGATGATCCTCTCCGGCGGTGGGGCGCGCGGCGCGTACGAGGTCGGCGTCCTGTCGTACGTGTTCGACGATCTCACCCGCGTGCGCGGTGGGCCACCGCGGATCGACGTCCTCTCTGGAACGAGCGTCGGCGCGATCAACGCGTGCTATGTCGCGGCGCACCTCGCCGATCCAGTCCTGGGCGCTCGCCGCCTCGTCCACCTCTGGGAGGAGCTGGAGCTACGGACGGTGCTCGGCTTCGGCTTGAAGCAGGTCATCGGTATCCCGCGCCTCCTCCTCGGCGGCGGCGGAACCGGCGCGGGGCTCTTCGACGTGACGCCGATGTCGGATCTCGTGCACCGGGAGATCTCGTGGAAGGCGGTCACGCGGGTCTTGCGCCGACGGCAGCTGCGCGCGCTCAGCATCTCGACGACGGAGGTCGCCACGGGGCGAACGGTCGTCTTCATGCAGACGTCGCCGGACCTGGTGATCCCCGCGACGGCCCCCCCGCGAACGCTCTTCCGCGCCGACCACATCGGCCCGCAGCACGCGCTCGCGAGCGCGGCGATCCCGCTCCTCTTTCCCCCCGTGAAGATAGGGAACGAGCTCTATCTCGACGGCGGGCTCCGCCAAAACACGCCCATCGCCCCGGCGCTGCGCCTCGGCGCGACGCACATTTTCACGGTCGGCAGCTCGCGCGAGGTCAAAGGGGTCACCGTCTACGAAGGGAAGCCACGGTCGTCGAAGGCGCCCGGCGCGGCGTTCCTTCTCGGGAAGATCCTGAATGCGTTCCTCCTCGATCACGTAGACGTCGACCTCGAGCTCCTCACGCGCCTGAACAACGTCCTGTCCGACGGGACACGCGCGTTCGGTCCCTCGTTCACCGAGGAGATGACACGCGTGGCCCATACGCGCGGCGCGCCCGCCTATCGGAACGTCCACAACCTCACGATCCGCCCGAGCGAGGACATCGGGCGGCTCGCGAGCGAGCACGTCCGCCAGGGGCGCTTCCGCGGGGATCCGATCGTCGCCAAGCGCCTCTTCTCGCTGCTCGACATGGGGGTCGGCGACGAGGCCGACCTCGCCAGCTATCTCCTCTTCGACGGCGCCTTCTGCAAGCGGCTGATCGAGCTCGGGCGCGCCGACGCGAAGGCGCGGAAGGACGATCTGCTCGCGTTCTTCGGCGACCCGTCGGAAGACGGTGGCGGACTGCTCGACGGGGACGAATTCTCGGGGGCCTACAGCGGGACCTCGATTCGGGTTCCGAACATCGGGACGTGATCCACTCGGTTTGGGCCGCTTCGTGGTAACGAGCCTGCTCGTGTCCAGCGCCAACACGTTGCGCCAACTGCGCGTTCTCCACGCGGAGCTCGACGCCTGCACCGCGTGCCCGAAGATGATCCGCCCGGTGGTGCACGGGGCGGCCGTCGCCAGCGGGATTCTCCTCGTGGGGCAGGCGCCGGGACCGCGCGAAGGGAGCTTCGGGCGTCCGTTCGCGTGGACCGCCGGAAAGACGCTCTTCCGGTGGTTCGAGGAGACGCTCGGCGTCGGGGAGGAAGAGTTTCGCGCGAAGGTCTACATCGCGGCGGTCGCGCGTTGCTTCCCCGGGAAGGCGCCCGGCGGGGGCGACCGGCGCCCCGACGCCGAGGAGATCGCGCGATGCAGGCCTTTCTTGGCGCGCGAGACGGAGATCCTCCAGCCGAAGCTCGTCTTACCGGTGGGGACGCTCGCGATCGAGCAGGTGCTCGGGACGAAGGAGAAGCTAAACGATCTGATCGGCACCGTTCGCAGGGCGCCCTACCACGGCGTCATGGCCGACGTCGTGCCCTTGCCGCACCCGAGCGGAGCGTCGCCCTGGCACAAGATGGAGCCGGGCAAGACGCTGCTCAAGCGAGCGCTCGGAGAGATCGCGAAGCACGCCGAGGTGAGGAGGACGTTCGGAAGATCAGGATGACAGTCTTTTCTGCTCCGCCAGGTACAGCGCGTTCCCGTCCGGGTCGGCGAAGAAGGCGAGCTTCACGGCTCCCTCCTCCTTCACCGGTCCGTGAAACTGCACGCCGCGGTTCGCGAGCACCTCGACGACCTCGGCGATCGGCTGGTTCACGTCGAACCCGACGCTGATCGATCCGTGCGCGCCCGGCTTCGGTCCGTGGCTTCGCGCGCGGTGCAAACCCAGGACGAGCCCGTCGCCGGCGTCCACCTCCGCCCAGTCGTCGCCGAAGCGCGCCCGGAGCTTGAAGCCGAGCGTCTCGACGTAAAACCGCAGCGCGCGGTCCATGTCGGTGATGACGAGGGTGGCGTTCCCCCCCGCGATCATGCGTGGCCGAGCTTCTTCGGTCCGTCCTCGAAGAGGACCTCGATCCGTTGCCCCTCGACGTGCACCACGATCCCCTTGCCAAACTTGGGGTGCGTGAGGAGCTGCCCCTTCGTGAAGCGGGAGGTCATCGCGTACGGAAGGAAGGCGTCATCGCCCTTCCCGTCGAGGTGCTCGGCCCAAGTCTTCTCGGGCTCCTTGGGTTTGGCGAAGTAAGACGACTCGTCCTCCCCGGAGGCGCGACCGGAACCGGAGGACTTGGCCCGTGAACGTTTCATCGACATGGCGAGGCCGCTTTACATCATCCGCGCTCCGAACGGTTGGTCACTTTTGCGGAAGGGGGGGAACCTGGGCATGCGTTCCGCTAACCTGGCGCGGCTCAAATGACCTCTACCCCCCCCGCCGAGCGCCGCCACGCCGACCTCGTCCGTGAGATCGAGGCGCACAATTACCGCTACTACGTGCTCGACGATCCGAGCATCACCGACGCCCAGTACGACGCGCTGATGCGCGAGATCCGCGCCCTCGAAGCGGCGCACCCGGAGCTCGTGACGCCGCGATCGCCGACGCAGCGCGTGTCGGGCGAGCCGCGCGCGGGGGCGACCAAAGTGAAGCACGGCGTGCGGATGTTCTCGCTCGACAACGCGTACTCGGACGAAGAGCTGAAGGAGTTCGTGCGGCGAGTGAAGGACGGGCTGTCGGCGGGGGCGACCGCGACGTTCTGCGTGGAGCCGAAGCTGGACGGGGCGAGCGTCGAGGTCGTCTACGAGGGGGGGCACCTCGTCCAGGCGAGCACGCGCGGCGACGGGGAGACGGGGGAGGAGATCACGGCGAACGTGCGGACCATCCGCGGCGTTCCGCTCGCGATCGCGCACACCGGGAAGATCACGCTCCGAGGGGAGGTGCTCATCTTCCGGAAGGATCTGGTCAAGTACAACGCCGAGCGCGAAGCCGACGGGCTCGAGCCGTTCGCCAACCCGAGGAACGCGGCGGCCGGCGCGGTGCGAATGCTCGACGCGCGCGAGGTAGCGCGGCGACCGCTCCGCGCGCTCTTCTACCAGCTCGTCGAGGGGCCGAAGCTCCACGCGAGCCACTCCGAGTCGCTCCGGTGGATCGCCGAGCAGGGGATCCCTTCGCACCGGCTCGAGAAGAAGGTGAAGAGCTTCGAGGAGCTGCGCGCTGCGATCGACGCGATCGACGCGGCGCGCGAGGGGTATCCGTACGAGACGGACGGCGCCGTCGTGAAGGTGGACGACTACCGGCAGGAGGAGATCCTCGGGTTCACGTCGAAGTTTCCGAAGTGGGCGATCGCGTACAAGTTCGCGGCCGAGCAGGCGCGGACGGTGGTGCGCGAGATCGTCGTGCAGGTCGGCAGGACGGGGGCGTTGACGCCCGTCGCCGTGCTCGATCCCGTGGAGCTCGGCGGCACGACGGTCTCGCGGGCGTCGCTGCACAACGGCGACATGATCGCGCAGCTCGACGTCCGGATAGGCGACACGGTGATGATTCAGAAGGCGGGGGAGATCATCCCGCAGGTCGTCGGGGTCGATCACACGAAGAGGCACGGTCACCTGCGGCGGTTCGAGATGCCGACGCACTGCCCGGTGTGCGGGACGGCGGTGGCGGCGCGGCTTCGCGACGAGGCCGATCCGGAAGGGGCGAGCGAGGCGACGGTGCGCTGCCCGAACCGGGGATGCCCGGCGCAGATCAAGGGGCAGATCTTCTACTTCGCGCGGCGCTTCGCGATGGATGTAGACCACCTCGGGATCGCGCTCGTGGACCAGCTGGTGGACAAGGGGATCGTTCGCGACGTCGCGGATCTCTACGTGCTGACGCAAGAGCAGGTCGCGAGCCTCGAGCGGATGGGGGACAAGAGCGCGAAGAACGTGATCGCGTCGATCGAGGTGTCGCGTGGGCGGACGCTCGACAAGGTCCTGTGCGGGCTCGGGATCCCGCAGATCGGCCAGGTGGCGGCGCGGCAGCTCGCGGAAGCGGCGGGCTCGCTCCGGACGATCCTCGCGTGGAGCCCCGCGGAGCTCCGCGAGCACGTCGACGACATTCGCGGCTTCGGGCCGAAGATGGTGGAGAGCGTCGCGGCGTACTTCGAGGACGCCGATCAGCGGCGCGTGATGGAGAAGCTGCTCGAGCGCGGAGTGGGGCTGAAGGCGCAACCGAAGGAAGCGGCGGTGACGACCGGGCCGCTCGTGGGCAAATCGTTCTGCGTGACGGGGGTTCTCTCGCGGAAGCGGGAGGACATCCACGCGGAGCTGCGGGCGGCGGGGGCGCGGGTGGACGACGGGGTGAAGAAGGACACGACGTTCTTGGTCGCCGGAGAGAAAACCGGGAAGGCGAAGCTGGAGCAGGCGAAGAAGTTCGGGACGAAGGTGATCAGCGAAGCGGAGATGGAGGAGATGCTGAAGGGGTGATCCTCGTTCGCGCTCGCGTCGGGAGGTGTAGAAGCTAAGACTTAATCTGTAGAAGTGTAGAAGCTAAGACTTAATCGGACACCGCCCGGACCTACCGTCGGTACGCCCGGACCTACCGTCGGTTCGCCCGAACCTACCGTCGGTTCGCCCGGACCTAGCGTCGGTTCGCCCGAACCAAGCGTCGGTTCGCCCGAACCTAGCGTCGGTACGCCCGAACCTAGCGTCGGTACGCCCGAACTTAGCGTCGGTTCGCCCGAACCTAGCGTCGGTTCGCCC
>JBKQKP010000020.1:0-44936 GCA_052147435.1 Polyangiaceae bacterium | reverse complement strand
GCAGATCGTCGCGCCGTACGTCGCGTTCTCGACGTTCGCGCCGGTGAAGACGGCGCCCGTCTTCGTGAGGATCGCGGCGCCGACCTTGTAGCCCGAGTACGGGGCGTACGCCTTCTCTCGAGCCGCGCGCGCCGCCGTGACGAGGCGCGCGAGGACGTCGCGGTTCGGCTTCACGCGGCGCCTGCCCGCTCGACCCACCCCGTGAGGAGCGTGAGGAGCTCGGAGCGTCGCGCGCGCGCGGTCTCTTCCACTTCCTTGTGGTTCAGGGTCGCCGACGTGATTCCTGCCGCGAGGTTCGTGATGCACGACAGCGCCCCCACGCGCACCCCCATGTGCCGGAGCGCGATCACCTCGGCCACGGTGCTCATCCCGACCGCCTGCGCGCCGAGCCCGCGGATCATCCTCACCTCGGCGGGGGTCTCGTACGTCGGCCCGAGGAGCCCCGCGTACACCCCCTCGCGCAGCGCGATCCCCGCTGCCGCCGCCACCTCCTTCAGCGCCGCGCGCAGCGCTTCGTCGTACGCCCGCGTCATGTCCGGAAAGCGCGGCCCCATCGACTCGTCGTTCGCGCCGATGAGAGGAGAGGTCCCCGTCAGGTTCAGGTGATCGGTGACGAGCATCAGGTCCCCCGCGCTCCACGCGGGCTCGACCCCCCCGGCGGCGTTCGTGAGAAGAACGCACTTCACGCCGAGCCGCGCCATCGTCCGGACGCCGTGCACGACGGAGCTCACCGGGTGCCCTTCGTACATGTGCACGCGCCCCTGCATGCAGACCACGGGGACCCCGCGCACCGCGCCGAAGCAGAGGTTCCCCGCGTGCCCCGCGACCCGCGAGACCGGCATGTGGGGGATCTCCGCGTACGGGAGCTTCGTCAGGCCGTCGAGCGAGTCGCCGAAGGCGCCGAGCCCGCTGCCGAGGACGACGCCGACGCGCGGAGCGGCCGAAGCGATGCGCGCGCGGATCGCGCGGAGGGTCTCGTCGAGCTGGTTGTGAACGGACGCGGGCGACGCGGGGGACGGCGAGGACATCAGGGGGGCGGAGCATAGTCGGGAATGGGTTAGGCCCACAGCTTCGCGAGGGGGAGCTCGAGCCCTTCGAAGCTGTCGGGGCGGAAGGTGTCCTCGCCTTCGAGGGAGGTGGCGATGGCGTAGGTCGTGTCGTGAAGCACGAGGCGCTCGAGGGTGCGCGCCTCGGGATCGACGATCCAGTACTCGGGGACGCCGAGCTGGGCGTACCCGTTGAGCTTCTTGACGCGGTCGTAGCGGCGGCTCGAGGGGGAGACGACTTCGACGACGAGGTCCGCGTGGCCGCGGACGAGCCCCTGGTTCTGATCGACGGCCGGTTCATTCCCGCGTCGATAGAACTGAACGTCGGGCATCACGCCGCTCCGATCCGAGACGCGGACCTTGTACCCGGACGGAATGGCCCTCCCCCCGTGGGCGTCGCTCCAGTTGGCGAGCGCCTGGACGATGCGACCTACGACCGATTCGTGACTGAACGTCGGCACCTCGACCTCCACGAGCTCCCCGTCGATGAGCTCACGCAGGTCGTCCTCTTCGAGAGCGATGAAATCGTCCCAGGTGTAGGAGGGGCTCGCGGCGCTGGTGGAGCGCGAGGTCATGTCGAGAGGATAACCCACGGGGTCGTGCAGTGCAGGGGGCGGGCCGGACCGGGAGTGAGGAGAGTCGAGAGGTTGGGAGCGGCCCGAGGTGGCAGGACCGCAAAGGAAGGTGGCACGGCCACGGAAACTTGTTCCTTCCGAAAGCCGGGTGCTTTGGTGATCGCGTGGAGACCTCTGCGCCGAGCGCTCTCTGGATCGTGTTGGCGGCGCTCGCGTCGCTCGTCGCGGTCCTCCAGACGGTGCGGCTCCTCTGGCACCGCCTCTCGCGAACATGGGCGATCCGGACGCGCGCCCGCCGCGCCGTCGAAGGGGAAGCGCGCGCGGAGACGATCCTCCGCGACGCGGGATACGAGGTCCTCGAGCGGCAAGTGCGGGGAGGGTGGACGGTGTACGCCGACGGCGAGCCGCTCGAAATCGGTCTGCGCGCGGATCTCCTCGTCGCCCGCGGGGGGCGCCGCTACGTGGCCGAGGTGAAGACGGGGAAGCTCGCGCCGAGGCTCGACCACGCGGCGACGCGGCGACAGCTCCTCGAGTACCGCGTGGCCTTCGGCGTGGAAGGGGTTCTCCTCGTCGATGCAGAGGCGGGTCGCGTCACGGTCGTCGAGCTCGGCGTCGGTGACGAGGCGGGAGGCGACGCGAGACGTCCGGGGCTCGCCGTGTGGAGCGCCGTCTTCGCCGCGGGACTCGTGATCGGCGTCGTTCTGGAGTGGTCTCGTCATCGGTGACGAAACCTTCGTCGAGCTAGACGAAACATTTCTTCATGGAAGGCGAACCGTGCTGCAACCATGACGATCGATTTCATCACGGAAGACGAAAAAACGGCGATCCGTGACGATAGGCATCTTCGTCGAAGACGATTCATGCGTCGTCGTGGGCTAATTTTTCGTCTAGCTAGACGAAACTACTCGTCACGGACGACGAAAGTGTTCATCCTCGCGCGCCATCATGTCCACTCCGTTGCCTTTCGGGGTCGCGCTCACCAAAGCGCGCGAGGCGGCCGGGCTCTCCCAGACGCAGATCGCGTCACGCCTCCGCACGCTGCCGAACACCGTCCATCGTTGGGAAAAGCGTCGGTCGATCCCGTCCATGGAGGTTCGCATCGCGCTCCTCCGCCTGCTCGCCGAGGCGCCTCGCGCGCTCCTCGAGGATCTCGCAGAGGAAGCGAACGTGGATCTCGCGTCGATCGGGATGGGACCCCCTCCTCCCCCGGTGACCGCCTTACCGTCCCTCTCCCCGACCGCGCAGGCCACGGTGGACGACGCCCTCCGCGAGGCGGCCGAAGAAATCGACGTCACGCCGAGAGTCCTTCGCCCGGCGCTGAGTCGGATGCTGGACCGACTGGCGCGTAGCGGGGTGCCGATCGACGCGGCGGCGCGGATGGTGCTCGGCGTGCCGAAGAAGGCGGAGGGGTAGGCGACCGACTAAACAGTCTCACGTTGGCTGGGGATCCTCGCTCGACCCCCGCGCAACCCCTTCCCCCCGGAGCGTGAAGAGCGGCTCGTTGTCACGTTCCCCCCGCCCTGCATGCGGGGCGGGGGGCCAGGGGGGTGGGGTTGCGCGCAGAGAGCGAGATGGATCGCTCTCGAGGCGTTCCTGCCTAGAACGTCGCCGTCCCGCTGAGCGTCCCCGTCGCGGCGGTGCTGCTCGGATTCGGCGGCATCGTCGCCGTGAGCGACCCGTGCGGGCTCCCCCAGGCCGTCGTCCCGCCGTCGGCGCTCACGCTCGCCGCGCCGGTCGACGTGATCGTCAGCGTGAAGGTCCCCTGATTCGGCTTCGAGTCGAAGTTGAAGTACTCGGCCCACTCGGCGTAGTTGGTGAGGTCGAGCGAGTCGGTCTCCGCGCTCACGACGTTCGACGAGGTGTACGTGCCGGCGGTGAAGTCGTCCGTCGCGCCGAGGGTTGCGGAGAAGACCAACGCCGCGGGGTTCGCGCCGGTCGCCGCGAGGCCGACGATGAGCTTCGCGTCCGAGAACGACGCCGTCACGACGCAAGCCCCGCTCGCGGCGTTCGTCCCCGTGACCGTGAAGCTGCACCCGGCAGGGGCGACGGAGCCGTCATCGCCGGAGCCGCCGCTGGACGAGCTGCCGCTAGAAGAGCTGCCGCTGGAGGAGCCGCCGCTGGAGGAGCCCCCGCTGGAGGAGCCGCCGCTCGACGAACCCCCGCTGGAAGACCCGCCGCTCGACGAGCCGCCCGACGACCCGCTGCCGGACGATCCGCCGGTCCCCGTGGGGTTCGTGTTGCTGACGCACGCGGCGACGCCATAGAGGCACGCGCAGACCGCGGTGAGGACGGTGACCGAGACGCGAAGTGAGCGCATGAATTCCCCCAAAGTGAGCGCGCCGCGCGTGGCGCGCGGTCAGGACGAACAGAAGAAGCGCGCGATGTCGGTGAACTGATCCACGCCGCCGTCGGCCCCTACGCACCACTGACTCGCGTTCCCCCCGGCGTCGAGCTCGCTCGTGAGGCAAGCGTTCGCAGCCTGCGTGTACGTCACGCACGGACCGAGCGCCGCCGCTTGCAGGCAAGCGAGGTATGCCGCGCGCGACGCGGTGTCGCTCACCGGGCAGTTCGTCGTGCACGAGAACTCGGTGCACCGCCACGCGGCCTGCACCGCCATCGCGCAGGTGAGCCCGGCGTCGGTCTGATCGGCGATCTCGACGCAGCCGCCGACGTTAGGGATCGCCGCCACGCCGATGATCGCAGGGCCGTACCCGCCGTCGCCGGCGTCCTCGGACGTGATGAGGCACGCCCCACACTGGGGGCCGCCGTCTTCTGCCATCGACGCGTAGGTGGAGCACGCGGCGAACGCGCCGGCGTCGAGGCAGAGCGCCGCCATGTTTTGATCGATCTGGTCATCGGAGGAGCACGCGAAGGACTGCGGGTTGGCGTGCACGTACGCAGGGACCGTGAAGGCGGCGATGCTCCCCGGGACGCACCCCGGGTTCGCGTCGAACGTCGCGGAGTCGAGCACCGGCGAGGTGTCGGCCCCGGTGTCCGCGGGAGGGCTCGAGTCGGCCGTCCCCGAATCGATCGCCGGCGCGTTCGTGTCCTGCTGCGTCGCTGCGTCCTCGGGGGGGAAAGACGCATCCACGCCACCAGGGGGCGGCGTGTTGTTGTTGCTCACGCAGCTCGAGATTCCGGCGAACGCTGCGGTCGCCCCCGCGCACGTCGCCGTCGCACACGTCATTCCACGCCTGAAACGCATGGCACTCCTCCCCATCACCCCCCGATGCTACACGAGGAGCCGCATGGCGACGATCCTCGTCCTCGCCCACGAAAACGACCTTTTTCGTTCGCGGCCGTTCATGATCAAGTCGTTTCTCCCGTACTGGGAGGCGCAGGGGCACCGCGTGCTCGTGCACGAAGGGGCGGCGCGCGCGCCAGCGGCGGACATCGCGATCCTCCACGTCGATTGCACCGTCGTGCCGGACGAGTACGTCGAGGCTACGTCCGCCTACCCCGTCGTCGTGAACGGCGCGGCCCGCGACATCGGAAAGCGCGTCGTCAGCGAGAACCTCGTCGGGCCGTACGACGCCTGGCGCGGCCCCGTCCTCGTGAAGACGAACGCCAACGCGAGCGGCCTCCCCGAGCGGCTCCACGAGGAGGTCGCGCGGCGGAAAGGACAGCCCGTGGCTCGCCCCGCGCGCTTCATGTCGGAGCGGTACCCGATCTTCGACTCGATCGACGACGTGCCCGTCGAGATGCGCCTCGACCCGGAGCTCGTGGTCGAGAAATTCCTCCCGGAGCGCGACCCGCGCGGCTACGCCTCACGGCACTGGATCTTCTTCGGCAACCGCGAGCGGTGCACGCGCGTCGTCGGGCCACACCCGATCGTGAAGGGGGTCGACGTCCTGGACCGCGCGCCGGTCGAGATCCCCGAGGAGCTGCGGAGACACCGGGGGAGGCTCGGACTCGACTTCGGCAAGCTCGACTTCGTCGTGCACGAGGGACGCGTCGTGCTCCTCGACGCGAACCGGACGCCGGCCGTGCCGGAGAACCTCAGAGAAGCTCTCCGCACGGGGATGGAGAACCTCGCGCAGGGGATCGCGGCGTGGATCTCGTGAGCGCCTTCAGCTGTCGTTCGCGCGAGCGCGAAAGACGAGCGTCGGGCACCGCTCGCCGAGCTCGTAGGTAGGGACGTCCGCGGAGACGAAGTCGAAGAGGTCGCGCGCGAGCGTGACGATCTCGGCTTGGGTCGGGAACGCGTACGTTACGGGCGAGTCGCGGTAGAGATCGATCGCCTCGAGGGCGTCTTCGTTCCATCCGAGCTCCGCGAAGAGCGCACGCGGATCCGGCACGAGCTCCCGCCACAGCGTCCATACGTCGCGGATCCGGACGCCCCGCGCGCTCGACTCATGGAGCGCCATGCACAGTCGCCACCGGAACGCGTGGAAGCTGCCGATCCCCCCGCGTCGGAGGTCCGCCGCGATCGCGCGTGGCTCCTCGGCGACCGCGGGCGGGACGAACGCGCGCACGACGAGGTGGCCCCCCGCGCCGAGGACGCGCCTCGCCTCGCGAAGGACCGTTCGTGTGTCGTCCGGGAAGGCGAGCACGGTGAGCACGCCGTCGCCCGTGACGAAGTCGACGCTCGCGTCCTCGAGCGGCAGCGCGCGCCAGTCGCCGCGAATCGCTCGCGCCCCATGGCTCACTGCGGTCGCCGGCCACACGCGTGCGATCATCTCCTCGGACACGTCGACGGCCGTCAGCCTTGCCCCCTCGGGCCACGCGCACGTCGCGACCTCGGGTGTCACTCCGAGGATCAGCGCGCGCTGGGCGTTTGCGTCGCGAGCGACCCGCTCGATCGTCGCGACGTCCTCGGGCGAAGGGCGGAGCGGAGGCCCGAGCATGTTCCATCCACGCGAGTAGGTAGGCCACAGACCGCCTGTCATCCGATCCGAGAGGATAGGCGCTTTCGACCCACCCGTTGACGTCCCCTCCTCCGGCTACGACACTCCGAGGCAATGGAACTAAACCTCAAAGAGACCGGCGCGAAGGCGAAGAAGTGGGGCATCCGCATCCTCGTCGGGGGAGTTCTGGCCCTGATCGCCGGCTCCGCCCTCTATACGTACGGGACGCTGAGCTTCTCCTACTCGAAGGGGGAGCGCGTCGGCTTCGTGCAGAAGCTCTCGAAGAAAGGGTGGTTCTGCAAGACGAACGAGGGAGAGCTCGCGATGGTGAACATCGAAGGGCAGCAGGCGGAGAAGTTCTATTTCACCGTGCGCGACGACGCGGTCGTGCAGAAGATCGAGTCGTTCGCCGGCCACCGGGTGACGCTCGAGTACGAGGAGCACAAGGGAATCCCCTCGAGCTGCTTCGGCGAAACCCCGTACTTCGTCGTCGGGGTGGCAGAGACGAAGTAAATCTACTGAATGTTGGTCAACAGCTATTGACTGAGGGTCAATAGTGCCTCACGCTTCCCCTTGTCGTTCGGAAGGGAGCGCCAGATGAGCGTCGGCACGAACCAGGTCCTCATCATCGGCACCGGCTTCGCTGGGCTGGGAATGGGCATCCGCCTCAAGCAGGCGGGCTTCCACGACTTCACGATCCTCGAGCAGGCGAGCGGCGTCGGCGGCACCTGGCGCGACAACCACTACCCGGGCGCCGCGTGCGACGTCCCCTCGTACCTCTATTCGTTCTCCTTCGAGCAGAACCCGCGCTGGTCGCGGAGCTTCGGCGCGCAGGACGAGATCCTCGCGTACCTGAACCACTGCACGGACAAGTACGGCCTCCGCCCGCACATCCGCTTCAACGTCGAGGTCACCCGCGCGAGCTTCGACGAGCGCGCCGGCCTCTGGACCGTCGGCACGAGCGACGGAAAGACGCTGCGCGCGAGGGCGCTGGTCTCGGGGACGGGAGGGCTCAGCCGGCCGTCGTATCCGGACATCCCGGGGCTCGACTCGTTCCAGGGGAAGAAGTTCCACTCGGCGCGGTGGGACCACACGTATCCGCTCGAAGGGAAGCACGTCGGGGTCATCGGTACGGGGGCGAGCTCGATCCAGATCGTCCCCGCGATCGCGCCGAAGGTGGGCAAGCTCGACGTCTTCCAGCGCACCCCGCCGTGGATCGTCCCCAAGCTCGACGTCGCGATCCCCGATCGGATGAAGAGCGCGTTCGCCGCGGCGCCGAGCCTGCAGAAGCTCTCCCGCACGGCCATCTACTGGCTCCTCGAGTGGCGCGCGTACGCCTTCGTGGTGAGACCACAGCTGATGAAGCGCGCCGAGCCGCAGGCGCTCCGCTACCTCGCCTCGCGCGTGAAGGACCCCGTCCTGCGCGCGAAGCTGACGCCGAGCTACACGATGGGGTGCAAGCGGATCCTCCTGTCGAACGAGTACTACGAGGCTGTCCAGCGCGAGAACGTCGAGGTCGTCACCGACGGAATCGAACGGATCACGCCGCGCGGCGTCGTGACGAAGGACGGCAAAGAGCACCCGCTCGACGCGCTCATCTGCGCCACGGGTTTCCAGGCCGCCGAGGCGGTGGCCCCGTTCGAGATACGAGGGACCGCGGGGCGCGAGCTCAACGAGGAATGGAAGGACGGCGCCGAGGCTTACCTCGGTACGACCGTCGCCGGGTTCCCGAACCTGTTTCTCCTCGTGGGGCCGAACACGGGGCTCGGCCACAACTCGATGGTGTTCATCATCGAGTCGCAGATCCAGTACGTCCTCGACGCGATCCGGACGATGCGAGACAAGAAGCTCAAGTCGGTCGATGTCCGGCAGGACGCGCAGCGGGACTTCAACGAAGGGCTCCAGGCCCGCATGGCGAAGACCGTGTGGAGCACGGGGGGCTGCAAGGCCTGGTATTCGACGCGCGACGGCAAGAACACGACCCTCTGGCCGGGCTTCACCTTCGAATACCGCTACCGGACTCGCTGGTTCGACCCGGCGCCCTATCATCTAGTGCCGGAGGATCGCATCGAGCGGAATGCGCGCGTCACGCCGAGCGTCGTGGCGAGCGCGCCGGTAGCCTCCGCAGAGTGAGAGGAGCGAGCGCGATGACGACGACGATGGCGCACACGAGCACCGCGACCGAACGCCCCCCGCGCGACATCCCGGTTCGCCGGCCGCTCTTCGACTTCAAGCGCGTCCGAAACCGTTACTGGTTCGGCGGCGACCCGTACCAGTCGCACCTCCTGCATGCGCTCTCGCTCACGTTCCCCGACGGGGAGCGCTTTTTCATGGACGCGGTGCGCTACTACCTCGACAAGATCGACTCTCCCACGCTCCGCCACGAGATCTCGCGCTTTCTCGCGCAAGAGGCTGCGCACGGAAAAGCGCACGACTCCTTCAACGAGTGGGTCCGGTCGCTCGACCTCGACGCCGACTGGATCGTCGACAAGATACGGAACAACCTCGCGCGTGCGCGCGAGCGGCCGCACATCGCGCAGCTCGCGGCGACCTGCGCGCTCGAGCACTTCACGGCCATCCTCGCGGAGCTGATGTTCGACAGCGTCGAGCTCCGCGAGCAGATGGAGCCCGAGATGCTCCGGCTCTGGATGTGGCACGCCATCGAGGAGACCGAGCACAAGTCCGTCGCGTTCGACACCTTTCTCGCCGTCGGCGGAACGTACCGGGTGCGCGCGATCGCGATGGCCTTCACGACGGTGACGTTCCTCGCGAACGTCGCGCGCTTCCAGGCACACCTCATCAAGTCGGACCCAGGGGTTCCCCTCGCGCGAACGATGCTCCGCGGCTGGCTGCGCATGTGGGTCTACCCCGGCGTCTTTCGGCCGCTCATCCCTGCCTACCTCGACTACTTTCGTCCCGACTTTCACCCCTGGCAGCGAACGCCGCGAGGCGACTTCGAGGCGATGCGAGATCAGTACACAGCCCAGATTCCGAAAGGTGCCGCGTGATGAAGAGCCTCAACGAGAAGACCGTCGTCATCACCGGAGCGGGCTCGGGAATAGGCCGAGCGCTCGCCCTCGAGGCCTCGAAGCGCGGCGCGCTCCTCGCGCTCTCCGACTGGAACGAGGAGGGGGTGAAGGAGACCGAGCGGCTCGTCGGCGCGAAGCGGACCCTCGCCAGGAAGGTCGACGTGCGCAGCGAGAAGGAGGTGAGCTCCTTCGCCGACGAGGTCGCCCGCGAGCTCGGAGGGGCTCACGTGATCGTGAACAACGCGGGGGTCTCGGTGTCCGACTACGTCGGCACGATGAAGCGCACCGACTTCGAGTGGCTCATGGACATCAACTTCTGGGGGGTCGTGCGGGGGACCGAAGCGTTCCTTCCGCAGCTCAAAGCGAAGGACGACGCGCACCTCGTCAACATCTCGAGCGTGTTCGGGCTCATCGGCGTACCGAGCCAGTCGGCGTACAACGCGAGCAAGTTCGCCGTACGCGGGTACACCGAGTCGCTCCGCCAGGAGCTCGAGGGGACCACCGTTCACGTCACGTGCGTGCACCCAGGCGGGGTGAAGACGAACATCGTCAAGAACGGCAGGAACCGCACGAACACCGCCGGTGCGGTGATGGATGTCGACGCCATGGCGCGCGACTTCGAGAAGATCGCCCGGACGACCCCCGAGGGGGCGGCGAAGATCATCCTCGATGGTGTTCTCTCGAACGCACCGCGCGTGCTCGTCGGCGGTGACGCCCACCTGATCGACATCGTCCAGCGCCTGTTCCCGACCGGCTACCCCGCGGTCTTCCGCGCGGTGCAGCGCTTCTACGAGCGCAGCACCGGGACGAGCCTGTGAGCCGGTGCTCGCGATGAAGGAGCAGCTCGTCGGCCCGCTGCTCCCCGAGCTGCGCGCCCTCCTCCTCGACGCCACGCTCCGCTTCCGGGTGAAGCGAGCGAACACCGCCGTGAACGAGGAGGGGCTTCGTCGGCAGGCTCTGCGCTTTCGCCGCTCGATGAGGGGCGCCTTCACCCCCCCCTTCGTCAAGATCGAGCGCGCGCGCGTCGCGGGTCGCCCCGCAGAGTGGGTGCGGACGGTCGAGGATGCCGACAAGCTGGTGCTCTACTTCCACGGCGGCGGCTTCTTCATGAGCTCTCCCACCGAGCACCGCCCCATCATCTGGCGCGTGGCCGGCGCAACGCGACGCCGCGTCCTCGCGATCGACTACCGCAAGGCTCCCGATCACGCCTTCCCGTCGTGGATCGACGACGCCTTCGCCGCGTACGAGCACGTGCTGGCGAGCGGGGTCGCGCCGGCCGACATCCTCCTCTCCGGAGACTCCGCCGGGGGGAACATCGCCCTGGCGCTCGTCAATCGAATCCGCGCGAGGGGGGCTCCGGCGCCGGACGGCCTCGTCCTCTTCTCGCCGTGGGCGGACATGCTCTGCGAAGGGGGAACGTACGACACGAACCGCCGGCGCGACGCGATGTTCGACGGCGCCTCGGTCCGCGCGCTCGGGCGCTTTCTCACGCGCGATTGCGACGGGCGCGACCCGGAGATCTCCCCGATCCACTCGGACTTTCGTGGCTTCCCCCGGATGCTCCTCTTTGCCGGCTCCACGGAGGTCTTCCTCGATGACGCGAGAGCCGTCGCGCGCCGCGCGGCCTCGGCGGGCGTCGACGTGGAGCTGTATGTCCACCGCCACCTACCTCACGTCTTCCCCATGTTCGCCGGGGCCGTCCCCCGCGCGAAGGCCGCGTTCACCGTCGTGCGACAATTCGCCGACCGCGCTCCCCCCGCGAGCGCCGTCGAGGTCGCTCGCGTCGCCGTCGCCTGAGGCCTTCGCGTCGCGCGAGAGCGAACGAGACAAGGTACGATGCTCTAGAAGCATGTCCAGCGATCGCAAGTCGCGGAAGAACGACGTACCGAAGATGCCGGCGGGCACCGTCGTCGCGGACAAGTACGTCGTCGAGGACGTTCTCGGCAGCGGCGCGATGGGGTTCGTCGTCTCGGCGACGCACAAGCTGATCGGCCAGAAGGTCGCGATCAAGTTCATCAAGGCCGAGTACGTCGACAGCGAGGACGCCGTCGGCCGGTTCAAGCGCGAGGCCCGCGCGCTCGTGGCGGTGCAGAGCGAGAACGTGGTGCGGGTCCTCGACTACGGCACGCTCCCCGACGAGAGCCCGTACCTCGTCATGGAGTACCTCACCGGGCGCGACTTGCAGCAGGAGCTCCGCGTGAGGGACAGGATCCCGCTCGAGGAGGCGGCGGAGATCGTCGTTCAGGCGTGTGAAG
This sequence comes from Polyangiaceae bacterium, assembly GCA_052147435.1. Taxonomy (GTDB): domain Bacteria; phylum Myxococcota_A; class Polyangia; order Polyangiales; family Polyangiaceae; genus JBKQKP01. The sequence continues at coordinate 33,184 of JBKQKP010000020.1, read as the reverse complement.
GGCTCGCTGCAGCGCACGCGCGCGGCATCGTCCATCGCGACATCAAGCCGGCAAACCTCTTTCTCACCGAGCGCGGCAACGGGCAGCGGCTGGTGAAGATCGTCGATTTCGGCATCTCCAAGGCGCCAAAGTGGAACGAGGGGGACCTGACGATCACGCGAGGCTCGATCGGCTCGCCCCACTACATGTCGCCCGAGCAGCTCCGGAACGCGAGCACGGTCGATCAGCGAAGCGACGTCTGGTCGCTCGGCGTGACGCTCTACCGCTCGCTCACGGGGGAGCTCCCGTTCGCGGGAGAGAGCATGGCCTCCCTCCTCGCGTCGGTCCTCTCGGACGAGCCTCGCAACCTGCGGGACGAGCGACCGGATCTCCCGCCCGAGATCGACGCGATCGTCAGTCGCTGTCTACAAAAGAGCGCCGACGAACGCTTCGCGAGCGTTCAGGAGCTCGCCGACGCGCTGGCACCGTTCGCCATGCCCGGCGAGCGCAGTCGGGCCTCGAATCCGGACCGCCTCGAGAGCGGATCCATCCCGCCGGAAAGCGGCGCGCTCCACGAGTCGACCTCGAAGGCTCACGTCTCGCAGGTAGGGCGCGGAGCAGGCTCTCCGGAGTGGCAGCCGCGGCTCGCGCTCGCCGCGGCGATCGGCGTGCCGCTCGTCGTCGTCATGCTCGCGCTCCGGTTCGCGCCGGCCCGGGCGCCCCTCGCCGCCAAGAGCATCGACGCAGCTGTCTCCGCGGCGGCGGCGAGCACCGATCCCCCGCTCCCGAAGACCGCAAACGCCGAGGCCGCCGCTGCGTACCTTGCCGGCCAGCAGGCGGTGCGCGACGGCTCGCTCGTCGAGGCGATCAATGATTTCTCCCGCGCGGCGGCCCTCGACCCGACCATGGCCGCCGCGCAGCTGCGGGCCGCCCTTTACAACGACGTCATCACCTCGGCCGAGACGCGAAAGCACGCGCGGGCCGCGCTCGCGCTCCGGGCGTCGCTCTCGGACAGCGACCGCGAGATCCTCGGAGCCGTCGAGCCGCTCTACATCTCTCCGCGACCGGCGGTCGAGGAGTCCGAGCGGCGCCTCGACAAGCTCGTCGCCTCGAGACCGCGCGACGAGGAGCTCCTCTTTCTGTCGGGCTACCTCTTCGTCGAGCACCGGCCGCGCGCCGAGCTTCAGCAAATTTCCCAGCGACTGCTCGACCTCGACTCGCGGTTTGCGTCCGCTTTCTGGCTGCGCGCGCTCGTTCAGGATCTCGAGCTCGACTACGCCGGCGCCCAGCGCTCGGTAGATCAGTGCATGGCGCTTTCCCCCTCTGCCGCGAGCTGCCTGCGTGTGCGCGCGATCCTCGAGGACACTCAAGGAGACTGCGCGGGGCTCGAAGTCGACGCGGAGCGCATGGTGGCGATGGAGGAGCGGAGCGATCGTGCGCACGATTTCCTCGCGCGCGCCCTCTTTGCGCTCGGCCGACCGCTCGACTCCGTTCACGAGGCGCTCACGCGCAAGTGGCAAGCGTCTCCGGAGTCGGCTCGCGCGTCGACCGAGCTCTTGGACGAGACCCATCTCGCCGTCGGGCGGGGTGACTTCTCGGCCGCGCTGAAGGAGGCTGCGGAGCTCGACCGCGTGGCGCGTGCGGCCGGCGCCGAGCAGGATCGGGCCACCGCGGCGCTCCTTCTCATGGATCTCGACGCCGAGGTCGGCGATGTCGTTGGGGCGGCGCACGTCGCTGATGCTTACTTGCGACGCGTGGTCGTCTGGTCCACCGACTCGATCGACGACGACCCACGACCTCGCCTCTACGCTGCCGCCGTACGTGGTGGTCTGAGGACGCCGCAAGAGCGTGACCAGGCACGGGCCGAGTGGCGCGCCCGGTGGGACTCCCAGATCCAGCCTTTCGAGCGCGCGCGCGTGTGGATCGAAGGTTACGCCGCCCCGGCCGAGACTCGCGAAGAGGCGGAAACGGCGCTCGCCCTCCTTCCCGACTACGCTCCGATACCGCCGCTCGTGATGCGCGGCTCGACGATGCCGGTGATTGCGAAGGTGCACGCGCTCGCCGAGCGCGCGAAGGATGCGCTGCCGGAGCTGCGCCTCGTGACGGGAAGTTGTAGCGCTCTGGCAGATCCGATCGGGTTCACCCGCGCCCACCTGCTGCTGGGACGCATGCTCGAGGCCACGGCGGACAGCGCCGCTGCCTGCGCGGCGTACGGCGCCGTCGTCGATCGTTGGGGCTCGTCGAAGCAGAGCGTGACCGCGGCCGCCGCTCTGGCGCGCTCGAGAGCGCTCGCTTGTAGGCGGTGAGGGAGATCGGCGTTTCGATGCGACCCGCGCGTACCCGCGCCGACGATTCGTCTTGATGCCGGCCTGCCCACATTGACGCGCGCGGCGCGCTCCCTCGATCATCGTCTTTCTACCCGCGCGTCCTCTAGCTGGAGACACGCGAAGCGAGGTTCGTTTCAATGGTCGATCTTCAGCTCCGTCGCGCGGCAACAGGTGTGCTGTTCACGTCGGCGCTCTTCCTCGTGGGCGCCTCACCGTCTCCACCCGCCGGTCCCACGCCGACGCTTCAAGCGGACGCCTTCGTTCGCGCCGACGGCGCGGATGACTTCGCGCCGACGAAGGGGGGCACCTCGCTCGCCCCCAGCTCGAGTGTGCGCACGGCGCCCGGCGTCGCGTCGGTCATGAAGATCGCAGAGGGGGTCTCCGTTCGGATCGCCCCGAGCACGACCTTCACGCTCCGGTCGACCTCTTGGCTCCCGGCCGAGCATCCCGGGGCGAGCGCCGTCAAAGCGTTCCAGATCCAGATGACCGAGGGGGAGCTCGACCTCGAAGCGCATGATCCGTCGAACGGGCTCGGACTCCTGGTGATGCTCCCCGGGGGGCGCAGCGTCGCCCTGTGGCGGGGCTCCGGGAACGTCGCCATTCATGGGGACGACGTCGCCGTGGCGCTCTACGACGGGATGGCGATCGCGGGCTCCGCCTCCAAGTGGCGGCCGCTCCTCCCGCACACCGGCGTAACGCTCACCCCGAAGACCGTCCTTGGAACGCACCCGGCGCCCGCCGCGCCGAGCTGGCTCGCCGCCGCTGGGACGCCGCCGCCGTTCGCGATCGTCCACGGCGACGAACGCGCTGTCGTCGGCGCAAGCTGGCAGCCGGTGCCGGGGGCCGCGTCGTATCGCGTGGAGGTTGCGCCGAACCAGGGCATGTCGGGCCCTCTCACCGTCTCGAAGACGGATAGCCCGACGATGAAGACGGACGCGGTCGGGCCAGGCTCCTACTACGTGCGCGTGCGCGCGCTCTCCACGGAGGGGCTCGCGGGGCCGCCGTCGGACGTCATGGCTCTCCGTGTCGCACGCCTCACCGTCCCGGCGCTCGCCGTCAGCGGACCCGGTGGCGCGGTGGTCCTCTCCGAGAATCAGGCGATCACGCTCGACGACCCGCGCGACATCGAGGTCGCTACGGGATCCGACTTCGATCCGAACGCGGAGCCGCGTTGGATCCCCGCCTCGACGGAGCTGAAGCTCGGCGGACAGCCGAAACGCACGCTCCTGATTCGCCACGCCACCTCCCACGTGCAGACCAAGATCCTCCTCGTCCGCCGCGACCTGCACGCGCACATCACGTTCAATCCCCCCCACCCGCGCTGGCCGGACACGCCGGTCGATATCGTCGTCAAGGTGGAGGACCCGAGCGGGTATCTCGACCCGTCTCGCGAAACGCTCGTGTTCAACGTCACCGTCGATCTCGACAAGCCGAGCGTTTCCTGGAACCACAACGGCGACACGTGGACGGCGCGCGTCATGCCGGGCGCCCCTCCGGGCCCCTGGGTCGTCCGAGTGAACGTGCAGGACCGCACCGGCGCCCCGGTCGGAGCTGCGCTGCTCGACGTCGACGGGCCTGACGTCCAGAGGGCGAAGTATCAGGGGGGCGATCTGCAAGTAGCGCGGTGAGCGCTGGCCACCTCGTGCGGCCGGCGCTACCCTCCAACCCATGTTCGCGTCGCCAGCGCCCTTCCGTCGCCGTTCGCTTCTGGTCATGGCCGTCGCGGCGGCTGGCGCGCTCGCGGGTCTCGCCTGCTCCCACTCGCCCCCGCTGAACAAGCTCACGGTGGACGAGGTCGCGGCGAAGATCGCCGTCAACGACGGGAAGACCTTCCTCTACGACTGCAACTCGAAGGACCACTACGCGAAAGAGCACCTCCCGGGTGCCCGCTGGGTCGACTACGAAAGCGTGACCGCGGCCGACCTCCCCGCCGAAAAGGGGGTCATGCTCGTCTTTTACTGCGCGAGCGAGCTCTGACACGCTTGCCACACCGCCGCGGTCGCGGCGGAGAAGCTCGGTTACACGAGCGTGTACATCATGCCGGCCGGAATCTCGGGCTGGAAGAAGGCGGGCAAGCCCGTAGCGACGTAAGCCGCTAGGGAGCAGTCTTCCCTTTCTCGTCTGCCTCGAACCACTGCTGGACCTCGCGGGCCTCGTACGCCATTCCCGGCGCTGCCCGGAGCTGCTTCAGCGCGGTCTCGCCCAACTCTCGGGCGCGCTCCGGATCGCGCTTCGCCGCCGTGAGCGCGCGCGCGAGCGCGAAGCGTGCGAGCGCAAGGTCGGTCGCTGGGGAGTGCTTCGCGATCGCCACGCTCCGTTCGAGGTGCGAGAGCGCCTGGTCGAGGAGCCCGAGCGAGGTCTCCGCCGTCCCCACGCACGTGAGCGCGTCGTCGCTGTAGATCTGGTCCGGCCCGATCATCTCCTTGGCCTCCTGGACTTGAAGCGCTCGAGCGCACGCTTCGCGCGCCTTCGCCGCGTCTCCCGTCGCGAGGAGCGCGATCCCCCGTCCGACCAGCAAGGACGGGAGGTAGCGCATCTCGCTCTCACCCGTCGCGCCGATGATCGCGATCCCGCGATCCGCTGCGGTGAGGGCCCCCTTGTGGTCACCCACCCGATTGTCGAGGGTCACGAGGGACGTGAGCGGCAAGACGGTGTGGGGGTTCTCTGCTCCGAGCGGAGCGAGGAGGGCGAGCGCGCGGTCGATCGCCTGCGTGGCCTCCTCGTACCGGCCGAGGCTGATCAATGTGAATCCGAGGTTGTTGTACTCGGTGCTCAAGTACGGCGCGTCGGGGCCGAAGATGAGCTCCTGCATCGCGATGGCGCGCCTGTGCTCCGTCACGGCCAGATCGAGCTGTCCTAGCGTGTCGAGGTCTCCCGCCTTGTTCGCGATCGCCGCGGCGAGCCTGGGATGGGACGGGCCGTAGAGTCGCTCGAGGAGCGCGATGAGCTTGTCTCGCAGGAGGACCGCCTTGTCCTCGTGCCCCTGCCCGGACAGGAGCGAAAGCTCCGCCTCCATGATCTCGGCGTCCGCCCGCTCGTCGCTCCCTTCGCGCTGCCGGATCCCCTTCGCGATCGCCAGCCAGCGCTCGGCCTCATGGGGTTGCGCGAGGCTGTCGCCGAGCTCGATCGAGATCGTGGATGCGCCGATCGCCGCGAGCGAGTCGTTCCCCGCCGCCTCCGCAGCGGCAAACGCGAGCTCGAAGCTCTCGACGGCCACCGTGTCGCTATCCACCTCGGCCTTGCACGCGGCCACCAGGAAGAGGAGCTCCGCTTCGGACTGGCGGTGGGGAATGGCGCGCGCTTCGGCGAGGGCGCGCGCCGCGACGGGGAGCGCCTCGTTGCACTTGCCCGTCAGATGTAGGGCCTCTGCCTCGGCAACCGTGTGGCGCAGCGCGGCCATGCGCGCACGAGGGCCTGGCGCGTCGGGGAGCACGGAGGCGGCGTGCGCGGCGCTCGGCTCGAGGCACGTGCGCGGGGTCGGCAGATCGTACGCCGCGCGCATCGCGTGCATGGTCACCGCGGCGTCCGCGCGCGCCAGGAGATCCACGAGCGCCGCGAGCTCGTCCCGCTCCCCCTCGAGGCACGCCAGCCGATCCCTCATCGTCGTGGTGCTCTGCTCGGCGCGCAGGAGCGTCGCTTCGCTCGCCTCGCGGTGGACGCGCGCCCACTCCGCGGAATAGGCGTCGAGGATCCGCGTCGTCCGGGTCGCAGACTCGCGCGCGAATGGTGCGCCGGTCCCTCCGATCTGCGCTTCTACTTTGGCGCGCGCGTCTGGTCCCCAGGTCGTCGCGATGACGCTCTCGCCCACGCGGCACTCCGCCCGGACGTTCCGGCGGTGCTGCGCCACTCCGAGCGCCGCGATGCCGGCGAGCGCGACGCCGCACGCGCCGAGGGCCCACCAGCGCCGCCTGCGCGTCGGGTCGCGCTCGAGCGCGCTCAGAAGCTCGGTCATCGACGCGAAGCGATCGGATGGCTCGTACGAGAGCCCGCGCCGAACGATGGCCTGGACCCACGCGGGGACGCGGCTCCCCGCCGGTGGAGGACGCGGCGGCGCGAGGAGCGAGTTCAAGTACGAGGCGAGATCGAAGTACGGGAACGGGGGGATCCCGTACAGCGCGCGATACAGCGTCACGCAGAAGCTGAACTGATCGCTCCGCGCGTCGTCGCGGTGGTCGAACGCCCGCTCCGGCGACATGTATCCGATGGTCCCGAGGAGCGCGCCCGTCTCGGTGTCCGCGACGGACGGCGAGGGGAACGAGTGACTGCTCGGTGGAGCCTCGGGGTTGGCGGGCGAATGCGCTGGAGCGGGGACGCGAGCGGAGGCGGGGTCGAGGGATCCCGGAGAAGGGACGCTCGAATCCGCGACGGCGTCGCTCGAGCGTGCGATTCCGAAGTCCCCCACGACGACCCGCCCATCGTTCCCGAGGAACACGTTCGCCGGCTTGAAGTCGCGATGAACGATCCCGGCGGCGTGCGCGGCCTCGAGCCCTCGTCCAGCCCCTTTCAGGACCGCGAGCGACTCGCGCCAGGTATGCCGCTCCTTCAGCCACGCCTTGAGCGTTTGCCCGACGATGTACTCCATCGCGACGAAGACGCCGTCCCCGAACATCCCCACGTCGTGGACGGTGAGGACGTTCGGGTGCGCAAGCCGCGCGAGGGTCTGCGCCTCGAGGAGGAGGCGAGCCTGCGCGTCGCTCGAGTGCGCGTCGGGGCGGAGTACTTTGATCGCGACACGGCGAGCGAGCTGCGTGTCGTAGCCGACGTAGACGGTCCCCATCCCGCCCGCGCCAAGCTGATCCACGATGACGTAGCGCCCGACGAGCGTCCCGGTCGCGAGCCCGAAGCTCGAATGGCTCTCTTCCTCGGTGTCGGCGAGTGTCGCTGTCGGCGCGTCGGTCGGGTCCTCGAGCGAATGCATGGGCCCAGCTCTTCAGAGTATGCTGGATGGGCCGTGCTGGTCATGACGAAAGAGGAGCGCCGCCTACGCGCGCTTCGCGACGTTCTCCCCGGCCAGGTGCTTCCCGGCAGCGACGGGAGCCTCTACCCGCTGCGCGAGCGGGTGGGAGAAGGGAGTCAGGGATGGGTCTTTCGCGCGACGTGGAACGGCAGCGTTGACGTCGTTGTGAAGGTGCTGCGCCCGGAGGCGGCGACGCGGGACACGCTCGCTCGTTTCCAGCGCGAAGCCCAGGTGCTCCGGATGCTGTCGCAGCAGCCCAGGCCGAACCCCCACGTCGTCCGTTTCTTCGATCACGCCTACGCGACCGTTCACGTGCCGGAGACGGGCGACACTTGGACGCTCCCGTTCACCGTGATCGAGTACGTGGATGGCCTCACGCTCGAGACCGTCCTCTCGAGGGCGAATCCCGCCGGCCTCGGCGTCGATCGCGCGCGTCGGATACTTCGACACACGAGCCTGGCGCTCCGCGACGTTCACGCACAGAACGTCGTGCACCGCGATCTGAAGCCTTCGAACATCCTCATCGACACGTCCGCGGGACGGGAAGTCGCGAAGGTGACCGACTTCGGCCTCGCAAAGCTCATCGATGGCTCGGGACAGAAGACGACGTTCGCGGGGGCGTCGGTCGGCTATGCACCGCCCGAACAGTTCGAGCACGGCAACAAGCGCGTCGGGCGCCACACTGACATCTTCTCGCTCGCGACGATCTTCTACGAGATCGTCACTGGCGCCGCGGCGTTTCCATTCCACGAGAGCGACAATCCCGCGTTCGTCGTGAGACGCGTCCTCGAGGTCGCGCGACCCGCCTTCGCGCGCATCTACGATCGACTCCCGCCGGAGCTCCAAGCGAGGCCGGACGTCGTCGCGGCGCTGGACGGCGAGCTCGCGCGCGCCCTCTCGCCCGAGCCCGAGGAGCGGCACGCGACGGTGGTCGACCTGTACGAGTCGATCGACAAGGCTCTCGCCGCGCTCGGCGGAGCGACCAGCCTCCCGCGCGCCGGGCAACACGGCCTCGTCGGTCCGTCCACCGCCCCCCCCTCCATTCGCGACGCCAACGCGATCACCGAAGCGCCGACGATGCTGGCCGACCCCTCCAGCCAGGACGCTCCTCCCGTTATACGGGTCTCGTCTGCGGACGTGGTGGGCGATGCGGCCAACGCGGCGAACGCAAACAACATGGCGTGGCGCGTCCTCACGCCGGCCATCGGGCTCGGCGTGTTCACTTCGATTGCGGTGTCGGCTGACGGCCTCTGGGCGGTCGGCGCGGGGGGGGGAGGGGTCGGTCGTTGGGACGGCCGCGCGTGGACGAGCCTCGACTTGCCGCAGGTGATCGAGCCGCATCAGATCCGGCTCGTCTCCGTGTCGGAGCAGGGGGACGTGCTCCTCGCGGGGGCCAGCTCGCTCATCGCGACGATCTCCCCCGCCGGTGCTTATTCGACGACGAGGTTCGAGGGGGAGCACTTCGTCTTCTACGACGGGTACGTCGATACCAACGGCGGGATGACGCTCGTAGGGGAACGCAAGATCGAAGGTCGGTCGTGCGGCGTGATCGCGCAGGTCGCTCCGCGCCCCGGCGGGACTCTCGCTCCGCGCGTCATCCGCGTCCCTGACTGCGGCCCCCTCCGCGGCGTGGTCCGGCTCGATGCCGATCTCGTCGCGTGCGGTGACGCGGGCACGCTGGTTCTGCTCAGGTCGAGTGGCTCGCCGAAGCGGGTCACGGTGTGCGAGGCCCCGCTCTATGCGCTGCTCCCCCTCGGCGACGGCACCGCCGCTGCGGTCGGCGCCGGCGGTTTCGTCTTCCGCGTGTGGCCCTCTCTCGAAGCTCAGCTCGAGTCGATCCAGACCACGCGCGATCTCTACGCGCTGGCCCGCGCGCCCAACGGAACCATGTGGACCGGCGGCGCCGCGTGCCGCGTCCTCGTCCGCGACCGTGGCGGGTGGACCCGCGTCGGGGCGCCCGGCGCGGACACCGCTGCAGTCCGCGCCCTTCACGCTACGGACACGCATGTCCTCGCGTTCTGCGACGACGGCTCCGTGGTCGAAGGGACGAGGAGCTGAGCGCGGGCCGCGGCCCTTTGCCTACGGGCGGAGCACGCAGCCGCCGACGATCTCGCCGTTCCACTTGGCGCGCATCGCCTCCTTGAACTCGGAGATAGGAAAGGCGTGACTGACGTGGGGTCTGATCGCCCCCGACTGCGCCCAGCGCAGGACCTGTTCGAGGCGCGGAGCGCGAAGCGAAGGATCGTTCAGCGTCGAAATCACCGTGGGGCAGCCGAGCACGTCGAGCCCCTTCATCATGATCAAGTTCGTCGGTAACACGTTCGCGTTCGGCGCGCCGCGCTCCCCCTTCCCTTTCGCGACGAACGGCGTCGCCGCCCAGCCGACGATGAGGAATCGCGCGCCGAACGCGACGCAGCGGAGGCTCTCGAGCGAGATGGCACCCCCGACGCCGTCGTAGACGACGTCGACGCCGCGTCCGGACGTCAGCGCCTTCACGTCGTCGCGAAACGCGCGAACGCCCGTCTCCCCGTCGGCGCTCTTGCAGTTGACGACGTGGTCCGCGCCCTGAGCCTTGACGACGGCGAGCTTGGCGTCGGATCGCCCCGTCGCGATGACCGTCGCGCCGAGGAGCTTCGCCACCTGGACCGCGGCGAGCCCCGTCGACCCCGCGGCACCATGAATCAACACGGTCTCACCAGCGCGCAGTCGCCCCCTCGTCACGAGGCAGTGGTAGGCGGTCTCGTAGTTGCCGAGGAGGTTGCACGCCTGGTCGAACGAGAGCCCTCCGGGGATCTTGTGAATCGCCGCGGCCGGTGCAACGGCGTACGAGGCGAAGCCACCGTAGGCCTGGTAGTCGCCGACGGACCTCGGGCCCGCGAGGAAGCCGTCGACGAGCACCGCGTCACCCACGCGAACGTCGTCGCCGACGCGGGGACCGACCCACGACACCTCGCCCGCGTACTCGAGCCCGGGGCAGTACGGCGGCTTGGGCATGTGCTGGTACTGCCCGCTCGTCATCAGGAGATCGACCCAGCCCACCGATGCGCTCTTCACGGCGATGATCACGTCGTCCGGACCAAGCTGCGCGATGTCCGGCGGGGGCATCGTCTCGAGCGTCGCGTACTTCTCGATCGCTTCGAGCGGGGTCTCGGCAAACTGACTGACGACGACTCTTCGGCCAAGGGACGAGAACGGCGACGGCGATGCGCTCATGTCGCGCTCAGTCGGGCTTCGAGGCTCCGCGTACTTTGCGATCGCGGGCGGCGCTGCGTTCGCGCGCTTCGCGCAGGTGCATCTGCAAGTAGACGAGCTCCACGGCCAGCGCCTGCCCGAGGACGCGAGCCGAGCTCAACGCTGCGCGAGCGCCATCCACCACGGCGCGCGTGCGGGTCGCGGCGTCTACGGCGCGGTCGAGCGGTCCCCCCGAAACCATGGCCCCTGCTATGTCCGCCCGGGGTCGATTCGTCAAGCTCATCGCGCCACGTGACGCGCTCATCGCGTGAGATGACGCGCAGACGTATCGCTCAGGCGCGGCCTCTTCATCGCCAGCACGCCGAGCAACAACCCCGCGGCAAATGTGCCGATCATCGCTGCGATTAGCCCATCCGAGCTCGATGACTCTGCAAGCCGCTCGCGAGGCTTCTCTCGCAGCGTCGGCGGAACGCGCTGGCGCACTTCGAGGACTGCCGCCGAAGGCTGAGTGAGGACCGCCGGTTCTTCGTCGCTGGACTGCGGCGACTGCGGCGACTCGTCCGCCGATTCTTCGACGTTCGCTCCCATCGACTCGAGCCATTCCTCGAAGGACATCGCGGCGATCGGTCGCGTCTCGGTGGGTTCCACCACAGGGGGGGGAGGGGAGTCCGGGGCGGGCGCCGGCGCGGGGGCCGAGGAGGGCGTCTCCCCTTCCACCCACCAGAACGGTGCCAGCGGAGCGGGGGCTGCGCGCGCGGCAGCGGGTTGCGGTAGAGGAGCCGGGGTCGCGGGGGCAGGTACCCGCGTCGCCTCGGCCCCATTCGTGAAGTATGCCGATCCAGCTTGGCCGGTGGTGGGTACGGTCGTCGCCGCGGCTCCATTCGTGAAGTACTGCGCCGCGTCGTTCGATCCGCTACGCGCCCCCTGGGTGAGCGCGACGTACTGCAGATACCGCTCGTAGGCGGCCACTTGCGCGAGCGTGACCTCGGCCTGGAGGGTCATCAGGTTTGCGCTCGGGGGAATCGGCTGAGCGGAGGCCGCCGCCTGCGCAGGGGGGGGACTCGACGGCTGTCCGTAGCCCCCGGTCGAAACCGTGACCTGCGGCCCCGTCGGCTTCGCTTCCGCGGAAATGGCCACGGCCAGGACGCTCGCTCCTACGGCGAATGCGGCAAAGGAGCGACGGCGCACACATGGACATTACGGCAGGGCGGGGCGTCTGTCCCGCCCGCCGCTCGCTTCTCGAGCGTTCGCGTCAGGGCGAAGCGCCGGTGGGCGCCGCAGCTTTCCTCGAGGAGAGGAATGCGACGAGCTTTTCGAGGTCTTGCGGCGCGAGCGTGCCCGCGAACGCCGGCATGTTCGTCCCTCCGTTCGAGATCCGGATCGTCAAGTCCTCACGCGTCAGGAGGTCTCCGATATGCGTGAGGTTCGGCCCGCGCCTGCCGCCGTAGCCGGCGATGAGATGGCAGCTCAGGCATCCCTTGTCGTGGAACAGCAGCGCCCCTTCCGCGACCGGCCCCTCCGTCGCCCCGACGACGTCGGCTGTCAGGGGGGGCGCGTCGAACTTGGGCGACCAAGGGGAGCGCGCGCCGAGGATCCACAGCGAGCCGATCATCACTACCGTCATGATCACGATGCCGACCGCCCACGGCCGGCGGCGCGCGCTCCGTTCGCCTTTGTTGGAGAGGAACGGGGGCGAGAGGAGAAAGCCGCCGACGATCAGCGGCGCGAGGATGATGATGTACGTCTCGAGGCTCGACGGCGCGAGCGCGAGGACGGCGAAGTACCAGAGGAGGTACCAGTCGGGTCGCGGGTCTGCCGAGATGATGCTCGGGTCCGGGGGGGCGCCGAGCTTTGGCGGCCCGACGAAAATCGCGAGGGCGAGGATGCCGAGCGCCATCGCCGCGCCGAAGACCACGTCGCGCCAAGCGGCGTCCGGCCAGAAGGGGACGCCGTCCTTCTCGAGGTGTTTCTGGTAGCGGCTCCGGTACGTCTTCGGATCGACGAGCTCGCCGGCGACCGGTGGCTCGGAGATCCCGTGGCGCATCACGAGGAGGAGGTGCAGACCGAGCCCCGCGAAGATGATCGCCGGGATGATGAACACGTGGATGACGAAGAAGCGGCTGAGCGTCGCCCCGCCGACGGTGTCGCCGCCGAGGATGAAGCGCGCCATCCGCTCGCCGATGACCGGTAGGCGCCCCGCCTGCTCCGCGCCGACGACGACCGACCACGTCGCGGTCTGGTCCCAGCGAAGGAGCTGCCCGGTGAATCCCATCCCGAGCGTGAGCGCGAGGAGCAGAATCCCCGAGAGCCAGTTCATCTCGCGGGGGAACTTGTACGACCCCGAGAGGAAGACCTGCCCCATGTGGATGCCCACCATGAGCACCATCGCCGATGCTCCGTAGTAGTGGAGCCCGCGGAGCACGCTGCCGAACGGCGCGTCGTTCGTGATGAAGAGGAGCGTGTCGTACGCCTGTGAGGACGACGCGATGTACGAGAACGCGAGCGTCACGCCGCTCAAGATCTGGATGATGAACGCGAACAGCGTGGCGCTGCCGAAGACGTACCACCAGCGCGCGCCGCGTGGGACCGGGTGGGCGAGCATCGGGGCGATCAGCGACGAAATGCCGGTGCGGTCGTCGATCGTCTCCCAAACGCCCTTGAGGAATCGCTTGATCATCGTCAGTCGAGCGGTATCGGTTCGGTGAGGATTTCGACCTGTCCGTCGTGGACGCGGACGGGATAGCGGGTGAGCGGATGGGGCGGCGGGCCGGCGGCCACGCGGCCGTCCTCGTAATAGACGCCGCCATGGCACGGGCACATGAAGAGGCGCGCCTTCTCCATCCACCGGACGGGGCAGCCGAGGTGCGCGCAGTTCACCGAGAACGCGACGAAGACCCCTTCGCTGATGCAGCGGAGCCACGCGGACGTCTTCGAGGTCACGCCTGCCCAGGGGAGGGCCGACGCGTCGACGAAGACGACGTTCACCGTCTCCCCCACCTTGAAGTCACCGACCTTGCCCACCGCGCGCCACTCGTTGGGGGCGTCGCGAAAGATGGGGGCGACCACGAACGCGATCCCGGGGACGGAGATGACGCCGCCGCAGACGACCCCCACGCCGATGCTCATCTTCCCGAGGAGCTGACGTCGCGCGATCTCGTGAGCAGTCGCCGGAGGGGCTGCCGCGTGCCCGTCGTGGTCGCCGGGCGGCGGCCGGCTCGGCGGATCTTTCTCACTGCTCATGGCGCATCTCTCCAATCCAGCCGATGAGGGACACCACGATCACGGAGAAGCCCACGCCGAGGACGACGGGCGAAGTCACGAGCCCCCACAAGAGGAGCGTGAGGCCGAACGCCATCGCGGCGGGCCAGTAGGTCGGACGGGGGATCACGTCCGGCTTTGCCTTGTTCCAGTCGGCGTGCGACTTCGTGCTCTCGGGCTCGGTCGTCATTCGGCGCTCCCCGCGGCGTGGGTCGCAGAAGCGTGCTCCCCCGCGTAGTACCGGCCGAGCGTCGCAAGGATCGCGGCCGCGTAGACGAGGCACGCCGGTACCCACATCATCAACCCCCCGAGCTCTTGGTCTGCCTGGTGCGTGAGACCCCAGCCGTCGCGAAGGAGCGGCATGACGCCGAGCGCGTCGACCGGGTGCATGTACGCGCTGCACACTTCGACGGGGGATAGCGTCACCATGATTCCGAGGATCGTGCACGCGACGCACGCCGCGAACAGGTAGAGGACGCCGGGGAACGTGGGGACCCGATCGGAAATCCGCGGCGCGAGGACGGGCCGCCAGAACGCGAGTCCCATGACGATGAGCGAGCCGGTCTGCAGCCACTGCACGGTCGTGCTCACCGCCGCCGCATTGCAGAGCGTGCGCGCGTGCCAGATCCACATCGCGCCGACCCCGGCGAGCCACGAGCCTCCGTAGCCGATTGCCCCCCAGTCCTTCGGCTGAGCGGCGTCGCGCTCGCGCGGCAGAGAGAGCAAGACGAACGGAGGAACGGCCAGCATCAGGATCAGGTGCTGGAGCATGTGCGCGCTGAAGAGGTACCCGCGCGCCAGCGTGCCGATCGGGGACGCGAGCGCGACGAAGAAGAGCGCAGTCGCTAGGACGAAGAAACCGGCTCGCGCCACGAGACGGCGGCGAAAGTGAATCAGGTACCCGGCGAGCGCGAGACCGCACATGACCGGGACCAAGGGGCGGGTGTCCCACGCGGAGAGGAGCAGCTCTTTCGTCGTCATAGGACGTTCCTCACGTAGACGATCGAGAACACGACGATCCACACCACATCGACGAAGTGCCAATAAAGGCCCGCGGCCTGAAGCGCGGACGACGATTTCTTCTTGGCGAAGTCACCCGCGAACGCGAGGCCGCAAAGGATCCCGAGCGCGACGAGGCCGAGCGTGACGTGAAGCCCGTGGAAACCGGTGAGCGTGAAGAACGTCGACGTGAAGAGGCTGGTGTTCACCGAGATGCCGCGATCGAACAGCTTCATGTACTCGTTCGCCTGTCCCCCCATGAACACGCACCCCAGGATGACGGTCAGGATCATCCAGGCGCGGAACGCCCCGGCGTTGCCGTGCTCGAGGCTCTTCTCGGCGAGGTAGAGCGTCAGACTGCTCGCGAGCAGGCACGCGGTGAAAATGCCGGTCGTCTTGACGTCGAGGGCGGCGGCCGCGGCCTTCGTCGAGATGTTGAAAAAGACGTACGAGAGGATCAGAACGACGAAGAAGCCGCTCTCGGACACGATGAACGCCCACATCGCGACGACGCTCTTGTCCGGTGGCGTGCGCTCCTTGCCGGCCGCGTCGCTCTTGTCCCCCTTCGCGTTCTTCTGATCGCTCGGGTGCGCGAGGTCCCACAGTGGGCGACGGCTCCGGACGGGGGGAACTCGCTCGAAGTTGTCGTGAGGCGGGGGCGAAGTCGTCGCCCACTCGAGCGTCCAGGCGTCCCACGGATTGTCGCCGGCCACCTTCCCGCTGCGCAGACTGAGGACGAGGTTGATCGCGAAGACGATGACCGACAGCCCCATGATGAAGGCGCCGACGGTCGAGGCCATGTTCAGCGCGCCCCACCCGGGGAGATCCGGATAGGTGAACACTCGCCGGGGCATCCCCATGATCCCCAGGAAGTGCTGCACGAAGAAGGTCAGGTTGAACCCGACGATCGTGAGCCAGAAGTGGGCTTTCCCCCAGCTCTCGCTGAGGAAGCGCCCGCTCATCTTCGGGAACCAGTAATAGAGCGCCGCGAAGATCGCGAAGGCGGTCCCACCGAAGAGCACGTAGTGGAAGTGCGCGACGAGGTAATAGGTGTCGGTCACCTGCCAGTCGATCGGTGCGGCGGCGAAGGTGATCCCGCTCAGGCCGCCGATGACGAACTCCAGAAGGAACGCCGTGGCGAACATCATCGCCGTCGTGAAGCGGTTCTTCCCCCCCCACATCGTCGCGATCCAGTTGAAGATCTTCACCCCCGTCGGCACGGCGATCGCCATGCTCCCGATCGCGAAGGCGAGGTCGGCCCGGTGCCCGAGCCCCGCGGCGAACATGTGGTGCGCCCACACCCCGAAGCTCAGGATCGCGATCGCCACCGTGGAGGCGGCGACGAACTCGTAGCCGAAGATTGGCTTGCGCGAGAAGACCGGGATCACCTCCGAGATCATCCCGAAGGCCGGCAGCGCCATGATGTAGACCTCCGGGTGTCCGAAGGTCCAAAAGAAGTGCTGCCACAGGATCGCGGAGCCGCCGCCGTTCGCCTGGAAGAAATGCGCGTCGAGACGGCGATCGATGATCAGCATCACGAGCGAAGCGTTCAAGACCGGGAGCGCGAGGATGATGAGGATCGCGGTGACGAACGTCATCCACACGAAGAGCGGCAGCCGGCGGATCGTGAGTCCGGGAGCGCGCAGCGTGATCACCGTCGCGATGATGTTGATCGCGCCGCTGACGGAGCCGATCCCGAGCACGAGGAGCGCGAGGACCCAGTAGTCGGTCCCCATCGTGGAGCTGTACGGCGTCTCGCTCAGCGGGGCGTAGCTGAACCAGCCGGCGGACGGAGCCCCCCCCGTGACTAGGCTGAAGTGGAGGAGGAGGCCGCCGAACGGGAACAGCCAGTAGCCGAGCGCGTTCAAGCGCGGGAACGCCATGTCGCGGGCGCCGATCATGAGCGGCACGAAGTAGTTGGCGAGGCCGACGAGCGTCGGCATCACGACGAGGAAGATCATCGTCGTGCCGTGCATCGTGAAGATCTGGTTGAACGTCTCCGGATCCAGAAAATGCGAGTTCGGTCGCGCGAGCTGGATGCGAATGAGCAGCGCCTCGACCCCGCCGATCGCGAAGAAGAAGAGGGACGTGAGGAGATAGAGGACGCCGATGCGCTTGTGGTCGACCGTCGTGACCCAGCCGAACGCGCCTCGGGCGTGCTCGTCGTCGTGAGCGTCGTGCCCGACGATGACCTCGGGATTCGCAACGGTCATTGGAGCGTCTCGAAGTAGGCGACGAGGTCGGCGACCTGAGCGTCGGTGAGCTGCGCATCGGGCATGTGGCAGCCCGGTTTGATTCCCTGCGGATCCTGGAGCCAGTGCGTGAGATCCGCGGGGGTGTTGGGGAGCACGCCGGCGCCGATCGTCGTGCGGGACGCGACATGGGTGAGGTCAGGGGCGAAGCGCGGGTTGTCTCCGCCGCCGCCGAGCGAGTGGCACTTCACGCAGGTCATCGACCGGAACGTCGCGGCGCCCCGCATGGCGGAGGGCTCGGTGGGGCGGGGTGCCGGGGCGAGCTGATGACGCTCCCACTCGGCGAACTTCTCCGGCGACTCGGCGACGACGAGGATCCTCATCCACGCGTGCTCCACGCCGCAGTACTCCGCGCACGTGCCGACGTAGCTGCCGGGTTGATCCGCCTCGAGCCAGATCGCGCCGGGCCGCCCGGGGGTCGCGTCCATCTTGCGCCCGAGCTCGGGGACCCAGAAGTCGTGGACGACGTCGGACGACTCGAGCCGGACGACGAGCGCCTTTCCCGTCGGGATGTGGATCTCGTTCGCGGCGACGGCACCCGAGGGGTACCTCGCCTCCCACCACCACTGATGGCCGATGATCGTGACGTCGGGATCGCGGTCGATCGGGGGATCCGACGCGCTCATCGCGCGTGCCGTCAGGAAAAGCAGCCAGATGAGGATCACGATCGGAGCGATCGTCCAGGCGATCTCGAGGCGCGTATGCCCTTCGACTTGCTCGGGCTCGCCCCCGCCGCTGGCGCGAAAACGGACCACGCAGTAGGCGACCAGGCAGGTCACCAAGAGGAAGACCGCGCCGCAGATGAGGAGCGCGCTGGTGAAGAGCTCCCGGATCGCGGTCGCTTGCGGCGAGACCGGGTCGAACGGCGACCCCCCCGACACGATCGTGAATGCCCCCGCCCTCACGGCGAGCGAAGCTATCACCCTCGGTTGGTCGCGGGTCCGGCTTTTCGCGTCACGCGGTTCGAGCTGACGACGGCGTCACCGCAGGGCGAGGGTCCCGCGCTTCCAGTCGGCCGTCTCCCAGCGCCGAAAGGTCGCGAAGTTCGCGAGGCTCGACGCTTCTTTCTCGACTCGAAGGTCACTCATGGCGACGAGCTGAAAGGTCCTTTGCATCCACGGTGCGAGCGTGTGGGGTGCGCCGAGCGGGCCGCTCGCGCGCGACTCTCGGACAAGGAGAAGATGCGCCCCGTCTGGGGAGAACCCCGCGAGCTCGACGTAGCCGATGTCGGGATCGATCGTGGCGGGAGCGATCGTGTCGGCGGTCCAGGTGCCTTGCACGGGGTGGAGCACGAGGAGCTCGCTCCAGCCGGAGAGAGGCTGCACGATCAGCGCGACCGCCGAGTCGTGCGGCGCCATTCGAACGGACGACGGCCAAACGACGCCGTACGTGCAGTGCTCCACGACGCTGGCCGCGGTCGGTGCGGCCCCGTGCTTCTTGACCCGAACGCAGGTCTGTCCCGGCCCACCTGCCGCGAGCTCGACGTCGAGGCCGGCCGACGCGGGGGGAGTGGGAGGCTCGTCGGCCCAGCGCACCGTCGCCGTGCGCAGCGCGGCCTCCTCGTACGTGAGGCGGTCTTCGTCGGCGAGGGTCGACCGGTCCGTGAGCTGAAGCTCGTGCTTCGCCGTCTCGCTCGCCTGCTTCGCGAGCGGGAGATCGCCGTTGCGCGCGGCGAGGTACGCGAGCTCCGCCTGCACGGTCGACCGCCGCAGTCGAAGTCGGGCTCGTTCGTCGTCCGTGACGTCGGGGCCGAGCTTGGCGGGGTCAACGCCGTCGAGGACGCCCGCGCGCCATTTCGCGAGCTCCAGAGCGGCGGTCTGGCCAAGGGCGGGATCGACGCAACCAGGGTCGGTCACCCCGAGCGCCGCATGAATGCGCGCGGGACCGGTTCCGCCGAGAGCGAGCACGTGACGGAACGCCTCGCCGTCGTAGCAAACGCGGGTACGCCCTTCCTGCTCGAAGCTGACGAAGTGCACGCCGTAGCTCTCCGCCACTTCGAGCTGGGCGGCGAGTGAGCCATCCCCCGCCTTGGCGACGCGCGCCGAGGCTCTTCTGCCGAGCCGCTCCGCCATCGTCCCGAGCGCGTCGAAGACCTCGGCTCCGACCTGTTGCGCCGGCGCCGCACGGAGAAAGAGCGCGACGTAGCCGATGCCGAGAGACTCCTCTCCCGGAGCGTCCCGCAAGTACTCGACGAGGGTACCAAGCCGCGGCGCTGCCGTTTCGTCCACGACGTAGCTACGCACGGTGGACGGGCGGACGTAGCCGGGGCGCTCGCGACGGTGATCGTAGACCTGAAGGAACCCGCGCTGCTCGCCGCGCACCTCGAGCCAGTCCCCCGCCGTGAGCGCGGTCTGTCGAGGTGCGTTATCGTGCGCGGCGGCGCGGAGCGGCGCCTGGTCTTGAACCACGAGGGCCACGGTGACCGCGAGCGCAGGGAGGAGCATCGGCTACTCCGAGCCTTCGCCCTGCGCCGGCGTCGTCGGGGCCGTCTTGGCGGCGGCCTGCTGGCCCAGGAGCCCCGAGGCGAAGAAGCCCCCCGCCGTAGGCGGAGCGATGATCACCTGGATCTTGTCCGAGAGCTTGTCGGCGAGCGTCTTCTGGATGAGGAGCGGGTTCTTCGAGATGAGCGCCGAGTCGCGTTCGAGCTGCGCCGACTGCGCCTTCCCCGTCGCGTCGATCCGGAACGCCTCCGCCTCGGCCAGCTTCCTGCGCGAGTCCGCCTCGCCCGACGCTTCGATCCGGCGCGCGTCGGCCTCCCCTTCGGCTTGCTTCACGCGGGCGATCTTCGTCGCCTCGGCCTCGAGCCTCCTCTGCTCGATCTCCTTCACTTTGAACGGAAGGACGTGCGCCATCGCTTCCTCCTGCGAGCGAGCCGCGATGACCTGCTCGAGGCCTGCAGCCTCGGCAGCCTTCTGACGCTTCACTTTCTCCGCGTCGGCCTCGAGCCCCGCTTCCTGGACCTCTTTGTCCTTTAGCTCGAGCGTGTAGCGCATCTTCTCCGACGAGAGCTCCTCGGAGAGGAGCGACTCGAGCCCTTCGCGGTACTCCTTCGGCAGATCGACGTTCCCCAGGAAGACGGCCCGCACGAGGATTCCGTCGGGGGCGAGCTGCGGCCTGAGCTCGTCTTCGATCTGCTTCTGGATCTCGGCGCGCTTGGTGGAGAAAATCTCCCGCACCGTGTTCTTCGCGAACGTGCGGTGAAGCACGCCGTCCACGATTGGCTCCACGAGCTCGCGGCCGACATCCGAGGGGAGCTCCTCGGACACGGTCACGACGCGCGCGGGGTCGAGCGCGTAGCGCACCGCGACGTCTACGCCGATCGAGAGCCCTTCGACGGTCTGGAACGGCGCCTCGCCGTCGGAGTGGGCGCTGCGCTGGGGGCGGTAGATCTGGTCGCGGAGGGGGAAGAGGCGAAAGTCATGGATCGCCGGAATGTCCCAAGCCCACCCCTCGTGAAGCGTCGAGACGCCCCCCGTGAGGCGGTTGACCCGCACGCCGACCTCGCCGGGCGAGATCGACCGCACCGGTTTCAGCGCGATGAACCCCCCCGCCGCTCCGACGATCGCGATCACCGCGAGGACCCGCCGCCCGCGCTCCGACCCGACCGTCTCGAGGATCCCCAGGACGGTGGCCCACGCCGCCGCCCGCACGAGAACTCCGCTCTTGCGAAAGAACACCCCCACCGACCTGAAAAAACGCATGTTGGCCTCCCGGGATTCACACGACCCATTGCAGACGGCGGGCCGTGAATCGTCGGAGAGCGATCGCGCCGATTTCGTCGAGGTCGAGGCTCGGACCGGGCGTGCCGCGTGTCAAAGGAGGGACGCCCGGCGCGGGCGGCGGGACACGTCGGTGGGTTCGATGGCAAGATCCGAGGGCATCATGTCGGACGATGCCTTCCTTCGAGGTGCACGCCTCTTCGACCGCGGCGAGTTCTTCCAGGCCCACGAGGCATGGGAGGAGCACTGGCTGGTCGAGACGGACGAGGGGACGAAACGGTTCCTCCAGGGGCTCATTCAGGTCGCCGCGGCGTTTCACAAGCTCGTCGTCGTGCAGGACGCCGAGTCGGCGCTGCGTCTGATCGCGAAGGGGCTCGCGAAGCTCGACGAGTCGGCTCAGGCGAACGTTGGGGTGTCGATCCCGGCGTTTCGCGAGGGGCTCCGCCGATACGAAGTGTTGCTCGCGGGGGGGCGCATCGACGTGTTCGCGATTCCGAAGCTGGGGGTTGAGCGGGAAGCATGATCGCTTCGCGCGTCACCTTGACGCTCGCCGCCGGCGCGCTGGTGCTGATCCTTGCGTGTGATGTGACGAGCCCCTCCTCCACCGACTGCTCGGAGGAACCGGAGCCGGCGTGTTACGACTGCGCCGCGTCTCCGCCCGGCGTCCCCGTGTGCGAGCAGGGGGAATGGGTCTGCCCACCCAGCACCGGACCGTGTCCCGGCGAGCCCGACGACGCCTCGACCCCCGCGGACGCATCGCCCGACACTGGGCGCGCTCCTGAAGGAGGGAGCCCCTGCACCGACGACGCGGACTGTAAGATGCTCGACGGAGCCACGGAGTGACTGCGGGTACGTCTTGAGCAAACCCTCGGGTCCCAGTCGCGCGCGCCTGCCTTCGCTCGACGGCTTGCGCGCGCTCTCGATCTCCCTCGTGCTCTTTGGCCATCTCCAAGGCACCGCCCACTTCGGCAGGCTCCCCCGTTGGGCGCAGCTCGAGTACGGGAACATTGGCGTCCGAGTCTTCTTCGTCATCTCCGGGTACCTGATCACGACGCTGCTCCTCCGGGAGCTGGAGAAGAGCGGGACGATCTCGATCTCCGAGTTCTACGTGCGCCGCGCGTTCCGGATTTTCCCGGCCTTCTACGCGTACCTCGCCGTCGTCGCAGTCTTGGGCGCCCTCGGGGTCGTCGCCCTCCGGCCGGGAGACATCCTCCACGCGTCGACCTACACGACGAACTACCACTACGATCGGGCGTGGTCGCTCGGCCACATGTGGTCGCTCGCCGTCGAGGAGCAGTTCTACCTTGGCTGGCCGCTGCTTCTCTTCCTCCTCGGGAAGCGTCGGGGTCTCTTCGTCGCGCTCGGCGTCATCGTGCTCGCGCCGGTCGTGCGTGTGGCCACGCTGCACCTGCACCTCGGCCCGCAAGCGGGCATCGGCGAGTCGTTCCAGACCGTGGCCGATTCGATCGCCGCAGGGTGTGTCCTCGCGTGCGTGATCGGCGAGCTGGAGGCGTCCCCTCGATACACTGCCTTCCAGCGCTCCCGGGCGTTCGTCCTCGTTCCTCTGTTCGCGCTCGCCGTGGCGGTCGTATCACAGCACGGCTCGACTACCTTGAGCCTCGCCTTCGGCGAGACGTGCCTCAACCTCTCGATCGCGCTCATCATCCACTACGGCATCCGCCACCCTGAGAGCCCGGCGGGCCGCGTGCTCAACCTCCGCCCCCTCGTCTACGTCGGAACGCTCAGCTACTCGCTTTACCTCTGGCAGCAGCTCTTTCTGAACCGGAGCTCGACGCAGTGGTTTGCAGCGTTTCCCCTGAACATCGCCCTAGCGGCCGCGTGCGCGGTGATCTCGTTCCATTTCGTCGAGCAGCCGTTCTTGCGATGGCGGGAAGCGCGAAGGAGGTGACGAGAAGCGAAGCATCGCGCTGCACGCGCAGGGTGCGCGCGAAAGCTAGTGACGCCGTCTCCGCCGTCTTCGCCCTTGCCGCGAGGCCCCGTTGCCCGGCGCGCTCGGGCGGTCCCCCGTGGTCGACGGGGCCGCCGGCCCTTGCACAGGAACCGCCGTCCCCCCGGGCATCCCCCCCGGTCGCCGATTCCTCACGATGACCTCCGGCCCGAACTGCGGACGCCGGCCTGCCGCGGACGGCGGATGCGGCGGTTGTCGCAACGGTGGCGGGTTCGGGCGCTGCTGCGGTGGACCGTGGCGTTGCGGCGCGTGCGCGTTTCGCACGTCTCGCATGTCGCCGCGCGGCCCGCCGTGCGCGTGCCTCGGCTCTCCGCGCGGCGCATCCTGCGCGATCGACCTTCCGCCCCAGCTCCCTTTCCCCGTCGGCCGGAACTCCGGCGTCAGCTCGCGCCGCCGATAGGCCTGCCAGATCTCCCAGGGATCGCTGCGCCGAGCCATGAGAGAGCGATCGATCCGCGCGAAGTGACCGAGGATGTTCTCGGCGTCGCGGAGGAAGAACCGCTCCGAGCTGCTGTTGTGCGATGCCGACACGATCTGGGGGAAATCGATCACCGTCGGCCCTGCGGCCGCCCACAGCACGTTGTACGGCGAGAGGTCGCCGTGGATGAGATCGCACGACAGGATACGCACCAGCTGCGTGAGCATGTCGTGGTAGGCGGCGTTTGCTTCGGCGGGGGTCAGGTGCGCGTCGATGATTCGCTGCGCCGGGTTCCCCTCGGCGTCGAGCACGAGCTCCATGAGGAGCACCCCGTCGAGGAAGAGAACGGGGGTGGGGACGCGGACCCCTTCGGCGTGGAGCTTGTAGAGTGCATCGGCTTCCGCGGACTTCCAGGCGTCCTCGGACGCCGCCTTGCCGAACCGTGAGCCGCGGTCCATCGCTCGCTGCGAGCGCGTGTTCCGGACCGTGCGCCCCTCCTTGTAGGAGGAGTTGTTCTTGAAGCTCCGCGTCGCGCGGTCCTTGTACACCTTCGCCGCGACGACCTTTCCGCCGAAGCGGACGACGTAGACCTCCGCCTCTTTGCCGCTCTGCAAGCGGCCGAGAACCTCGGTGATGACCCCCTCGGCGAGGAGATGTTCAAAGCCGGTCGGCATGGATTGATGCGAGCTTCTCCCTACGCCGGCGCCCCTACCTGGTCAACGATCCTCGCAGATAACGAAGGCGCCGGCCTTCGCGGCCGAGAAGTACGGCGTCCCCGCATGCGTGCCCGCACCCAGGCCGAACCCGTGCGCGCACGACGCGCCCATCCCGTTCACGAGCTCGGGAGCCGGAAGACCGTAGGGGCCGGCGAAGACCGCTTCTGCCGGCCACGGCGCTCCGTCCAGCATCCACTCCCAACGAAGCGCGGCAGGCGGGGCGACGATCGCAAAGCCGATGAGGTCCCCGTGGGGGGCAACGAAGGCGAACCTGATGTCCGGTCCGTCGGCCGTGAGCGCGCCGCGCGGTATGCCGAGGGGGATCGTGCGGTCGAGACTCACGCCGCGAAGGACCCCTTCAACGCGGCTGTCGCGCGGCCCGCCGCCGAAGAAGAACCGAGTCGCGCGGAGCCCGGCGCGCGGCGTCGGCGGAGGGGGCGGAGGTGCGACACGCTCGGCCTTGGGCATGACGAGGGGCGGGTCCGCGGCTCCTGCTTCCAGATAGATGAGGGTCGCCGCGACGGCGCAAACCGCCACGCCGAGAGCTCGAAAGAGGAGCCCCAGCATCAGAGCTCGGGCCTCTTCGGGACGAGGTAACCGCGCTCTTCCGTCATGCGAGGATCCTGAAGCATCCATTGCCAGAGGAGTCGCTTGAGCCGCTCCGCCTGGGCGGGCTCGCGCGCGAAAACGTCGGTGAGCTCGCCGGGATCGTTCTCGAGGTCGAAGAGCAGATAGACGACCCCCGCGCGTGTCGGCACATAGACGAGCTTCCATCGATCGTCTCGGACCATGCGGTGCCGCGCGACGAGCGTGAGATCGGCGACGTCGGGGCGTACGACGATGTCGTCTCCGTGCTGCTCGTCGATCGCGAGCTGGCGCACTGCCGGTGGCGTGGGGAGTCGGAGGCTCTCCGGCAGAAACGGATCCGACACCCAGAGCTCCGTCTCCGCGAACGCGGGAGCCGACTCGATCGGTGCGCCGGCGATGGCGCGAGCGAGGGAACGACCATCGAGATCGGAGGGGGCCGGGACACCGGCGAGGTCGTAGAGCGTGGGGGCGACGTCGACGTTGCTCACGACCGCCGCTTCGGCGTGCGGCGCCTGCCGTCGGGGGTCGAAGATGACGAGCGGAACGTGCGTCTCCTCGTCTCCGAAGAGGTGCTCGCCGTGACCGTACCCGAGCCGTGGCTCGTAGAGGTTCTCACCATGGTCCGACGTGACGACGATGATCGTGCGATCGTCCAGGTGGTCCCGGCGCAGCTCGTCCAAGATCGAGCCCGCTGCCGCGTCGACGCTCGCGACCGCGCCATCGTACAGCGCGCGGATCTGGCGGACGTCCGCCTCCGCCGCCGTCTGCGTGTTCGAGAGTGCGCCCGACTTGCCGTACTTGAACGGCCCTCGGTACGCGGGGTCCGCGAACCGGCGGTAGAACGGGTAGGGGGCCGCGTAGGGGAAGTGCGTCGTCGAGAAGAAGACGGTCAGAAGGAACGGCGCAGCGCCGAAGCTTCGGATCGCGCCGATCGCGTCGTCCGCGACGCGCCGAGGATCGGTGAGGGAGTCGTTCGCGTCGATGCCCGGGAAGGCTCTTCGCCCGAGCGGCGTATCGAGGAACGGCAGGAGCATCGGGGCGTGCTCGAACCCGCGGTTCTGGAGAATCTGCCGGAAGTCGTTCCTAGGCACGTGCACCTCTTCGAAGCCGAGTGGGATGCGGCCGAAGACGTCGCCGGCGAAGTCGCTGACGACGGCGGTGCGATACCCGGCGGCGACGAAGCGATCGGGTAGGGCGTCGAAGAACTTCGCGCGGGTCTCCCAAGGCTCGAACGTCGAGCGCACGCCGTGGTGGTGGGCGTGACGGCCGGTCAATGTCGTCGTCCACGAGGAGAACGTGCGGGGGACGGTGACGTAAGCGCGGTCGAAGCGCGTTCCCCGAGTCGCGAGAGCTGACAGATGCGGGGTGAGATCGGGGCGAAGGCGATCGGCACGGATGCCGTCACCCGCGAGGATCACGACGTTCACGCGACCCGTGTCGGAAGGATGCCCGCCGCTGGGAAGCAGGACCGGGGCGAGCAGAAGAAGGAGCGCAACGACCAGAACTCCAGCGGTGGGCGCGAGGTGTCGCCGAAGCCAATCGAGTACGCGCGGGACGGATGCCCGCCACGCGTGAGGCGCTCCGAAGAGAAAGAGCGAAGTGCTCGCAACCCCTGCCGCAACGACGACGCCCGGGCCGAGGCGATCGGTGACGAAGATCTCGAACGCCCGGCGCAGGCCCCCCGCGTCATAGAACGTCGCCGCGTAGCCCTGCGGGTGCCGGGCCATCGCCCAGGCGAGGAAGAACCAATGCAGCCCGACGACGACCAGAAGGAGCGTTCCCGCGTACCTCAGGCGCGAGCTCGGCGGGCGTTCCTGGATCCGGCTCCGCAGGGCGACCAGCATTGCGGCGATCGTGCCGAGCGCGACGCCGGCGAGGACGGCGGCTGCGGCGAGCGTCACCTCGATCCGGGCGACTTCGTCGGCGAAGCGCAGGCTGACGAGGTTGGCGATGACGCCGGCCGCCGCGCCCAAGACCGGCTCGTTCGGGGCGACGATTGGCCCGCGTGCGAATGCGGCGCTCGCGAGGAGGAGGTAGACGGCGCCGAGGGTGCCGGGGCCCGCGGGGAACCAAGCCGCGGAGACAGGGCTCCTCAACCAGGCCGCGAGTCGGAAAGAACCCGAACGGGACATCGGCCGAGACTGTAGCGCAGTGGTTACTGGCAGCAGACCGTGTGGGGCCCCGTCAGACTGACGCTGCCGGTGGGTGAGACCGACGACGGGGGGCACCCTTCGCCTTGCACCGGGCCCGCTGAGTATTCGTAGGCGACATAGGTCGGCGCCCCAGTGCCATCCGTGCCAGGGAAGCCGTTGCACGAGTTGTTGGCCTGCACGGACTCACCGCCGTCCGAGCAGCTCGACTCGGGGAACAGGGTGAGCGAGGCATTCCCGCACGGCTGCGCGGTGTCTCCGCCGCAGGTGCACGCCGAACAGCCGCGCGTGTCGTCCACGCCGTTACCGACGACATAGGAGTGCGAGAAAGCGGCGGGGCAGCCGGGTGTGCCGGCGTGGACGATGCACAGGCTGAAGCCGTTTCCGGATGCCGCAGGGGCGCAGACGCCGCCGTTCGAACACCCGGCTCCGGAGGTGGTCGTTTCGTTGCAGATCTCCCCGTTTCCCGCGTAGGTAACGGGGGGCAGGGTCTGAGATGCGGCTGGAGTGCACGATCCGGGCGAATAGGGCGCCGGGACCACCTGCATCTTGGCGCCGCCCGGAGGCGTGTAGTTCTGCGTCGCGGGCGAGCACGCCCCCCCGTTCGCGGGGCTCGTCGTGGCGAGGCCTCCGCAGGGGTTGGCGCCGCCAAGCCCGTTGGTCGTGACCGTGAAGTTGGTGCTGGTGCACGAGCCAGGGGTCGTCACGTTGCACGCGCAATTGCACATGGCGGGGTTCCCCGTCGGCCCTTCGACCACCTCGGCCGGCGACCCGTACCCGGTGGAGCACGCGGGCTGGCCGTTCTGGACGTACTCGACGATCGCCCAGCCGGACGGTATTGCCGCGGCCGTGCACGTCCAGCCCGCAGTGCACTCCGGATCCGCGCAGTCGATGAGCCCGTTGCAGTTGTCGTCGATGCCGTTGTTGCAGATCTCGGTAGGTGCGCAGCTATCGGGGGGGTGGCTCGCGTCCGTCACGCTACCCGCGTCGCTGCCACTGTCGGAGACGACGCCACCGCCGCTGTCGTTGTCTGTCTGCCCGCTGTCGTCGGAGGGAGTCACTCCCCCCGCGTCGTCGCTCCCGAGCGTGCCATCGGCCGGGTAACCCGCTTCCGTCAGCTCCGCGCCCCCCTCCCCCTCGTCGAGCCCATTGCTATCGAGACCGCACCCAGCCAACGTCAGGCCGATGCTCCCCGCGAGGGCCACGACAAGAAGGCGCACTAGACTACTTTGAACGTCCACTCTCGCCGGTTCAAGGCTTAGTCACTCGGCCGCTCGTAGGCGATGGCGGTCGCTGTACTGACCAGTCCCGGTCGGCCCGGCGGACTCGCAGAGTTTGGCGAGCCCGCGCGCTCTCTGCGCTCGGGGACCGAGGGGAGGACGCTGTCGTAGAGGGTGAGCCAAAACGAATCGCTCGGACGCCGGGAGAGCCAGGGCGCTTCACGATCGAGATCGACACCAAGCGAGCAGACGACGATCGCGTGATCCGTGGCGACGCGGCGCAGGTTTCGAAGGACGTCTCGAAGGACCGAGCCCGTGAACGGGACATAGAGGAAAAAGACGGTTCCATCGGCGAGGTCGGCGTGTCGCGCGTCGGCTTGAATGTAGGAGACATCCAATCGCAGCTCCGTCGAAACCCGTCGGGCTCGCTCGACGAGCGCAGGTTGAATCTCGATCCCGCGCACTGTGGCGCCGGTGAGAATGCGCGCGAGCTTGGTTACCTTCCCAAGACCGGATCCCAGGTCGACGAACACGTCGTCCGCGACCACGGGGACCTCGAGGAGCATTCGCACAATCGGAGCGACTCCGCTCGCGTGGTACCCGACCATGTCCTCGCCTGGCGAGGAACAGGAGACCGCAGACGCGGCGATACCGAGATACGCCTCGACCGCGGCGTCACGCTCCTGGGTAGGAACCGACGCGAGCCACGCGAGCAAGTCGGAGGCGCGCACCTTCATGCGCGTTCCCTCCTCATCTTCCCCAAGAACTCCCTCACCCGATCGGCCACCACGTCTCCGGCCTCGAGCAGCATCGCGTGCGTCGTCCCCGGCACGCTCACCCATTCGGCGGCCGGAATTCCCTTCCGCAAGGCACCAAGATCCCTGCGCGAAGCCAGCACGTCGCTCTCGGGCGCGACGATGAGCACCGGCACACTCACGCGCTCGAGCACGTCGGACGCATGCGCGTCCATCAAGGATCGCATCGACTCCCAGTAGGCCTTGAGATCCATCGCCCCCACGGTGCGGAAGAAGTGCTCGATCTCTTGGCGCGGCGCGTCTTTCCCGATCGCTCCGATCGCCCTCGCCATCGGGTAGAGAGCCCGCGCCGCACCGACGCGCCTCGCGATTGGCGACGCGCGTGGCACGAGCGGAGACGCGATCCGCAGCGCCCCTCGAAGGACCTGTCGCGCCCCCGGTACCCGGAAAAGTGCGCTCGACGAGTGCGGCTGATCGGCCCCCCCGGCGACGAGCACCATGGCCCCGACCAGCTCGGGCCGCACGCGGTACAGCTCGAGGAGCACCGTGACTCCCATCGAGAATGCGACGTGCACCGGCGGACGATCGCTCATCCCGTATGCGCGCACTGCTTCGGTCACGCGCTCGAGGTCTGCGGCGTGCGTCTTGATCGCATAGTCTCCGGACCGCGCGCTCTCGCTCTCGCCGTGCCCACGATAGCTCCAGTGCACTACGCGATGCTCCCCGGCGAGCCCGGCGACGATCGCGTCCCAGAAGTTGTCGGTCGTGCTCAGACCGTTCGTCAGGATGACCGCTTGACCCCCGCGCAGCTGCTCTTCGCTCGCGCCGCCGACGTGCGTGCGCCAGGCGAGTCGCGTTCCGTCTTCGGCGGAGACGAAGCGGAGGATGGAATCGCTCACCGCGCGATTGTACTGTCCACCCCGCGCGCGTGCAGCCCGCACTCCTTGTTCTGCGGCTCTTCCCACCACCAGCGCCCGGCGCGTACGTTCTCCCCATCCTTGACCGGGCGCGTGCATGGCGCGCACCCGATGGAGGGATAGCCGCGCTTGTGAAGAGCGTGAGTCGGGACGCCGTGCTCCTTCACGAACGCCCATACGTCCGCCTCGGTCCACTTCGCGAGCGGACTGAACTTCAACAGCCCGCCGTTGCCTGCGTCCACCTCGACGACGCGAAGCTCCTCGCGCGTGCGTGACTGATCGCGGCGCAGCCCCGTGACCCACGCCCTTGCGCCGGCGAGCGCGCGGCGGAGCGGAAATACCTTGCGGACTCTGCAGCACTCGAGTCGATCGTCGACGGAGCGATAGAAGCTGTTCATCCCCTTGCGCCGAACGAGCTCCTCGACCGCCAGCGTGTCCGGCGCGTACACCTCGAGCGGGATCCCGTACCGCTCGCGGGCCCGGTCTACCAGGTCGTAGGTCTCCTGGTGGAGCCGCCCGGTATCGAGCAGAAAGACGCGGGGCACGAGGCGAAGCTCCGCACCGATCCGCGCCGCTTCGTGGAGGACCACCATGTCCTCCACGCCGAGGCTGCAGGCAATCGTGAGATCGGCGCCGAACCGCTCGAGAGCCACTCGGAGCACGTCCGCAAGCGGAGCTGCCTCCAGTCTCGCATCGAGGTCGCGCGCAGCTCGGGTGAGCTCGGGGCTCATGATGCTGCCTCGCGCGCGAGCGTGGAAGGGAGCGGGACAATCGAAGGCGGCCGATGGCGATACCAGGCGACCTGCGTGAGGAGCACGAGGCGGAGGGTGGCTCCCACGAGGAACCCAACCACGAAGACGGAGTCGCCCACGGCGACCGAATACGCGAGCGCCATCACACGACCCGCCAGGTTGAGCCCCGGAAAGAGGTAGCTGATCTCGTCTGCCTTCTTGAGACGAAACAACCGGACGATCTGCGGCACGTACGAACCTTCAATCGCTACGAGCCCGGCGGCGCCGAGCAACCAAGTCCCCGTCATGGCTCGCCACCGCCTGTAGGCGCCTGGGGAGCTAGTTCCAACCTGACCATGTCGTCACTATAGCGAACATATTTCTCGTATGCTAGATGAACTCGAAAGGTCGGCGAAAAACCCTCTCGCGCGCTGCCGGATGCCCGATGGGTCGTCTCGGTGTGAGTTTGCCGGCTCTCGAAGGTGAGGCAACTTTCGTTATACAAGAGATGAGTTCCATTCACGCCCGTTGCTCCCTCATCTCGGCGAAGCGGCGATCGCAGGCGTCCGTGCTGGCGTTGCACCGTCCCTCGGAGCGAATACACTGCGCTGCGTGCGAGGCCTCTTCGTCGGACTGGTCGCGCTTGCCGCGTGCTCACCGCATGCGCAAGCGTTCACGCAGCCCGTCGAGCGCGTCACGGAAGACGGCGGCGCGGAGCCCTTGCTTCTCGCCTATCCGGCCGACGGAGGAGTGGTCGAATGGGACGGCTGGGCCGGCGAGTTCGTGACCGACTACTGCGTCTCGTGCCATAGCCCGACCGCGCCGTGCTTCGGCAGCGGGTGCCATTACGCCGGCGATCCGCGAACGCCGAACTTCGAGGAAAAGTCAGCGGTCGTCGCCGACGCCCCGACCATTCAATGCGGGATCGCCGTCTCCCAAGCGCCTAGCTGGAACTGCGGAGCGACGGCGCCTGAATCGTTCCCCGTATCGAACGGCGACAATCCGATTCCAACCGACGAGCAACGCGACCTCATGGTCGGTTGGGTCGAAGCCGGGTGTCCGTAGGGTCAGCTCGTGAGAAACCGCTCGACGAGCGCCACCGTGAGCGGCGGCATTTCCTGCATCGGGTAGTGCCCGGAGTCGGCAAGCGGGGTGACCACGAGGTGATCGCACAGGGGGCGTAGCGCGCTCTCGACGGCCTCGCGTCGCATCGGCGGTGCGTCCTGCTCCCCGGTGATGGCGAGCACGGGAACGGTGACGCGCGCGGTCGGGTCGGGGAGCCCGTCGCGCGCGAACATCGCGACGTAGGCGGCGGCCGCCTCTGGATCGGCGCCGACGCGCCAGCGCGACGCCTTGTAAGTCGCCCATCCCGGCGACAGCCGCGTGCCGAAGCGCTGCGTGAGCTGAGCCAATTGCGTCGCGTCGTCGGCGAGCGCGAGAGCGCGCGATGCCTCGAGCCTATCGTTGTCAGCACCGAAGCCCGCGGGCGGTGGTGGGGTCAGCACCACGACGCGCACGATCCGATCCGAGTGATGCTGCCCGAGGTGAAGCGCCACGAGGGAGCTCATCGAATGGCCGACGACCGCGATGCGAGCCCATCCCAGTCCGTCCGCGAGCGCGAGCACGTCCGCCGCAGCCTCGACGACCGTGAACGCGCCGGCCCGTCCCCGCGATCGCCCGTAGCCTCGCAGATCCGCGAACGCGAACGTGAAGCGCCCGAGGTCGAGATATGCCCGCGCGCCGTCCCACGTCGACGTGTCGCACAGCCAGTCGTTCATGATCACGACTCGCGTCGTCCCTGTACCGACGAGCTCGTGGCCGATCATTTCGCGCTTGCTCCGTTCGCTCCGCTCGCTAGCGCCTGGACCGCTTTGACTCGCTTGCCGAGGAGGCCGACGAGCTTGAGCATCGCGCCGAGCCCGCCGCCGAGGCCGCGCGCTACGAGCGCTTCGCCGAACGCGGCGAGATTCTCGTCGCCTGGATACCAGATCGGATCCGGTTTCCGGTTGCTGTCGATGAAGAGGGTGCGGCGTCGGACGAACGTCGGGTAGGCGTGGCGACTCGAGGCGACACCGGGCCCCGTGTCTTTCACGCCGGTCCACGGAATCTCCGGCAGCGCGCCCGCGATCGAATGGTTGTTTACGAAAGCGAC
Organism: Polyangiaceae bacterium; assembly: GCA_052147435.1. Taxonomy (GTDB): domain Bacteria; phylum Myxococcota_A; class Polyangia; order Polyangiales; family Polyangiaceae; genus JBKQKP01. The sequence goes on along the minus strand of JBKQKP010000020.1, from coordinate 885 downwards.
GCCTACCTCCATCCGGCGCGCGAGCGCGGCACCCCGCGCAAGGTCGGTCGTCCAGACGGAGCCGTTGAGCCCGTAGCGGCTGTCGTTCGCCTTCGCGATGGCCTCTTCGGCGTCCTTCACGCGGATCACGGCGATCACCGGTCCGAAGGTCTCGTCGCGCACGACGCGCATTGCCTGCGTGCAATCGTCGATCACCGTCGGCAAGTAGCCATAGCCGTGGCCTGTGCGCGTGCCGCCGCACACCACCTTGCCCCCGAGCCGTTTGGCTTCGTCGACGTGCTCCTCGACGATCTCGAGCTGTCGCTCGTTCTGGAGCGGCCCGAGGTCACCGACGACACCCGGGGCAGCGACGCGGAGCTTTCGTGCCGCCCCCGCGAGCTGCGCCACGAAACGGTCTGCGATCGATGCTTCGACGTAGACGCGCTCGATCGCGGAGCAATCTTGCCCCGCGTTGTGGGTGGCCCAGAAGAGGATTCCGGCGACCGTGCGATCGAGATCGCAGTCGGCGAGCACGATCGCGGCGTCCTTTCCCCCGAGCTCCACCGAGCAGGGGATCAATCGTTCCCCCGCGCGCGCCGCCACCCGCTTGCCCGTCGGAACGGAGCCGGTGAACGTGACCGCGTCGACGGCATCGATCACCGCTTCGCCGATCGCGCTCCCCCCCTGGACGACCTGCACGAGGTCGCGCGGGAAGATCTCGGCGCACTGGCGAGCGAACCATGCCCCGCAGCGCGGAGTGTGCTCGGACGGCTTGAGCAGTACGGCATTTCCCGACAGCACGGCGGGGAAGAAATGCTTGTAGAAGTTCGCGAGCGGGTAGTTCCAGGGGGCGATGATCCCGACGAGGCCGCGCGGTACTGCTTCGACGACTACCTTCTTGCCGGG
>JBKQKP010000019.1:0-14527 GCA_052147435.1 Polyangiaceae bacterium | reverse complement strand
GGTCGGGGTCGGGGTCGGGGTCGGGGTCGGGGTCGCGGTCGGGGTCGGACGCTCGGGAGGCTGGGCGAACGCCAGGGCGGCGGCGGTGAGGATCGCGATCACGAGGAGCGCGAAGGGGGAGCGGGGGGCGCGCGCGATCATTTCGTCACCGCCAAGGTCAGGTACAGCATCGCGCGGAAACGGAGCCCCACGAGCCGGTTCGTGTCCTGCTGAAATTCGAAGAGCGTCTGCGACCGCTGCGCGAAGCGATAGCCCACCCCCGCTACATAGCCGAAGCTCGTCGCGTCTCTATCCGGCCGCAGGTTGTCGTTCCACTGCCAGAGGCTGAGCCGCCCTTCGACGACGTACCTCGTGTCGAAGACTCGCTCGCCGTTGATGTCGCCGCCCACGCGGTCCCCCTCGGGGCCGAAGTTGCCGCTCGCGCGAAGGCCGAGGTGCCCCTCGCCGAACTTGTAGCGGGCGTTGATGTCGCCGCCGCCGTCGTACGAGTTGGGGCTCGACGGGAAGTACGACGGGTTGTTGGGCTGGATGTTCGGCGAGGTTCCGGTGACGTCCTCGGACGTCTGCACCGTGTAGATCCGCGCGTGGGCGCCGGCCGAAATGGCGAATTGGTCGGTCGCGTTCCACACGGCGCGCGCTCCGAGATCGTTCATCGGCTCCGAGAGGAAGAAGTTCCAGATCGAGTCGGCGTCGAAGCTCGGTTGGTAATATTGGTAATCGACGCCGAGGGTGAATCCCTTCGCGACGAACGCGTCGATGTTCGCGTACGCCGAGCCGAGCCTCGCGTTGTAGAAATCGTAGACGAGCCCCGCGCGCGCCGAGCCGAGCTTCGCGAGCGTGGCGTCGGCGCTCGCGCCGAGCTTCTCGGTCGAGATGCGCACTCCCGAGTACGACGCCGGCTCGTAGAGGCCGCTCGCGAACTCGCTCGTGTTCGATGTCCCCGTGTCGAGCACCCGCCGGTAGGTCACGCGTGCGTGCGCCCAGGTGACACCGGTCGTCTCTGCGGCAACGGCGAACACGGGCGCGATATCGGCCGGCTGGTACGAAGGGTAGAGCGAGGGGTCGTAGTTCGTGCGATCTCCGCGCCAGATGCCGTCGGCTTCGAAGCGCGACGTCGACAGCGGCATCCCTCCGCGCTGCTCGAGGCCACCGTAGGCCTCGACCGCGACGTCGAACGGCGTCGTGATCCGCACCTCGCCGCCGTCGAACGAGTACCAGCCGAGGACGTCGGTCACGTACTGCCGCCCGACCTTGAAGCCGAGGATCCCCTTCAGGAAGCGGCGCCCCTCGATGTAGCCGTACATCAGGTCCACTTGCTGGCTGTACAGGCCCGGGACGAACGTGGTCGGCGTCGCCGGGTTCGTCTCGCCACCCCCCACGCCGTAGTCGGCGTCGTAGCGGAAACGCGCGCGGAAGAGGAGCTGCGGCGCGTCGGGGTCGTTCAGCGGCTGGTCGAGGAGCTCATAGCCCGAGATGGCGAGCGTCGTCGTGAAGCGACGGCGGGCCAGCACCGTCTCGCCGGTCGGCGAGCGCACGTCGTAGAACTGCGCGTTCGAGTCGCTCTGGACGTCAGCGTCGATGGCCCAGGCCGCGCTCGAGTAAAACGAGCACAAGCCCGCACACGCGACGGCGAAGCACGCCCTCACCCGCCCCCGGCCAGGTCGGAGACCCGCGTCCCGCCGAACTCCTTCACGAGCTTGTCGTCGTACGTGTCCGCGACGGCCGAGAGGTGGCGAATGACCTGGTCCGCCTCGTCGGAGTCGAGCCCCTTCGCCGGTCGCTCGCTGACGACGACAACGCGGTCGCCGATCAGACCGAAGGCGCAGTTTGCCAGCCCTCTGCCGTTGAGCTCGAGGAGGCGGACGTAGAGGGCCGGGCGGGTGACCTCGTCGGGGAGGGTCATGACGGGGGAGATGACCCGGAGGTAGAGGAGGTCGTCCTCGCGGCGCTGCGTGAGGTTCACGAGGATCGCCGCGCTCCCCCGCTTGAAGGTCCAGGCGGCGCTCGTGGCGGTCTCCTTGGCGCGGGCGGCCGTCGGGTCGATGCCCAGCTGCTTGATGGTCGCCTCGACGAGCGCTTTCGTGCTGGCGAATTCTTCCTCGGGCGACAGGGACATGGGTGGCAGGATCGAAGCGGTCTGGGCTTCGTGTCAATGAGTTCCGAGCAGTTCCGCGGGTTCCTCCCTTCAAGCCGTCCGCTTGACCCTCGCGTCTCCCGGATGGCACCCTAGACGGCGGTGACGCCGGTAGCGGCGCGCCAGCGCGTCGCCTCCCGCCCGTTTGCCCCCATGTCCGAGCCCCAGCAGCGATACCGCGTCGTAGAAAAGCTCGAATCGGGCGGCATGGCCGAGGTGTTTCGCGCCGAGAGCGAGGGGCTTCAAGGCTTCAAGAAGCAGGTCGCCATCAAGCGCGTCCTGCCGCACCTGTCCGAGAAGAAGAAGTTCATCTCGATGTTCCTGGACGAGGCGCGCCTCTCCGCGCAGCTCTCGCACTCGAACTGCGTCCAGGTGTTCGACATCGGCGTCGGCGACAACGCCTACTTCATCGTCATGGAGTACGTCGACGGCGCGAACCTCAAGGCGATCGCCGAGTCGCTCCGGAAGCACGGCCGCGAGTTCCCGGTGCAGCCCGCGGCGCTGATCGCGCTCGAGATCTGCAAGGGGCTCAGCTACGCGCACGAGCTCCGCGATCCGAACGGGGTGGACCTGAAGATCGTCCACCGCGACATGTCGCCGCCGAACGTGCTCGTGACGAAGTACGGCGAGATCAAGATCGTGGACTTCGGGCTCGCGAAGGCGAACTCGCAGCTCGAACGGAGCGAGCCGGGGATCATCAAGGGGAAGTTCTCGTACCTGTCGCCCGAGGCGGCGATGGGGGGGGAGGTCGACGCGCGGACGGACATCTTCGCCGTCGGGATCATCCTGTGGGAGCTACTCGCCGGGCAGCGGCTCTTCCTGGGCGACACCGATTTTCAGACGGTGAAGAAGGTCCAGCAGGCCGTGGTGCCGTCGATCTCGTCGATCAACAAGGCGGTCCCCCCGGAGCTCGAGAAGATCATCACCCGCACGCTCGCGAAGGATCCCGCGGTGCGGTACCAGACGGCGCGCGAGCTCGGCGTGGACCTGAACAAGTTCATGTTCAAGTTCGGCCAGCCGGTGAGCACGTTCGACATCGCGACGCTCGTCGCCGTGACGATGCGCGACCGGGCGCGGACGCGGCCGCAGCAAGGGTCGATCATCGACAAGCTGATCGAAGAGGCGCTCCTCGAGTTCACGTCGCTGAAGGGGGAGGACGCGGAGCAGGGGGATGCGGACGGCGACCGCGCGAGCGTCCCGTCGGCGACGCCGCTCAACCCCGATCAGTTCGTCGATCCGACGAACTGGGCGAACGAGATCTCGATCGGCGATCTGGGGCGCTCGAAGAAGGACCCGCTCGAGGCGAAGCTGCCGGCCAAGGTGTTCTCGGAGGGGAACCTCTCGGCGCTCGAGGACGACCCCAGCTCGCCCCCCCCGCGCCTTTCGCCCGTCCCCGAGCCGGGCTCGCCGGTGCTACCTGGGCCGATGGAGACCGCCGCTGCGCGCGTGAACGCGAAGGCGATGGCGGAGGGGCCGCCGAAGAAGCGCGGAGCGGTAGTGGGGGCGGTCGTGTTCGTGGCGACGGCCGCGGCGTTTGCCGTGGCGTGGTTCGCGCACTGGATCCCCCACCACTAGAGAGGCTAGACCGCGCAGATTCGCGCGATGGCGTGGACCGCGGCGGGCATCTTTCGCACGCGCGTCCCGAACGCCGCGATCACCAGCGTCCCCCCCTTCACCGACACCTCGCGCGCGATGACGTCGTCCTCGGCGTCCAGGCTCGCCTCGAGCCCCTCGACGCCGCCGCGCGCCACGGCCTGGGCCACCTTGGCGAGGTCCGCCAGGTCCCCGGGCATCCCCGCGCCCGCCACGACCCGGCTCCCCGAGTCGATGATCGCCGCGCACCGCACCTCGCTCCGGTCGAGGACCGCCTCGATCAGATACTGAAGTGCTTCTTCCCGAACTTCGCTCCGCTTGGTTCTTTGCTCGAACATCATGATCGAAGCGTAAGGAAGCCTCGCACCTGCGGCCCAATTAAGAGGCAGCCAGTGGTATGAGAGGCCCCTCACCGAAGAGGGCTTTCCCATGCGTATCGTCAAGAGCGGCCTCATTCAGGCCTCCGCCCCCGACGCCTCGAAGCACACCCCCGCGCAGCTCCGCGAGCTGATGATCGAGAAGCACCTCGTCATGATCGACGAGGCGGGCAAACAAGGCGTCCAGATCCTGTGCCTCCAGGAGATCTTCACCGGCCCGTACTTCTGCGCCGAGCAGGACCCGAAGTGGTACGCGATGGCCGAGCGGATCCCCGACGGGCCGACGATTCGCCTCATGCAGGAGCGGGCGAAGCGCCACAAGATGGCGATGGTCGTCCCCATCTACGAAGAGGAGATGACCGGCGTCTATTACAACACCGCCGCGGTCATCGACGCCGACGGGAGCTACCTCGGCAAGTACCGCAAGACGCACATCCCCCACTGCAAGCCGGCGTTCTGGGAGAAGTTCTACTTCACGCCGGGCGATCTCGGCTTCCCGGTGTTCGACACGAAGTACGCGCGGATCGGCGTCTACATTTGTTACGACCGCCACTTCCCCGAGGGGGCGCGCGCGCTCGGCCTCGCGGGGGCGGAGATCGTCTTCATCCCGAGCGCGACGACGGCGGGGCACAGCGAGTACCTCTGGAAGCTCGAGCAGGCGGCGCACGCGGTGGCGAACGGCTACTTCGTCGGCACGAACAACCGCGTCGGCCTCGAGGCGCCTTGGAACTTCGGCGAGTTCTACGGGACGAGCTACTTCTGCGACCCGCGCGGCAAGGTGCTGAAGGAAGCCAGCCGAACGAAGGACGAGCTCGTCGTGGCGGACCTCGACCTCGACGTGATCCAGGAGGTGCGCGTGCAGTGGCAGTTCTTCCGCGACCGCAGGCCGGACCTGTACGGGCCGCTCCTCGGGATGCCGCATCGTGACGGCAAGAAGTAGCGAGCGAGCTTCGATCGTGGCGCAGACCTCGCGCCGCATCGTCGTCGGCGCTCTCTGCGTCCTGCTCCTCGCGCTCGTCGCCTGCGCGGCGGGGCAGCACCCGGCCTCGACACGATGTCCCGACGGGATGGCGTTCGTCGAGCCTCCGGACGGGAAGGCGTTCTGCATCGACCGGTGGGAGGCCTCGCTCGTCGAGATCACCCCGGCCGGGGAGCGCGACTTCTCTCCGTTCGAGAACGTCGGGAAACGCAAGGTCCGCGCGGTGTCACGCCCCGGCGTCGTCCCGCAGGCGTACATCTCGCGCAACGAGGCGGACGTCGCGTGCCGGGCGTCGCGAAAGCGCCTCTGCGAAGAGGACGAGTGGGTCCGCGCCTGCGAGGGGGCCGAGCGGACGACGTTCCCCTACGGCGAGAAGCGCGAAGCGGGTTACTGCAACGACCACGGAAAGTCGCCGATCGCCTCGCTCTACGCCGACAACGCGCACACGTGGGAGGCGATGAACGATCCGCGCCTCGATCAGCAGCCGGAGACCGTGGCGAAGACGGGGACGTACTCGCGCTGCAAGAGCTCGTACGGCGCGTTCGACATGGTCGGGAACGTGCACGAGTGGGTGGCCGATCCCGACGGGACGTTTCTCGGCGGCTATTACCTGGACACAACGCTGAACGGCAACGGCTGCCACTACAAGACCGTGGCACACGACGCCGTCTACCACGACTACTCCACGGGCTTCCGCTGCTGCGCCGACGCGCGGTGAGCTCGCCCACGGAGAAGGTTGGGGGGAGATTTACAGGCACTGAATGCGCCCCTGCGGCGTGACGCTGCAGCCGCCACGCGCGCATGGCTGGTCCTTCACGTACTGCCCCCCCTGGCACACGAGGCGCGCCGTCGAGTCGGTGTTGCACGCGAACATTCCGGAGATCCCGCACGGGTCGCCGACCTCGGAGACGGTCTCGTCGCACGCGAAGTCGAGCTCGTGGCAGCCCGAGGGGCCTCGGCAGTAGCGATCGAAGGCGAACTTGCCCCCCGGGCCGCACTCGACGCGCGCTTTCTTGTCGGGCGTGCACGCGAACGAGCCGGGCGACGTACAGAGGTCGCCCTTCTCCGCGAGCTTGCTGTCGCACGTGACCAGATCCCCTTTGATCTGGCACCCCCTCGGTCCGCCGCAGGTCTGCACGGCCTTGAACTTTCCTGCCGAGCAAAGGAGCGACGTCTTCTTGTCGCCGCTGCACGCGCGGTTCTCCGAGCCGGCCTCGAGGCAGATGTCCCCTTCTTCGGAGATCGAGTCGTCGCACGTGATCTTCGACCCGAGCTTGCTGCATCCCCCCGGCCCGCGGCACTTGGCCTCGACGAAGACGTCCCCCTGGCAGGCGAGCACGTTCGCCGTGTCCTCGCAGAGCGCCTGACCGATCTCGCACTTGGCGCCGGGCTTCGGTTTGTTGCAGCCGCCGGCGGCGAGCGTGAGGAGCAAGAAGAGCAAGAGGAAGTGAGGACGCTCGGGTCGGATGTTCATGGACGCGGCCATGAGAGACGAAGCCAAGGGCGAGTGGAAGCCCGTGGACGGTAGAAAGGTGCGACTTGCGCACATTTGCGCCTTGGATCAGGGAGGGGGAGAGCCCTGGATCGCGGGTGCGCCAGTTGGGAGGAGAAAGGGGGAGAGAAAAGCCGAGAAGCTGTGAAAATCCGGGGCGCGGAGGGGTGGCGCACGATTTGTAACAACCGAGCGCAACGAGGTCTCCATGCGCTCCCTTCGCCACGTCCTCCCTGCGGTCTCGGTTGCCACGGTCGCGCTCGCGGTGGCGTGCTCGAGCCCCGCGCCGAGCTCTCCGACCTACCAGCAGTACAACCCGAACAGCTCCAGCAGCGGCAGCAGCAGCGGGAGCAGCAGCGGCGGGAGCAGCTCCGGGAGCAGCAGCGGGAGCAGCAGCGGAAGCAGCAGCGGCGGGACGGCGAGCAGCTCGGGCTCGTCGAGCGGCTCGAGCAGCTCAGGAGGCAGCGCTCCGGCGAGCGTGACGATCAGCGCCGACACGACGTGGACGAACGGGACGACGATCACGGAGTCGACCGAGATCGCTTCGGGGGTCACCGTGACGATCGCCAACGGCGCGACGATCACGGTCTCCGCAGGAGTGACGATCACCGTCGCCGGCACGCTCACCGCCACCGCCGGCACGCCGCACGCCGTGATGACCGGTACAGGATGGACCGGCATGGTGATCCCGACCGGCGGGACGATCACGACCGACAGCGTCGACATCACGGGCGCCTCGACGCCGATGGATGTCACCGGCACCGTCACGTACAACAACGGCATCATCACGGCGCCGACGGTGCCGATGCTCGTCGAGATCGGCGGCTCGCTCTCGATGACCGGCTCCTCGATCGCGGGCTCGCTCGGCTGGTCGCGGATCAACGGCAACCTCACGCTCTCGCACTTCGACTACGCGTCGAACGGGAACGAAGGGGTCACGATCGCGAACGCGGCGTCGGTCGTGAAGATCGACAACTCGAACTTCCACGGCACCGGCGACGACACCGCCGACATGATCGTCTCGGACGCCTGCGCCTCGCTCACGATGACGTACACGGTGATCACGGGGTGCCACTGCGCGTACCACTTCAACGACATCACCTCGTTCGATCTCGAGAACATGAACCTGAACGGCGACTCGTACGGCTTCATGATGTACGGCTCGGAGCCGACGACCGGCACCCGCGTCTTCAAGAACTCGAACGTCGAGACGATGGCGGTGGCGGGGATCGCGGAGGCCGGAACCAACGGCGCCATCACGGTCAGCGGCGTGTACTTCGATACGTCGAGCAAGCTCGACCTGACCGATCAGGAGATCACCGTGAGCGACCCCTCGTCGGCCGCGCTCCCCTCGACCGAGGTCGGCCCGCAGTAGCGGCTAGACGCTCACCGGTCCGCCGAAGAGCCCCGCGAAGCGAAGCGCCCACACGACGACGGAGAGGACTTCGAGCGCGACGAACGTGAAGACGGCGGCGCGCGCCGGGCGCGACTCGAGGAGCGCGCTCGGGCTCCCTCGCGTGAGCGTGAGGAGCACGGTGGCCAGCGCCACGGCGAACGCGGCGAGCGCGATCGGGACGGCGAGCGGGTTCATCGCGAGCGACGCGGCGAGCTCGCCGTGAAGGAAAAGCTTCACCGCGCGGGTCATCCCGCACCCTGGGCAAGCGATGTGAAAGAGGCGCGCGGACGGGCACCGCGCGACGCCGAGGATCGCAGGGAGCGCCCCCACGCCCCAAACGGTCGCCAGCGCGACCGCGCGGAGGATGTGAGGTGACTGCCCGGAGCCGATTCGCATGAGACGCGACGTGAGCGTGCCCCAAAAAAAGCCCGGCTTCACGCGCCGTCTTGTGAGACCCTCGCGCCGCCGGAAAGGGGACGCGAACGATGCTCCGAGACGACGCGCACGCAGCGGGTGGCTACGGGCCTCCGGGTGGGGGTTACCCTCCTCCTCCGGGGGGCGGCGGCGGTGGCTTCGGTCCCCCTGGCGGTGCTCCTCCCGGCGGTCCTGGAGGCTACCCCCCTCCTCCCGGTGGCGGCGGCTACGGTCCTCCTGGCGGCGGCGGGTACGGCCCTCCCGGTGGCGGCCCGTACGGTCCTCCCGGCGGTGGTCCTCCTGGCGGTCCACCGCCCGGTTACGGTCCTCCTGGCGCGTTCGGCCCGGGCGGCTTCGGTCCCGCCGCGCCGGGACCCGGCGGACCGAAGCTTCACCCTCTCGCCATCACCTCGCTCGCGCTCGGGCTCCTCTCGGTTCCGCTCTGCTGCTGCTCGCTCTTCGGGCTCTGGGCCCCCGTCGGCGCCATCGTGTGCGGCATCGTCGCGATGAACAAGATCAAGCTCGAACCCATGGCCTTCAGCGGCAACGGCCTCTGCATCGCCGGCATCGTCACAGGGGGGGTCGGCCTCATGCTCGACATGATCGCCATCTTCACGACCATCGACGACAACCTGAAGAGCCAGTACGGACACTTCTGAGCGCGCTTGTCTGAACCGGTAGCAGCCAACACCGCAGCGGCCCCGCCGTCCGACACCGCCCGCTCCGCGGGGCGAGGCGGCGTGGCCGTGCTCGGGGCGAAGGCGTTCTTCATCGTCGCGGGGCTCCTGCAGCAGGCGCTCCTCCCGCGCGCGATCGGGCTCGCCGGATACGGCGCTCTTTCGCGCGTGCTCGCGGTGGCGAACGTCGTGAACAACGTCGTCATCTCGAGCGCGACGCAAGGGGTGAGCCGCGTCGTCGCGCGCGCGCGGGAGCATCAAGACGAAGCGCTCCGCGCGGCTCTCCGCGTGCACGTCGTCGTGGCGGTCGTCGCGGCGGCGCTCTTCGCGCTCGCCGCGCCGGTCGTGGCGTCGTTCGAGGGGGCGACGTACATCACCGTGCCGCTCGTCGGGATGGCTGGCGTCGTCCTTTGCTACGGCGTCTACGCGGTGTTCATCGGGGCGCTGAACGGGACGGCGCGGTTCACGAAGCAGGCGGCGCTCGACGTGACGTTCGCCATCTTGCGGACGGCGGGGCTCGTGGGGCTCGGGTGGCTCTTCGTGAAGCGCGGGGGTTCGGGCGTGCTCGGCGCGACGCTCGGGTTCGTCGCGGCGGCGGCGTGCATCGTCCCGCTCGGGGCGCGCTGGACCGGGCTCGGGAAGAAGGGGGCCGGAAAGCTCGCCGACGTTCCCGGCGCCGGGGAATACCTGATGACGCTCGCGCCGCTCGCGATCGCGCAGCTTTTCACGAACATGCTGATGCAGGTCGACATCACGCTCCTCGGGCGGTTCCTTTCGGGCTCGACGCCGCATCGGCTCGTCGGCGCCGACGCGGCGGCCGCGGCGGACGAGTGGGTCGCCGTCTATCGCGCGTGCCAGCTCTTCGCGTTCTTGCCGTACCAGCTCCTCTTCAGCGTGACGCAGATCCTCTTCCCGCTCGTGGCGCGCGCGCACGCCGGCGGCGACGCCGAGCAGGTGCGCGCGTACGTCGCGCGCGGGGCGCGGATCGGGGCGATCGCGTGCGGGTTGATGGTCGCGGTCATCGCGGCAATGCCGGGATCCCTCCTCGCGTTCGCGTACCCCGCGGTCGTCGCGGAGCGCGGCGCGTCGGCCCTGCGGATCCTCGCGCTGGGGCAGGGGTTCTTCGCGATGCTCGGGCTGGGGGCGACGGTGCTCATCAGCCTCGGCCGGGAGCGCGAAGCAGCCATGATCACGCTCGTCGCGCTGCTCCTCGTCGGCGCGGGGTGCTTCGGGCTCGTGCCGAGGCAGGCGTTCGGCGAGGCGCAGCTCCTCGCCACGGCGTGGGCGACGTCCGCGGCGCTCGTCGTGGGGCTCGGGATCGCGGCGACGCGCGTGTGGAAGACGGCGGGGGCGTTCGTCCCGCTGGCGACGGCGGCGCGCGTCGGGGGGGCGCTCGCCGTGGCGGTGCTCCTGGGGACGCGCCTTCCGCGGGTGGGGAAGGTGCTGATGCCCGTCGAGGCGCTCGGGATCGCGATCGTGTACGTCGTCCTCCTCGTGGTCACGCGAGAGGTCGGAGGGGCGGACGCGCAGCTGGTGATGTCGCTCGTTCGGAGGAAGCGGACGGCGTAGCGCGACACCTCGCGAGGGTGAAACGCAGGGACCTTCGATCGCAAGGTCGCGACCTTCGATCGCGAGGTCCGGACCTCTCCATGCGAGGTCGCGAGCTCAGGTTGCGAGGTCGAGCGAGCTAACCGTGCAGAAGCTCGAAGGGAGCACTCTAGCCCCCAGGAGAAGATGGCCCAGCTCCCCCTCCGCCCCCGCCGCTGTTCCCCCCTCCGCCGCCGCGGAGCCCGTGCTTCTGCACCAGGCGGTGCAGATACATCCGGTCCATCCCGGCTGTCCGCGCCGCTTTGCTCATGTTCCCGCCGCACGCTTCGAGGAGGGCCCCGAGATATCCTCGCTCGAACGTATCGACCGCGGCGTCCTTCGCGAGCTTGAACGGGATCCGGATGTCGACGTTCTGCGACGCGAGCTGGGGGCTCGACGGCGCCGACCGCCGGCTCGTCGGGCTCGCCGTCTGGAGGACGACGCTCCGCTCGACGTAGTTACGCAGCTCGCGCACGTTGCCGGGCCAGTCGTGCTTCGCCATCTCGGCCAGCACGGAGGGGGGGAAGAGGCGCTCTTCGTCGGGGCAGTTCAGCTGGCCGAGGAAGTGGCGGATCAGGATGGGGAGATCGTCGAGCCGCTCGCGGAGCGAAGGGACGTGCACCTGGATGACGGCGAGGCGAAAGTAGAGATCCTCGCGGAAGCGCGCCTTGTTCACCTCGCGCTCGAGATCGCGGTTCGTCGCGCTCACGACCCGGACGTTCACTTTGCGCGCGCGCGTCTCGCCGACGCGCCGGATCTCGCGCGCTTCGAGCGCGCGCAGGAGCTTCGGCTGGAGCTCGAGGGGGAGCTCGCCGATCTCGTCGAGGAAGACGGTCCCCTGGTCAGCCGCCTCGAACGCGCCGACGCGGTCGCGATCCGCGCCGGTGAACGAGCCGCGCACGTGCCCGAACAGCTCGCTCTCGACGAGGTTCGGCGAGATCGCGCCGCAGTCGACGATGACGAACGGCTTGTCGGCGCGCGAGCCGCGCTGGACGATCTCGGTCGCGACGAGCTCCTTGCCGGTCCCGCTCTCGCCTTCGATCAGGACGTTGATGTCGCTCTGCGCGACCTTCTCGAGCATGGCGAAGAGCTTGCGCATCGCCATGCTGGTCCCGGTGAGCGCGCCGAAGGCCGGCAGCATCGGGACGAACGCCTCGCGTTCGGCGGCGGCCTGGCGCACGCGCACGACCGAGTCGCCGAGGGCGAGGAGCGCTCCTTCCGGGGGGAGGTCCGCGTCGCGGATCCGTACGCCGTCGAGCTTCGTCCCGTTCAGCGAGCCCGTGTCGCGCAGGCGCCAGCCGCCGTCTTCGCGCACGAGGCGGCAGTGGAAGCGGGAGACCGCGGGATCGGACAGGACGAGATCGTTCGACGAGTGCGTGCCGATTCGGCAGAGATCGCCGTCGAAGACGAGCGCCCGCGAGGCCATCGCGCCGCGCTCCCGTTCGATCGCGAGGGTCAACCGCGGGATGGCGATCGTGTCGATCAGCTGTCTGACGGTGTGGATCGACTGCTCCCGGCGCTTGGCCATCGTGGGGGGCTCGTCGGTCGTCTCGGGGAAGAAGGAGCGTCCCGTGCGAGGGGTGCCTGCCGCGGACGGATGCGGGGTCGGGGGGGACCCGATCGACATGCCTGGCGTCACCGGCACGTGCGACGGCGTCGGGGGCATCGCTGGGGAGCCCGACGGGTGTGGCGTCGCGGGGCGCTGAGGGGGGAGGGGTCGCCGGGGATTGGACAAGCCAAACAAGGATAGGCGATCACACGTCGGTGCGCAGCGCCGTCAGGTCGTTCCGTGGGGGGCCCTCGTTCCTGCGGCGGGTTGGTGCATCGCCGACGCGGATTCGTTGCCGCGATAGCCGCGGTGAGCGCGCCCTCGGTGGGGGGGCGCGGGGGCCACGGGGCGGAGCGGCGCCGCGGCGGGCGTCGCGACGGCGATAGGCGCGACCGGCGCGGACGCGAGGACGTCGGTGCTCACCTTCGCCACGTGCAGCACGGCCGCCCGGGTCGAAGGGGTCTTCGGGTGCCACACGGTCGCGACGCTCCCCTCGCCGAGCGTGAAATAGATGCACGCGGCGAGCACGGTCCCGCAAAGAAGCGACAGGGACACGAGGACAAGCAGCGCTCGGACCGCGCGTCCGCGCTCGCCGAGCCGCACGAGCCGCGCCCGTCCCGCGCGCCCGCCGATGCTCCTCACGACGGGCCACGCGACCATTCGTTTCGTCGGCGCCCTCGACACGCGCACCATCGATGCATCGCTCGCGCCGTCCGGCGCAGGTGGCGACAGCGTAATCCGCTGCACCTTCACGGGGCGCCACGTGAGGATCGGCGAGGCCTTGCTGAAGACCTGCCCGACGAACTCGTGCTCGCTCTGCTCGCGCTCTGCCACGGCGGCCATGATCCACCCCCCTCGCAAGCTGGGTGCCCGCCGGGGAAACCGGTCACCACCGGAGCGTTTCCGTGGAGTCTTGCGCCCCTTCGGCAAAGGGGACGTTCCCCCCCACCTGCTGCCCTCAGGCCGCAGGTGCGGCACCCCGGGCTCAGGACGGCGCGCTTCGGCATGGGCGCGCTTCTGCGCTTCCTTGGGCCTTTTTCGCCTGTTTCTGGGCAGATGCCCACCTGGCGGTGCATGCTTTCCTTTCGGCCCGGGGCTTGTATGTCGAGCCTTGGCCGGGCGTCCGTCTCGGGACCGGCGGTGGCATCTCCACCCACCACACTCCCCCCACTCAGGAGAGGCAGTACGGCGGAATGAGTCTAGGGCTCGGATCGCGAATGATGGGGGGGCTGGTCGTCTCGCTGATGGCGACGCTCACGTCCTCCTCGCTCGGCGCGGCTCACCGCGCGGAGCTGAGCCCCGTGAAGGCGCGGATCGTCCACGAGCTCCAGGTCGACGGCTCCGACATCGACAAGCTCGCGAGCGCGCCGTACCGCGCGCATTTCGGCCGCACGGACCTCTACATCCCGACGTTCTTCCACCCCGAGGACGGCGCCTACGATCTCATCGTCCACTTCCACGGCCTGTCCGCCGCGCAGGAGTCGAACGTCGAGCGCTCGCGCGTGAACGCGATCGTCGCGAGCATCAACCTCGGTATCGGCTCGGGGGCGTACGAGGACGCGTTCAAGAACCCGTGGTCGTTCCCGCAGCTGTTGAAGGTCCTCGAGAAGGCGATCGCGAAGAGCGGTCGCACCGACGGCGCGCACCTCGGCCGGATCGCGCTCTCGGCGTGGAGCGCGGGGTACGGCTCGGTGAGCGCGATCCTGAGGGTCCCGTCGAACGCGAAGCGCATCGACGCGGTCCTCCTCGCCGACGGACTCCACTCGGATTACACCGACGAGCGCCGCCATGTGGTCGACGACGGCCCCCTCGCAAAGTACGTAAAGGTCGCGGAGCAGGCGATCAAGGGGGACAAGCTCTTCGCGCTCACCCACTCGTCGATCGCGACGACCGGCTACCCGAACACGACCGAGACGATCGGCGAGCTCCTGAAGCTCGTCGGCGTCGCGAAAGAGCCGATGGTCTCGGACGGCCCGCGCGGCATGCTCGAGATCTACGAGAGCCACCGCGGCAACTTCCACGTGAAGGGGTTCCTCGGCACGGGCGTGAAGGATCACATCGATCACATCTGGGGGATGAACGAGACGCTGCTCCCCTACCTGCGCGATCGCTGGAGTCGCTGAAGCGGGGGCGATTCGCGAGGCGCGCGCGCCGGGCCTACGAGACGACCTTCGCGATCCGCTCGAGCAGACGCACGGAGTCGAGCGACTTCGGGATGACGTCGTCCGCGCCCGCGTCCAGCGCTTCGGCGATCTGCGAGGGGCGGCCCGGCGCCGTGAAGAGGAGGACCGGCACGTGCCGGAGCGTGGGGTCGCACTTCATCGTGCGA
>JBKQKP010000018.1:0-26845 GCA_052147435.1 Polyangiaceae bacterium | reverse complement strand
GGCCAACCTCGCGATCAGCCCGTGGCCGTGGCTCCAGATCGGCGGCGGCGCGTCGTTCAGCGCGTCGACCAGCGCGACGCTCGGCATCGGCGGGCAGGTGAACATCTTCGAGTCGGACACGTCGCAGCTCCGGAGCTCGGTCGCCGCGGATCTGACCGCCGTGCGCTACCCGCAGGCGGGGGTGCGGGTGGCGCTGAGCGACGCCGTGGCGCTCGCGCTCGTGTACCGGGGGCAGTTCGCGCTCGACCTCGATCTCAAGGCGAACATCCGCGGGAACATCTCCGGCCTCACGACCGCGGTCTACGATCTGCAGACTGACAGCGTGAACAGCTTCCTGCCGCAGCAGGTCGTGCTGGGGGGATCGTGGAAGCTCACCCCCGCGCTCCGCGCCGACCTGGACCTCACCTGGGTGAACTGGAGCGCGTACATCCCGCCCGTCGCCGACGTGCAGGTGGCGCTCAACATTCCCCCTCCGGCAGGGGGGTGGCCCGCGAGCATCACGCCGCCGACGACCCCCGCTCCTACGGTGGTGATTCCGATCCGGATGCAGGACACGATCGTCCCGCACCTGGGGCTCGAGGTGCGCGCGCTGTCGACGCCGAAGTGCGAGGCGTTCGTTCGCGCCGGTTACGAGTACGACAAGACGCCGATTCCGCCGCAGACCGCGCAGACGAACTATGTCGATCGCGATCGCCACGCGATCTCTTTCGGCCTCGGGATTCGCGCGAGAGATCTCCTGGCGGAGCTTCCGCGCGATATGCGTCTCGACGGGCACGTGCAGTTCAGCGATCTGCCCACGTCGACCACCGTGAAGTCGAGCCCCGCGGATCTCGTCGGCGAGTACACCGCGGGGGGGACGATGTGGAACGTGGGCGCGACGCTCACGATGGGGTTCTAGATGCGGACGCGCGGCTCCTTCCCCATCGTTCTCGTGATCTCGCTCTCCGCGGCGTGCGCGACGCTCGGGACGCAGACGATCGAGGGGCAGAACCTGCCGACGTCCGACGTCGGACCGTTCCGGAAGCTCGGTACGAAGGAGGTGCCCGGCATCGCCCCGTACGTCCTCGACGGGCTCAGCATCGCCCCGTACGAGGAGCCCGCCGTCCTTGCGCTCGACGAGACGAACCCGGCGAGCATGCAGCTGGCGATGTACGTCGATGCCACCATGACCACGAACGGCACGTCACACGGGGCGATCGTCCGCACGCGTGCGGACGACGGGGTCTCCTTCTACGGGACCTCGCTCGATGTGGGGACCGTTCCCGAGCTCGTTCTCGATGAGAGCGAGCCGTGGGAGGGGGGGAGCGTTCACTCCCCGACGGTGCTGCGCAATGGCACCAGCGTCTACATGTACTATGCAGCCGCGGGTGGCATTGGCGTCGCGGTCTCCCCCGATGGGGTGACGTTTCAGAAGACGCCGACGCCGGTGCTCGCGCCGGATCCAGCCGCGCACTGGGAGACGACGGTGCCGGGCGAGCCGAGCGTCGCCATCTTCCCCGACGGGAGCTGGCACATGCTCTATGCGGCGGGCGTGGCGATCGGTGAGGCGACGAGCAGCGACGGGATGACCTGGACGCGCTCCGACGGCGACGCATCGACTCCCGAGCTGGACCCGGTCTTCTGGCCCTCGCCGCCGGCTTCCGCCGCCGCGATCGACGCGGGGGAAGCGCCGTTCGATACCGGGCAGGTCGCCGATCCATGCCTGCTCCCCCGTCTCGATCCGGCAGGGAAGACGCAGGTGCGCGTGCTCTACACTGGGTACGCGGCGCCTCCGGGCCCCGGCGCACGCTCGAGCAGCATCGGCTTCGCGGCGCGCTATGGAGACTCGGGGCCTCTCACGCGGAACGGGAGCCCGGTCTACGCGGTCGGCAAGCACGAGGGGGGGCCTGCGCTCTTCGAGTGGAGCGAGGGGTCGCTCCTCTACGTTCACCAAGACTCGGCGGTCACGCCGCCGTATTCGGCGATCGCGGCGGCGGTCGCCCCCGTGTCGCTCGTGCTGCCGCTGCCGAGCGGGTATCCGAGCGGACCTTAGACGGTCACGGGCGTGGCGGGGCCGCCTGCTGCGGCCCCCAGCTCGCGTCGATCCCGAGGCCCCGCGCCGCGCTGTCTGCGGTCGCGGGGAAGTTGGTCAGCTTGAGCGGCGCCATCACGCAGAGGAGGGCGTTCGCCGCCACGTCGTCGCCCGGCGAGACGGTCATGTGCGACACGACGACCGAGCCATCGCGCGTGATCGAAGCGTCGATCCGGATCGTCCCTTCGACGAGCTTCCCTTTGGCCGCGAGGTTCGTCGCGCACGCATCGAGCGCGTCGGCGAGGTGGTCCGTCGCGCGCTTTGCCAGCTCGGGTCCGAGCCCCGATTCTCTCGCGAGCGCGACGAAGCCAAGCGGGCGGCGAGCGACGTAGGCGTACGCCCCTTGCGCTCCGGGCTCCGTCACTTGCACGTCGTGGGTCTCGGGCACGATGTCGCGCGTGCCGCTCGCGCACGCCGTGAGCGCGCACGCGAGCGCGAGGGTGGCACGCTCGCCCACCACGGCCAACCCCGTCACGCGCCGAGGACGCTCTTCGCGATGACGAGTCGCTGGATCTGGCTCGTCCCCTCGTAGATCTGAAGAATCTTCGCGTCGCGCATGAGTTTTTCGACGG
Organism: Polyangiaceae bacterium; assembly: GCA_052147435.1. Taxonomy (GTDB): domain Bacteria; phylum Myxococcota_A; class Polyangia; order Polyangiales; family Polyangiaceae; genus JBKQKP01. Next base: position 24,202 of record JBKQKP010000018.1, on the reverse strand, counting down.
GGTATTCCTTCACGTACCCGTTCCCGCCGAAGATCTGCACGGCGTCGACCGCGGTCTGCATCGCCGAGTCGGCCCCGAACGCCTTCGCGTACGACGACACGATCGGGTTGCGGATCCCCTTGTCGAGGTTCCACGCGGCCTTGCGTACGAGGAGGCTCGTCGCTTCGATCCGGATCGCCATCTCTGCGATCATCGCCTGGACGAGCTGGTGCTGGCCGATCGGGACGCCGAACGTCTTTCGCTCCTTGGCATAGGCGACGCACTCGTCGAGACACCGCCGCATGAGGCCCGTGGCGATCGCGCCGATGTCGGGGCGGGTCTGGTTGAACGTCTCCATCGCCACCTTGAAGCCCTGCCCGGGGGGGGAGAGGACCTGGGCCGCGGGGACCTTCACGTCCTCGAGCATGACGACCGCGGTGTCGCTCGCGCGCTGGCCGAGCTTGTCCTCGTGCTTGCCGACTTTCACCCCTTTGGCGTCCTTGTGGACGATGAAGGCGCCGATCCCCTTGTGGCGAAGGGCCGGGTCCTCCGTGGCGAAGATTGTTATGAAGGAGGCGAGGTTCGCGTTGGTGATCCAGGCCTTCTGCCCGTTGAGGACGTACCCGCCGGCGCCGTCTTTCGTGGCGCGCGTCTGCAGCCCGGCGACGTCGCTCCCCGCGCCGGGCTCGGTGGTCGCGTAGCTCGCGAAGATGGGCTCGCTCGCGAGCCAGCCCAAGTACTTCTTCTTCTGCTCGGCGGAGCCCGCGAGCTTGATCGGCGTCATACCGAGCGTATTTGCGGTCATGCTCGTCTGGATGCCGCTGCAGCCGTACGCGAGCTCCTCGGTGATGAACGTCGAGTCGAGATCGCTGAGCCCCGCGCCGCCGTACTCGCTCGGGAGCGTCGGGTTCACAAGTCCGATCTTCCACGCCTCCTCGAAGACCTCGCGCGGGAAGCGCGACTCGCGGTCGCACTCCTTCGCGATCGGGATGATGCGCTCCTTGGCGAAGCGGCGGGCGGTCTCGATCAGGGCTCGTTGCTCTTCGGTCGTTTCGAAGTCGATCATGGCTGCCTCTGTTGCTGACGTGTGCTTGCGATGCTCGTACGCGCTACTCGCGGTTGCGCTTTCGCCTGCGGTCGATCTGGTCTCGGGCGGAGCGTGTGCCGAGGATGTAGCCGAGGACGATCCCGATCATCAGGACCCCCGGGATGAAGATGAGATGTTCGGGCCCGGGCGTCCCCATGGGATTCGCTGCGCCCCCGTTTACTTCTTTTCGGCTTTCGCCGCGGCGCGATCGATCGCCTGCTCGAGGCCGTCGAGCCGTGCATTGAGGGAGGCCTGCCGGCGCCACTGGAAGAAGAGCCACCCCATGAGGATGACCCACAGGACGGCGTACGCCTCGATGAGGAGCGTCGACCCGCTGTGCTGCTCGGTCCCCCTCTCGACGGGCTGGAACGTCGTCGAGCGGTCCTCCGGGGTCTTCTCCGGAGACGCTGAGGTGGCGGGAGCCGTGGCTTGGTCGTTTCGCATCATCCTTCGTTCCGATCGTCGAGGCCGAGATCGATCGCGTCTTCTTCCGCTCGTGCGAGGCGGCTCTCCGCGACACCGACGCGCGTGCGCGCCCAGATGAGGGCGGCGGCGAAGAGGGTGAACGTGAGGAAGCTCACGCCGAGAGCGGTGTACATCCGGGGGTCACCGAGCCCCCCCCCGTTGCCCGTGATGACCTGCGGGTGCTGCCCGCTCCATTTCTTCACGCTGAAGTGGATGATCGGCAGGTTGGCGGCGCCCAGGATGCCGAGCGCTGCGGAGAATTTCCGCTCGCCTTCGCCGTCGCCCGCGAAGGCGCGCAGGACGAGGTAGGCGACGTAGACGAGGAAGCTGAGGAGCGACGTCGTCAGGCGCGGGTCCCACGTCCAGTAGTAGCCCCAGGCCTTCGCCGCCCAGAGGGGGCCTGTCGTCAGGAGGATCGCACCAAAGACGACCGCGGCTTCCGCCCCGGCGCGCCCCAATGCGTCCCACGTGTCGCTCGGCTTCATCAGGTAGCCGACGGAGCCGACGAGGCACGCCGTCGCGCCGAGGTACATCGCGTAGCCGCTGGGGACGTGGAAGTAGAAGATCTTCTGCACAATCCCCATCGTCTTTTCCTCGGGGACGGTGAGAAAGACGTAGTGGATGAGGAAGAGGTAGAGCGCGGCGGTCACGAGGACCAAGCCGTAGAAGCCGTAGTCGAGGGGGCCCTGGCGGGCAGGGGCGGGGAGGGCGCGCGTGGCCATCGGGAGACACGCTAGGACGGCGGGGGGGATTCGGCAATCACAGCCATCCGCCGACGATGAAGCCGGCCCCCAGGCTCGTCCCCGGGTTCGAGACCTGCTGGCCTTGGGGGAACGTGAGCGTGTTCGACAGGTCGCGGGTCGCCGACGGACCGAAGCCCGCAAAGAGGTGCGGAGCGACGCGCACGATGAGCGGGAGGTAGCCCGAGGCCCAGACCTCCGAGAAGGAGTAGGCATCCTGACCGGTGCTCGACTGCTCGTCGGCGCTGCCGTTCTCGACGCCGATCGTCGCGCGCGGGTAGAGCGAGAGGGCATTGGCCAGCGGAATCTCGACCCCCACGCGGAAGGAGATGCCGTACGAAGTCGAGCTGTCGGTGACGGGGTTCGAGCTCGCGTCGGGCACGGTCGAGTTGCTCCACCCGGCGTTGACGGCAGCCCCCATGGAGACGTGGTCCACGAAGAAGTAGTCGGCGCCGACCGCGAACGAGCCGGAGCTGGCCGACGCGCTCGTCCCCGCGTACGTCGTCGAGGACACGTTCGCGACGAGCTCGCTCGAGAGGAGGACCTCTCCCCGTTCGCCGAAGCGTTGAAGAGGCGCGGACGCCGTCGGGGCAACGGAGGGGGCCGGAGCGGGAGTCGTCTCGGGCTCCGGCGTCCCCCCCCAGTACCCGCCGACGACGAAGCTCGCTCCCACCGTGGTCCGCTGGTCGCTCCCGTTCGTCGCCCCCTGGACGGCGCCGAAGTCGTGAAAGAGGTAGGGGCCGGCCCCCATGAAGAAGTGCGGAGCGGGATGCAGGAGTAGCGGAAAGTAGAGGTCCACCCACGGACCGACTTGGTTCGTCGCCGCGGCGCCGGAGCTGCTCGACGTGGAGACCGTGCTCCCGCTCACGAGACTCTCGGTCGTCTGGTTCGACTCGATCCCCAGCGATGCCGTCAGCCACCAGGAGGCGGCTTGGCCGAGCGGGACGTTCAGACCGAACCGAGGGCCTGCGTAGATGGACGTGCTCTTCGTTTCGACGAGACTGCCGTCGGCGCTGTATCCCTTGGTGTCGGCGTAGCTGACTCCGGCGTTCAGCCCGATCGAGAAGTTTCGCCGAACGAAGTAGCTGATCGAGGGGCTGAAGGCGGCGGAGAAGAGCGAAGCAGCGCTCGCGTCGAACTGGGTCGAAGAGACTCCGACGTCGGTGGCGCTGTCGAGGACGACCTGGCCCTGTGCCCCGAAGTGGGCGTACGGGGGCTCCGGAGGAGCGGGGGCGGGGGCGTCGGGGAGGGGGGGGATGTCGTCCCACCGGTAAGTGGGTTGCGCGTTGGCGGCTGAGGCAAAGAGAACGAACGCGAACGGGGCGAGGGGGAGAAGCGACACGCGGAAGATGCGGTGGCGGATGCGAAAGGGGATCACGGGGCCTCTGGCGGGAGCGGGGAAGGGGGCTCCTAAAGGACCCATCGGTCAGGGGCTCGGGGATGTTGCGTGGAAAGTGATCGCGTCCGGCGACATTGACGCCTCGCGGGGGGGGCTGCTTTGCTGCTTCGCCGCCTATGGGTCGCCGCTGCCGTCCTAGCGTCCTCATCCTCGCGTTCGCGCTCGCGCTCTTCGGGCTCGGGTGCCACAAGGCTCAGGCGCCGCGGCAAGCGACTCTTCTCTTCTTCGCCGACGCGCACGCGCAGCTCGAGACGCATCCCGAGCTGTTGTGGAACGACGGTGAGCCGAAGACTGCGACCGCAGGGGGATATGCCCGCCTCGCAAGCTTGGCGCGCGCCATCCGAAGCGAGGTCGGCGGACGGGCGCTCCTCCTCGACGGCGGGGACACGTTCCAGGGGGGGGGCGCCGCGGCGTGGTCGCGCGGCGAGGCCGTGCTCGGTCCGCAGCGAGCGCTCGGGGTCGATTTCGCCATACCCGGCAACTGGGAGGTCATCTACGGGGCGGCGCGCATGAAGGAGCTCGCGGCGGCGAGCGGGTACCCGTGGCTCGCCACCAACGTCGTCGACGAGGCGACGGGAAAGCTCGTCTTCGCTCCGACCGCGGTCCGTGAGGTCGGCGGCATCCGCGTAGGACTCGTGGGGTTCACCGATCCGGACGTGCCGATCCGCCAGTCGCCCGCGTACTCGAAGGGGCTGCGCTACCTCGGCGAGGAGACGCTCCCCCCCGCGATCGCCGCTCTCCGTGACCACGATCGGGCGGACGTGGTCGTGCTCATCACCCACGTGGGGCTCGGGAGGAGCGTGGCGCTCGCGGAACACCTTGCGGAGCGTGGGAGTCGCGTCGACGTCGTTCTCTCCGCCGACTCGCACGAGCGCGTCGAGAAGCCCATCGAGAAGAACGGCGTCCTCGTCGTCGAGCCGGGGAGCTTCGGGTCTTTCCTGGGGCGACTCGACGTGCAGCTCGTGGCGGGGGAGCGCCCGCGCTTCACGTGGCGGTTGATCCCCGTCTCCGCCGAGACCCCCGAAGCGTCCGACGTTAAGGCTGCGGTCGATGCTGCGCTCGCCCCGTACCGCGAGCGCTTGTCGAAGCCGATCGGCCGCGCGGCGGTGCCGCTCGAGCGGTACGGGATCGTCGAGAGCACCGCCGACGACATGCTTACGGCGGCCGTGAAGGAGGCGACGCACGTCGACGTCGCCCTGTCGAACGGCTTCCGCTTCGGCACTCCGATCGCCCCCGGTCCGATCACCGAGGGGGACCTATGGAACCTGTATCCCGTCGTCGCCCACGTGAAGATGGGGAAGGTGACCGGCAAGCAGCTCCGTGCGTTCTGGGAGTCGGAGCTCGACCACGTCTTCGCCGACGATCCGCGGCGCCTCTTCGGCGGATGGTTGCCGCGGGTGAACGGGATGTCGGTCACGTTCCGCGCCGGGGGGGCGAACGGGCATCGCGTCGACCAGATCCGGGTCGGGGGCGCGCCGCTCGACGACGCGCGCACGTACACGATCGGCGCGTGCGAGCGCGAGGGGGATCCCGACGACGTCGTCTGCCGCATGCACGGCGTCGCCGACGTGCAACGCCTCGACCTGACCAACCACGACATCGTCCGCGCATACCTGGCCAACGCGCCACCGAGCGGGGTCGGGGCGGGGCTCCTCGGCAACATCCGCGCGACCGATCTCCCCCCGCTCGTCTTCTCGCAGTTCTATGCGCTCGCAAGCCGTTCCGAGCGGCACGCGCCAGCATTCCGCGTGCGCAGCCTCGATCGCGACCTCCCGACCGACCCTGTCGAGGCGGACCGCATCCGTCTCGGGGCAAGGATCTTCGCCGACACGAAGCGTGGCGCCCCCGCCTTCGTGGGGAACGACCTGTCGTGTCGCAATTGCCACCTCGAGATGGGCGAAAAGGAAGGAGCGTTTCCGCTCCTGGGCGCCGAGGCGGTGTACCCCTCGTTCCAACCGCGAGCGGACCGACTCCTGTCGATCGAGGAGCGGGTCCAGGGGTGCTTCGAGCGAAGCGAGAACGGCGTGGCCCCGCCTGCGGGGAGCGACGCGCTAGAGGCGGTGACCGCGTACGTGCGCTGGCTCGCGGCGGACGAGCCGCGAGGGGTGGACCCGCCGTGGCGCCACCGGAACAAGATCGACGAGTCGAGGCGGGTTCCGATCGCCGAGCTTCGCGTCGACGAAGGGGGGCGCCTTTACGCGGCCCGGTGCGCGACATGCCATGGGCTCGACGGGCAGGGGCTCATTCCGGACGGAGGAGTAAACGGCGCGAGCACGGGGAGCACGCTGTTGTCGGCGCAGGGGGTTGCTCTCGCGCCGCCACCGCTCTGGGGACCGCGCTCGTTCAACGACGGCGCGGGTGTGGCGCGCATCTACACGCTCGCGGGCTTCATACGCTGGGCGATGCCGCTCGGAGCCGGCGGCACGGTGAGCGACGCCGACGCGCAGAACATCGCGGCCTACATCGACTCGAAGCCTCGCCCGGCCTTCGCGCGCAAGGGGGGGGACTATCCCGACGGCGGCCCTCCGGTGGACGCCGTCTACTACGCGAGCCAGCGGGAGCGTCGTCCTACCGTGCCGTAGGCGGAACGCCTCATGGCGTCGCTTTCCGTTGCGCTTGCGGGTGCGTGTGGGCGCGGTCGGCCTCCATCTGCTTCACGATCAGCGGCTTCATCAAGTACTCCTTCGCGTCTCGAATTTTGCTCCGGAGCGCCTCCGCACGCGCGTGATCGCCTCCGGCCTCGTACGCGAGCGCGAGGACGTAGATGTCTTGCAGGTCCCCGTCCTTCTCCGCGTCCACCTTCTTCGCGGCGGCCAGCGCCCCTCTCGCATCCCCCCCGCGCGTCGCGAAAAAGGCGGCCAGAACGGCCATCCCGTCGTGGTCGTCGAGAGGGGCGGCGGCTTTCTCGTACGCCGCGCGCGCCTCGTTCGCCGCGGCGAGCGCCTTCGCCCGGAGCGTGGGAGGGGCCTCCCCCGCGAGCTCGAGCAGGAGATACGCCCTGTCCCATTTCTCGTGCAGCCCGATCCTCGCGCTGTCTTTTTCGGGGAGGCGCGCGCGAAGGAGCGCGCTCTTCGCGCCGTCGACCTCGCCGAGCGCTCCGACGAGATCCCCTTCGCCCCAGCGCAGCCAGGTGAGCTCGTTGTGGAGCCAGAAGGCCGCGTCGTCCCCTTCGCGCGCGAGCGCCTCGTCGACGAGCGCCGACAGCTCTCGCTCGCCCGCCGCGAGATCGCCGCGCGCAGCCGCTTCGGTCGCGCGCTGGTAGGCCGCCTTGTTGCGCGCCTCGAACGGCTCGACCTTGGGAGGGGCGGGGTGACTGAGGAGCGCGCGCAGCTCGGCGAATCGTTCGTTCGGGACGACGACGGCGAGGTTGTACTGCGCGATCTTCCACGCGCCGCCGTGCAGAGCGAGCACCCCGGAGCCCCGCGCGGGTCCGAGGTCTTCGGTCGCGAGGTCTTCATCGAAGTAGGCGAAGTGTCCGTCCTCGGAGACCGTGATCGCGCGGCGGGTGGCGTGAAAGGACCACGCCTTCCCCTTGGCGAAGTACGGATGGGCAAAGGTCCGGAACGCCGCGACGTCCCAGCGCTCGGTGGCGTCGGTGCCGAGGAAGACGGCGTCGTCGGCGAGGTGGGCGAAGTAGCGCGCCTCGTCGGCGTGCGCCGCGGCGTCGTGGAAGTCGTCGAGCTCGCGCCCGATCGCCACCACCGCGACGCCCCGATCGGCCACCACGGCCGGGGTGGCGGTAGGGGTCTGAGGCGGCGGGGGGGCTCCACACGCGACGGCGCCCGCGCTCGCGAGGATCAACGCAATCACTGCCCCTGGCGCCCTGGCTGCACGCCACGTCGTCTTGCTCATCGCTCTCATGGGGCGGCAGAGTAGCGGCGTGTCCTCAGACCGCGAAGAGGCTCGGTACGACGTCCCCCGCTTTCCCCAGGCGGCACTCGTCGAACGCCTCGGCATTCTCGGGCTCCTCGGGTCCGACATAGACAGCCCGAACCCCTGGCCGACGCCGTACCTGCCGCACGAACCCCGCCGCTGGGTACACGACGCCCGAGCTCCCGATCGTCACGAAGACGTCGCACCGATCGAGCGCCGTCGCGATCTCGTCGAGGAAGAACGGGACCTCGCCGAACCAGACGATGTGCGGGCGGACCCGCGCTCCGCACGCGCAGCGAGGGATCGCGGCGGCGGAGAAGTACGTGCGGTCGTCGACGAAGTCGGGCGCATCGCAGGACTCGCACCGGCTCCGGAAGAGCTCCCCGTGCATGTGAACGGCGTGCGCCGACCCGGCCCGCTCATGGAGCGGGTCGACGTTCTGCGTGCAAAGAAAGAGGCGCGCGCCGAGCGACCGCTCGAGCCGCGCTAGGGCGAGGTGGGCGGCGTTCGGGGCGCATCCGGCGGCTTGCGCGCGTCGCTCCGAATAGAAGCGCCAGACGAGCTCCGCGTCGCGGGCCCACCCCTCCGGGGAAGCGACCTCCTCGAAGCGATACTCCTCCCACATCCCGTTCGCGTCGCGAAACGTCCGTATGCCGCTCTCCGCGCTGACCCCGGCCCCGGTGAGGACGAAGACCCCCTCGCGCGGGGCGAGCGCGATCGGCGCGAATTCGTGGAAGGGGGCGACCTTGGCCATGACCCGGCCATCGTAGGGCGGGTTACCATTCCACCGCATGTTCGATCTGTTCAAATCGCGCCGTCGGGCAGCGCTCCGCGCGCAGCCGTTTCCGGAGGCGTGGCGGGCGATGGTCGCGGCGAACGTGCCGTACGTCGCCACGCTGTCCGACGAGGATCGCGCCGAGCTCGAGGGGCACATGCAAGTGTTCCTCGCGGAGAAGAAATTCGAAGGGTGCGGCGGGCTCGAGATCACCGACGAGATCCGCGTCACGATCGCGGCGCAGGCATGCATGCTCTTGCTCCATCGCGAGACCGGCTACTTCCCGGAGCTCGAGGTGATCCTCGTGTACCCGCACGCGTACGTGGCGAAGACGCGGAAGGGACTCGCGGGGGGGGTCGAAGTCGCCGACGAGCAAGCGCGCCTCGGTCAATCGGCGCGTGACGTGGTCGTCCTCGCGTGGGACGCCGTTCGTCACGGTGCGACCGACGTGCACGACGGCCACAACGTGACGCTCCACGAGTTCGCGCACCAGCTCGACCAGGAAGACGGGGCCGCGGACGGCGCGCCCGTCCTGGGAAAGCGGGCGATGTACACCGCGTGGGCGCGCGTCCTCGGGGGGGAGTTCGCGCAGCTCGTCGACGACGTCGACAAGCATCGGCGGAGCGACATCGATGCGTACGGCGCGACGAACCCTGCGGAGTTCTTCGCCGTGGTCACGGAGGTCTTCTTCGAGAAACCCCTGCAGCTCAAACGCCGGCACCCCGAGCTGTACGAGCAGCTCGCGCTCTTCTACCGCCAGGACCCGGCGGCTCGTGCGGAGGCGACCCGCCGCTGACCCGCGCGTCAGGGGCGCGGCTGAGGACGGGGCGCGGGGGGGCCCTCCTCGATGCGGCGCGCGCGGGCGATCCTCCCGTAAAGCTCCCCGCTCGCGCGCAGCCGGCGAGCCTGCGTGGCGTAATCGACCTCGACCAGCCCGAACCGCGGGCCGTACCCTTCGGCCCACTCGAAGTTGTCGAGGAGCGACCAGTGGTAGTACCCGCGCACGTCGACGCCGTGCGCCATCGCGCGCGCCACCTCCCTCAGATGACTCACGAGGAAACGCGGCCGGAGCACGTCGCGCGCGTCCGCGACGCCGTTCTCCGTGATGTACACGGGGAGCCCGCCGCTCCGGCGCGACCACTCGCGCAGGACGATCCCGAGCCCCTCCGGGTAGATCTCCCAGCCGAGATCGTTCGTCTCCGCCCCGGGCGCGATGCCGCGGCGGATGAAGAGCTCGCCCACGCTCCGCGGATCGAAGCTGACCAGATCGCGGCTGTAGTAGTTCACGCCGAGGAAGTCTTGCGTCCCCTTGGCTTCGCTCGGGCGGAAGGCGCCGGCGCGGGCGAGGAGCGGATCGAAGGGACCGAGGAGGGTGCCGGTGCAGACGGCGTGGGCGAAGGCGTCGTTGAAGACGCGGGCGAAGACGCGCGCGGCGGCGCGATCGGCCAGGCGGTCCGGGTCCTTCGGTTGGGCGACGCGGAGGTGGTGCGCGACGCCGAGCGCGAGATCGCCGCGCGCGTCGGCGTCGTGGAGCGCGCGGTACATCGCGACGTGCGCCTCGAGGAGGCGATGGTGTGCGACCGCGGCCTTCCGTGGGTCGCGCTGGGCCGGGGGCCACGCGCCCAGGAGGTAGGCGTGCGCCGCGAGGACGTTCGGCTCGTTGATCGTGATCCACTCGCGGCAAAGGTCGCCGAGCGCGCGTACCGTTTCGACGGCGAAGCGCGCCAGCCGGGCAGGGAGATCGTGCGCGAGGAGCCCACCGCGATCGGCCATCCACTGGGGGAGGGCGAAGTGGTGGAGCGTTACCATCGGGCGAATGCCGGCGTCGACGTGGGCGCCGAGGATCGTCCGGTAGTGATCGAGCGCCGCCGCGTCGAACGCTCCGGGGCGCGGCTCGATGCGTCCCCACTCGACGGAGAGCCTCGCCGCGTTCAGCCCCATTGCGCGCTGCAGGGCGACGTCGTCGCGAAATCGGTTCCAGGAGTCGCACGCGACGTCGATCGTGTCGCCGTTCTTCACGCGGCCGTTCTTTGCGAACCGGTACCAGTCGATCGTCGTGCAGTGCCCCTCGACCTGGGTGGCGCTGGTGGCCGTGCCGAAGCGGAAGCTCTCGGGGAAGTCGTGCACGCGAGATCGCATACCTCAACACGCGCGGATCTTCCGTAACGTCTTGGCGGCTACGAGGCTCCGGTAGCGCCGAATTCGACCACCGTCCGGATCGACGCCCCCGCATGCATCAGGTCGAACGCCTCGTTGATCCGCGCGAGGGGGAGCTTGTGCGTGATGAGGCTGTCGATGTCGATCTTCTTCTCCATGTACCAATCGACGATCTTCGGCACGTCGGTCCGCCCCCTCGCGCCGCCGAACGCGGACCCTTTCCACACGCGCCCCGTCACGAGCTGGAAGGGGCGCGTCGCGATCTCCTGGCCGGCACCGGCCACGCCGATGATCACGCTCACCCCCCACCCGCGGTGACAGCACTCGAGCGCCTGGCGCATCAGCTTCACGTTGCCGACGCACTCGAAGCTGTAGTCGGCCCCCCCCTTGGTCAGCTCGACGAGGTGCCCCACCAGGTCGTCCTTCAGCTGGCTCGGGTTCACGAAGTCCGTCATCCCGAACTTGCGGGCGATCGCCTCGCGCGCCGGGTTCACGTCCACGCCGATGATCCGGTCTGCCCCGGCGATTCGTGCGCCTTGCACGACGTTGAGCCCGATCCCCCCGAGGCCGAAGACGACGACGTTCGCCCCCGGCTCGACCTTCGCCGTGTACAGGACGGCGCCGATCCCGGTCGTGACGCCGCAGCCGACGTAACAGATCTTGTCGAAGGGGGCGTCCGGGCGAACCTTCGCGACGGCGATCTCCGGGAGCACGGTGTGGTGCGCGAAGGTCGAGCAGCCCATGTAGTGGTGGAGCTTCGTCTTGCCGATCGAGAATCGGCTCGTGCCGTCGGGCATCACCCCTTTGCCCTGCGTCGCGCGGATCGCCGTGCACAGATTCGTCTTGCGGCTCAGGCACGATTTGCACGCGCGGCACTCCGGCGTGTAGAGCGGGATGACGTGGTCGCCCTTCTTCACGCTGGTCACCCCCGGGCCGACGTCGGCGATCACGCCGGCCCCTTCGTGGCCGAAGATGACCGGGAAGAGCCCCTCGGGGTCCCCGCCCGAGCGGGTGAACTCGTCTGTGTGACAGACACCGGTGGCGGCGATCTCGACGAGGACCTCTCCGGCCCTGGGCCCTTCGAGCTCCACGTCTTCGACGACCAGCGGCTTTCCAGCTTCGTAGGCGACGGCGGCGCGCGTTCTCATGGCGCCCGAGGCTAGGTCACCGGCGCCGTCCTGTCGCGTTACAAGCGCCGCGGTGCCCGTGGATCAGAAGGCCCGTCACTTCGCGCGCGCCTTCGCCTCGAGCTCTTTCAGGAACTGCTCCAGGGCCTCGTTGTTCGGCTCGTAGTGCCGCGCCATGGTCAGCTGGATCTTCGCCTGCTTGAAGTCGCCTTTCTTCGCGAGCTCCTCGGCGCTCCGCGCGAACGGGCGCGCGTTCGGCGAGCGGATCGTGTCCTCGAGCCGCTTCGGCGCTCGGTGGACCCGCTCTTGCGCCGGCGGGAGAGAGGAACGGCGCGAAGCGACCGACGGGGCGACCCCCTCGGCGAGGGAAGCGTCGTAGCCCGCGCGGAGCAGGGGATCGGAGAGCACGCGGTACGCCTCCGTCCCGCGTCGGAAGATGCGCCCGATCGCGTCCCGCTCGTCGGCGGGGCGGCCGGTCTGGCCGTCGGGGTGGAACGTGTCAGCGAAGGCGTGAAAGGCGAGCTTGAGCTCGTCGGCGCTCGCGTCGTTCGGGGCGCCGAGGAGGACGTAGTACGTGAGGTCGTCGAGGACGCGGAGCCACTCGCGGATGGCCTGGCGATCCATTGCCCTTGCCCCCTTGCCCGTCTATCCCGCGGTGATGGAGCCCGACTGCTCCATCCGCCGTCGCATCGACGTGATCTCCGACTCGCCGGCGATCCCTTGCAGGTGGAGCTGCGCTGTCGCCTGCCGCCCCGTCGCCGTGTCGGACGCGCGAACCCGCAGCGTGCCGTCGGCGTCGAGCTCGAACGTGACCGATACGCTGACTTCCCCTCGCGACGCGGCGCGGATCCCGCCGAGCTCGACCTCGCCCAGGAACGTGTTCGTGTGGAAGGCAGGGTCCTCGCCTTGCGCGACACGCACGCGGACGATCTGCTGTCCGTCGTGCGCGGTTGCGAATACGCGGGTCCGCTCGCACGGGATCTGCGCGTTTCGCGGGATGACCGTGTCGCAGAAGCCGCCGGCGGTTTCCACGACGAGCGCGCGCGGGGTCACGTCGATCAGCACCGGCGGCGGCATGCTCGCCGTGAACACGGGGGCCCGGGGGGGCTGGCTCATGTACTGAGGCCCCCCCGGCGGCGGCGGGGGCGTCGCCGGGATCATGTGCGGCGTCTGCGGGATCTGCGTGATCGGGCGCGACTCGATGAACGAGTGCGGTTCTTCGATCGTCCCGAACGGCTGCGACATGCTCCGCGGATCGTCCGGGATGGAACCGGGTCTCTCGTGGCCCGTACTGCTCGCGATCGTGCTCGCGAACGGGGACGCCGGCGTCGGCGGACGCGGCATCCGGCTCGAAGGAGGAGCGGGTGCGGGAGCGGGTGGCAGCGGCTGGGCGAGCGGGACCGCCATCGGTGGGGGGGTCGGCGGCCGTGGAAACGCGGGGGGAGGGCCTGGGGTGAGCCGAGCCGTGGTGGTCGGCAGCGGCGGTGCGGTACCGCGCGCTGTCTGCGGCGGCCCCGTGCGCGCCGTCTGCGGCGGCTCGGCAGGCGCGGCGAGGCCGCGAGCGGTCGATGGCGCGGACGACGGCGGGACGCGCTTCGAGCTCGGAGGGGCCGACTCGCGCCGCATCGCCTGCGTTGCGACGTCCTCCTCGTCGAGCGTCGGCATCTGCGACTGCGTCTGCCCGCGCGCGGGGGGGAGCTGAGGCGACAGGTCGTCGAACGACGGCGCCGATTTGCGCGGCACGGCGAAGCCCGTCGGGGGAGGGGGGATGCTCCGCCGGCGCGAGGCGTCCGTGAGCGCCGCCGCCTGGATCGCGGCTCCGATCGCCACGACCTCGTCGGGGTTCATCCGGTCGAGCGGCGCGGCTCCGAAGAACGCCTCGACGCGACGCCGCACGAGCGGCATGCGCGACGTCCCCCCCACGAGGATCGTCCGGTCGAACTCGCTCGGCGCGAGGCGCGCGAGGGCGAGCGCGTCCTGGGTCACCTTGAAGGTCCGCTCGAGCAGCGGCTCGGTCATCTTCTCGAGCTCGGGGCGCGACAGGCCAAAGACGAGGTCCAGGTGCGCTCCTCCGACGCCGAATGCGATCTCGCGCAGGTGCGCCTGCGTCTGCTCCTGCGACGTGAGCGCGATCTTCACATTCTCGGCGGCCTGCCGCAGCCGCTCGAGCGCCTGCAGGTCGGAGCGGGGATCGAAGCGGTGCTGAACGAGGAACGCGTCGCACATCCGATCGGCGATCGCGTCGTCGATGTCGTCGCCGCCGAGGAAAGGATCGCCCGCGGTGGCGAGCACTTCGAACACGTTTCCGTTCAGATCGAGGAGGGTCGCGTCGAAGGTGCCGCCGCCGAAGTCATAGATCGCGATCCGCTCCTTGGTCCCCTTGCCGAGCCCGTATGCGAGCGCTGCGGCGGTCGGCTCGTTCAGGATGCGAAGGACCTCGAGCCCCGCGACGCGCCCTGCGACCTTCGTGGCCGCCCGCTGCAGCTCGTTGAAGTGGGCCGGGACGGTGATGACCGCCCGCTCCACGCGCTCTCCGAGCGCGGCCTCGGCGAGCTCGCGCGCCCGCTTCAAGACGAACGCGCCGATCTCCGGGAGCGTGTACTCCTTGCCGCGCGCGACGACGAGCGGCCCTTGCCCCGGCCCCTCCTTCATCTCGAACGCGAAGCGCTTGCGCGCCTTTTCGAGCTCCGGGCTGTTCCACGTCCGCCCGAGGAGGCGCTTCACGCTGGCGATCGTGTTCTTCGCGTCGATGGCCCGCCGCGCCTTGGCGTTGTGGCCGACGAGGATCTCGCCGTTCGGGTGGAAGCTGACGACGCTCGGAAGGAGCCGCCGCCCTTGCTCGTCGGCCAGGACGTGCACACGCCCGTTCCGGACGCACGCGACGACGGTGTTCGTTGTGCCGAGGTCGATTCCTACGACCGACATGCTGGCTCAGGAAATATCACGTGGGGCCCCGCTCGCCGAAAGATTCCGGGACATAGGCACTTCAGGAAGCGGGCGGGATCTCGGCTTCCGATCCCGATTCCGACGGCAGCTCCGCCAGGGCGGCGTCGAACCAGCGATGGATGGCGCTCGGGAAGGGCCACATCCACCCGTAATCGCCCGACGTAAACCGGCGGACGATCTCGGGTCTCAGGCGCTCCGCGGCGGGGCGACCGTGCACCTGCGCCGTGGCACGGATCGTCTCCACATACGCCTCCCACTCGATTCGCGCACGCCCCCAGGCGAGCCCGAGCGGAAGGATAGGGACCAGGTAGACGAACGCCATCGCGACGTCCCCCATCCGCGCCCGCTGCCGCAGGTGAACCCGCTCGTGGCGAAGCAGGATGTACCGGTCCGTGTCGCTCATCGATTCCCAGGCGTCGGGGACCCAGAGCTTGCCGAACATGACCGTGTGGTATCGCGTCAGGTAGACGCGCTGGCCGCCCAGGGTCAGGACGGCGAGGACGTGGTGGATTGCCCGCTGGAGGGGGGAGCTCCGCTTGGGGAGGATCTCGAACGAAGGGAACTCCGCCCGGATCTCGTCGAGGAAGGGGGCGCATCGCGTGGTCGGAGTCGGCGGCATGCGCGTCGTTGAGGCATACTGCCGCCGCCCTGGAGAGTCAGGCAAGCAGCGGGAGCGGGAGCGGAACGGGAGTGGAGTGAGATGGTGAGATGGAAGGAGCGGATCGATGATCGGCGTGAGTGACGCCGCGTGGAGGGTGCTTCTTCTCTTCGCGGAGGCGCTCGCGCCGTGGGGCGCGCCGGTCGAGGCCCTAGGGGCGGGGACGATCGCCGTCGCGCTGGGGCGACTCGCGCTCGTCGTCGCGCTCTACGTGGTGGCGACGCGTGGAGTTCGCCGGGCGACCGGGCGGTATCCCGGGGTCGCCGCGCTGGGGATGCTCGTGCTCTTCGCGGCTCCGGTCGTGAGCGCGGTCTGCAGTGGCGATCGCGGGCCGCTCGCGCGCGGGGTCTGGGTGATGTCGCCGCTCGTGTGGGCGACGCTTGCCGCGATCGCCGCGGGGCCCGTGGCCGACGCCGTGAACATGGCGGCCGAGCGGCGCGCGCGGTTCGTTCTCGGGGCCGTGGTCATTGCGGTGGGGGTGGGGAGCCTGTTCGCGGGGCGCTCGAGGCTCGCGTCGCGCGACGCGCTCTGGCGGAGCGCGCTTGCGATGGACCCGGCGAATGCGCCCGCCGCGATCGCCGTCGCGAAGAGCGACGACGCGACCGACCAGCGGGCCGCCGCGCTCGACGTGCTCCTCACTTGCACGCGCCTGCGCCCCGACTCGTGCGCATGTGCCGAAGCGGCAGCAGGGGAGGCGATCGACCGCGGCCGCTACGCCGACGCGCGACGCCTGCTCGACGCTTCGGACTCGTGCGGGCGCGACGCGCGGCGGATCGCGCTCAACGCCGAGGCGCTGATCGGCACGAGCGCTCTCGACGACGGCGAGCGCGAGGCGGAGCGCGCGATCCAGCACGATCCGGACGACTCCCACGGGGTCTACGCGCGCGCCTGGGCGACGAGCCTCCGCGGCCGACCGCTCGACGCGCGCGCTGACGCGGAGCGCGCCGTGGCGCTTGGGCGTGGAATCCCCGCCGAGCTCCTCTTGGGGACGATCCTCTACGGTGCCGGCGATCTCGGCGCGGCGGACGTGCAGTTCCAGAGCGTTCTCCGGGAAGATCCGGCGAGCGTGCAGGCTACCTACGATCACGCGCTCGTCGCCGATCGCCAGTCGAACTACCACGATGCGCGCGAGGGGTACCTCCGCACGCTGCAGCTCGACGCGAAGAACGCGGACGCGCGGTACAACCTCGTCCTGTTGACGTTCGGGCACGGGGCGACGCTCGAGGCGAAGCACCACTTCGACGTCTTTCAGGCGAGCTATCCGGGGGACGGGCGGATCGCGCAGCTGAGGCAGATGCTGGCGATGCCGTCGCCGGTGAAGGCGATGACGTTTCCCTGAGAGTCGAGCTGATGTTCACCCTGGATTTTTCCGGCCCCAGAGTTGCGTCCATACAGCCTCGTGCAGTCACGCTCGTCCCCACCGAAGCACGATTCGTCTTTTGTATCGGGTATTTACGATCAGGACCGCCCGGTCACCTGTGTACCGGCCCTGGATCGCGCACAGCCCACAGAGCGAAAGACAGCGAGCTTGGCGCCCGTCTCCCGCGATGCGCCCCAGTCTGGCGTTCGCCTCGCCTCCGTGAAGCTCCGCCGCGGGAGCTTCGCTGAAATAGGCGGCTATCAGGCCCCAGAAGGCGCCGAGGTTCTTCTGCCGTTTCCTCCCCGCATTCTGCCGCTCAAGCACGTGCGAAGCACCGTCCTCCTCGCGAGCGTCGCCGGCGTGCGCGAGGCAGGGCGCATCGACGATTACCGCAGACTCGTGCCAGCCGAGCACCACCAAGCGCTCTTCGAGTCCGTCGCCGGTTCATGGCTCCCCATGGAAACGGGGCGTGCGCATTACCGAGCCTGCGAGCAGCTGGGGTTCCTCCCGAGCGAACAGCTGCGGATGGGTCATCGCACCGCCGAGCGCGCCGGTGAGTCGATGGTGGGGACGATCATTCGTCTCGCCAGACAGGCGGGGGCTACCCCCGTGCTCTACTTCACCCAGTTCCACCGGCTTTGGGCGCGCGCGTACGACGGCGGCGGCGTCGCCGTGTACAAGACAGGGCCGAAGGACGCTCGCCTCGACGTGATTTCTTTTCCTCTCTGCGAGATCCCGTTCTATCGGCACGCTCTGCGGGGGTGGGTGCAGGGGCTCGCCGCGCTCTTCGCTACGCGCGTCTATCTTCGCGAGGTGGAGCAGCCGGACGGAGCGGACAGCCTGTCGTACGTCGCGCAGTGGGCGTGAGGTTGCGCGGAGCTCAGAAGTCGAGCTTCGGCGTGCGCAGCCCCATCGCAAGCCGAGCGCCGAGGAGTCTCAGGATGAATTTCCCCGAGTACCCAGGGTAGTTGGGCACGTCCTCCGCGAGCGGGCCGGCCGCTCGGCGTTCTCTGGTCATGACCCGCATCTCGACCCGCGGTGCGTCTTTCGAGAAGCGCGCGCGGTAGACGGAGAGCCAATGACCCGTCGTGAAGTCGAGGAAGATGGCCGCCTGGCAGCACGTGGTCCGAACTCGGCGAGTCGGCGATTCCGGCTTGAGTCGGTGTTCCTCGAGATGTTCCGCGCCGCCCGTGACGAGGCGCACCCGATCCTTGCGGTAGAGGACGTACTCGGTGCCGCCGTCAGGCCCCAACACGGCCGGCGCTGAGGGGACCCCTTCGAGAATGCGTCCCGCTTCCTGGCAACTCTTGCAGTAGCAGACCGCGCTGACGATCGACTTGCCCATCGCCTCGAGCGCGACTCGACCACACGCGCAGGACGCGACCAGCCTGGCATTCGTGCGGACGCGCTGGCTCCCCTCTCGATCCGTCATTGGGCTCCCGCGTCCGATGCGTTCGTCAACATGCGTTGGACTATGCAGCACGAAATTTGGACCAACAAGCCAAGCATTGTACGCGGCGGAGGGGAGGTTCACGGTGCCGGTAGCACGCACGTTCGCGCTCGAGGAGTGGCGAACGGCGCTCGATATCAGCGTGAGCCAGCGAGCGCGGGGGAAGCTCGTGCTGTTGATTGGGGGGGCGGCGTAGGGCCGGGGCCCTAGCGTGCTCTCGCGCGACGCAGTTCCTGCGTCTCGCGCATAGGCGATCCGCGGGAGTCGAGCTCGAGAAGGGGGCTTCGTAACCCGCTTGTCACGAACCCTTCATGCGAGCCCGCGCGCGTGTGCACATCTTCATCGCGTGCACGCATTCTCCCAGCTTGTGGCTCGAGCTCCGGCGAACGGGGCAGTGCAGCCGGCGCCGGCCGAGGCGATCGTCAAGATGCAGGCGGTCGATCTCTCGGTTCGCTACGGAGCGAAGGAGGCGCTCCACATGGCGTCGCTGGACATCCATGAGAACCAGGTGACTGCTCTCATCGGGCCGAGTGGGTGCGGAAAGAGCACGTTCCTCCGGTCGCTCAACCGGATGAACGACAGCGTCTTCGGAGCGCACGTCGAGGGACGCGTGCTGCTCGAGGGGCAGGACATCTATGCCCACAATGTCGATCCGGTCGTGGTCCGCCGCCACGTCGGGATGGTGTTCCAGCAGCCCAACCCGTTTCCCAAGTCGATCCTCGACAACGTCGCCTACGGCCTGCGTCTCACGTCGAATCACGACCGGGCGACCCTGCAGCACGCGGTCGAGCGCACCTTGCGCCAGGCTGCGCTGTGGGACGAAGTGAAGGACCGCCTGGGGGAATCGGCTCTCTCTCTCTCGGGGGGGCAGCAACAGCGCCTCTGCATCGCGCGGGCGCTCGCCGTCGACCCCAAGGTGCTGCTCCTCGACGAGCCCGCCAGCGCGCTCGATCCCATCGCGACGGCGAAGATCGAGGAGCTCATTTCCGAGCTTCGCAGCGCGCTCACGATCGTCATCGTCACGCACAACATGCAGCAGGCCGCCCGCGTCTCGCAGCGCACGGCGTTCTTCTACATGGGCCGCCTCGTCGAGGTCGGCGAGACGACCGCGATCTTCACGCGACCGAAGAACCGCGAGACGGAGGACTACGTCACGGGTCGCTTTGGCTAGCTCCAAGCGTACGATAGGAGGATCCCATGGCCGACCTGGCACCCCATCACGTGTCCCGGGAGTTCGACGCCGAGATGCAGGCGGCGCGAGAGGACTTCGGCGCCATGGCCGGCCGGTGTCGTGAGCAGCTCCATCGCGCCCTCGATGCCTTCTGGACGGGCTCGAAGGAAGAGATGGCGAGCGTGGAAGCCGCCGACGGCGAGATCGACGCCGACGAGAAGTCGCTCGACGCGCTCGTCCTCCGCGTCCTCGCGCTTCGGCAGCCGGTCGCGTCGGATCTGCGGACTTTGACGGCGCTCTTCAAGCTCGTCACGGATCTGGAGAGAATCGGCGACGAGGCCGTCGAGATCGCCAGAGGAACCGCGCCCACCTCCGCCGAGGCGGAGCCCATGCGAGCCCGCCTGCGAGCAATGGCCGAGACCTCGGAGAAGATGTTCGACTCCGCCGTTGCCTCGTTCCTCGGCGGAGACGCCGCGGCGGCCGAAGAGGTGCGCCACGTCAACGGTGTGATCGATACTCGCTATCGGGAGATCCTCGGCGACGCGATCGCTTTCATGTCGCGACACCCGACGGAGATCGCCTCGGCGACGGCGAGCATGAACGTCGCAAAGTGCCTCCGGCGCATTGCCGATCACGCCAAGAACATCGCGGAGGGGACGCTCTTCGCGGTACGAGGCGAGGAGATGCCCAGCTAGACCCTCGCTACCCTCGGAAGACGATGAGCGACCAGTAATCGCCGTAATAAAACCAGTTCGTCCAGCTCGACGAGCCGGCTGCGGCGGTCGTGTTGTAGTCGTACTGGCTCCGCGTCGTATAGACCGTCGCTGGCGTCTGCACGGGGGAGCCCGGGCATGCGGGACCACCGATGCGGTTGATGATGCAGTCGTTGGGGTAGTAGCCGAAGTTCCTCACGTAGGCGGTGCTGCCGTAGCTCGCCCCGCCGTACAGCATCGACCCTTCGCCCATCGACACGTCCGCGAACGTCCCCGAGCCGTCGTACACCTCGCCTCCCGTCTCGAAGATCGTGGCCCCCTCGGTGCCGAGCGGACCCTTGCCGTAGCCCCCGTTGTAGACGGAGCCGATGAGCGTGAGCGAAGAGGTGTCGACCCCGGCGAACACGTCCCAGGAGCACGTGCTCATCCCGACGATGATCGAGAAGACGCACTCCTCGATCACTTGCACGGAGAGCTCGTGCTGCACGCCTCCCGTCACCGACGCCGGAAGGAACGCGCCGGGGTAGATCGTCGTGGAGCTCGGGTTCGGCGTCCACGGAACGCAGGGGCCGGTCGACGTGATGCTCGACTGCCCGTTTTCGCAGTAGTTGCCGTAGTCGTTCTGGCTCATCGCGACGAAGAAGTACGGGCCACCGTTCGTGGCGTCGTACTCCCAGCCGATCTCGAGCGTCTGCAGCGTCGACCCGCTGCCGCCGACGATCCAGATTTGCGCCAGCGAGTGGTTCCCGGGGTCGTTGATGAACGAGCCCGACACGATGCTGTCCGGGCCGATCGCCATCGTGGACGCGCCGCCCGCGACGAACGACGCCGTCTGGTAGGAATAGACGTGCCCGTAGTCGGTGCTGTCGCCGCTCTCGAGGCCGCCGGACGTGGGGTTCGTCGCCGGCTCGAGGTCGTCGGTCTTCGTCGAGAGCGGTATCGCGGCGCCGTCCGGTTGCGGGGCACGGTGCGCGTGAATGGTCGCGCGGTAGGCGTCGAGCCCGCCGGCCGCGGCGATCTTCTCGCGCGTCAGGCGCACGTGCGGGGCTGTCCCTTCGGGGCACGCGCGGAGGTTACCCGCTTCGTCCAGCCCGACGTCCGCCGCGGGCGCTGGCGCGGGGACTGCGCCGTGCGCCGCCGTGCGCTCGTTCATCGATGCGAGGACGCTGTCCACCTTCGCTCCCTGCGCGACGAGCGCGCGGACGCCCGGCTCCGCGGCGAAGTCCACGCAGTCCACCGTATCGCCGCGGCCCGTCACGAACGAGTGACGGACGGCCGTGTGGTCGTAGAGCGAGTCGATGTAGGCCGTGACGGCGTCGGGTGAGGAGTCGCGCGTCGCGGCGGGTGAGGCGGGTGAGGCTAGCGTCGCTGCGGCGGTCGGTTCGTGACCGACGTCGGCCGAGGAGCAGGCGGCGAGGAGGATCGAGGCACCGAGGAGGCCGAGGAGCCGTGCGCTTTGCATGGGGGGGATCTACGTCCGACCGCAGCGGGGAACGTGTCCTCCAAACGGGTGATCCTGACGCGACCGTTACCGCGTCGCGGAGGCGGCTCTTCGTCGCATGCCGCTTCCGTCATGTCTCGAAGACTGCTCCGTGGCCTGCGGCGCGTTCCGGTGTCGCCCTCGCGCCCCCTCCGCAACCCCCTCAGGCGGAACGCCGAGCCGCGCGCGAAGGTCGCCAACGGTACCGGCGAGGAGATCCTCGTACGCGTCGCTTGCCTGAAACAGCGACCCCTTCGCCGCATCCTCCGCTGCGCGGCTCCACGCCCGCAGCGCGCGTCGCGGCGCGATCAGGAGCCCCATGAGCGCCCCGGCCACGACGATCGAGCCCACGTAGAGCCCGAGCCCACCGAGCCCGCGGCGAAGCTCCCACGCCGAGATCTCCCCTTCTCCGGCGAGGTCCGTTCCGTAGCCGGTGGCCACGTGGTGCAGATCGTGGAGGCGGATGAGCGCCGCGTGCCTCGGTGTGTTTGGGATGACGAAGTCGATGCCGAGGAACGAGGCCTCGGTCCACGGCTCGTCGTAGGCCGCTACCGTGAAGCCGTTCTCGGCGAGGTACGCGTCGCGCCCGCGCAGCGTCGACCAGTCGGCGGGGAGCGCACGATCGGTGGAATCGGATGCAGCACCCATGTCGACTTCGTGGGGTCGGCGGGGGGCGCGGGCAAGGGCTGGCGGGCGCCCTCCCTCGAGGTGCGCGTCAGACCCGTTCGAGAGGGAGACTCGGATCGAGGCGTCGGAGATCCCCGCTGTCGCTCGTCACGACGACGGCGCGCTCGCGCCTCGCGACCAGCACCACGGACGCATCGATCACATCGGACGTCCCTGCGCGCCCGCAGAGGACTCCGGATGCTTCGGCGAGCACTTGATCGAGGGGAGGGACGAACGTCGT
This sequence comes from Polyangiaceae bacterium, assembly GCA_052147435.1. Taxonomy (GTDB): domain Bacteria; phylum Myxococcota_A; class Polyangia; order Polyangiales; family Polyangiaceae; genus JBKQKP01. Next base: position 1,915 of record JBKQKP010000018.1, on the reverse strand, counting down.
TGGTCCCTTCACGAGGGCACGCAGCGGCGCCTGGCGCGGGGCCCCTCGCCAGACCTGCCCGAGAGCTCCCGCGGGAACGACGAGACGAGCGCCAACCTTGAGCGCTTCGCGAACGAGCGCGCGCATTCGCGCGTCGCCGCGCTCGAACGCGATGAGGGCGCCCGCGTCTAGGACGATCGCTTGAGGACGCGCTTTGCCCATGCCGTCGCCGCCTTCGAAGGCTTGCCATGCTCGGCGTCCATCGCGTCGAGGATCGCGGTGAGCTCCTGACGCTGAAGCTTCTCGTCGACGGCTTCCGCGACGAAGGAGCTGAGGGACTTGGCGCGGCCGGCGGCCACCTCCTTCTTTGCGAGGCGCAGGACCTCGGAGGGCATGCTCAGGGCGACCTTCGCGGAATTCATACTTTTCTCATACCGCCTAGATCGTGGCGCGTCAAAGGCTCGGAGACTCGTCCGGGAGACAGCACCGGGATCGATGGCGTCACGCGGAGGAAGCGCGATCAATCGATGCTGCCCCACTGTACGCTTCGGTTTACGCCTCCGGCCCGAACATGTCGCTGCACGAGCGCGAACGAAGGAGCCCAATGACGACTCGGATGATCATCCTCGCTTCGCTCGTCCTCGCCGGCTGCGGCGCCGCGCCGAAGCCTTGCGTCGCAACACCCGAGCCGAGGAATCAGGACTCCGGGCAGAGCGCCTCGCGGACGCCATCAACCCCATCCCCGGAAGTGGCGGCGGAATCGACCGTCGCTCGGTGGAGACAGCACGACATCCATCGGCCCAAGCCGCCCGTGGTGGAGCCAGGTGACGACGTGATCGCGTCGAAGCCGCCGAAGCACGCGATCGTCCTCTTCGACGGATCGAGCCTCGATGCATGGAAGTCGCCGGATGGCGGACCCGCGCGCTGGAAGGTCACCGGCGGCGGCGTGGAGCCGATACCGGGAGCGGGGCCGATCGAGACGAGACGGACATTCGGAGACGTCCAGCTCCACGTCGAGTGGTCCACACCCAATCCACCCGGCGGGACTGGCCAGGATCGCGGCAACAGCGGCGTCTTCCTGATGGGCGAGTTCGAGGTCCAGGTGCTCGATTCGTACAAGTCGGACACCTATGCCGACGGGCAGGCGGGAGCGATCTACGGCCAGTATCCCCCGCTGTTCAACGCCTCACGCGCTCCCGGTCAGTGGCAGACTTACGACATCGCCTTCCGCCGCGCGCGGTTCGATACGGCGGGGAAGTTACTCGAACCCGCTCGCATGACCGTCTTCCAGAACGGCGTTCTCATTCAGAACAACGAGGAACCGTTCGGTCCGACGGCGTGGCTCAAGTGGCTGCCGTACAGCAGCGAGCAGGGCGAGCACGGTGCCATCCGGCTCCAAGATCACGGTCAACCCGTCCGCTACCGCAACATCTGGGTCAGCGAGCTACCGGAGCGCCCGGCACCCGCCGCCAGCGACCTCGCTCGACCGACCGTGGTCTCACTCCCGACGCAGACCCTGGACCGCTACGTGGGGCATTACCTCCTGGGCGCCAAGGCCGACGGACCGAAGGCCACGATCGAGCGCGAGGGGGACCATCTCACGTTGGCGTTTCCGTTTCGACCTCAGCCCCTCGTCCTCGAACCGATCTCTGACAGGGAGTTCAGCCTGCCCGACACGGACGCGCGCCTGACGTTTCTCGATGACGCGCACGGGCACGTCCTCGGCGTGCGGCTCAGGGTCGGCGATGGAGAGGACTCGTGGAAGAGGGGGGAGCCCTAGACTGTGCATTCATCGCATCTCTCGGTGCATTCATCGCATCTCTCGGTCGGAGCAGAGAACAAGGGTGCCCGTGTCGCTCGCGAACGAGAGCCCCCCACCCGGCCTCCCCCCGAATCGGGGGGAGGAGAACGCTGGGCCAGATCGAGAGGACGGAGC
>JBKQKP010000017.1:0-6702 GCA_052147435.1 Polyangiaceae bacterium | reverse complement strand
GGTAGGCCTTCCCCGGACGCTGGACGAGTTTGTCCCCCCGCGGAAATGAGGGCGGGTCGATTGTGTCCTTCGTGGCGTCGCTCGTCCAACTGTCCGCGCTCACAAATTGCGCGAGCGGTGGCCTTCGCGGGTAGTCGTCGCACTCGAGCCGCAGCACAAACGTCCTTCCCCCGGGCTTGGCGAGCCGCACGTAGATCACGTGGTAGTCGCCACGATCCTCGAGGCGCGCTTCCCACGCATACAGCTCGGCGTTGGCCGTGAGGAGCGCGAACTCGGACGCAACCGCCTGCTTGGACTCTTCCTCGGGGGTCACGCGCAGCCGTAGGGCGCCGCGGCCGAAAGCGTCACCTTCTCGTGCGAGTGCAGCTTCGCCTGGTGCACCGTCTCGGCATCGGGAAGCTTCTTGTCCTTCGCCTTGAGCTCGTACTTGTCCTTCTCCGCCGGGGGAATGTCGAAGAGCGCCATCGCGCGAACCTTCACATCGCCGATGAGCTCGTGCTCCGTGACTTCCAGACGCTTGTTGACCCCGAACACAATGACGATCTCGAATTTCTCGTGCATGACGGCACCTCGTTGAAACTAGCGACTACGAACAACAGCCAGCCTGAGCATTCCCTCTGCGTGATCAAGATGTGGGGAAGAGAAAATCGAAAATACCGGCCCTGCGCGCTAGCGCCTGCGCGCATAAATGACATGCGCGAACAGTGTGTTCTGGGTCGTCGATTTTTTGTTCAGTCGTATTCATGGTTATTCTCCTGTCGCATTATGGGTCGTATTAGAGTGGGCATTGAGGCAGGGCGAGCAGGTTGTCGGGTTGCTCGCCGTCGTTCTTCGTCTTGAGGTAGTCGTGGCCGTACGGGCTCCTGGCGACGATCACGTCCGTTGCGTGGCCTTCGGGCCGCTCTACGTAGAAGGCGTACTTGCTCAGCCTGATCCCTTCGATCGCTTCGGCTTGGGTGAGCCGCCAACGGTTGCCGTCGCCGTTGGTTCCGCCGACGTGCGAGATGCGCTCGTGGGGGTTCCACCGGTCGGTCTTGCTGATGCACGTGATGCGCGCGCGAATTGTCACCTGGAGCCTCGCTTCGTGACGGGACGGGCTTCATCGCCGGCCACCGTTCACTATGTACGCCGTGTACGCCGTTTTGTCAACAGCCGCGCCGCGCGGAATGCCCCGAGCCGCTCGCGAGGCGCTCAGGGAAGGCGTTCTTGAGCGGTCGATGCCAGCTTGAGGGTCGTGAGGCGAATCGTCGCCGCCTGCTTCGATACGCCGAGCCGACGCGCGAGCGGAGCTGCGACGCGCCATTCTTCTCCTTCGGGAATCGAACCTGAAGGGAACGTCTGCTCGATTTCTCGTCGCGCGGCGCTCAGGAAGAAGGAGCGGGGCATCAGGATGGCGGCCATGCCTTCGTTAGCCTGAAACTCTCGCCAGTCGGGGACCGCCCGATACGAAGCATCGCGTTTCATACAGCGGGGCAGTTGTCGAACGGGGCTCGCGGCGCGCGAGTCGCGATCGAACAAGCTCATGTTGCCCACGGCAAACTCGAAAAGGGTGCGATGCAGGAGAACGTGAGCGGCCTCGTGCGCTAGCGTGGCCCGCCATCGTCCGAGGGCGCCCAGCTGCGTATCATCCTCGTCGAGGGCCGATCCCGTCAGGGACTTGTTGATGGAGATCCTGGGCGGCCCCCCTTCGAAGAACTCGGTGACCCCCAGTACGGCCGCGTCGAGGTCGGCATACTGATCGAGCGCGACTTTGAGGTGTTTCTCGATAAGGCGCTCGACATCGACCACGGGAGCTTCGACTGACGGCAGGAGCGACGCCTTCCGTAGCTCGGACTCGATAATTCGGTCGATCTCGCCAGGGTCGAACCACAGGCGCTCACCGCCATCGGGCGCCCGGAAGGTCTTCATGCTCAGCCCTTCTTTTTCCCGAGCCCATCCACGTACTTGACGACCTTTTGGAGCTCCTCCTCCGGCATGCGCTGGTCTGCCAGTCGGCGGAAAAGTACCCCCGCGCTTGGGTGGCTCTTCAGGTAACGCTCCCCGTCATCCCCGACGCGACCCGCCAGGGCCATCAGCTCGTCGAGCTCCAGGTTGAACACCTTCGCGAGTTCGCCGAGGACCTCCTCCGAGGGCACTCGGCGGTCGTTCTCGATGTCGCTCAGATAAGAGGCCGTAACGGACAGCTTCTTCGCCAAGTCGCGAAGGCTGAGATCCTCTTTGTTGCGCGCCTGACGAAGTACCTCTCCGAGGGTGCCCTGGGTGTTCGCCATGTCCGCCGACGAGCGTAGGGCACCTTGCGGATACGTCAAGAGCTCGACCCCTTCGCGTCGGCTCGGCGGGCTGATCCGCACGACCGCATGACGTGAGGAGCCTCCTTGCGTGCCGCATACTTTGGCCCTACTTTAGCCCAAGTTATGCCGAAGCAGCCGAACGCGGTGAAGAGCGTCACCGTCCGGGCAACGGTCTCCGAACAGTCGGAGAGCCTCCTCCAGCAGCTTGTGCTCCGCGGCGTCTACGGGCGCAGCGTCGCGGAGGTCGCCGGTCGCTTCATTGATCAGGCGCTCCTCGGTCTTCTGGACAAGCCGCAGCTCGACGTGCCCGCCGAGAAGAAGGAGAAAGCAAAGTGATCGATCCGCGACCGGCGTGTGGGTTTTGCGGCCGAAAATGGGTGCCGCGGGAAGGCGTCGATGCGACGGTTATCTTCTGCGGACGCTGTCGCGCAGCTCGAGAGGCGCTCGCGGCTCGCTCGTTCGAGGCCCAAGACAAGCGGGCGGTGATGGTCGGCGGCTACGTCGTGCGCGTCGCAAAAAACGCCTGAAGGGCGACGAGAGCCGCCTTCCGCGTCACGGACTTCTTGCTCGCAGCATGGGTAAGCCGCCGTCCGCCCAGGCCTGGCAGCGGTTGTGAGATGGCGCGGAAATCGTAGAGCGTGGCGACGCTCTTGAGTTCAACGATCTCCTCGCGAGTCTGCTTCGTGCGTCTCCACGCGATGCTGCCACCAGCGACAGTGCAGTCCCAGGACGGCTCGTCGGGCAAGGATAGCGTCGACAATGCAGTGAGCATCTCTCCCCCGTGCTGGAACCGCTTCGCGGGTTGGTCGCTCATCGCCTTGCGAACAAAGCGTCGCCACGGATCCGGCACGTTAGGCATCCACGGCAGACGGCTAGCGAATTTCCCCGCGGACAAGAGGTACTTCACCCGGTGGATCGCGGCGGGGGGATCAGTCCAATCGATTCCGAGCTCGGCCTGAACGTCCGCGTACCAGGGCTCTCCGTTCAAGAGTCGATAGACCGTTAGACCCATAGCCCACACGTCCGACTTGGTGGACGTACGCAGGCTGTTGATAACCTCGGGCGCGAGATTGCTCCAGGTAACCCTGCTGGGACGCGTAGCCTGCGACCAGCTTGTCCGTGACGAGGCCGAAGTCGGAGAGCTTCGCCGTGCTTCCAATCGTTAGTATGTTAGCGGGCTTCAGGTCGCGGTGAATCATGCCTCGCCCGTGCAGAGCCTCGAGACCAAGGAGAGCGTGTCGGACGTACTTCCGCACAAGAGTAAGGGGGAGTGGTCCGTTTTTGATGACCGCGTGAAGGCCCCCGTCGCACAGTTCCGTGATGATGTAGACGTGCTTCTTCGGCCCGTCGTAATGGACGCTGAAGACGCTGACAACGTGCGCGTGAGCGGCCTTTCGAAGTGTCTCTGCCTCTGCGAAGAGGTGGTCGCGAAGGATCGCCCAATCCGCGGTACCCAGGCGCTTCGCCATCACAGCGCAGTCGATTTCCTTCGCCGCCACTAGCCCGTGCGGTTGCATGGTCGCTCGATGCACTAGTCCGAACTGGCCCCTCCCGATCTCCGCCAGCAGCTCAATGTCTGTCAATCCCTCGACGGGCATGCCTATTCCTGTCAGGTACGAGAGAATGCGACGAGGACGACGTCTCTGTATTTCTTTAGAAAATCGGCGCCGAGATTCGTATCCCAGAACGCGTTGTTGGCTCGGTAGTCGGCCGCTTTCGCACCGAGACTCGCTGTCACGCTTCCTTCAGTTCTGAATTCCGTGGCGATCCCCGCGGAGGTGATCGCCTCGGCGAGAACACCGCGGAGCTCCGCGGTTTTGAACCACGACATTGTGGGCCTCGCCTTCTTTAGGGCGAAGCCCTCCAGTTGAACGATGCACGCCACGTCGGGCTTCCATTGCTTCATACGTTCTACGAGTCGCTTCCGGATCTCGACGTAGTCGTCGAGCCGTCTGTCGTCTGCGAGCTTCCACTCCTCGCGAAACGGGACAGTGAACGCCGTCCTGTTGCCATCTACCAAGACCACTTGAACGAGATTCGTCGATGGAAGCAGCCCTGCGACCCGCATGTGTCAGTAGCTCCGCTTGCGACCGGACGAACTTCCAGCGGAGGAGACAATCGCTCCAGTAACGATTGCACCGAGGGCCGCGGAGAACAGTCCCGTCGCCACCTGCCCGTCCTTGGCGTTCTTCAAGTCCACGCTCAGGGCGGTCACTTGCTGCTTGAGATGAAGGACCGCCTGGTAGTTCATGTTGCATTGGGCGATGGCCTTCGCAGCCGCCACTTCGTGCTGTGCCCGGGCGACTTCGATCCTGTCCCTCTCCGCCGTCACGGTCCGAATCGTGCGTTCCAACTCCGCCTTTTCTTCGGCGAGGCGCTCTGCCCGCGCCGCTTGGGCCTGCGACGCTGCGAGCTCCTGAGCCGCGCGCTCGGCACCCACGGTCAACGTAGCCACGTCCTTCTGCAGCGATTTGATCTCAGCCAGCCTCGACTCATTCTCGGCCTTGACCAGCGCGAGCTCGTTTTCCGCGTCCGCAAGGTTCCTCTCGGAACGCTCATAATCGTCACGCGAAATCCAGTCCCGGAGAGCCCCCGCAGCGTCGGTGCCAATCGTGAGTTCGGTGAGTGTTACGCCCAGGGCCCGAGCGAGCGCCAGGAGATGCTCCATCCGAGGCGGCCGCTCTCCGGTGACGAGACGAGAGACCGCCGCCGGCGCCATGTCGGCTTCCTCCGCAAGTTGCGCCTGCGACCACCCCTTGGCCTCCCTAAGGCGCTGGATTCGTTCCGCGAGAGTCTCCTGTTTCGTCACGGCATCACCTCCAGATCTGTACGTCAACAGGATGATGCCAGAACGGGTGGGGGTCAATTCCCATAATGATTCGCTCGCCGCCAACGCTGTCGAGGCGAAGCGAGTGCTCGTGATCCGGCTTCGCCGGGGCAGCGCGGCCGCTTCTCTCGCGAGCGCGTCGCGCCGGCCTACGCGCGCTCCGTCGGCGGCGAAGCGCGCGTAGGCCGGCGCGTTCGCGAGCGCTACCCACGGGCCCCTTCAGGGCGACGTGCCGAGTCGATCGATCGCGAGGTCGAGGCGACGCCACACTTCGACTGACGCGCTGCCCGATGCTGGTCTATCGGGGCGCGGGCGGCGCGAGCCCGTCGAACATGGCCGGCGGCCCGCCCTCCGGTCGAGGGAGCAGCGCCCCACGCGGGGAAGGCGAGCGCGACTGACCGGGCGCAGCGGTGACTCACCGGAACCTGTCTGCGAGGGGATCGATCAGATCTTGGAGGATCTGTTCGCCTGCGATCTTGAGCCGCTCGGGCGTCACGTCGTGCCCGCGAAGAAGACCGACGTTGGTCGTGGCGTAGGCATCGTCCAGCCCGGTGGGGTGCGCCAGGAGTTCGCGAAGCCCCGCGCCCGCGTTCGCGGCCAACGCACGTGCCTCGTCCGCGAAGTGCGCGCGCAGGGCGCGCTCCCAAGTGTCCGGCCACCCCTCGCTTACTGCGCGGTCCTCCAGCCAGAAAAGCGAAAGCACGCGGCCAAGGTCCTTCGCGCTTCGGAGGAGACCTTTCTGCTCCCCGCTCTCGATGCGAGCCTCGCCGACGCGCTGGTGCGACAACAAGTTCGCGAGCGCCATGAGCGGCGGCGAGGCGTGTTCGATGCCGTACTCCGTGCGGCGCCGATCGCTCTCCAAGAGCGCCATGAAGCGGAAGCTCGGGATGCCGTACCACCCGGCGCCCCCCTCCGGAACCTCGACGAGCTGGCAAGGCGTCCAACGCTTCGCTTCGCGTTGGTCTCGCGGCGGCATGCCGATGAGCTCGACGAAAAACGCCTCGATGTCCTTGGGCTGAAGACGGATCGCGCGCAATGTCTCGACGGGCTCGCGCTCGGGTTGCGGCCGGCAGGGCGGATCGACGACGCGGCTCCATCCCGCCTCGAGAAGCCGCTTGGCGATCTGAGCGCACTCGTGAACCGAGCCGGCGGGATGGACGACCACGTCGGCGTCCTTGGTGGCCACGGCCTGGCCGGTCAGCTTGGCGCGATAGTGGAACGCCGCGGCGAGACTTCCCACGATGAGGATGTTTCCGTGGAGGTCCCTCGGAATGGTGTTCGCCACCATGTCGAAGAGGGTCTTGGGGTCCATGTTCACGTGGCACCTCCTCGCATGTGCCTGACGAGCGCGTCCGCCTGGGCGGTCAGGTGCAGTTCGTGAAGGTCTAGGAGCGTCTCCACAGGATCCGCGTACGGTAGACTGCCAGGGCTTTCCTCGAACGAGGATTCGGCGCGCACGATGCGATGTACGGCGCCGATGGCTTCGGCTTGACGCGTGGTGGATACCTTCAACCCGGGATCGAGCTTGGTGAGCCTCGCATCATCATCGACGGCGCCACGGGCAAGCCAGGAGGTCAGGTCGAT
>JBKQKP010000016.1:0-2918 GCA_052147435.1 Polyangiaceae bacterium | reverse complement strand
ACCGCTCGCTCTCGAACCTCCGCGGAGTACTTGCTCGCTCGTCCCATGGCTCCATCCTCTCAACATTGGGAGCCTCCAGGAAAGTCGGGGCGATTCACCTCCTCGTCGGGGACCGTCTTCCACTCGTCCAGCGCGATGCCGATCGAGCCGAGCAGGACGAGGTCCACTAAGTCGCGGGCGGTCCCGTGACCCTTGGGCTCATCGAGGGAGGGGCAGTGTTGGGTCGCGTCATCGGCGAGAAGGCGCAGATCGTGAACGACGTCGCGCAGGTCCTGGAGGATCGTCGCCATCGCGTCGAAGCTCAGGTTCGTGGCACTGGCGGCGACGCCTTCCGCCGCTCATCATGGTCGTAGCTGTGGAGCCGCAGGTCGCGCTGACCTTTCAACTCAGCCGCGATCTCCTTCATGAGGCGGTTCCGCAGGTTGATGACGTCCTGCTGGGACGGCACGCGGCGTCCCTCGGACTTGCCCGCGGGGAAGACCCGGTAGAAGGACTCCTCCCGGAACCTGCGACGCATTCGGGCGAAGTGCTCGTCAGAGTCTTCGATTTGGACGGCGTCGAGACCGAAGATGGCCCGTCCCTCGTCGTTGTTGAGCCGGGCGAGGATGCCCCCATTGTCGGCGATCCCGAGGACCCAGCTCGACACATCTGCCACGAGCACATCGCGATCCGCGAGCACGGCCTCCCACACCTCGTGGTTTCGGAGGCGGAACGCCCTTCCACGGGTCGCCGTCTTCAGCTCGACCTCGTACCCACGCACGCGCTGGAACCGCTCCGCGAAGACCACGGCGAACGTGACGTCGTACTCCCGAAGCTGTTCAAGAGGGGTCACGAGGCGAAGACTTGGGCGGCACCGCGCTGCCGTCAAGATGGTGGAGGCCTTGCGCCCGGCGTCCGCGAGGGCGGCGAGGTACACCGCGACGGCCACGGGCGTCGCGACGACGGCACGCTTGGCGATCTTTGCCTCCTTCGCCGAGGAAGACGGGTCCCGCTCACGCCTTCGTCTGGTTGTGCCCGCGCTTCCCCTGTGCAAATTCGACCGCGTACCCGTCCGGGTCGAACGCCGTCATCGAGCGCTCCCACGGCTCGTCGTGCGGCGGCTGGTGGAACGCGACCCCTTTGGCCTTCAGCTCCTCGTAGAGCCCGTCGAGATCGTCGGTCGTGAACTCCACGTGGATGGCTCGCTTCTGCGCGGGGCTCGCCTCTTCGACCCCCTCCTTGCGGGCCTCGGCCATCGCGAGAAGCCCGATCGTTCCGCTCCCGACGCGGATCATCGCGAAGGCGGGGAGCGCGTTCCACTCGACCTTGAGCCCCAGCTTCCCTCCGTAGAACTCGATCGAGCGCGCGACGCTCTCCACCGTGAGCGTCAGGCCTTCGAAGCGCATGGATTCCTTCATGCCCCGAAAGCTAGGCCGGTACCGGCTCGCCGTATCGTAGAAATCGGACACGCGCCCGGCTCGGGCGACCGTGGGAACGGGTGCTAGAATCTTTTCGTGCCTTTGGAGCGGGAACACAAGGTGGAGGTACCCGCCCACCTGCGGGGATGCGTGTCCGAGATCGGCTTCGCACGATCGGAGGGCCTTGGCCGTCGTGCGGGGTTTTTCCCGCCGCGCGCCGAAGCGTCGATCCTCGTGCGGTGGACCCCGGAAGGGGAAGCCGCCGTCAACGTACTCGGGCCGCTGACCCGAGCCCAACGCAAGTCGTTCGACGCTCCCCCACTCTATGTGCGGGTCGGGATTCAGGCGGGACGAGCGCGCGCCTTGCTCGGAGTTCCGATCCACGAGATCGCGGATCGCGTGGTTCCGATCGATGACCTCTGGGGCGGGACGGGTGAGCGGTTACGCGACTCGCTTGCCTCGTGCGACCTAGCCAGCACGGTGGAGCGATTCGAGGCGGCTATCGTCCAGCGCCTGCGATCTGCGAAAGCTTCGACCTTCCGCGAGGAGCTAGTGGTCCACGCGATGCGGACCCTTGATGACGGCGTCGGAGAGGTAGCGTCGGCTGCGCGTGACATCGGGCTCAGCGATCGGCACCTCCGCCGATTGTTCCGCGATGATCTCGGGATGACGCCGAAGCACTACGCACGCATCGCGCGCCTCCGTCGTGTTCTCGCTCGCGGGCCTTCGTCGTCGTGGGCCCATCTCGCCCTCGAAGCGGGGTTCCATGACCAGTCCCACTTGATCCGTGAGTTCCGCGACTTGCTCCAAGTGACGCCTTCGACCTTCCGCAAGAGTGAGCCCCAAACCGGAAGGAACCGGCTCCGGGCCCGCTGACGCAGCCCTGCTCTTCGCGCCAGGTTCTCGTCGGTCACCTCGATGCTCTCCGCCCAGCTCACGATCCGCGACGGCGTCCACTGCAAACTGCGTCGCGACCCCTAGCTCGGACAGCGGGGCCGGCTTCGGCGTGACTACGCGGCGCGTGACGTGCGACGTCCGCCGTCGTCGGCTTTCCCTGCAGCTTGTCGGCCACGGACAAACGGCGTCGGCCGAGCTTCGCCACCGATCCGCGTGACCGTGTTTTCGTCCGTAATGGCAAGCCGTTGTGGCGAGAAACACACCGGCTCGCCATCGCGGAACGTCTCGTGTCAGATCGAGGGAGAATGGCCTCCCGTCACGGGTTTGTCCCCGTCCTCGCTCATCGCTCTCCTCGCGGCGTATTGAACACCTCGCGCACCTTCCGCATCAGCGTCTCCGGCGTGAAGGGCTTCTGCATGAACGCGACTCCGCTTTCGAGCACGCCGTGCCGAACGATGCTGTCGTCCGTGTAGCCCGACATGCAGAGCACCTTCATCTCAGGTCGGGTCTTCGCGATTCGCTTCGCCAGCTCGGCTCCGCTCATCTGGGGCATGACGACGTCGGTGAGCAACATGTGGATGATGCCGGGGTGCTTCTCGCAGAAGATGAGCGCCTCACCTGCGT
>JBKQKP010000015.1:0-8526 GCA_052147435.1 Polyangiaceae bacterium | reverse complement strand
GCATCTCGGTCAGCCGCGTCGGCGGCAACGCGCAGATCAAGGCGATGAAGAGCGTTGCCGGGACGCTGAAGCTCGACCTCGCGCAGTACCGCGAGAAGGCGGCCTTCTCCCAGTTCGCGAGCGATCTCGACAAGGTCACCCGCGACATGCTCGAGCGCGGCGTGCGCCTCGTCGAGATTCTCAAGCAGGGGCAGTACCAACCGCTCCCGGTCGAGAAGCAGATCGTCATCATCTACGCCGGCACGAAGGGGTACCTCGACGAGCTCCCGACGGGCCAGCTCGGGGCGTACGAGAAGGGGCTGATCCAGTTCCTGACGGCGAAGCACCCGAAGATCCTCGAGAACCTTCGCGAGAAGAAGGTGCTCGACAAGGAGATCGAAGAGGAGCTCAAAAAGGCCCTCGGCGAGTACAAGACGGCGTTCGGCAAGGGCGAGACGAAGTAAGGGGCTTGGTGACCGTATGCCGTCTCTGAAGGTCATCCGGAAGCGGATCTCGAGCGTCAAATCGACGCAGAAGATCACCCGCGCGATGAAGATGGTCGCCGGCGCGCGGCTCAGTCGCGCCCAGCAGCGGATCGTCGCGCTCCGTCCCTATGCGGTGAAGACCGGGCAGATCCTGCAGTCGGTCGCGGCGCAAGGGGGGAACGGCGACGGGACCGAGGCGCTCCACCCGCTCCTCGCGCGCAGGGCGGAGAAGAAGGTCCTCCTCGTCGTTCTGTCGGCCGACCGCGGGCTCTGCGGGGCCTTCAACACGAACATCAACAAGGCGGCCGAGCGGGAATGGCGCGCGCGTCGCGATGAAGCCGGCGCGACGGTCGAGTTTCTGACGCTCGGGCGCAAGGGGCGCGAGTATCTGGCGCGGCGCGGCGGCAAGATCGCTCACGACGTCGCGAAGGTCTACGACGGGCTGGATCTCGCGAAGGCGGCGCTGGTCGCGAGCTGGATCGTCCCCCGCTTCAAGCGCGGCGAGTACGACGCGGTGTACCTCGTCTACAACGAGTTCAAGAGCGCGATCACGCAGAAGACGAACTTCGAGGCGCTCCTCCCCCTCCCCGCGCCGCTGGAAGCCGAGAAGGACATGGCCCACGGCGGGTCCGCCCCTGGTGCAGACCGATCCGCGCCCCGCGCGGACTCGCCGTCGGAGTTCCTCTTCGAGCCGAACCGCGCGGCGCTCCTCGAGCGCCTCGTGCCGATGTACGTCGAGATCACGCTGTTTCGTGCGCTCCTCGAGAGCCAGGCGAGCTTCTTCGGCGCGCAGATGACGGCAATGGACGCGGCGACGCGGAACGCGAAGGAAATGATCGGGCGGCTGACGCTGGCGTACAACCGCGCGCGTCAGGCGGCGATCACGAAAGAGCTGATGGAGATCATCGGCGGCGCGGAAGCGCTCAAGGACTGAGGCGCAGTCGACGGCGGCGCGGGGCAGCGAGGGTCAGTCGTCTTCGTAGTAGAGCGGGTCGCGGCTCTTCGCGAAGCGCGAGACCTTGTCCAGAACAGCGGGCGACAGGTTCAGGAAGCGGAGACCCATCCCCGCGGATCCATCGGCGTTCTCGTTGTGGGGGCGCACCCAGCGCACCTCTGTCTGGATCGAGGTCGGCTCTTCGTCGCCGGGGAGGAGGAGGCGGATTTCGAGCTTCGTCCCGACGGGATACTCCACGTGCGTCGCGACGAAGAGGCCCCCCTCGGAGATGTTGAGCGAGAGCCCGGCGTAGAAGTTGTGCTCACTCACGATGTCGACGTTGATCTCGAACGGGAAGCGTCGGGCCGAGCGATCGTCGAGGGAGCCGGGCGCCTTGGAGATGCGGGCGGCGCGCTCCGAGATCACGGGCGCCACGATCGGGACGGAGAGCACCTTCGCGGGGGGGGCGTCCGAGCTTCCAGAAGGCCCCGGGGCAGCAGCCCCCCTCTTTTGCGGATCGTCAGTCATGGGTTCTTGGTCATGGTGCGAGTCACGAAATCGTAGAGCGGCCCCCACCAAACTCCAAGGAAGACCGTTGGCGCGAGCACGATCGCCGTCATCACGGCGTGGAGCCGCCGAACCGACACCGGCCCACCCTCGCGAGTGGGGCCCCCGGGGAGGTACATCGCCCGAAGAACGCGAGCGTAGTAGAAAAATGACACGACCGTGTTCATGACTCCGGCTGCGGCGAGGAAGAAATACCAGCTCCGGTAGTCGCCGCTCCCCCGGATCAGCGTGACGAAAACGTAGAGCTTTCCGACAAAGCCCGCAAACGGCGGAAAGCCGACGAGCGACAGGATGAAGATGGTGAGCGCCGCCGCCATTCCGGGTGCGCGCGCGCCGAGACCGTTGAGCCCGGCGATCGTCTCGCCTTCATTCCCCGCCGCTTCGCTCACGGCGAGCACGACGAGGAACGCTCCGAGGTTCATCGCGCAGTAAGGGATCAGATAGAACGCGATCGCCGTCACCCCTTCGTCACCTGGAACGGCGAACGCGAGCAGCATCGTCCCGGCGTGGGCGATGCTCGAGTACGCCAAGAGCCGCTTGAGGTTGGTCTGACCGAGCGCGCTCAGGTTACCGATCGTCATCGTGGCGACGGCGATCCCTCCGATCAGGATCGGCCATGGCGCTTGCGCCTCGGGGAGCGCCAGTGGCGCGGCGAACCCCTCCCGGAAGAAGCGAAGGAGCACCGCGAAGCCTGCCGCCATGGGGCCGACCGACAGAAAGGCGGCGACGATCGTCGGGGACCCTTCGTAGACGTCCGGGGCCCACATGTGGAAAGGGGCGGCGGCGATCTTGTAGGCGAACCCCGCCAGCACGCACGCGACCCCGATCGCGACGGCGTTCGGCAGGTGCCCCTGCTCCCGCGTCAGCGTCGAGACGCGCTCGGCGACGTCGGAGAACGCGATCGACCGCGTCATCCCGTAGAGCCAGCTCATCCCGTAGAGCATCACCCCGGACGACACGCCCCCGAAGACGGCGTACTTGATGGCCGCTTCGCTCGCTCTTCGCTCTGCCTCGCCGGCGCCGGCGCGCCCACCGATTCGAAGCCCCGCGAGCACGAACGCCGCAACGCTCACGATCTCGATCGCAACGTAGGCGAGAAGGAGCGTCCGCCCCATCGCCATCAGATTCATCCCCAGGCACACGACGACGAGCAGCGCGAAGAGCTCCCCTCCGACTCTCCGGCGCCCCTCGCGCTCGTCACGCTCGCCGAGCGCCGCTTCCCGCGTCGGGATCGCGGCCACGACGACGAACGCGGTGACGAGCGCGAAGAAGAGGCGGAAGGCGCACGCATAGCTGTCGCAGGCGAGCTGCCCGTCGAAGAGGAGCGCCGGCATCGGCAGCGACGCCGGGGGAGCCTTCAGGAGGCCAACGGCGCTCCCCGTCGCCGAGATCAGGAGCGCCGAGAGCGCGATCGCGACGGCGCCGGTCTGCCGAACAGTCGCCTTCCTCCACGGAGCCCACAGGTCCCACGCAACGATGAGAAGCGGCGCTGCGGCGAGCGCGATCTCCGGGATCACGTACCTCAGACTCGCTGCGCTCGAGAGTGCGGACGCGCTCACGGGAGGATCGCGAGCGCGTGCGACGCGCCTCGGAAGAGGGAGGCGATCTGGTCGGGTCCCGCGGGATCGACGAACGACGTCGCGTCGCGCACCCCCCCGGCGATCAGCGAGAAGAGCGACACGGGCCAGAAGCCGAGCACGATCGTGAGAAGGACGAGCGGCGCGATCATCGCGAGCTCGCGCGGGGTCACGTCGGGGAATCGACCGCCGAAGCGATCGAGCTCGGGGCTCGTCCGCCACGCGCTCTTGAGCTCACCGAGGAAGACCCGCTGGAAGGCCCCCAGGTTGTACGCCGCCGCGAGCACGAGCCCCGTCGCCGCGAATGCCGCGATCGCGCGATGGCTCGGGAACGCCCCGAGGAGCGCGAGCGACTCTCCCCAGAACCCGCTCAACCCGGGGAGGCCGAGCGACGCCATGAACGCGAGCCCCGCCAGCGCCGCGAAGAGGGGAATCTCGCCGACGAGCCCGCCGAAGGCGCGAATGCTCCTCGTCTGCGCGCGCTCGTACAGCGCGCCGACGAGGAGGAAGAGCATCGCCGTCACGACCCCGTGGCTCACCATCACGAAGAGGCAGCCCGCGACCCCTTGCGGCGTGAGCGACCCGATCCCGATGAGACAGAAGCCCATCTGGCTGACGCTCGAGTACGCGAGCATGCGCTTCAGGTCGTCTTGCGCCATCGCGCAGAACGCGCCGTAGACGACGTTCACGGCGCCGAACGCCACGATCGCCCCCGCGGCCCAGCGGGTCGCCTCGGGCAAGATCGCGAAGTTTACGCGGAGCATCCCGTACGCCCCCATCTTCAGGAGCACGGCGGCGAGGAGAACGGTGACCGGCGTCGGCGCCTCGACGTGCACGTCGGGGAGCCACGTATGAAGCGGAAACATCGCCACTGTTATCGCGAAGCACCCGAAGAGGAGCAGCCAGACGACCTTGACGAACGACACGCCGAACACCGTGATGTGCTTCGCCGCGAACGAGACGCGCGTCAGCTCCGGGATCGAGAACGTATGGAGCGCGGTGGTCCCGTCCACGAGGAACGTGCGATCCGAGCTCACGTACAGGGAGAGGAACGCGAGCAGCATGAGGACGCTCGCCGCGAGCAGGGTGAGCACCAGCTTCATCGCCGCCTGCTCCTTCCGCGCCCCCCCCCAGACGCCGACGAGGAAGTACAGCGGCAGGAGCATGACCTGCCAGAACATGTAGAAGAGGAACAGGTCGAGCGAGACGAACACCCCCATCATCCCGGTCGCGAGGAGGAGGTATAGGGCGTAGTAGCCCGGCTGCTGCCTGTCGATCGTGCTGCTCGCGATACACCCGACGAAACCGACGAGCGCGGTCAAGAGGACCATCGGGACGCTGAGGCCGTCGACGCCGAGGAAGTACTCGACGTTGAACGAGCGGACCCAGATGCCGTGCTCGATGAGCTGGAAGCCGTCGTTGCCGTCGAGCCGGGTCACGTCGCCGCGGAAGACGCACGCGATCCAGATGGCGATCGCGCACTGCAAGGCCGTCGCGACGAGGGCGACGACGCGCGCGGAGCGATCGCTCCCTTTCCCGAGAGCGTGCAGAAGGACGATGACAAAGGCCCCCGCGAGCGGGAGGAACGTCACCCACGACAGCAGGTGGTCGCACAGAAACCGCAGCGGAGTCGCGATCTGGGCGCGCACGCCGATCGCGACCTCGCCGGCCTCCTCGTCGTTCGACGTGACGACCACGTGCGCGAGCACCTGCCGGACGCGCGAGCTCCGCTCCGGCGACCACGTGACGACGACGCGCTTCTCCGCTCCCGGTGCGATCGTCGCCGAGCTCGTTCCCCCTTCGCTGAAGCGTACGGACAGGCGGGCGGGGGCGCGGACGTCCTCGTCGTCGCCGCGGATGGCGACGCGCGAGACGACGAGCGCTTCCGCCCCTTGGTTCTCGATCGTGAGCTCGCCCGCGTACGCACCGTCGTGCGACTCGAGGACGACCGGACCGCGGGAGCCGTCGGCAGCGTGGAGGGCGATGAGGGGCTTCTTCGGCGGAGGGGGGCGATCGGAGAAGACGCGGTTCGCCTGCGCCGCGGACTGCGACGGAGGGGGGCGCTGGGCGGGGGGCTCTTTGGCGAACGCGCGCCCGCTCCCGAAGACGACATGGAAGAACGCGAACGCGAACGCGACCAGCGCCAGGAGCGAAGACTTCAAGATGCGTTTGGAAAAGCGGGGGGTCATCTCTACCTGAGCCAGTACGGGAGGAACGCGAGCGCGATCACTCCGAAGACGATCACGAGCACGTACGTCTGCACGCGCCCCGACTGCAGGCGCTGTAGCCTCCCCCCCACGCGGAGCGTCCCCTCGGACAGCCTCCGCACGGCACCATCCACCAAGGCGTCGTCCGCGTGCGCGACGGTCCACGCGACGGCGCGCGTCGCGAGCGCGCCGGCGTTCACGAAGCCACCGAGGACGCGGTCGTCGAGCTCCGCGAAGAACTCGCTCGAAGCGTGCGCGACGGCGCCGAAGCCGCGTGTGTAGAGCGCGTCGAGCCACGCCGGGGGGCTCGAACGCTTGTAGAGCCAGCTCGCCGCCGCAAGGAGGAGCGTCGCCCCGCCGAGGACCGCGAGAGCGGCGGACGCCGCGGGCGACAGCGCGAACAGGAACGAGAGTCGAGCGACGAGATACCCCCCCGTCGTCACCGCCGTCGCGGCGAGGAAGACGGTCGATGCGCGGGTCGGACCGGCCATCTCGGCGGGGAGCCAAACGTGAAGCAGGAGCTGCGCGCTCTTCGCGGCGGCGCCGACGAGGAAGAGCAGGCACGCGAGCGTGAGGACCGTCGCGCTTCGCCCGGTCCCATCGGTGTGCTTCGCGAGGAACGCCTCGCGCACCGGTGCGCGACCGTGCACGTCCTGGACCGTGAGCTGATCGCGAACGTTCCGGAACGTGACCGTCGGGCCGAACGACGTGAGGGCGATCTCGCGGTCTCCTCCGAACGCCACGTGCGTCACGAGCGAGTCTTCGAGGCCGCTGCCGAGCTGGATCCGGAACGAGTGGAGCCCCCCCTTCACGGGGAATCGCGCGAACGGGGCGCGGAGCGGCTCGCCCGGCGCGCGCTGCAGCGGTGTCCGGGCGTCGTCCATGAAGACGGCGGCGCCGGAGTAGCCCGTCAGTGTGAGGAACCCCTCGCCCGTCGTCGGCGGGAGCGCGGGAGCACGCGCTTCGTCCTCTTCGTCTTTCTCTTGCGGCGGAACCGCGCTCGGTTGGACGGCGGGCTCGGGGGGGACGAGCGGGCCCACCTCGACCGAAGAGAAGCGCGCGCTCAGATCGGGAACGTAGTCCGTGTTGTCCCACGCGCCGCCGAGCCCCCAGTAGAGGACCGCGATCCCGAGCACGAGCCCCACGTCCCCCACGCGGCTCACGAGGAACGCCCTGCGCCCCGCGCTCGCCCCCCCCTCGCGTAGCCAGCGGAACCCGACGAGCCCCCATGCGCACAGCCCCACCCCCTCCCAGCCGAGGAGGAGGAGGACGAAGTTGTCCGCGAGGACGAGGAGGAGCGTCGCGGCGACGAGGCCGTTCATCCAGAAGAAGAAGCGGACGTAGGACGGGTCCCGCTTCATCGCTGTGACGCAGCGGAGCGAGGTCGAGACGCCGATTCCCGCGATAGCGCAGGCGACTGCCGCCGAGAGCGGATCGAAGGCGAGGTCGAAGCTCGCGTCGAGCTGGCCCACGCGGACCATGCGCCAGAGGTGCTGAAGGAGGTACCGCTCGTCCGCCGGCTTCGTCGAGAGCACCCATGCGTGGTACGCGATGACGGCGAGCGAGAAGGCCGTCGAGCCGACGGAGAGGATCGCGATCCCTTCGCGGGTTCGAGCGTCGGGGGGTAAGCGCCGCGCGCCGGCGGGGTGGACCAGCGCTCCCCAGGCGGCGTAGACGGCGAGGCCGATCGTGACGAGGACGGGGAACGCGAGGATCAGCCAGAGGGTGCCGGCGATCGTGACGTGCTGAATGGGGCCGTGGAAGTCGGGCATCGGGGGGGGCGCTCAGTGGCGAAGCTCGGTGAGCTCGTCGACCGCCCCGGACGCGCCGTCGCCGGCATGGCCGCCAAGCGAATGCGTCTTGTGGACCTGCAGGACGATGGCGAGCGCGATCGCCGCCTCGCTCGCCGCGAACGCCACGATGAGCAGCGCGAAGACCTGGCCGCTCCCGTTCGCCTTCCCCTCGGCGACGAAGTGGTCGAAGGCGACGAAGTTCAGCGCCGCGGCGTTGAGGACCAGCTCCACGCCGAGGAGCATCCCGACGGCGTCGCGGCGCGTGGCGGCGGTGAAGAGCCCCAGGCCGAAGAGGAGCGCGCCGACGACGAGGTAGTGCGCGAGCGTCGGGTGAATCATTCCCGCGCGCTCCCCGGGGGGCTCCGCGCATCCATCGCGCGACGCACGACCGTGAAGGCGCCGATCATCGTCGCGAAGAGGACCATCGACGCCAGCTCGAAGGGGAGCAGGTACGCGCCGAGGAGCGCGTGCCCGAGCTTCGCCGTCGAGGGGACCGACGAGACCTCGGGCGTGGGCCACACGGTGTCGATCGCGACCGCCGAGAAGCCGGCGACGAGGAGGAGCGTCGCGTAGCGGGCGAGGCGGCGGGACGGGGGGACGCTCGAGGACGCGGCGCGATCGGTCCGCGCCGTGAGCATCGCCGCGAAGAGGAAGAGGACGAGCGTCCCCCCCGCGTAGACCATCACCTCTACCGCCGCGAGAAAGTCGGCCGCGAGGAGGAGGTAGAGGCCGGCCACGCCCACGAGCGTTCCGAGGAGAGCGACCACGGAATGGACGACGTCACGCGCGAGCGCGACGACCGCAGCGGAGCCGAGCGTCAGGAGCGCGAGGAGGGCGAAAACGACGCCACCGAGGTCCAGCCGGGCCATGACGGGCCCACGCTAATTCGCCGGTCAAGATTCGGCAACGACGCATATCTTCGGCGCGCAAACCCACCCCCGGCCCCTCCCTGCAAGCAGGGAGGGGAGATCTCTGGCGACGCGT
>JBKQKP010000014.1:0-19767 GCA_052147435.1 Polyangiaceae bacterium | reverse complement strand
GCCGAGCGTGATGAAGTCGCTCGCGGCGTCGCCCCAGTCAAAGACGTATGAATGTCCGAGTCGGACATCAATCGCCGGCTGTCCCCAGCCGGCACCGAGGATCTCGCTCGCGTCGATTTGGTTGTGGACGATGTGCCCGGGCGACGAGTCCGGTGCGCCAGGCTGCTCGGCGAGCCACATGTCGACCGTGTTCCCGGAACGCGCATCGTGGCGCTCCAGCCACGCGGCCAGGAGCCGCTCTCCGCGCAGCTCGCGGCGGTCCTGGTGAGGGATGACGTCGTTGGGGTCGTCGCCGCGCGTCCCCTCGTAGCGGAAAGCGCCGAGGTTGTAGCCGGGGAGCCACGCCGACGCGACCATCCTGACGAGCGGACCGTACTGCGGGGAATGCGCGAGCACGCCGTCGAGAGCCTTCTGGTCGAAGGGCATCTTCTCGCCGAAGTTGTGCTGCCACGAGAGCCCCGGCTTGAGCTTCAACGCCGCCCGCCGGAAGACGACGACCTGCTCGCACGCGGTGAAGTAGCCCGCGGCGTACAATGCTCTCCCGCCGATCGCCTGCGCCGCGCTCGAGTGCTCCGGAGCGTCGGCGTCGTCGGCCTTGAAGAGGTACTCGCCTTTGCCGGGGACGTTCACGCGAAATCCGTCGGTCGATCCGCTCGTCTTTCCGTGGTCGACCAACCAGGTGCCGTCGGCCGCCGCGGTCCCGTCGAGGAGCTGCGACGGCTTGCACGCGCCGAGCTCGAGCTGTTCGACGGTGAACGGGTGCGCGCCGATCCGGTTCGTGAACCAGGCCGAGTCGGGGACCTCATCCAGGCTGTTGACGTTCACCGCCTCGCCACTCGTCACGATGCCGAGCGCTTCGGACCCAGGCCGGAAGAGGAGGTTGTCGGCTCCATCCTCGATGAGCGACGCTTCCGTGACCTTCGGAGCGCAGGAGACGTGGCTCGGGTCCTTCTTGCTCGGCTCCGGATGACAGGGGACGGTCACCGGGCTCAGATCGGTGTCCTTCAAGATCGGGGGGCGCAGAGTGAAGCGCTGATCGACCGTTGCGCAAGCGCAGACGGTGAGCGCGAGAGCAACGCAGACGATGTGGGCTCTAGAATCCATGGTTCACCGAGATCATGACGCGTGTCGAATCGATCTGACCGCCGTGCTCGAACGTCTCTGAGCCGAAGCCAACGATCGCCTCGATCGGGTAGTCGCTCACCGCGATTGTGGTGATGCCGATGTCGCCCGAGAAACGCAGCAGCTCCGGGCGGAATCCCTCCAGGTGCTCGCCGAACACGTTGCCCACCGCGGCCTCGATGTTGCCGCCGATCATCGGGGCGATCGGCCACGTGTAGTGCAGCGCTGCGACGGCCGCGCTGCGATCGCGCATCCGCCCGACGAAGTACCCGCGCATCGGTCCGTCTCCCCCCAGCGAGACGAGCTCGGTGAACGGGATGGGTTTGTCGCCGAGCGGATCCGCGAAGCGTGTGATGACGGAGACGCTCAGCACGCGCTGGTGCTGGTTCAGATCGACGAAGCCGGTCACCTCGGCTCCGTAGCGGATCCACCCCGACGATCCGACGAAGTCGCTCCCCTGCTCCCCCTCGACCTCGACGCGCGCGCCGGAGCCAGGCGGCGGGAGCGACTTGCTCTTGTCGTAGGACGGTCGCGTGTCGAACGACGCGAGGACGCCGTTGTATTCGGCCGTATACCTCGCGCCGTATCCGTACGGGATTGGAAAGGCTCCTCCCGCCGCTTCTTGCTGGAGGCTCGGCTCGCTTCCGTAGGTGCCGGGGCCGAGGCTCACGCTGCGCACGCCCGCCATGAGCTTCACGTGACTCTCGCGCAAGTACTTCCAGTCGAGGGCGGCGCCCCCTTCGGTAACGGCCTGGGTGAACCGGCTTTGACTCGACTGCAAGCTTTCGGGGCCGAGCCCGTAGAAGACTCGGTCTGGTCGGTGAGTACCGAGAACGTGGAAGTCCAGGACGCGCTCCCGGTCGACACGCATGCTCTCCTTGAGCGACACCGCGTACCAGTCGGTGGGCCACGCCTCGGTGTGAAGGCTCCAGTCGTTGTCCTTGGCGATGGCGTCGTTCCAGAAAACGTAGACGCCGACGCTCGGATTGAAGTCGAACTCGAAGAAGCCGATCGGGACGAGGCCCGCCTTGTGCTCCGGCCCCCAGGTGAAAAAATCGTAGACCTTCCTCGGCAGCTCCGCTTTCTCCGCCGCGGCGATCGCGAGCGAGAGCGGCTCGCGAATGACGTACTCGGTCGCGAGGTAGACGGGAGCGAGGATTACCCGAGGCACCCAGAGCACGGCAGATGCGGCGGGGTGGTTCGACTCGTGGCGGCCGCGGTAGTCGGGGACCGGCCGCTTCGGCGACGGTCGGGGAGGGGGCGAGGAGGGGGAGAGCGCGTTGGCAGCGGATGACTGCGGAGCGGGCGACGGTGCATCCGCCCGCGCTGGCCACGCCATCATGGTGATCAGGGCGAGCGCCGCGAGCGCGGCCCAGGGCTTCATGACCCTGCGTGCCCCCGATGACTCCGGATCTCCCACGCGTATGAGATGCCGCGAAGCTCTCCGGCGTGACCCCGGTAACCGTGTCCCGACAGACAGAAACACGCGATTGCGCAGATTGTGCGGGCCGCCGAGCGACCCAAGAGCGCGCGATCCCGCCTTCCAGGAGGCAGTGAAGTGCGGGCGTAGGCTTTGCAGCATGTCGCGGGAGGCAGGTTCCCGTGACCCAGTTGAGTCGATCGCTCTCGGGCTTCTTCACGTTCCTCGTGATCGCGCTATCCGCGCAATCCGCGTCTGCGCAAGCCGCACCAGCCGACTTCTGCCGGGACCATTGGTTCGCGATGGGAGAATGCCGTGATCGCAGGTGGACCGGACCGAAGCTCATGCTCGGAGTCGACCTCGGAGTCTCCGAGATGACCGAGACTGGCCCCTTCGGTTTCAACAAAGGGGTGGGATCGGCCACGGACGCGGGGCCGGCGTGGGGGCTGCGCGTGGGGGTCGAGCTCTTTTCCTGGCTCGCGGTCGAAGCGCGCTACGTCGGGATGTACAACGGGGCTCAGGCTTCCGTGAGCCCAGCGGGGAGCGTCGCGTTTCTCACCACCGGCGCCGATGCCGTCGTTCGATTGACGGCGCCGCTCCCGTACGTACACCCCTATATCTTTGCAGGCGCCGGGTACTACGACGTCGGGCTCACCGGCTCGTCGACGGCGACCGCGGGCTCGGTACTCAACTCGAGCTCCCAGTGTGCAGTCCCGATGGGCTTCGGCCTCGACGTCCCGCTCACGTACCACCTGAGTCTCGGCGTCGAAGGGACCTACCACTTCCTGATCCACGAGAGCTTCTCGTCGGTCACGACGAACGGAATCGACGGCGGCGACCTGTCGACGTTCAACGCGGTGCTGCGCGCGCGGCTCTGACCCTCCCCCCGGGGCAGCATTCACCACGCAAAGGTCATCGTCGTCCCCGCCGGGACCATGGGGGCACGCAGCGCGCTCGCAGTCGAGCTCGAAGCGGGGGGCGGGTCGGCCACGGCGGAGTGGAACAGGTACGGTACCGCGAAGCCGATCCCCGCGCCGACGACGATCCCCACCAGGACGTCTGTGAGCCAGTGCTTGTCCGCCGCCATGCGCAGGTACGCGGTCATCGCGGCGAAGGCTCCCCCGGTGCCCCACGCCAGAGGAGCCCACCGGTATCCGCGCATCGTCCCGATCGTGCCCGACGCGGCCGCGAGCGCGAACGCTTCGGTGGTGTGGCCCGAGAAGAAGGAGAGGTTGTTGTCGGACGGCTGGGTGGTCAGCGGCTTCTCGTCGGGCGGGAGCGCGTGGACGAACGGGCGCTCGCGTCCGAGGAGCATCTTCGTGAGCTGATCGACATCTCCCGCGATGACACTGGCCTCGGTGACGAGCAACGCGTCCTCGGGGATGTTGCCGGCGGCCCCGTCGTGCGCCGCCGCGACCGCGTTCAGACCGAGGGTGGCAAGAGGGACGAGGACGAAGCCGGTGACGTTGCTGATCGTGTCGGCGGTCGCGGTCCTCCGCCAAATGAGCCCCTCGCGAACGCGCGCGTCCACGGGGTCCACGCTGCACCAACGGCAGTGCGAAGGGGCGAGGTCCGCCTTGAGGATCTCGCTCGTGATGAACGCGGCTGCCCCTGCCACTGTGACCGTCACGTCCACGGCGGGGTCCCAGCGGAGCGTGCGCGTCTGCATGGACGTCTGAGCCGCCGCGGGGGCGCTCGAGAGGCAGAACAGCAGGACCGCGCAAGCGGGGAACCTGCGAAGAATTTCTCGTCTTTGCTTCATGCGCTACCGCGCACGCCCTGCGCAACCACGGTCGCGATATTCCCTCATATTCCGGACGCTCGGCTGCATTGCCTGGGAACGCGTCGTGCTTATCTTCGGGGGCATGAGATCTCTAGCCGCTCGCATTTTGCCCTTTGCGCTTCCGCTCTTCCTCGGCGCTCCAGCTCTTGCACAGGAGCAGCCAGCGCCCCCCCCTTCGGCGCAGGCTCAGCCGGCACCTCAGCCAATCCCACCCCCTCCGTCGCAACCGCCGCCGCCGCAAGCGACCGCGCAGGCGGAGCCCCCGGCTCCCCCTGTGACGCAGAGGGTCTACTCGTACCCGGCCGGGTGTGGCTATCCCGATGCCAATGGCGTCGTCACCGCGTGCGCGGGGCAGTGGGTCTACACGGACAGTGACGGCTGGGTCTGGGTCCCCGGAGGCACCGTCGCGACGGAGTTCGAGGGGGTGCCGTATTCGTATCTCTACACGCCCGCGTACGGATGGACTTGGTACATCTCGCCCTGGGGCATCGGCCCCTACTTCTACGGCGGGTGGGTGGTGCACCCGTGGCGCCCGGTCGGCTGGCGCGGAGGCTGGGTCGCGGGGCCGCGCGTCTTCACGCACTTCGGCGGTCATGGTGCCTACCGAGGGGCTCCTGTTCGCGGCGGCGGTGCGTGGCACGGGTCGATGCGAGGCGGCGGTGGCTTCCATGGCGGCGGCGGCCGAAGGTAGCTCCTCCTATTCGAGCGCAGCTCGAAGGGTCTGCCCGATCTGCGTGAGAGACTCCAGACGCCCGTCGCCGTCGAGGCCTCGGGCGTCTGGGACGATCACGATCTTCGGGGCCAACCCCTCTGCCGCTTCGACGACGCGCGCCTGGATCGCCGCGTAGGCGAGCGCGTAGCGGACGACCGGCGCGGCGCCGAGATCGCTCGCCGCGGCCAGCTCGAGCGCCCCCCTTTGCCCGGCGAGCCCCACCGGCGCGGCCCGGTTCACGATCACCGCGCACGGAGCGAGCCGAGCCGCCGAGAGCGCGTCGATGAGCCCCCGGGCCATCTGCGCTCCGTCGTCGCTCACCGACGTGACGACGAGGATCTCGGTCGTCTCGTCGCGCAGCCAGCGCTGCGTCGCCTTCACGCGCTCCAGCATGCGCGCGAACATCGTTTCGACGAGCGAGAAGAAGTCAGCCAGATCGTGCATCAGGCGCGAGCCACCGACGCGCACGAGCCCCCAGACGATTCGCCGCGCGCCCCCCCCCAAACCCTCTGCCGACGAGCCGCTCGCACGCTCCGGGGCGAGCCAGCGCAACCAGCCGACGAGCCGCCCGCCGAGGAACGCCGCGAGCCGCTCGGGCCGGGTGAGAAACTCGATCGCGTTGAGCCCCGGCGCCGTATCGACGACGAGGTCGGTCAGCTCGGGATCGCGCTCGGCCCACTCGGCGACGCGGGCCGCCGCGAAGATGTCCGTGGCGGTGGCGAGGCGATCGGCCATCGCGACGAAGAACGGGTTCTCGAAGAGGCGGTCGCGCATGCGGGGGTCCGGACACGATTCGACGGCCCACCGCCGCACGCTCTCGGCAGGCTTCAGCACCGCCGCCCGCAGCGCGCGAACGGTCGGCACGGGGGCGTCGGCGTCGCCGAGGGGGATCCCGAGCGCGTCTTTGAGTCGGCGCGACGGATCGATTCCGAGGAGCCCGACCCGACGACCCGGGGCGCTTGCGAGCGCGAGGGCGTAGCCGGCGGCGAGGGTCGTCTTGCCTACGCCGCCCGCGCCGAGCATCACGTGGAGGCGCGCCGTCACGCGACCTCCGCCTCGGCGGCGTCGAACGACGAGGCCATCGCCGCGACGATCTCGCGCGGAGCGCCGTCGATTCCGAGGGCGAGCTGCTCGTCCAACGCGAAGATCCCGCGCTGCGTGGCCCCCGCGAGCTCACGACGAAGCTGGCGCTCGAAATGCAGCCGGCCGACGAGCTCCGCATGAATCCCCTCGAGCCCGGCGACGACGTTCGGTGGAGCGTGATCGCGCAGTGTTTCGAGCCAGGCCGGCTTGGCCTCGTCCTTCACTAGGCGCGAGACGCTGCGGTTCACGAGGACGGCGAGCATGGGGCGACCGAGGCTCTTCGTCGCGCGAGGCACGAGCTCGAGCGTCTCCTCGACGGCCAGCTCCTCGGGGAGCGAGACGACGACGGCTCCGGTCCAGCGGGGGTCGCGCATCATCTGGTCGACCCGCGCCATCTCCGATCCGAGAAGACCCGAGGCGTGCATTGCAGCAAGCGTCGCCGGCAGATCGAGGAGCGATGCGCCGTGCCCTGCGGCAGGCGTGTCGACGATCACCCGATCGAACCGCAGCCCCATCTCCTTCTCGGCCAGCGTCGTGAGCCAGCATACGTGGCCGAGGAACATCATCTCGGCGATCCCCGGCGCGGCTTCCACCAGGCGGTGCACGGCGCGGCCGTGAATGACGTACCGGTAGAAGGTCCCCATCCTCATGTGCCCGACGAAGAACGCGCGCAGGGCGTCGTCGAGGTTGAAGTTCGCGGCGGAGACACCGGGGCTGACCTCGCGCGGATCGATGCCCAAGGCGGGGAGCCCGAACCACGGCGCGATCGCCTCGGACAGCGCCCATTCGAAAACCAGCACGCGCTCTCGGCGCTTCGCGAGCGTCGTCGCGAGGGCGGTCGCGACGGTGCTCCGCCCGACCCCCCCTTTGCCGAGGACGAAGACGACGCGGGGGAGACCGTCGATCGGGATCACAGATCCGCGACCGGTCGCACGTCGACGATGCCCCAGAGCATCGCGCGATCGCGATGGGCGTAGTTCGTGTCGAGCGACTCTGGGGGCTCGCCGAAGCTTCGCAGGACGACGACGCCGTCCGGAGTGCTCGCGCGCCGGACGGCGGCGAAGAGGCGCTCGCGGTACGACAGCTCGGCCCCGTCGAGGATGTTCGACAGCGTGAACGCGTCGAAGGTGCCGGGGGGGCATCCCTCGAGGTACGAGGCCGCGTCGGAGAGCACGAGCTGGATCCGCGCGGCGTCGGTCGGCGACGTCCTCCGCTCGCCGGTCTCGCCGAGGAGGAGCGCGTGCGCGTACGGGTTCGTCGCGTTTGGGTGGGTCGCGAAGCAGCGCTCCATCCGCGCCCGCACGACCGCGCCGAAGTGGCGAGGGAGGAAGGCAAGGAACGCGGGGGCGTACACGGCGCGTAGCCCCGTGACCGACATCATCGCGCCGAAGCCGGTTCGAAAGCGCCACGTGTCGAGCTTCGTGCGCCAGAAGGCGACCTGCGCTTCCGTGTCCTCGAGCGCGAGGAACTCGCGCACGGTCTCCGCGTGCCACCCTGCGAGCGGCATGAGCGCGCGTCCGAAGCCCATGACCTTTTCGGCCGTGCCGATCTCGATCGGCGCCCCCGCGATGCGCCGCTCCGCGTACGCGAGCTGCGCCGGGTTGATGTCGCACGCGACGACCTGGTGACGGTCGCACAGCCGCAGCGCCGTGCATCCCGCCGACGCGATGCAGAACACTCTGCCTCCCGGCCGGAACGCGGCGCGCTCGATCTCGACGTCCTCGTACATGCGCCCGAACAGGATTCGCTTCGGACCGACGCGCGCGTCGAACCTGCCGCTCTGCCACACCGTCTCGGCGGTCATGTGCCTGCTCCGTTCGTTGCCATCCCCATCGCCGCCGCGACCCACGCGAGCAGCAGGAACGAGACGTTCTTCACGACCATCCCCCCCGGGTCGTGGATGATGTGTCGCGCCCAGATCAAGCCGTTGGTGTTGAGCGCGACGAGGAGCGCCATCTGCACGATCGCGCAGAGCCCCGGCATCGCCCCCGACATCACCCAGGCGGCGATGCCGGTCTCCACGACTCCGAGGGCGAGGAGGAAGTACCGCCCGACCATCGGCCCGAGAACCGGGACCGCTTCGACGACCTGCACCTGATGGCGCTCGCGTCCGAGGATTTTGCACCAGAGCCCCTCGTACAGCCAGACCGCGGCGACGGCGGCGCGCACGAGAGGGAGCGCGGGAAGAGCGAGAGAAACGTCGTGCATGCGGTGCCTCTCAGCACGCGTCGTGCCCGCCAAAATTCGAGGCGGAGGCGCGGATCGTGCCGTCGGCCGCGCAGGATCCGCGAGGCGACGCAAAGGCTGCGCAGGTCTGCGCGCGAGCGCGCGTCGAGGGGCGCATTCCATGCGACGGCACCGCGCGTGCAGTGCGAGCGATGCGGAGGGTCGTCATGAGCCTGCTGGCACGCATCGGTCGACTGTTCCCGCGCAACGAGACCGTCGAGTCCGTACAGACCAGCGTCCACTTCGACGCGCCACCCGAGGCCGTGTGGCAGGCGATGCTTTTCTACGAAGAGGTGCCGCATCGTCCGAGCCCCCTCCTGCGCATGTTTCTTCCGGCGCCGGTGCGCACGCACGGGGAGAAGACGACGGTCGGGTCGGTGATCGAGTGCACGTACGAGGGGGGCTATCTCCAGAAGCAGATCACGTCGTCCGAGCGGGCGCGCTTCGTAGGGTTCGACGTCCTCGTGCAGGAGCTGGGGATCGAGGACTGCATCTCGATGCAGGGGGGCTCGTACGAGATAAGCGCGGATGCGGCCGGAAAAGGTTCCGAGGTCGTGCTGACGACGAGGTACCGCGGGCACCCGCGGCCTCGGTGGTTATGGCGGCCGTTGGAGCGGTTTCTCGCGCACGGGTTGCATCGCCACATCCTTGGCGGGATGCGCGAGGTCCTGGAGGGGGCGGCGCGGTCTCGGGAAGTGGCGCAGCTACCGGCGCGGGGGTAACCCACCCCCGGCCCCTCCCTGCATGCAGGGAGGGGAGATCCCTAGCGCGCGCTCTACCGCCGTGCGCGTTGCAGCGGCGCGAAGTCCTGTGACCTGGGGGGCGATCGCGTCGTCGCGAGCCCCTTGCGGATGGACGTGGCGATCGCCCGCGCGTGAACCACGATGTCGGGCACCGACGTGGTCTCCCAGTCGGATGCACGGCGAAGCGCGCCTAGCGCGACCAGTGCGGGGTTGGCGTCGCCGTCCGCGTCGATGACGCGTCCCTCCGGGTCCGTATCGATGCCCAGGCCGCTCGCGGAGCGCCGAGCAAGGCCGGCTTCGACGAGAGAGGTGATAAGTCCGCTTTCCCCGTCGCTGACCTTCAGCGCGGGGCCGATACACCGGACCACGGCGTCGAAGGATTCGATCCTCGTGATACCGCTGCGCTCCGCGATCGAGAGTCGGACGCGCGGACCGTCGGGGCCGAGCAGGGTCACGCGCCCAGCGATGCGTTCGAGCCGCCCGTGCTCTTGCCAATCGCGAAGACGCTCGAGGGACTCACCCGGCGCGCGATGGCGAAAGGCATCCCAGTAGGGGCGGACGTGGCGGACGAACCGGGCGCGGTCGCGCGGCGAGAGGCGCCGGTAGAGCGACGCGACCTGCGGTCTCACGCGATCGACGGCAGCCTGCCAGGGCATCCCCGCTTCGATCGCGCCGATGATCTCGCCGCGCGTCCACGCAACGAGCGCCCCCAGAGTCCGCGGCGCCGCCGAGATGTCGAGCGGCTGCAGCGCGGCGTGATTCGACGGAGCCGCGGAGTGCGGGAGGGGGACCAATCCGCGCGGAGAGACGATCGTGGCGCGACCATCGAACCCGCGCGCGTCGAGGAACCCGAGGACGTCGAGCGCGCTGAGGCCTGAGCCAAGGATGAGGAAGCGGCCACGCTGAGGCAGCGCCGCGAGAGCGCACTCGTCCCAAGCGTCCACGACGCGACGGTTGGCGATGTGGGGCCCGAGACGCTGCGAGAGTCCGGTCGCGAGGACGATCGCGTCCGCGTCGAGTCGGCCCCCGCCGAGGAGCTCGACTTCTTTGCGCGAGATCCGCGTCACTTCGTCGCGCCACACGTGCACCTGGGCGGAGCTCTCTCGCAGAGCACGCGCGAGAGCCTCCGTGACGTACCGGCCATACAGCGCGCGACTCAGGAACGCTTGGGGTTTGTCTTGCGCCTGTGCGAACGAGACGAAGTCGTCGGGCACCGTCGGGTCGATGCTCATTCGCGACGCAGGGACGTTCAGCTTGAAGCAGTCGCTCTCGACGCCGTACGCAATGCCGCGCCCGATCCAGGGGCCCTTCTCCACGATGTGGATGTGCGTATCGGCGGACGCCTCGCGTAACAGATGATAGGCGACGGCCGCCCCCGAGAAACCGCCGCCGACGATGACGACGTGGCGCGCGCGGGCGCGAGATGGTTTCGCGACCTGGAGGTAGGGACAGTAGACGTGGAGCGTCAGGAGAGGATCGCTCTCCATGTTCGCGATCTGATGTACGCGCGAGAAGTCTTCGGCGACGACGCTGCCGGGAGCCCACTTCCGATCGCGTTGGCCGAGCACGCTCTCCGTGGCGGTGCCGCGAATGACCTTGAACGCCGCGAGCGAAGCGCCGTGGCTATGGAGAACCGTCCTCTGCCCGGGGAGCCAACAGAGCAGCCGGACCTCGACGCCCCCCTTGCGGAAGATGAGCGCGCGGACGTACCTGTCGGCGCGAAAGCGCACGAAGCGCGAGATATCGTCGAACTCGATCCGGGCATCCTCGAGTGCCGACCGGAGCGATGCTGCGTCGATACGAGCAAGCGCTCGCATGCTCTCGACGAGGGCGCGAATCTTCGGTGATAACCGATCCGCTCTTCTCTCCCGTGTCTCCCGTGCCTTCTTCGGTAGGGGGAGGGCGCGCGCGCGCGCGCTCACGTCGAGCATCGTCATTTGTCACCTGTGGGCCGAGGGGGCGGTGAAGCGCTCGCGAAGATGTATCGGCGACGAACCGGCGTTCTCGACTACATGACACGACAAACGTCGGCTCACCCCGAAGAATCAGCACATTCGGAGCCACCTTCCATCGCGGATGGAATCGCTAACGCGCACGAGAACGTCGGCGCGACACGGGCACGATCTCGACGAAGTTCTCCGCTCCGCGCGCACAGAAGACTGCTCCCTCTGCGCAGCGGCATTTGCGGCGGTGCAGGAGATTTCCGCGGCGCAGCGCGTCGCACGGTAGGGCCGCAATGCGCCGTGAGACGCATACTGATCTTGCGGGCACCCTGCAGGCATCCATGATGCAAGGGGCACGAGGGGTGTGTGGTGAGGGTAGCCCCTGGAGAGACCATGAAGACTAGGACCATCGCCTCGAGCGTTTTCGGAACCGCGGCGCATCGTGGGCGAAGGGTCGCCGCTTGCTTCGTGATCCTGGCCTGCTCCGCGCTAGGCGTCGGCGTGGCGCTCGTCGCGTGCGGCGGGGCCCCCAACTCGGGGTTCTCTCCTTCAGGCGCTGACGGATCGACGAACGGCGGCGGACCGGGGAGCCCTGGCAATCCGTCGAACAACGGCGACGGCGGCGCCCCCATCTTCAACCCGGTCTCCGATGACGGTTCGACACCGGGGCCGACGTTCACAGACGGCGGCTGCGCGGGGCTGCAGTGCCAGATCGCGAACACGTGCACGAACGACGGCGGCACCACGATCGTCGGCAAGGTCATGGACCCGGCCGGTGCGAACCCCCTGTACAACGTCCTGGCCTACGTCCCGATGTTCGATCCGGCGCAGCCGAGCAAGATTCCGGCGGGCTACGGGATCGAGCCGATCACCGGCGGCGTGACCTTCCCGTCGGGCG
This sequence comes from Polyangiaceae bacterium, assembly GCA_052147435.1. GTDB lineage: Bacteria > Myxococcota_A > Polyangia > Polyangiales > Polyangiaceae > JBKQKP01. Next base: position 7,837 of record JBKQKP010000014.1, on the reverse strand, counting down.
TGAGCTGCGACTCGTGCAGCTACCTGTACACGGGGAACCCGATCGCGATTGGAACCACCGGGACGGACGGGACGTTCACGATCACCAACGCGCCGAGCGGAACGAACATCCCGGTCGTCGTGCAGGTCGGCAAGTGGCGGACGCACGCGACGGTGTCGACCGTGACGAGCTGCGAACAGGCCGACGCTGGCTCGATCAACATGCCCTCGTCCGTTCCGGCGAGCGATCCCATCGTCAGCATGCCGCAGATCGCGATCTCGATGGGCGGAGCGGACTCCTTGGAGTGCTTGCCCTACCGCATGGGCATCAACCTCTCGGAGTTCACGAGCGGCGCCAGCGCGAGCGGGCATATTCACGTGTTCACGGGGGGCGGCGGCATCGGAGGGATCATCCCCGGCACGCCGCCGTCGAGCTCCGCCAACATGTGGAACTCGCTCGCCGACCTGGAGAAGTACGACGTCTCGCTGTTCTCTTGCGAAGGGAGCGAGACTGCCGCCGCGAATCCTCCGATCCTCGAGAGCTACGTCAACGCGGGGGGGCGAGCGTTTCTGTCGCACTACCACTATGCGTGGCTTGCGGGCCCGCTCGAGACGGGTTCAACCGCCGGCTACTCCGCCAACGCCGACTGGGGGGGCTCGATCCTCGCGAGCTGGAACAGCAACGATCAGGGGGCGGACGAGGGGGCCATCATCGGCGCGAAGATCTCGACGACGTTGAACGTCGGCGGCGGCACGTTCGCGAAGGGAGAAGATCTGGAGGCGTGGCTGTCGAACGTCGGGGCGCTCGGGACGAGCGGCGTCGCGTCGGACGAGGTCGCGGTGAACTCGCCCGCGTTCGATCCGAACGTGACCTCGTCGAACGTCTACTCGCAGCCGTGGGCGACGTACGACACGACCACGACGACGGACGACGGATTTCCGACCGCCTACTTCTCGTTCGACACGCCGATCAACGCGGTAGCGACGACCGACGGCGGCGCGCCCCCCTACTGCGGTCGCGTCGTCTTCAGCGGCCTGCACGTTGGTGCTGCGGCGAGCGACACGACGGGAGGCGCGTTGATGCCTTCCTCCACGACATGCAATCCGGGGCCGGGCGATCTGTCGCCGCAGGAGAAGGTCCTCGAGTTCATGCTCTTCGATCTCTCGGCGTGCGTGACGCCGGACAAGGCCGCGCCGGGGATTCCGATACCGCCGCCGCCTCCTCCGCCGCCGCCGAAGTAGCTGACTATTCCGGAATCGGCGGCGGCCCATACAAGATGACGCCTCCCCCATCGAACGGCCTTGGGCCGGAGTCGCCCGAGTCCGCCTCGCCCTCGCCCGAATCCTGCGCCTCTCCCGAGTCCTGCACCGCTCCCGAGTCCGGTCGCGCTCCCGAATCCTGAGCGGCCGAGTCCTCCGCCGCCGCGTCGGCGATCGGCGCGGCACCGTCGATGGGGGCGGGAGGATTCATGGACGAGCTCGAGCACCCGACCGCAGTGGTGGCACTCGCAAAGAGCAACGCGGCGCGGCCCAGCGGGCGCGCGCTTCCCTCGCGGGACGGGCTCGGACGGGCGTTCCGGGGTACGGCCGCGCCGCAGAACGGGCAGGCGCTCTCCACCGCGCGGATGTGCCGCGCGCACGACTCACAAGGGTGCAGGTACAAGTGCGAGGGGGGGCTCACGCAGGGTGAGTTCCCGGTCCAGGCAAGATCCGTTGCGGTTTCGGTTCAGCACGGTTCGGCGTTGGCGGCAGCCCAGCACTCGTTGGTGTAAGGAGGTCCACGAACGGCCCCACGATGGATCGCCCCGTCCCCAACCGATCTCCCTTTCCGCCGGGCGGGAGCCCCTGGTGCCAGAAGGGGAACGTCTACCGGAGCCTCTTTCAGCACGTGGACGCGTACGTCGAGGGGGGCTCGGCGGCGGCGCTCGCCCGCATCGACGACAAGAACGTTCGCAACTACTTGAGCCAGCCGTTCGTCGCGTCGGGTTGGTACGACATCTTCCCGATGATCACGATGGTCGTCGAGGTGGCGCGGATGCGCGGCGTCCCCTACTTCACCGCGGTCAGCGACCTGTCGCGGATGATGGCGGAGGCGGATCTCAACGGGATCTATCGGACGTTGCTGCGCGTCGTCGCCCCGCGGTTTCTCGCGCCGAGGTTGCCGAGGATCCAGGGGCAGTACTTGAACTTCGGAACGCTCACGGTGACCGAGAGCGAGTGGGACCACTGCGAGGTGCTCCGGGGCAAGCACCCGCAGTTGCTCTTTCACTGGTACGTCGCGGTCGTGCAGGGCTTTCTGCCGTGCGTGCTCGAGTGCTCGGGGGCGAAAGACGTCCGCGTGCGATGGAGCCCTCCGGAGGCGGAGGGGAAGGACGAGGCAGGGTTCGAGATGGTGGGGCTGCGGTTTACGATTCACTGGGCGTGAGGGGGCTAGGCCGTCCGCTTCCCGCGCGCCTCGTCGCCCGTGTCCGACTCGGCGGGGATCGACTCGACCTCGCGCTCGTCGCCCACGCGCAAACGCGCCGCCGGGGGGGCTTCTCTCCCCTGCCCGCGCAGCGCAGCGATCTGCCGCACCATCGGCGCCCGCCGCTCTTCGTGCGCCGCGCGCTGCCGCTGGATCGCGATCATGGTCCAGCGCATGACGAGCCAGGTGAGGATCGCCGTACCGCCGAAGACCCCGAGAAAGACGTGTGCGCCGCCCGGCCGCCCGAACGCAGCGCCGACGATCGCCGCGACGACCAACCCGAGCGGCAGCAGCCAGGAGATGCGGGCCGTCACCTTGAGCGCCTGCGCCGTGGGGGCCATTCCGAAGTTGCGGCGCACGGACGCTTCCCACTGCGAATCGAGATAGCGCAGCTCGTTCTCGAGGCGGACGATCTCGAGCTCCGCGGCCGTCGCGGGGCGACCGCTCTGGAGGTTCTTGAGCGCCGCGTTCTCGCGTTCGAGCTGCTCGACCCGCGCGAGGGCGGCGGCGAGCGGGTCGCGGTAGCCGTCGGACATGGGGTACTTCGGGGTAGCACGGTCGAGGGGCCGCGTCCCGACCACGACCACGACCTCGACCTCGACCTCGACCTCGACCCCAACCTGGACCCCCGACCTCGAGGCCTGCACGAGGTCGTCGCGGCGGTCGATCTCGCCGCGGCGATCGGCGCCATCGGCCCCGAGGTCGCCGCGGAGATCATCGACTTGAGCGGGAGGCTCAAGCCGATGATCCGCGGCCTCCTTCGCTAGCGGCGAATCAGCCCGGTGAGCATCGCGATCAGCCGGTTCGCGATGCTCACGACGCGCTCGAGATCCGATTCGTTCGCGTCGCCGCTCAGCACCGCGATCTCGACCGCGGCCGCCGACTCCCCCGCCTCCGCCCTCGCGATCGCGAATACCCGCGCCTTGTCTGCTCTCGTCACGCGCCCTGCCCCCTCGGCGCAGTTCAAGCACGCGCTCTTGGCCGAACGCAGAGCCTGGTCTCGTAGCCCCGCGTCTCTCACGTGCGTGTCCCGCACCGCCACGAGCAGCTCTTTCGCGACCTCGTAAGCCAGAAGTTTGTGATGCGGTAGTTGGTAAGTCGCCATGGGTTTGTCTCCTCTCGCCCTGGAGAGGAGACAAACCCATGGCGCCGCAACGCCTCCCCCAACACGAGCGGAAGCAACCCTGTGTCGTGCAACCGGAGTGCCGGCGCTTCGCCGGCACGAGGTTGCGTCGCCATCGCGTCAACCTGTCCCCCGACCCCGACCCCGACCCCGACCCCGACCCCGACCCCGCTACGCGTCGATCAGATACGCGTCGAGATCCTCGATCAGCTCCCCCTGGGCATCCTCCTGCAGATACACCCTCCGCTCCGTGCCATCGGGCCGCCGGAAGACGAGCGTGTGCCCACCGTCATGAGGCAGGAAGTGTTGCTCGACGAACGCAAGCTCCTCGCCCGGGTGGAACGCTTGCCCCGTATAATCGACGAAGCCCCTCTCGACCCGGTAGCCGCGCCCCTCCACGAAGGAATGCACGGTGAGGCGATCGGCCCACCACTGCATCAGATCGACCAGGTCGCGGCCGAGCGCATCGAGCTCCGCGTCGGTGCGCACGCGCTGAACCAGACGCTCTCCGCGTCGCTCGCGCGGGCGGCGCGCGGAGAGCTCGACGCCGTCTCTCGAAACGAGCTGGACGATCCAGCGAGAGCGCGTCCCCACGCGGCCGATGCTGCCGTCCCGGGCGACGTAGGTCTCCCAGGGTCGTTCAGGCGCCATCGCCACGATCCGCTCGACCGCGCGCTGCAGGGTCAGATCCATCGGGTCATCGTAGACCCTCGACCGCGGCCTCGACCCTACGACGTCGCCTTCGTCGCCTCGATCTCGAGCTGCAGATCGATCTTGTCGCTGAGCGCGAGCCCCCCCGCCTCGAGCACCTGGTTGTAGACGAGCCCCCACTCCTTGCGACTCAAGTGCCCGCGCGCCGAGAAACCGATCCGCTCCCCCATCCTGTCGTGCTTCGCCCGGCCGGCGTACTCGACGTCGAGCGTCACGGGCTTCGTCACGCCGTGCATCGTCAGGTCGCCGGTGACCTTGAACTCGTTCTCGCCGGTCGACTCGACCTTCGTGCTCACGAACTTCAGCGACGGGTACTTCTCGACCTCGAAGAAGTCCGCCGAGCGGAGGTGCGTGTCGCGCTGGGGCTCCCGCGTGTCGATGCTGGCCGCGTCGATCTCGACCTCGACGCGCGAGCTCGCGGGGGCCTTCTCGTCGAACACGAACGAACCGCTCCACTTGGTGAACCGCCCGTGCACCTTCGAGACCATGAGGTGGCGCACCCAGAAGTTCACGCTCGAGTGCACCGTGTCGAAGCTCCAGCTCTCGGCTGCCATGGGATTCGTCCTTCCGTGTCTTTCGTGCCGCTCAGGCCGTTCGGGCCCGCAGCTCTAGCGCTGACGGTCACCGCTGCGATCCTTTGATGCCGGAGCGGCCGAGACGGTTACTACTTGCCCAACAGCTTCGCGAGCACCGCCTCCACCTCCGTCGTCCCGCGCACGCGCGCCTGCCCCTTCTCCCAGTCGATGTGCCCCGTGTTCACCCCGTGCGTCATCTCCTGGTAGAGCCGCGCCCATGCGGGCGTAATTCCCGCCCCTGTCAGCGCGCCGATCATCGCCTCTTCGGGGCCTTGCTCGACCGTGATCGTCTTTCCCAGGATCCGCGTGAGCGCCGCCGCGACGTCGCGCGGCGAATACTCGCGGGGCCCCGCGAGCTCGATGACGCGCTTCCCCTGCCCCCCTTCGACGAGCAGGCGCGCAGCCGTCGTCCCGATGTCGACCGTGGCGACCATCGGGATCGCGTGGTCGACGAGGAGGAACATCGGGAGCTTGCCTTGCGCAAGCGCGAAGAGCGACCCGCCCAGGTTCTCCATGAAGTACGCGGCGCGGAGGAACGTCACGTCGGCGCGTGTCTTCCCGACGATGCGCTCGGCGTCGTGCGTGCTCCGGATGGGTCCCGTCCCCTCCGCGTGCTGTGACGCGATCGAGGAGAGAAAGACGACGTGCTTCACGCCACTCGCGTCGATCGCCTTCGCGATCGACTCGGAGCGGCGCGCGTTGTCGGCGATGACCTGGTCGCTCGTGTAGCTCGGCGGCAGGAGCAGGTACGCCCCCTCCGCGCCGCGGAGCGCTTCGGTGAGCGCGGCGGCGTCGTCGAGCTCCGCGACGGCGACCTGCGCGCCGCGCGCCTTCCACTCCTCCCCCTTCTTCGCGTCGCGCACGACGACCCGGACGGCCTTCCCCTGCGAAAGCAGCGTGCTCGCGACCACCTTCCCCGTATTCCCCGAGACTCCCGCGACGACGAACATGACGCTTCTCCTTGGTTGTCCGGCCCAACGTGGTCGCCGGTGAGAGAGAAGATGCGTCCGCGCTCGTCATGATTCCAATGGATGATCTACATTCTGCTCATGAACGAGCTGCATCTTGGTTCGGTCGACCTGAACCTCCTCGTCGTCCTCGACGCGCTCCTCGTCGAGCGGAACGTCACCCGCGCGGCGGCCCGCGTCGGGATCACGCAGAGCGCTGCCAGCCACGCCCTCGCGCGGCTGCGAACCCTCACCGACGACGAGCTCCTCGTGCGCGGGCGCGAGGGGATGGTGCCGACGGCGCGCGCCGAGGCGCTGACCGGGCCCGTTCGCCGCGCGCTCGACGAGATCGCGCGTGCCCTCGCGCCGGCGCGCCCCTTCGATCCGAAGACGGCGACGGGGAAAGTGCGGATCGGGACGAGCGACTACGCGGAGCTCGTCCTGTTGCCGCGCCTCGTCCAGCGTCTCGCCGTCGAAGCGCCCGGGATCGACCTTCGCGCGACCATGCTCGGGGACGATCTCTCGGTCCTCAGCACGGGCGAGCTCGACCTCGCGATCACGCCGTTCCGCGCGGGCGACGAGCGCGCCGGGCTCTACGCGAAGAGGCTACTGGACGAGACGTTCGTCTGTGTGGTTCGGAAGGGGCACCCGCTCGCGGGCAGGCGCCTCACGCTCGCGCGCTACGCGGCCGCGCACCACGCGCTGATCTCACCGCGCGGCAAGGAAGGGGGAATCGTCGACGCGGCGCTCGCGCGGGAGGGGCTATCGCGGCGCGTGGTCGTCGCGGTGCCGCACTTCTTGATCGCGCCGCACATCGTCGCGCGGACCGATCTGGTGCTCACGCTCGCGAAGCGGATCGCGAGCGTCGTGGCGGAGCCGCTGGGTCTCGTCGTTCTTCCGCTTCCGCCGGAGGTGCGGGTCGATGGGTTCGTGCTGTCGGCGGTGTGGCACGAGCGGACGCAGGCGGAGCCGATGCAGAGGTGGGTGAGGGGGGTGATCGCGGAGGTGGCGGGAGATACGTGAGAGGCACCTGAGGGGGGCGCGAGTCTGTACCATCGGCCGCGTGCGACTCCCCGACGGCGCGGCCTGGCGAGGTTTCCTCCAGCGGTTCGGGCCAGTGGTGATCGCAGGCGTCGTCGTCGCGGCGATCCTGCGGAGGTACTCCGTCGGCGAGATCGCCGCCCGCCTCCGTGAGGGGAACGCCCTCGGCCCTCTCCCGCTGGCCGCCCTGAACGCGCTCACCTTCCTCGTGCTCGCCACCGCGGCTGACATGGTCGTCCTCCGTCGCTTCGGCTCCTTGAGCTTCCTCGACGTCGCGCGCGGGAAGGCGGCGTCCGCCGTCCTGGCCACCGTGGGGTACTTCTTCAGCAACGGCGGGTACGGCGTCTGGATCGCGCGACGGACGAGCGTCGGCGCGTCGCTCGGAGCCGGCCTCGTCCTCTACTTCATGATCGGGGATCTCACGGCGATCGGCGTCGTCACGTGCGTCACGATGCCCTGGGTATCCGGGGTGCCCTTGACGGTGCGTCTCTTTGCCGCGGCCATCGCGATCGTGCCGATGACCGCGCTCGCGCTCGGCCCTCTCCTCCCCGGCGCGCACTTCCGCGGGCTCGATCCCTGGCGGAAGGTCCCGCGTAGCGCCGGCTTCTCGCAGCTCGCCTTCCGATGTCTGAACATCGGGCTGGCGGTGCTGTTCACGTCGCTCGCGGCCCGCGCGTTCGGGCTGGCGGTTCCGCTGGGGACCCTCCTCGCGTATGTGCCGCTCCTCCTCCTCGTGACCTCGATGCCGGTGAACGTCGCGGGGATCGGCGCGGCGCAGGCCGCGTGGCTCCTCTTCTTTCTGCCGTTCGAACAGGGGTCGCGGATCGTGGCCTTCCAGCTCGTGTGGACCGCGATGATGGGGGCGGGCATCGTGCTTCGGGGACTACCGTTTCTGCCGCGGGCGCTCGGGCAGATCGCGGGGGGGGGTGGGGGCGACGGCGGCCGGGCGGGGAGTCGCGCGTAACCAAATTCGATCGCGAGCGATCCAAATTCGATCG
>JBKQKP010000013.1:0-29956 GCA_052147435.1 Polyangiaceae bacterium | reverse complement strand
GAACGCCTTCGTCGGCGGATCGAAGCTGTAGATGTCGTTGCTGATCGACAGGACGTAAACGAGCTGGGAGGCCGCGGAGCAGCCGTTGCTGTTCGTCCCTCCGCCGCCGTCGTCGTTCACGCCGAGGATCGGGCTCGATCCGTCGTCGTTCGAAACGGTGAGGGTGCCGCCGTCGTTGCCGCCGGTGCCGGTGCCGCCCGTCGAGCCGTCGTCGGAGAAGGCTGCGGGAACGGGGGCGCCGCCGCAGGCCGCGACGCTCGAGACCGCCAGCGCGGCGACGACGGCGACCGCGGAAGAGATGCCAAATGCCAAGCTGCGACGCATCCAAGCCTCCGCGGATAGGCCTACCACGCAGCCGCCAAACCGCCGCTTCTCAACTGCGTCACGGTCCGGCGGGGCGATGCCTGTTTGGTCAAGGGTGCAAACTTCCGCGTACCATCGCCGCGCCATGTCGCCGCGAGACCCCCTCCCCCCCGTTCGCCCCATCCGCCTCGACGACGTTCACGCTGCCTGGGGACGCATCAAGGGGGTCGTCCTTCGCACGCCCCTCGTGAAGCTCCGCCATGACGCCGAGTCTCCCGAGGTCTGGCTCAAGCTCGAGAACCTTCAGCCGATCAACTCGTTCAAGCTCCGCGGCGCGGCGAACGCGGTGGCGATGCTGTCGCCCGAGGCGAGGAGCAAGGGAGTCTGGACGATCAGCGCCGGGAACGCCGGCCAAGGGGTCGCGTTCGCGGCGCGCGGCTTCGGCGTCGCCTGCACGGTCGTCGCGATCGAGACGGCTCCGGAGACGAAGATCGATCGCATGCGCAAGCTCGGCGCGCGGATCGTGAAGGCGCCGTTCGACGCCTGCTGGCGCGCGATGGAGGAGCGGGTGTTCCCCGGGGTCGAGGGGACGTTCGTGCATCCGTTCGACGACCACGACTTCATCGCGGGGAACGCGACGATGGGGCTCGAGATCCTGGAAGACCTCCCGGGGGTGCGCACGGTGATCGCCGCAGTCGGTGGCGGCGGCCTCCTCGCCGGCGTCGGGAGCGCGATCCGTCAGAGCGCTCCCGGCGTCCGGATCCTGGGGGCGGAGCCCGAGACGGCGGCGCCGGCCGCGGCGTCGTTCGCGGCGGGGGAGGCGCGCGCGTTCGACGGCTGGCAGGCGTCGTTCGTGGACGGCGCCGGCGGCAAGAGCATGTTCCCGCGAATGTGGGAGCGGATGCAGGGGGTCGTCGACGGATCGATCGTCGTGTCGCTCGACGAGACGCGGCGTGCGATGCGCGTGATCGCGGAGAAAGCGCGCGTCATCGCCGAAGGGGCGGGGGCGCTGTCGGTCGCGGCGGCGCTCTCGGGGCGAGCGGGGGACGGGCCGATCGTGGCGGTCGTCTCGGGGGGGAACGTCGATCTGGCGAAGTTTGCGGAGCTCATCGCTCCCTAGGAGGATCGACGAGGTCGCGCGTGATGTCCCCCACCGTCGCGCAACCCGCGAGCGCCATCGCAAGATCGATCTCCCGGCGAAGAATGCCGAGCACGTGCTCCACCCCCGCGCGTCCGTCCAGCGCCAGCCCCCACAGCACGGGCCGACCGAGGAGCACGGCGCGCGCACCGAGGGCGAGCGCCTTGAGCACGTCGGTCCCGCGGCGAACACCGCCGTCGACCATGACCTCGCACCGCCCCGCGACGGCGTCAGCCACGCGAGGGAGCGCGTCGATCGTCGCCGGTGACGTGTCGAGCTGCCTCCCGCCGTGGTTCGACACGATGATCGCGTCGACGCCGGCGTCGACGGCGCGCCGCGCGTCGTCGGCGCGGACGACCCCCTTCAGGACGAGAGGGAGCTTCGTGAGGGAGCGGAGCCACGCGAGATCCTTCCACGTCAGCGACGTGTCGAGCATCTCCGCGATGTACGTCGCGAGCCCCGACTCCCCGGCGCGGTGCGCGATCGTGCCGTACCCGGCGGGGAGCATGTTCGCGACCGAGAGCCCGGGAGGGAGCGCGAAGTGATTGCGCACGTCGCGCTCGCGCATTCCGATGAGCGGCGCGTCGACGGTGAGGACGAGCGCGCGGCACCCGGCCGCCTCGGCGCGCGCGATGACCGCCTCGGTCGCGGCGCGATCTCGGTAGACGTAGAGCTGAAACCACACGGGGCCGCTCGCCTCGCGGACCACGTCCTCGACGGGGGTGTTCGAGAGCGAGCTCAAGATCATCGCCGTCCCTTGCGCGCCGGCGGCTCGGGCGGTGGCAACCTCTCCTTCGGCGTGCGCCAGCTTGTGGAACGCCGTGGGGGCGATGAGGACCGGCATCGTCACGCGCTGGCCGAGCACCGTGGTCTCGGCGCTTCGCCGGCTCACGTCGACGAGGACGCGGTGGTGCAAGTGCAGGCGGGCGAACGCGGCGACGTTCTCGCGCAGCGTCAGCTCGTCGTGAGAGCCCCCTGCGTAGTAGTCGAAGGTCGTCAGATCGAGCTTCTCGCGGGCGAGCGACTCGAGCTCCAAGAGGTTTGCCGGCGTCGGAGTGGTGGCAGAAGACACACCGAGAGTGTCGCACTCCGCGCCCCCCGACGAAACGGGGCCAGCGCAGGTTCGTCCCCACGCAAAGGGTGCCGATCGGATCTCAATGGGATCGTCGTCCGATCGTCATCCCTCGCGGCTGGGATGGTCTTGGTCCCGAGGGGTGATCGCTTCCCCACGTCGGTGGGGTGGTCCTAGTCCCGAGGGGTGATCGCTTCCCCACGTCGATGGGGTGAGCGTAGCCCCGAGGGTGAAGTCGCTCCCCGCGCTCAGGCGTCATCCTTGTAGACGAGGTGCAGGGCCGCGCTCCCCGCGTGGATGCGATCGTTGCCGATCATGAGCGCCGCGGAGTGCGCGTCGCGGAGGTGGCGCGTGAGGCTGAGCTTGTGATCGTTCCTGTACCCCGCCGTGCCGCAGATGCGCAGCGCGCGGGTGACGATGTCGACGACCATCTGCGACGCGCTGAGCTTCAGATCGTTCATCGCGATCGCGAAGCCGATCGACGAAAGCTCCTCGCGATTCTGCAGGGCGAGCGCCCTCTGGAGGCGGCGCGCGGCGTCGTGCACCAGCGCGCGCATCGTTTGGAGCTGGCACGACGTTTCGGAGAGGCGGAGCGCGGACGGGGGCGTCTGCCCGGGCATCTGGCGCGCGACCCCGCGGACGTACGCGCGTGCGCGGGCGACGGCGGCGTTCGCGATCCCCAGCCAGAGGGAGCTCCAGAGGACGTGCGCGAACGGCAGCATCGTCTGGCTCGAGATGTCGGCGAACGGCGCAGGGACGATCTGCTCCTCGCTGAAGCGGGCCGTGACGATGTACCCGGGGCTGCATGTGCCACGCATTCCGAAGGTGTCCCACGAGCCCGTGAGCTCCAGCGTGCACTGGTCCTTGCGCGCGAGCACGAGTGCCTGGTCGCTCGCCGGTGCGTCCGCGGCGCGTCGCACCGTGATGAGGAGGTCGTCGGCCTGCTCGCCGTAAGAGACGACGGTGCCGTCCTTTCGCAGCGCGAGGGCGTCGCCGTCGCGCTGGATCGGGCTGATGCTCGTCCGGACCGAGCCCCCCACGCCCGCCTCCGACGTGACCGACGCGATGAGGCGCTGAGTGCGCACCAGCTCTTTCTGGTACTCGCGGAAGAAGCGCGACGGAGCCCCGTGGTGGACCACGCACGCGACTTGGATCTGGTGCATCGCGAACACCATCGCCGACGAGGCGCACTCTTCGCCGAGCACCTCGCACATCTGCGCGAGCTCCTCGACTTCCGCGCCGAACCCCCCGTGCTCGGCCGGGACGTACGCCGAGAGCATGTGAGCTGCCTTCAATGCCTCGATGCTCTCGCGCGGAAAGCGAGCGTCGCGATCGACGAGCGTCGCGGCGGGGCCCGCCACCCCGGTCGCGATACGGCGAACGGCGTCGATGCGGCTGGCAGGCGTTCGGAGGTCGTCGTTGCTCTGCGTCGAGATCGTGGTCATCGTGGTTGCTCCCCGGGGGGTCTCCCCTATGGCTGCGGATCGGCGGGGAAACGCACGTCACGTGCCGCACGACGTCTTGCGTAGATAGGCGCGCCGAGCGCGAGCGGATTGCGCTCAGGGCGCAGGAGATGCGCCGGCGCCCAAAAGAGGCGAGCTCACCCGCCGCGTCGAGGATTCTTCAATAGCCCGCGAGGAAGGCGTCGAGACTCGGCTGGTTCTTCCGGAAAGTGGCCGAGCACCTCCCGATCGCTTCGACCGCGGTGGCGAGAGCGCGGGGCCCGCCGTCGAAGCGCGACGCGCGCGGGGCGAAGAACTGCGCCACGTCGCGCTGGTGCGTCTCGTCGCAGAAATGCCGAACGACCCGGAGGTACTCGAAGAGCACCTCGTCGTCGCGCATCCGGGCCGAGACCGCGTCGAAAGACGCCTTGACGAAGTCCCACGCCGCTTGCAGCGTCGCCCGGTCGGCGAACTGAGAGGAGAGGATCACGAAGGCGTCGCGGACATCGAACACTTTCCCCGTCAGGAGCGCATCGGCCTGCGCGACGAGGGCGGGGTCCGTGAACGAGCCGAGCGCGCCGAGAAGGCGGGATCGCTTGAAGTTGTCCGGCTCCGCCTTCGCCTTCTCGAGGAGCGCGGCGAAGAGCTTCTCGTCGTTCGACTTCGCGGCCGAGTCGAGCACCGCGTCTACGAGCTCGCCGGGGATCGCGCGCTCATCCTTCAGCCACGCGAACGCCAGCGCGTGCGCCCGATCGCGCAGCGCCGCGTCTCTCCCGCCGATGGCGACCACCTCCACGAGCTCGGGGCGCACCAGCTGCGCGTCGAGATCGTCGTCGCTCCGGCGGGCCAACCCTAGCCGCGCCGCCCTGGGCCCGTACACCTTGCGCTCGAAGCTCGCGCTCCGCGCCGCCTCTGCGTCGGTCATCGCCGAGCCGGGGGCCAGCGCGATGATGGAGAGGCCTGCGGCAACCAGCTGCCGCTCCTTGCTCCCGACCGTGTTCCGCGCCATCGCGAGCGCGTCGCCCAGCGGGAGATTGCCGCTGGCGACCATTGCCGCCGCGTCGTGCAGGAGCGCCAGTCGCTCGGCAGCGGTCGCGCCGCTCGAGCGGCTCCAGGCGGCTCGGAGCTGCGCTTGCGTGTAGGCGGTCTCGTAGTAGCCCACCCCGTCTGCGTTGCCGATGACCCACGACGGACAGGTGCGACGATCGATCGGGATCGTCCCGTTCTCCGAGGAGAGCAGCGTGCATGCGCGATCGGCCTCCCCCTTCTGCTTCGGGATCCGCACGCAGACGGGGATCTTCCACGTGCCTGCCGACGCCGTCTCGCCGAGGGGCGCGTAGCGGTGCTGGTGCACGGCGATCGTGACGCTCGTCGCGTTCGCCCCGTCGGCCCCGCTCCCCCCACTACACTGCGTCTCAAAGGCAATCGACGGCAGGCCGGGCTGGTCGACGAACGTCTTTAGGGCATTTCCCGCGCCCGGCTGCTCGGCGTCGAGCGCGGCGAAGAAGTCCTCCGCGGTCGCGTTTTTCCAAGCGTGCCCCGCGACGTACGTGCGGACGACGTGCTGGAAACGGGGGGGGGTGAGCCACGCCTCGAACATGGAGAGGACGCTCTGCCCCTTGTAATAGGTGATCGCCGAGTCGAACGAGCTCTCGATGTCGCTCTTCGACTCGACCGGCTGGCGGATCTTCTTCGCCGACGTGAGCGCGTCGTCCTTCATCCCGTTCGCCGCGCGTGCGATCCGCTCCAGACTGAAGCCCCAGCCGGGCTCCACGCGGTCGGTCACGGTCGCGTCCATCCACGTGCCGAGCGCCTCGTTCAGCCAGGTGTCGTCCCACCACGCTGCGGTCACGTAGTCGCCGAACCAGTAGTGGGCGAGCTCGTGGGCGGCGATGTTCGCGTAGCGCTGCTGGCGCGCGAGGCTCGAGTCGTTTGCGGTGATGAGCGTCAGCGGCTGCCCGAGCGCCACGATCCCCGGGTGCTCCATCGTGCCCCAGTAGCGGGGGACCACGGCGACATCGAGCTTGCCGAACGGGTACGGCATGCCGAAGTAATCCTCGAGCGCTCCGACGATCTTCGGCGTGACCGCGGCGGCGTACGCCGTGTCGGCGCCCCGCCCTTTCGGCACGATGAATCGTAGGGGCGTCCCGGCGCGGCCGGCCGTCCCGGCGTCGATCACGTCGAACGGGCCGACGACGAACGCCACGAGGTAGCTCGGCATCGGCTTGCTCTCGGCGATCTCCACCCGCTTACCGCCCGGCTCGTCGTGCTCGGCCGTGACCGGCGCGTTCGCGAGCGCGACGTCCCCTCGCGGGACGTGGAACGAGAGCTTCCAGGGGACCTTGTACGACGGCTCGTCGAAGCACGGAAAGGCGCGCCGCGCGTCGATCGGTTCGAAGAACGTGTAGAGGTACGGCTCGCCGTCCCCTTCGTGCGCCGCGTAGATCGCGCGGCTCCTCTCCTGATCGATCGCGCCGCGATACACGATCGAGAGGCGCGCCTTGCCGGGGGCGATCGTGCGGTCCACGGCGAAGCCGACGAAATCCGTTCCGCCGGGCACGACGCGGGCGGTCTGCGCGCCATCGTGCGTCTCGAAGGTCGCCGTGTCGATCCCGAGGTCCGTCGCGTTCAACCAGACGATCGCCGTCGGCTGGAGGATCTCGAGGTCGATCGCCACCTTGCCGTGGAAAGGGGCCGATCGGGGGTCGAGCCAGAGCTCCAGGTCGTAGCGGAGCGGCCGGGCGAGCGGCGGCAAGCGGAGCGAAGGGGGCGCCGGTGCCGCCGTGGGGACCACGGGGGGCGGAGCTTTAGCGACCGGTGCCGCAGGCGCGGCCGCGGGTTGCGGCGACGCGCAGGCCGCGAGACCGACGAGAGCGCAGGCAAAAACCAGGAAGAGCAGGCGAGAGGGCACGCCTTCTCGTACCGCGGGGGCCGCATGCCGTGAAGCGTCTCGCGCAGGCGGGACCGTCCTGCCAGAATCCACTCTTCATGCGAGCAAACCGTTCGAGCCGGACCGCCGAGTATGTCGCCGCCATGCGAGGGCTGGGCACCCTGCTCCCTCCCGAAGCGCAGCTCATCGACGACCCCTGGGGGGCGCGCTGGACGGGGAGCGAAGGGCTCCGGAAGATCGCCGCCCGCGCGCCGCATCTGAGCGAGTGGCTGTCGCGCCCCGCGTGGAAGGAGCTCCTCTACATGCAGGTCCGCACGCACGCCCTCGACGAGGCGGTGCGCCGGTTCGCGCGCGCGGGGGGGCGACAGCTGGTCCTCTTCGGTGCAGGGCTCGACGCCCGCGCCCTGCGGCTGCGGGAGCTCGGGCTCAAGGTCTTCGAGGTGGACCACCCCGCCACGCACGGGCGCAAGCGCGAGGTCATCGGAGAGGCGTCGACGCTGGTCGCGTGGGACTTCGAGAAAGATCCGCTTCGCGAGCTCCCCGATCGCCTCGCGCGCGAGGGGTACGTGCGCGACGCGATCGGCTGCGTCCTCTGGGAAGGGGTGACGATGTATCTCTCGGCCGAGGCGATCGAGGACTCCGTCGCGATGCTCCGCGAGCTCCTCGCGCCAGGCTCGACGCTCGCGCTCACCTATTTCGGTCGGGAGCGACTGGACAGGCCGTCGGTTCGCACGCGGCTCGTTCAGCGCTTCGTGGCGCGCCAGGGGGAGCCGTGGACATTCGGTTGGAAGCCGTCGGAGCTCGCGGCGTGGATGCAGGAGCGCGGCTTCGCGCTCGAGAGCGACGACGACTCCTCCGACCTGGCACACGAGTACCTCCCGGCGGACTTCGCGAAGCGGGTCAAGATCGAGCACCGGAGGATCGCGATCGCGCGGAGGGGCGCGGCAATCTAGCGCTACTGCGTCGCGTCTCTCGCCGTTGCCCCCAAACCCTCGCGGACGACTGCTGAGGCCCGAGTGCACATCCCCCTCGGGAAGCCGCGTCGTGAACGGCAGAGGCGTGAAGACTAGCTCGAACGCTCTCGGCTCGAACGCTTTCGGTACGCTATCGCGCCCGCGACCACCGTCGTGACCGCGAGAACCCCCGCAAAGCCAAGCTCCCCGACGATAGACCGGTGGTCGATCAGCCCCAGACCAATGCGTCCAAGGTCGCAAACCCACGCGAACAGGAGTGCGAGCATCCACGGGTCGAGTGCTCGAAGATGGGGTGTGCGCTCCACGAAAGTCTCGCGATAGGGGCCGTGCATCCGCTCATGGTAGCCCACGGTGGGTCCGATATCTCCGTTGTCGCAAGACGATTTCGCGCTCGGGGGAGCGTAAGTTTGCTTCAATTCGCTCCCCGCCCGCCTTGCGCCGCGTGGGAGGGGAGCGGTCCGATTCGAGGCGGGAGGACTCGGGCATGATTCAGAGACTCGTCGCAGCCGCGCTGCGAATGCCATTCATCGTCCTGTCGGTCGCGGTCATCATCATCCTCGCAGGCCTCGGGGCATACAGCGACCTCGACATCGAGGCGTATCCGAACCCGGTCCCGCCGCTGGTCGAGATCATCACGCAGCCCGACGGGTGGAGCGCGGAGGAGGTCGAGCGCTACGTCACGATCCCGCTCGAGATCGGACTCTCGGGAATGCAGGGGCTCGACCACGTTCGATCCCAATCGCTCTTCGGGCTCTCGGACGTGAAGTGCTACTTCTCCTGGGAAACCGGATACACGCCGGCGCGCCAAGAGGTCATCAACCGCATCCAGTTCGTGCAGCTCCCGAACGGAATGGAGGCGCAGCTATCCCCGTGGAACGCGATCGGGGAGGTCTTCCGTTACCAGGTCGTCGGCAAGGGGTACTCGCAGATGGAACTGAAGACCGCCGAGGACTGGCTCCTCGAGCGGCAATTCAAGCAGGTCCGCGGCGTCATCGACGTCGTCAGCTTCGGCGGGGAGACGAAGCAGTACCACATCGGAGTCGACCCCTACCGCCTGAGCGGCCAAGGGGTGACCCTGAACCAGCTCGAGCAAGCCGTGCAGGCCGCGAACACGAACGTCGGCGGGCAACGCCTCGTCATAGGCGAGCAAGCCTACGCGGTCCGCGCGATCGGCCTGATTCAGAACGTTCACGACATCGAGAACATCGTGCTCGCCCAGACGAAGGGGATCCCCGTGCGCGTCAGGGACGTCGCCCAGACCAGCGTCGGCCCAGCCCCGCGCCTCGGGATCGTCGGACACGACGACAACCCCGACATCGTTCAGGGGGTCGTCCTGATGCGCTACGGGGGCGAGACGCCGAGCACGCTGAGGGGGATCCACGAGCGGATCGACTACATCCGGAAAAACCACATCCTCCCGCCCGGGATGAACATCGTCCCGTATTACGACCGCGGAAACCTCGTGAAGCTCACGACGCACACGGTGCTTCACAACCTCATCGAGGGAATGCTTCTCGTCGCGATCGTTCTCTACCTGTTCCTCGGGCAATTTCGTGCGGCCCTCATCACCGCGATCAACATCCCGATTGCGCTCCTCATCGCATTCATTGGGATGGTGAGCACGCACACGCCGGCGAACCTCATCTCACTCGGCGCGGTCGACTTCGGCATCGTCGTCGACTCCACGGTCATCATGATGGAGAACATCTTCCGGCACCTCGGCGGGCAAGGAAAAGGGACCATGAACGACCGGATCCTCGCGGGCGCGCGCGAGGTAGCCGGACCGATGACCTTCTCGACGATCATCATCGGCGTCGCGTTCCTGCCTCTCTTCACGATGACCGGGGTGGCCGGCGTGATTTTTTCGCCGATGGCGATGACCTATGCGTTCGCGATCGGCGGCGCGATCTGCCTCGCGCTGACCCTCACGCCTGTCCTAGCCGGCAAATTCGTGCCGTCGCACGCCGAGGAGAAGGACCCGCCGATCATGCGCGCCCTCCACCGCGTGTACACACCGATGTTCGCGGCCGCCCTCAAGTATCCGCGACGGACCGTCGCCCTCGGAACGGTCCCGGTGGTGCTCGCCCTGCTGGCCTTCACGCACTTAGGCGGAGAGTTCATGCCGCACCTCGAGGAGGGGAATTTCTGGATTCGGGCGACGCTTCCGACCTCGATCTCACTCGAGCAGTCCGGCCGGTACGTCGGCAAGATTCGCGCGATCCTCCGCGGTTGTGAGGAGGGGAAGCCTTGCAACGAGGCGACCGCCAAGCACCCCGAGGTGCTGACGATCGTTTCGCAGCTGGGGCGCCCGGACGACGGCACCGACGTGGCCGGCTTCCAGAATATCGAGCTCTTCGCGCCGTTGAAGCCGTTCGACGAGTGGACGCCCGGCCTGACCAAAGACAAGCTCACCGAGCAGCTCTCCGCCGAGCTCTCGGAGGCGTTCCCTGGCGTCGTCTTCAATTTCTCGCAGATGATCAGCGACAACGTCGAGGAGGCGGTGAGCGGGGTCAAAGGGGAGAACTCGGTCAAGGTCTTCGGCCCCGACCTCCGCTCGAACGAGGCCAACGCCCACGCGATCGTCAACGTGATGAGCGGCGTCAACGGGGTCAAGGACCTCGGCATGTTCGAGTCGATGGGGCAGCCGAGCGTGAAGGTCGTGCCCGATCGCCAGGCGTGCGCGAGGTACGGGCTCAACACCGGTGACGTCGAAGGGGTCGTTCAGGCGGCGATAGGCGGTCAAGCGATCACGCAGGTGTTCGAAGGGGAGAAGCGTTTCGATCTGACTGTGCGCTGGCTGGAGCCGTACCGAAGCTCCCTCGAAGCCATCCGGGAGATCACCGTCTCCACCTCGGACGGGGCCCGCGTCCCGCTCGGCGAGATGGCGGCGATCACGCTGGAAGATGGGCCGTCGATCATCTATCGCGAGGACGGGCAGCGGTACGCGCCGGTAAAGTTCAGCGTTCGCGGGCGCGATCTCGCCGGAACGATCGCCGAGAGCCAGAAGAAGATCGGCGACAACGTTCACCTCACGTACGACTCGCACCTCGAGTGGGCGGGCGAGATCAACGAGCTCAAGGAAGCGGAGGATCGCTTGAAGCTGATCCTGCCGATCACGCTGCTCCTCATCGCGTTTCTCGTCTACAGCGCGGTGAAGACGCCGGTCGACACGCTCATCGTCTTCACGAACATCCCCGTCGCCAGCGCAGGGGGAATCCTCGCCCTCCTCCTGACCGGGATCCACTTCTCGGTGTCCGCCGCGATGGGCTTCATTTCGATCTTCGGCATTGCAGTCCAAGATGCGATCCTCGTCGTCACCTATTTTCAGCGGCTTCGCGACGTCGAGGGGCTCTCCGTGCCGGAGGCCGCGAAGGAGGCCGCGGAGAAGCGCCTTCGACCGTGCTTGATGACGACGCTCGTCGCAATGATCGGCCTCTTTCCGGCCGCCGTCTCGAACGGGATCGGGTCGCAGACGCAGAAGCCCCTCGCGCTCGTGGTGATCGGAGGATCTATGATCCTCGCCGTCGTCGCCCGCGCCATACAGCCGCCGTTACTTCTGCTCGCACATACGTGGCTCGAGCAGCGCCGGCCGCCGCCGTCGGGATCGATGGCGCCGATGGGTTCCATGCCGCCGCCCATGACGCACCCACCAGAGCCGATCTCCGAAGACGTCTGAGCGCGGCGTTCTTTGAGACGGTGGACGCGCCCGCGTCCCGATCGAACGCGGGGCACACGACTCGTTCTTTCGAAGCGCGTGAGAATTCGGGGCCGTCCCTCGCGGGGCGGTCCGGTGCGACGAGGCGGAGCGTCCGCGGTGCCGCGCCCCGTCGTCGGGCCGCGCGAGTCACGCACGCCGAGGTTTGCGCCGCGAAACGTCGAGTCGGGCGAAAGGGCACGTCCCTTGCTCTCGTTTCTCGCGTGGCTCGCGCTCGCTCAATGCGCTCGCTCGTCTTTGCCCTGCCGGGCCTCCTCCTCGCGCTCCTGAGCGAGAGCGACGCCTCCGCGCGGCCGGCCCCCGTCATCGTGACGGTGGACGCGGCCGTGCCCGTTCGCGTCCAGATCGCGCTCGCTCCTCAAGGCACCATCCCCTGCGACTCGTCCGACAACGCGATGGTCTTCGACGGGACGATCGACCCGGACCGCGGGCTCGCGCTCCAGATCGAAGAGGGGCCTCTCTGCGTACGCCACGCCTACGACAACTTCCCGGATGGGGGGGACTGGAGCTCGTCGCAGCTCTGGATCCGACGCTACGCCTCTCCGTTGAGAATCCGTTTGCAGGCGCGCGCGCCGCAAGACTGAGGGGTCGGCGCGAGCCCAAGCGCGTATCCTTCCTTTGCTCGTCCCAGGCATGAACCGCGCGGTGCTCGCCCAGCTCTGTCTTCTCGCCGCGCTGATCCTGCTCGGCGCGGGCCTCGGCTGGCGTTTGTTCGGCCAGCGGTCGTCGGGCACCAGCGTCGCGGCCGTTCTAGAGGAGGACGTCGGCAAGAAGCCGCTCCGCGTGCTCTTCGTCGGCAATAGCTACACGTTCGTGAACGACTTGCCCGGGGTCGTGCAGCACCTGGCATCCGCGGCAGGCGAGCCGCTTCGGCTCGAAGCGGTGCAGGAGTGCCCGGGCGGCGCGACACTCAAGGGGCACTGGGACTCGGGGCGCGACGTCGCGCTGCTGCAACAGAGCCACTTCGACTGGATGGTGCTCCAGGATCAGAGTCAGGTGCCATCGTTCGAGCGAGCTCAGCTCGAGCAGGAGATGTACCCGTACGTCGCGAAGCTCGTGGACGCCGCGAATGCGAGAGGGACGCGCACGCTCCTTTTCCTGACCTGGGCGCGACGTGACGGCGACCCCGGGAACACGCGCGCTGACACGTACGCCGGCATGCAAGCGCGACTCGTGACGGGCTACGAGACGATCGCCGCGCGCCTCCATGTGCCCGTGGCCCCCGTGGGCATCGCGTGGCAACGGGCGCTCGCGTCGGCGCCCGGAGTCGCCCTCTGGGCGCCAGACGGCAGCCATCCGAGCGTCGCGGGGACGTACCTCGCGGCGTGCGTGATCTACGCGACCCTCTACGGCCACTCGCCGCGCGGCAGCCCGTTCACGGCGGGCCTCGATGCGGCGACGGCGCGTACGCTGGAGGACGTGGCGGCGGACACGGTCGCTGCGTACGCGCAACCGTGACAACGGTGGCAACAGGCGGGTCCAGTCTGCGCGCTGCGGTGGATCGGCTACGATGTGAACCGCAGAATGCGGCGAGCAGCGCAGCGTGCGATCTCGGCCCTCGCGGGCCTCGTCTTGGCCTGCTCGGGTGGCGAGCCGGGCGGGAAGAGCGCCGCGAACAGCGCTGGAGACGACGCCGGACAGCTCGTCGACGCTGCGGTCGATGACGCGAGCCAGGTCGACGCCACGGTGATTGCCCCGTCGATCGATGCCGGAGAAGACGGCGGCGACGCCGCGGGAGACGACGGCGGGTGCGAGTGGGGCGGCGCACCGGGCCAGTGCATGACGCTGCCGGCGTGCGCCGCGCTCCCGAATCACAGCTCCTTCGCCGACGAGTGCCCTGGACCCGCGACGATCGAGTGCTGCATCGTCACGCCGAGCACCGCTGACAACCCGCCCACTCCGGCAGGCTACGTGCTGATGCAGCAATCGCAGGTGACCGCGGCGATGACGGCGTGGGCGGTCGCGATCCTCGACGACCCGACGGACTACCCGATGTTCTCCACGACGATGAAGGTGTTCGGCACGCTGACGGTGCTCGCGCGCGTCGAGTGGCACCCGCCCGATTTTCAGAACAGCGTCGTGCATCGCGGCGTCACGCTGTACGAGCCGTCGGACTGACCCTCAGGGAACGCGCGCAATTCGCCCGCCGGCTCGAGCCGCACTCGGGTATGACGTCTGCACCGTGCGCCGTGCCACGCGACTCGCTGCTGCGTTGGTCGCCCTCGCGGTAGTTGGAACCGCGCACGCGGATGAACCCCCTCCTCCGCCCAACTGGGCGGCCAACCGCACCAAGGTCCCGGATGCCGCGACGAAGGTCGACGGAGCATTCCCCGACGCCCTCCCGCTCATCGGCTACGACACGAACCTCGGCTTCGGATTGGGCGTGGGCGCCCACTACACGATCAACGGCTCGCGCGCCGACCCGCTCTTCGCGTACACCCCGTACCGTCACCGCCTCTACGTGCAGGCGTACGTGACGACAGGGGGCTACCAGCAGCACATCCTCAGCTACGAGGGGTTCTACATCGCCGATACGCCGTACCGTATTCGCGCCGCCCTCACGTACGAACGAAACACGAACGCCAACTACTTCGGCAACGGCACGGCGACGCTGGCGAACCTCAGCTACCACGGCACGAGCTACTCGACCTACGACGCTGCCGCGAACGCAGCGGGGCCGAGCTATTTCCACTTCGAATACGACAAGCCGCAAGGTCAGGTCGTCCTCGAGCGGACCTTCCTGGGGGGGCGCGTCCGAGGGCTCTACGGTCTCAACGCGCAGTACGTGAGCATCACGCGCTACGACGCCGCTGGTTCGCCCGCGCCCACGACGAAGCTCGGCGCCGACTGCGCCGCGGGCCTCGCGACGGGGTGCGGCGGGGGGTGGAACAACACGCTGCGCGCAGGCGTCTCGTTCGACACGCGCGACTTCGATCCCGACCCGAACTCCGGCGTCTTCGTCGACTCGACGGGGCAGTGGTCCGCCAAAGGCTTCGGCTCTTCGGCTGACTACGTGCGCTGGACGATCGCCGCGCGGGGCTACCTCAGCCCGTTCCCCGCGCTCGCCGACGTCGTGGTCGCGGGGCGGGTCCTCTATTCAATTCAGAGCGCGGGCGTCCCCTTCTACTCGATGGATACGTTGGCGATGGCCGGGAGCGTCGATGACGCCACGGATCAGACGGGGCTCGGCGGAGAGCGCACGCTTCGCGGCTACCGGCAGGACCGCTTCATCGGGCTCGTGGCCGCCAACGCGAACCTCGAGGTTCGCTGGACGTTCGTGCGGTTCCCTTTCTTGAAGCAGCATTTTTCGCTGCAAATAGCCCCGTTCGTCGATACCGGGCGAGTCTTCGACCGCGTGGGGTTGTCGTTCACCGACTGGAAGACCGACGTCGGAGCCGGGCTCCGCATAGGCTGGAATCAGTCGACGATCATCATGTTCGACTTCGGCGCCTCCAGCGAAGATACGGGCTTTTTCATCGACTTCGGGATGCCCTTCTAGAGACCGGCAGGGCAGCCATCGTCCGTTTGGGTGACTTGAGGAAAGCCCGGCGGCGACGACAATGCCCTCTGACATGGGGGGTCCGCAGCAGCTTCCGTTTCCGCGTTTCGGCCGTTGCCAGGCCACCGGCGTCCTCGGGCAAGGCGGCGCGGCGATCGTCTATCAAGCGGTTCACGAGCCGACGGGGTGCCGCGTCGCGGTGAAGGCGCTCACCGGGATGCACGAGGGGAACGGCACGCTGCTCGCTCGCTTCGAGCGCGAGGCGCGCATCCTGGCGGCGCTCCGCCACCCGAACGTCGTCAGCGCGTACGACGTCGGCGTGGAAGACGGGCAGCCGTACATCGTGATGGAGCTCCTCGAGGGGGAGACGCTCGCGTCGCGCCTCCGGTCGAGCGTGCGGCTCTCGCTCGGGGAGATCGCCGCCGTCTTCCTCCCGATTTGCATGGCCATCTCCGCCGCGCACGAGGCGGGCATCGTCCACCGCGATCTGAAGCCGTCGAACATCGTCCTCGCGCGCACGCCGAAGGGGATCGTCCCCAAGGTGCTCGACTTCGGCGTCTCGAAGCTTCACACCTCGGGAGCGCCGGACCTCACGACGTGCGGAACGGTGCTCGGCACGATGCGCTACCTGTCGCCGGAGCAGGCGTTCGGCGCGGCCGTCACGCCGGCGAGCGACGTCTACGCGCTCGGCGTCATGCTGTTCGAGTGTGCGACGGGGCGCTCCCCCTTCGGCGCCACGGGGGCCGAAACGTTGAACGCGCTCATCACCGCGGAGCTCGCCCCCCTTCCGAGCATGGTCGCCCCCGGCGTCCCTTCCGCCTTCGACGCGATCGTCCTTCGCGCGCTAGAGCGCGATCCCGGTGCGCGCTTCCCGTCGGTGATGGCGCTCGCGCGCGAGCTCGTCAAGTTCTGCCACCCTGGCGTCCGGGGGGCGTGGGACCGGGTGCTCGCGACGCCCGACCGGCCGACGACGGATTCGCTTCCACCCGCGGTCCCCGCGTCGAACCCTCCACCGAAGCGGCGGCGATCCCGCGCGTGGCTCGTCGCGCTGACGGTCGTCGCGTTGCTCGGCGCGGGAGGGGCGAGGCTCTGGGCGAAGCGCGGGACGGCTTTCGGCGCGACGACGGCGGCAGCGATCTTCCGTTAGCGCGAGGCGAGGGGAGAGCTCATGCCGCCACGGGCGACGGCGTCGCTCGGGCGCCGCGCGCGTACGCCGCCGGCGTGAGGCCGAAGAAGCGACGGAACGATCGGTGAAAGTAGCCGAGGTGCGTGAAGCCGCTATCGAACGCCACCGCGTCGATCGACAGGTCTGGTCTCGACCACGTCAGCCGCGCCGCGTGATTGAGGCGCTGGCGCAGTCGGTAGTGAACGGGGGTGAGCCCGAAGCGTGCCTTGAACCGGCGCGCGAAGGTGACCGGGTGCATCCCCGCGACGTCGGCGATGTCTTCGATTGTGAGGTCGCGATCGAGGTTCCGTTCGAGCTCCTGGCGCCCGACGAGGACAGGATCGAGCGACGCCTTTTCGCAGTGACGCCCGACGTACGCGAGGAGCATCCCGCGAACCTCCTCGTCCAAAACCGGGTCCGACGTGGCGGAGGCGTGGAGCGATCGTGAGAACTCGAAGAGCTCGTGGTCTCTTGCGCCGGAGTCGCCCGCGAAGCGGAGCTCCTCGCCGGGGGCGCAGAGCCCGAGCTGCTCCGGGTAGACGATGAATCCGACCTGAACGCTCCTGGCGTGCGGGCTCGTGAACGACAGCGCGTAGCGCTCTCCCGGATCGATCCGGTGAATCATCCCGGGCCCGTACGATCGCTTGGCGCGCCGCGCCCCGGCTTGCAGCCACTCGCCCGTGAGCTGCACTCCGAGCTCGAGCCCAGCGCCGAGGCCGTCCGATTTCTCGATCACGTCGGCGTTCCAGTACTCGTACACCCACGAGACGAACGGTGCTCCGTGCTCGCGCCGGTCGTAGCGCGTGAACTGGCGAGGGTCTGTCGGGCTCGTGGAAGTGCTCACCGCTCTCCGCGCTCGGGGTCGTCAAATTTGTGCAGTTGTCCGCCCCGGCACGGGTGTTAGCACACCGCCGCTCGACCGCTGCAAGGGTGCGGGGGTTCGTAACGAAGCAGCTCTTTCCGAGGAAGGTTCAGTCATGAACGAACGTATGTACGCGACCGGTCAGGTGCTCGCGGCGATCGCCTTCGCAGGCCTCGCCATCGCGGGTTGCTCGTCCAGCAGCACGCAGGAGCCTGCCAGCTCGAGTGGCGAGGCGATCGGCTACGCGGGCACGCTGAGCTCGAGTGAGATCCTCGGTGCCGTCACCTGCGGCGGAACGGTGACCGCGGACTACACGGGCTCGCTCTCCTACGAAGCGTATTCGTTCGCGGGGACCGCCGATGAGGCCGTCACCATCGCGGTGACCGGGTCGACCAACACCGCGTCCGAGGCGTGGCTCCTTCGCTCGGACTTCACCGTGCTGGCCTCGGCGGGGTTCGTCACGAGCACGACCCTGATCGCGACCTTGCCAAGGACCGAGACGTACTACGTCGCGTTCAAGAACAGGTGTCGAGGACCGGAGACGTTCACAGTGTCGCTCTCGTGCGGTTGCACGGAAGACGCCGGGTTGGGAGATAGCGGCAGCGGGGGCCAAGACAGCGGACCGGCAGACAGCGGGCCGACGTGCGCGAGCGGTCAGTCGCTTTGCGGCAGCACCTGCGTGAACGAGAGCAACGACCCGAACAACTGCGGCGCCTGCGGCACTACGTGCGCCGCCGGGGAAGTTTGCTCGAGCGGCGCGTGCGCGTGCCCGAGCGGCGAGTCGCTCTGCGGCACCACCTGCGTGAACGAGAGCAGCGACCCGAACAACTGCGGCGCTTGCGGCGCGACGTGCGCGGCGGGGCAGACGTGCTCGAGCGGCGCCTGCGCCTGCGCGAGCGGCGAGTCGCTCTGCAGCGGCGCGTGCGTGAGCGAGAGCAGCGACCCGAACAACTGCGGCGCCTGCGGGAACGCCTGCCAGTCCACGCAGACGTGCAGCGCGGGGGTTTGCACGCCGTCCGAGCCGCCGACGAACGGGCTCGTGGCGTACTACCCCTTCGACGGCAACACGAACGACGTCATCGGCGGGGCCGACGGGGTCGCGAGCAATCTGAGCTACACCACGGACCGCTTCGGGAACGCCGGGAGCGCGGGGCTCTTCACCGCCACGGGGACGTTCAGCGGAACGCAGGTCGTCGCGCCCAGCAACGGCGCGCTGCCGACCGGATCGGCGCCACGCACGATCTCGGCGTGGCTCATCGACGAGCCGAACACGAACACCCCGACGTGGGCGTACCGCAGCGTGTGGGGTTACGGCACGAACACGCAAGGGGAGCGCTTCGGACTCTCGGTTCTCGCCAACACCACGTCGGGCGTGGACAACCCGCTCTTCACCGGCCAGAGCGCCGACGTCCAGAGCAACACGAACCTGCTCGACTCGAAGTGGCACAACGTCGTCATCGTCTACGACGGCACGACGATAAGCCTGTTCCTCGACAACGCCCTCAACGTGAGCGCGGCCGACGGACTGAACACGATCGGCCAGGTGCTCAACATCGGCAAGGCGCCGGAAGTGGCGAGCGAGTACTGGGGCGGGACGCTGGACGACCTGCGCATTTACAACCGCGTGCTCAGCACGCAGGAGATCGGGCTCCTCTATGCAGAAGGGGGCTACTAGGGAGAACCGCCAGGCCGCCGCCACCTCGCTATGATGGGGCGGTGTCTACGGGGGGGATGACGCAGGTTCGGCCGACACGCTTCCGGGGAGGAGCGCATACGAGAGCACGATCCCCCCTCCGCGAGAGGGGGATCTCCCCGCCGGAGCCCGCGTCGAGCGCTACGTCATCCTCCGGACCCTGGGTCGGGGCGGCATGGGGGTCGTCTACATGGCCTTCGACCAGGAGCTCGACCGGAGCACATCGCGCAATCGTCGCACGTCGCCTCGTGCTCTCGCGGCGGGGCGGCGCCTAGACACGCGCTCAACCAGCGCTGGTGGAGACGAGGAAGCGGTTCGAGCTCCGGATCGGCACTCACGACGTGAGCCTACTCAGGCGCCCAAAATCACGCCAGGCGGTCGCGGCATGCGATCCGGCATCGGCTCCGCCCGGAAGTTTCTAGGGCGCATGAACGACCTGCGCGACTCGCCCCCTCCGCGCGTGCGCTTTGCCTCCGCGTCTGCAATACGTCGCGTGCACCCTTCACGGAGGCTCTATGTCCACTCTGCGGCGCCGCATCATCCCGTTCGCGCTCCTCGGCACCTCGCTCGCCACGGCGACCTCGTTCTTCGCCTGTGGGAGCTCGCCCTCTGCGGAGACCGGACCGTCCGGCGATGCCGCCGCTCCCGGCGACTCCTCGCCGCAGACGACCGCGGACTCCGGCTCGAGCGCCCTCGACGCAGGCACGGGCGACGCGACGATCGCGGACGGGAGCACGGGCGACGCCGGCTTCGTTCAAGCATCCCATCTCCCGTTCCCATCGATCGTCTACAGCGGAGCGCCGCTTCTCCTCGCACCGAAGGTCGTCTCGATCGTCTTCAAGAGCGACCCCTTCGTTACCTCGCTCGAGGAGTTCGGCGCCGGCATCACGTCGACGACGACCTGGTGGCCGACGGTCATCAGCGAGTACTGCGACGGCGACGGCGGATGCGTCGGAAAGGGGCCGGCCGGGGTGAGCGCAGAGATCGACGCCAGCGCTCCAGCGGCCGTCTACGATCCCTCGCTCGGCCCGGGCGACGCGGGCGGCGCGGTGAACATCCAGACGTTCATCAACGACCTCATCGCAGCCGGGACCGTCCCTGCACCGGACGCCAACACGATCTACGCGCTCTATCTCCCCACCACGACCGACTTCAACGGCGGCGGCTCGGGGTGCGACCAGGGGTTCGAGGGCTACCACTCGCAGGCGACCTACCAGAGTCAGACCTACGTCTATTCGATCAACGTCGAGTGCGCGGGGACGCTGACGGACGTCACGGTCACGTCGGCCCACGAGACCGCGGAAGGATCGAGCGACGGCATCGCGACGGAGACGACCGGCGGCTACTACATGAACTACAACGATCTCAACACGTGGGGCTGGCTCGACGCCTTCGACAGCGAGATCGCCGATATGTGTGACGACTACTACAACCTCGGCCAGGACCACTGGACCGAGGGGAGCTTCGTCTACCAGCGCATCTGGTCCGTCAAGGCCGCCACGGCGAACGAGAACCCGTGCAAGCCCGTTCCGGTCGGCGAGGTCTACTTCAACGCCGCGCCGGCGACGGCGTTCCTCGAGATGAACGTGGGGGAGACGATCACCGTCGAGGTCGACGCGTTCTCGGACGCCCCCATGGGTAACTGGACGATCCTCGCCCAGGACGGGACGGATCCCACCGGCGCCACGGTCTACACGTCGATGTCGTTCTCCGGGGGGACGACCCAGGACGCGGGACCGGGCTCCGCGCTCGTCACGGGGGTGAACAACGGCTCGAAGCCGCAGCTGTCGATCACGCTCACGCAAGATCCGTCGCAGGTCCAAAACGGCGAGATCGGCCCTGGCTACGGCGAGGCCGACATCTACCTGTGGTCGTACACGGGCCCCGACACGAACATCGCGAACGCGACGGCCGGGCACTACTGGACGATGGCCGTCATGACGCGCGCCGACGCGACTGACGCCGGGTTGACGTTCCTCGACGGAGGGGTGCCCGAGAAGCACATGGGGCACGCGGAGCAAGTACGGCGCGGGCCGGCGCGCCGCGGTGTGCATCGGACGTCGCCGCGCCCTGGCTTCACTCGCTAGAGGCCTTCGTCGAATCGTCCTTCGCGTGACGGAAGAGGCGCCCTCTGCCGGCAGGCCTCGGCCTAGACTTCTCCTATGGCAGATGCGGCGCCGGGCGAGCCCCTCTTCCAGACCGCTCTGCCTCACGTAGCGCTGCGCCGCGTCCGCAGCACGCTCCTCGTCGCGTCGTACCGCATGGTGCAGGAGATGGGACGCGCGCAGGACTTCGCGGCGGTGCTCGCGCCGGAGGTCCACGCCGAGATTGTCAGCGCCGTCGCCGGCACCTGGCTCACGGTCGAGACCGCGGTCGCTCACTACCAGGCGTGCGAGGCCTTGGGGCTGTCGACCGATGCGCAGGTCGATGTCGGACGCACGGTTGGCGCCCGGGTGCGCGGGACCCTCTTCGGCACCGCCGTCTCTCTCTCCCGGGAAGTGGGAGCCACGCCATGGACGGTGTTCCCTGCGGTCCCCCGCCTGTGGCCGCGCGTCTTCGAGGGGAGCTCGCTTCAACTCTTCAAGCTCGGACCCAAGGAGGGGCAGCTCATCATCCGAGGGCTCCCGCTCGTCGACATTCGCTATTTTCGAAATGCGTTCAGGGGACAGATCGTAGGGTTGGTCGAGCTCTTCTGCACACGGGCGTACGTGCAGTCGCTCGCCGGGCGGTACGCGCCCGGTGATCACGCGATGAAGATCCAGTGGGCCTGACCGCAGTCATGGTCGGGTGAGAGGGAGAGCGCGCGAAACACCTCCGAAACGCCGTCACGCGCGCGCGTCACGGTGCACGGACGACCCACCCCCGAATTCCCGTCGAATTCGCTCGCCGCACGTAGCGGGAGCCACACCTCCGCCGGGTACGCTCCTTGATAGGTGAGCCGTGCGGAGGAACAGCGCCGATGACTCGCCTACGCCTCGAGATCCCATTCGCACTCCTGTTTCCGGTCCTCGCGACGCTCTCGGCCTGCTCGGGGGCTCCCGCTCCTGCGCTCTCGGGCGCCGCGTCGGAATCGGACGGCGCCACGTCGAGTCCCGGCGACGACGCAGGTGGCTCGCAGCAGCCTGCAAGCGGCGACGATGCGGCCTCCGCCCCCCCCGCGAGCGGCCAGGATGCTTCGGGGGGCCCCCCCTCGACGACCACGCCCCCGGCGGAAGGGGGAAGCGACGCGGGGGTGCCGGCTGACGGTGGCTCTCACGATAACGCGATCGACTACGCCCCCTACTTCCCCACGTGGGTCTGGGGCGGAAGCGGCTACGCCTTCTCCGGTCTCGCCGACCTTCAGTCCAAGTCGGGCTTGAACGAGGTCACGATCGCGTTCGTCCTCTCGAACGGCGGGTGCAACACGACGCAGGACATCGAACAGAACATGTCCGACGTGAGCGCATTCGTCGCAGCGGGCGGACACCTCAAGGCCTCGTTCGGCGGCGCCGACGGCACGTACGTCGAGAGCCAGTGCAGCGACGCCGCGTCGCTGGCGTCCGCGATCGAAGGGTTCGTCGAGGCGACGGGGATCACCGATCTCGACTTCGACATCGAGCAAGACGCCGTCCTCACGGACGCGGTCAACGAGATGCGCGGCGAGGCGCTCAAGCAGGTCCAGGACGACAAGGGGATCCAGGTGGCGTTCACGCTCGCCGCGAACCCGTCGCCGAACGGCGGGCTCACCTCGCAGGGGCTCTCGGTCGTGAGCCATGCCTTGAGCGCCGGTGTCAACGTGTGGCACGTCAACCTGATGACGATGGACTACGGCGACTCGTACGCCGGTCAGCCGATCGCGCCCGTCGCCATCGGGTCGCTCACGGACGCGAACGCGCAGCTCCTCGCGCTCGTCTCGGGGCTCACGACGGCGCAGGTGTGGAGGATGCTCGGTGTGATCCCGATGATCGGCCAGAACGACGACTCCGAGGTCTTCTCCCTCGCCGACGCGACGACCCTCACCGCGTTCGCCAAGACGAACGGCCTCGGCCTCGTGTCCTTCTGGTCGATCGACCGCGATCAGGTTTGCCCGAGCGGCGCCGATTACAACTCGTGCAGCACCGTCGACACGACGAACTTCGCGTTCGACGACATCTTCAAGGGGGTCCTGCCATAGGCGCCCGATCCGCAAAGTAGTCGTCCGCCGTCGTCTCGTCCTCTCCGCGCGCAACGCCTTGCGCCTGGAGCACGAACGTCGCCAGGGCCGCCACCGCCAGATTCGCGATCAAGGCCCAGAGCGCGGCGTACCCCGGCACGCTCAACGCGCCGAGCTTCAGCGCGAACGTCGTGGACTTGAAGCCCGTGGTGCCGCACATCCACGTCCCGACGCTCATTCCCACCGCCCACCCTGCGAGGAGCCCCCAGCGGTGGAACCATCGCGTGTACAGCCCGAGGACGACCGCCGGGAACGTCTGCAGGATCCACACGCCGCCGAGGAGCTGGAGCTGGATCGCGTACTTCTGCGGCACGAGCACGATGAACGCGAGCGCGCCGAGCTTCACGACGAGCGACACCAGCTTGGCCGTCCGTGCCTCCTCCTTGTCCGTGCACTTCGGGCGCAGGTACTGGCGGTAGATGTTGCGGGTGAAGAGGTTCGCCGCCGCAATGGACATGACGGCCGCGGGGACGAGCGCGCCGATCGCGACCGCCGCGAACGCGAAGCCGACGAACCACGACGGGAAGGAGCGCAGGAAGAGCGCGGGGACTGCGTAGTTGGCACCGTAGTGCTGGAAGCCGCGCGCGAACTCGGGTGCGTCGCCGACGTGCGCGGCGAGGGCCATGTAGCCGAAGAGGGCGATGATCCCGAGAAGGAACGAGTACGCGGGGAGGATCGCCGAGTTGCGCTGGATTACCGCGCGCCCGCTCGAGCTGAGGATGCCGGTCATCGCGTGAGGGTAGATCCCGATCGCGAGAGCCGATCCGAACGCGAGGGTGACGAACGCGCTCCCTTGCTCGGGCGCAAGCAGGAGCTTTTGCGGCGGGACTGCGGCGAAGATCTTGGCGTACCCGCCGAGCTGCGCGGGGATTACCGTGATGGCGGCGATGACCGTGACGTAGATGAGCGCGTCCTTGACGATCGCGATCATCGCGGGGGCGCGCAGTCCGGCGTTGTACGTGTACGCGGCGAGGATGACGAACGCGATCACGAGCGGGAGGTCCGCCATCCACCCTTGCCCCTCGATCCCGAGCGCCGCGACGACCACCTGAATGCCGACGAGCTGCAGCGCGATGTACGGCATCGTCGCCAGGAGCCCCGTGAGTGCGATCGCGAGCGCCAGGAGCGGGCTTCCGAAGCGCCCCCGCACGAAATCAGCGCCGGTGATGTAGCCGCGCGCGTGCGACACCGACCAGAGGCGCGGCATGATCACGAAGAAGATCGGAAACGCGATGATCGTGTAGGGGAGCGCGAAGAAGCCGATCGCCCCCTGGCCGTAGACGAGCGCCGGGACGGCGATGAACGTGTATGCGGTGTAAAGGTCCCCCCCGAGGAGGAACCAGGTGACGAGCGTCCCGAAGCGCCGCCCGCCGAGGCCCCACTCGTGCAGCTGATCGAGATCTCCGCGCCGCCACCGCGACGCGACGAAGCCGAGGACGGTGACCAGCGCGAAGAGGAGGAAGAAGACGACGGCGGCGGGGACGTTCATACGCCTCGGCGATCGCGCGTCGCGAAGTAGACGAGGCTATTTAGCGCCGCGACGACGAGGATCCAGAGGAAGAGGTACCAGTAGAAGAACGGAATCCCGATGAACGTGGGCTCCGCGCGGTTGTAGAGGGGGACCCAGAGCGTGGCCGCGAGGGGGAGCGCGAGCAGGGCGTACCACTTCCATGGCTCTCGATGCGGGGCGCTCACGTGGCAGGAGTCTAGATCGCCGAGCACCATTCGGAAACGAGCCGATCAAGAGCCGATTAATCTCTGCATGGCTATGCCGCCGGCCTAGATTCTGCCGATGCCGTCCCCCACGAGAGACCTGGAATCGGGGGACTCCACGGGCTCGCTCATCCGCGAGCTGGTTCAAGAGCTCGTCGCTTCGCCCGCTCTCCCAGGCGACTCGCACGCCGACGACCGTGCTCTGGTCGGTGAGACGGTGGGGCGCTACCGGATCGTTTCCCTGCTCGGGAAAGGAGGGATGGGCCGTGTCTACGAAGCCGAGGACCTGGAGCTCGGCCGCCGCGTTGCCATCAAGTTTCTTGCGGCGTCGGTAGAGGCCCGAGGCGACCGCGTGGACCGCTTTCTGCGCGAGCGGAGCGTCACGGCCGAGCTCGAGCATCCGGGGATCGTGCCCGTCTACGACAGCGGCGTGTGGCAAGACAACCAGCCATTTTACGTGATGCGCAAGGTGAGCGGCGCGCCGCTCGATCAATTGATCCGCCGCACGCGTAGTCGGGAAGAGAGGCTCGCGCTCCTCGGCAACGTCCTTGCCGCCACCGACGCCGTCGGATTCGCGCACCACCACGGGGTGATTCATCGCGACCTCAAGCCCGCGAACATCCTCGTCGCGAGCTTCGGCGAGACGCTGGTCGCCGACTGGGGCCTGGCCAAGCGCGTTCGCGGGGGGGATGCGGACGAGATCGCCGAAGAGGCGGCGGCCGCAGCGCCGTTAGGCGCGACGCGCGCAGGCGCGGTGATGGGGACGCCGGCGTACATGGCGCCGGAGCAGGCTCGCGGCGACCGGGTGGACGAGCGCTCCGACGTCTACGCGATCGGCGCCATACTAGAGGAGCTGCTGACGGGAACGCCGGCGCCCGAGCCGACCTCGTCGCTAGCGCGGGCACTGGGGGCCAGGCATCTCACCCGCGGATCGGAGCGGCTCGATGGTGCCCTCGCGGACCTCGCGGCGATCGCCGACAAGGCGATGGCACCGACGCCCGCCGATCGCTACGCGAACGCAACCGAGCTGGCCGACGAGCTACGTCGCTTCCAGACCGGACAGTTCGTGGACGCCCGCCGGTACACATGGCCCGAGCTCTTGAGGCGCTGGGCGCTCCGCCATCGCGCGATGCTCGCCGTCGGCGCCGGTCTGGGGACGGGGCTCGTCGTGGTCGCGGCGACGAGCGTCGTCCGCATCGTCCACGAGCGCGACGCGGCCAATCGCGCGCGATCCGCGACCGAGGCCGCGCGAAGGGAGGCCGCGGAGCGCAACGACGCGCTCGTGCTGCTGCAGGCGCGCGCCCAGCTCGAGCGGGACCCGACGGCGTCGCTCGCGTGGCTCAAGACCTATCCCGTCTCCTCGCCGGACTGGAAGGCCGTGAGCGAGATCGCGTCGGATGCGTGGAGCCGCGGCGTCGCGCATGACGTGTGGCGCGGAGACGAGCCCTTTACGGCGATAGGGCTGGCCTTCTCCGTCGACGGGGCCCTCCTCGCAGCCGGGAGCAAGGAGAAGGGGCTTCACGTGTGGAACGTGCGGAGCGACAAGTCGAGAGAGGCTCGATGGCTCGCGTCGGACATCGAGCTCGGCGGGCCGGTGACGTTCTCGTCGGACGGCAGATGGGTGGCGTCCTCGAACGGTCGGGACGCCGTTCGACTGTGGGATCTGGCCACGGGAGCGGTGCGCGCCATCGAGCCGATGAGGTCGACGCGCCTGCGCTTCACGACCGACGGCAAACTGCTCCTCGGCTCGGGACGCAACGAGGGGGCGGACGTCTGGGACGCGGCGACGGGGAGCGTGCGTGCGGTCACGGTGGATGGCCGGGCCCCGTCGGCGTCGACCCTCGTACCGGGGGAGCACTCCGCGGCCCTCGTCGTGGGCGACTCGGTGTTCGTCGAGGACCTCGACACGACGCAGTCGACGAGGCTCGGCGTGCTGAAGGCGATGGCGTACCGTGGGTCGATCAGCGCATCAGCCGATCGCCGGTGGGTCGCGGTCGGCGCGGACGCAACGGTGCTCCTGTTCGATCGGAAGACCGGCGAGTCGAGCGCTCTCAAGACCGACGACGACGCTTCAGGGGTTCTCTTCGCCCCTGACGGAACGCTCCTCTCTTTCGGAAGCCACGTGCGCTGGTGGGATCTCAGCCGGCGAGAAGCCCACAGCGTCGAGACGCCGGGTGGCGTAACCGCGCTCGCGTGGTCTTCGCGCGGGGCCGTCCTCGTCGGAGGAACGAACGGGCACCTCGGTCTCCATCACGCGATCGACGAGCCCGCGCGTGCTCTGTTGGGACACGACAGCCCGGTCTCTGCGGTCGCGTTCTCTCCGGATGGCTCGTGGGCCGCGTCGTCCGGAGCGGATCGAACGGTCCGACTGTGGCGGGTGGGAGAGGGGGACAGCCGCGTCTTCCAACATTCCACGTTCCCCGCTCTCTCCGGCGACGGGCGTCGGATGCTAGCGTGCAGGGGCGACGGTGCGGCAGAGGTCATCGACGTCGACAGCGGCACGACCGAGCTCCTCACGGGACCGAGAGCTCCCCTCTGGCCGGCGAGCGGCGCCATCTCGCCCGACGGTCACGACGTCATCCTCAGCGACGTTGGTCGCACGCTCACGCTGGTCGATTTCTCGGCGAGGCGGCGGCGAACGCTCATGCAGTACGGACCTTCCAACACGCTCGACATGGCCGAGGCGTTCTCGCCCGATGGAGCCCTCGTCGCGGTGGTCGCCACCGATAGCCTCGTGCAAGTCGTGGAGGTCGCGACAGGGGAGCGACGGATCCTCGGCAAGCACGACGCGGAGCCTACCTCGGTGGCCTTTTCGCCGGACGGCAGGACCCTCGCTACGGCCGCGAGGGATCGCACCGTCAGGCTGTGGGATCCGACCGGCGTCAGACCGCCGCGCGTCTTCAGCGGTCACGCTGCAGAGGTGTCCGACGTGCGGTTTTCGCGCGACGGCCGGCAGGTGGTTTCCGCAGGCGCCGATGGGACAGTGCGAGTGTGGAACGTGGAGAGCGGCGAAGCGAAGGTGCTGCGCGGGCACACCGGGGCCGTCAACTCGTGCGCGTTCTCGCCGGATGGAAGGATGGTGCTCTCCGGAGGGACGGATCGGACATTGCGACTCTGGGACGTTGCGACCGGGGAGGGCCGTTTGGTGCGGAGAAGCACGGGGGCGATCCAGACCGTGGCGTTTTCACCCGACGGCGAGTCGATCGTGTGGTCGGGAGGGGAAGGGGACGTGCGGATGGGGGACCCTGGCGCGACCCCCGGGTTCACGAGGGAGGCGACGGGTCTGCGCGCGTGGCTCGAGGCGGAGACGACTGCAGAGGTCGACGCGAGTGGGGAACTTGCGTCGAAGCCGGCGAAGCCATGACCGCCTCGGCCGCGAAGTGGGTGGACGCGAAGGGGCGGGCGCGGGCGATCGGGTGCAGTCGTCTATGACGCGCCGATCTTGCTGGGCGGTGAAGACGTCCGCCGTGCGATGCTCCCGCTCGATGATCCGAGCTCCGCTATCCGTCGCGTTTGGGGTGGTCATGGTGATGGGGTGCGCCAAGACGAGCGCGTCACCCCCCTCCGCGGATAGCGGAGCTGCGGGGGCTGAAGCGCAAGGGCCCGGCCTTGGCGAGGTCATGTTGCAAGTAGGCCGCCGCTTCGAGACCGCTGGCCGCGCGGCGGCAGCGAACCGCTTCGAGCTCGCCGCGTTCGAGGTCGGGGAGCTCGAGGAGCTGTTCGAGGACGACGTCCCGCACGCCACGTTGCCGAAGGAAGGGCCCACGGCGCAGATCCCGGCGATGGCGAAGGCTTTCTTGCAGACGGCACCTCCCGATCTGAAGGCAGCGGCCACGGCGAAGGATCGCGTCGCATTCGCGGCCGCGTTTCAGCGCGCGTCCGCGATGTGCAACGCCTGCCACGCGTCGGCGGCGAAGGGGTTCATCCAGGTGCCGTCAATCCCCGGCCAGGCGGTCCCCGTGCTCGATCCGCTCCCCTAGTTACCGCCTTCGCTCTGACGGCCCCCTAGGTGGACGCTTCCAGAGCCATGCACTCGGTCGCGTTCAGCGGGTTCGACGGAAATCGACGTGAGTCCCGGGGGGTTTCGCGAGGTTCCTCGTGGGCGGAGCGCTGGCATGCCGCCTGCTCAAAGGAGGGTGGCTTCGACACACCGGCCCCTTAGGAGAAGAAGACGCCATGAATCATTCACACGCTCTCCCGCATGTCTCGCTCGCCTCGTTCGCCCTCCTCGCATGCGGTCAGCTCGCCTGTTCGAGCGCTGCACCGGGTCCCGCGAGCCCCACCGGCTCGGAGGTCGCGGTCAGCACCGTGAGCGGTGCGCTCAACAACAACAGCGGTTCCGGCGTCGCCTTCAATCCAAAGGCCCCCGAGCGCTCGCCGCTCGATCGCGCTTTCGCGGCTCTGAACCCGGTCGGAACGGCGTACGCGGCGACGTGGATGTGCACCGGCGATACGTTGACGCCCTCCTTCGACGGGGCGGGCGGTGACCCGTACTCGTTCACGCCGGCCTCGTGCAGCGTCACATGGCTCAATGGGAGGAGTGCGTCCTCCGTCTGGAGCGGCCCCTTCACGCTGAACTACGGGTCGAGCTGCGATTCGACGCACCCGTTCATGGAGCTCCAGGCAGCCGATTGCGAGATGACGCGCACATCGAGCGCGAGCGGCGAGACGCGCACGATCACCGGGCCCGATGGCAACTCGTACGCGATCGATCACAACACGAACGGTGCGGGCACGGGTTGGGACTCGTCCGTCACGCCGGCGCCGAGCGACGGTGGCGTGCAGGTCTCGTGCGGGGCGGCGGGGTGCGCTTCGAGCCGGACGCTCGTGATCAACGGTAGCCACCTGACCGGGACAATCACGATCGGCGGCGACTCGACGACGATCTGGGACCACACCGTCTCGTCGGGCGAGGGGGGCTTGACCGTGACCGGCGCGGGGGCCGATCGCCTCGTGAGCGGCACGGTGATCGTGCAGCACAACATCCTCAAGTACACCTCGACGACGACGTTCTCGAACGTTGGCTACGGCGAGCCGCTCTGCTGCTTCCCGACGGCCGGCAGCGTGAGCACGACGTTCCAGAATGGAGCCAACGTCGGCAAGACGGAGTCGATCGAGTTCTCGGACATCTGCGGCGAGGCGACCCTCACGAACGCCAACGGGACCAGCGTGGCGCTCACCTTCGAGCACTGCCTCTAAGCCACCCCGGGCCCCTCCCTGCGGAAACCCACCCCCGGCCCCTCCCTGCAAGCAGGGAGGGGAGGTCTCTAGCGGTGCGTGACACCCCTTCCCTGCTCG
>JBKQKP010000012.1:0-14182 GCA_052147435.1 Polyangiaceae bacterium | reverse complement strand
CGACGATCGCGGACGAGGGCCTCGACGTCACGCGCCTGTCGCGCCTCGTCCTCGCGACGCCCGCCAAGGCGCAGGGACGAATCATCCAGCGCCTCGGCCGCCTGATGCGCCCGCACGAGGGCAAGGGCCAGCCGGTCCTCTTCGACCTCGTCGACGACCACCCCATCGCCGCGCGCCACCACCACGACCGCCTTCGGGCCTACCGCGCCGTGCTTGGCGCGGAGGCCGTTCCTTCCACGTGAAACCAAAGGAGAGACACCACCATGGCATGCAAGAACACGATCGACCTCGACCCCGACGACTACTTCGTGATCTTCGCCGACGGCGGCATTCAGACGGAGACCATTCTGGTCACGCCTGCACTCGCGAAAGCGTGGCTTGAGCGCAACGTCATCAACCGACCTCTCGTCGAACGCCACGTCGAGGACCTGGTCTGGGAGGTCAAGGCCGGGAACTGGAAGCTCACGCATCAAGGGATCGCGTTCAATCGCGAGGGGCGACTCATCGACGGACAGCACCGCCTCACGGCCATCGTTCGCGCGGACGTCTCGATGGACGTGCGCGTGACGTTCAATGTCGTGGGTAGCTACGACTCTCCCATCGACTCTGGCCTTCGCGTCCGACGTACGCACGAGATCCTGCACCTCTCGCTCCAGGAGGTCGGGGTCTGCAATGCGCTCCTGGCGATCGAGCGCCCCTCGAAGCCGCGCGGCTCGGCGTCGCTGATCGCCGAGGTTCACGTCCACCACCGTGAGGGAATCGAGTGGGCGACGCGGACCTTCCCCGCCCACCAGCGCGGAGTCACCGGGAGTCTTCTGGCGGCCCATGCCCTCGCCTATCCGGTGGCGTCTCGAAGCGTGGCGACCTTCGCGGAGCAGTTCCTCGCGCGCACGGGCTCGAGCGCGAACGAACCCGCGGTCGTCTTGCGTCGCTTCCTCGATCGGACGTCGCGCGCCGCGGTGAAGGGGCGTGAGCTGTCGCTCGCGGTCCTGCGTTGCCTCGAAGCCCACTGCAGGCGGCACACGATCGCTCGACTGACCGTGAACGACGCCGGCCTCAACTATTTCGCCGAGCTCCGCGCGGCGAAGGGGATGTGAGGTGCCCGCTGTGAACGAGATCGTCATCGCGGATCCGTCGGCGCTCGCCGTCCATCCCGCCGCCGCTCTCTTTCCGATGCTGGACGAGCGCGAGCTCGCCGAGCTGGCCAGCGATATCCAGGCCAACGGTCTCGTCTCCCCGATCGTCGTGAAGGACGGCGAGATCCTAGACGGGCGAAACAGGCTGAGGGCATGCGAGCTCGCGGGCGCCGCACCGCGCTTCGTCGAGTGGACGGGCACGGGGAGCATCACGTCGTGGGTTTTCTCCGTGAACCTTCACCGCCGCCACCTCACCACCTCGCAACGCGCGATGCTTGCGGCGCGCGCCGTCGACGTCTTCGCACACGAAGCCGCGCAGCGGATGGCGAGCGGAGTGCACGTCGAGGAAGAGGAAAAGGGAAAAGCGAGGGAGAAGGTCGCGGAGCAGCTTCACGTGGGCGATCAGTCGGTGCTCCGAGCGCAACAAGTGCTCAAGCACGCTGCCCCCGAACTCGTCGCCGCGGTGGACGCGGGGCAGGTCGCGGTCGCCGCGGCGGCCGAGGTGGCCATGCTTCCCCCGGAGGCCCAGCGCGAGCTGGTCCGCGAGAAGAGAGTGCCGGAGCGCGCGCGGGAGGTTCGAGAGCAGAGGCGTCCGTCTCCGCCCCCGCCGCCTCCGCTCCCGCCGCCTCGCGCAGCGCCTCCTCCGCCCGCGACCACGACGGCGCCGACCGCCCACGTGGACGCGACGCCGACCCCTGACGTGCCCCACGTCGGCGACGACGGGGGGGAGAGCGCGGAGGAGGGAGACGAGTCGACGCTCGACCCTCGAAACCGGCCCGACCCCCAACCGGTCCAGATAGCCGCATTCCGATCGGACTATCGGAAGGGGACGAGACCGGCCGACGAGGCGATACACGTGGACCAGGTCCTCGCGGCTGCCCGCACGGCGCTCCAGGCGTGGCGATGGCTCGTCATCGAGTGGAACGAGGACCGACGCTGGGACATGAAGTTCGCGATCCACGAATCCGGTCAGATCGCGATGCACATGAACCAGGCCGTGGCGAAGCTCGAGGAGGTCGCCGCGATCTGCAGTGGGCGGAAGCCGGCGCCGCCTCCCGAGGGTCCGTGATTCGGCCGCCCGGCGGCGGGGCCATGTCCCCGCCGCCACCGCGGCACCCACCTTGTTCCTTGTGATGGGTGGATCGTGACGTCGATCGCATCCGACCTGGAGGACCGTCTACGAGTCGCCGTGAGCGAGGGGCTCGAGGCCAACTTCGCCCGGTGGCTCGCCTTCGTCGGCGCGGTGCACGGCGAGTGGATCGAGCTTCAGGCGCTGAAGATCCCGACGCGCTACGGAAAGAAGAACCGCTTCGCTCACGCCGACAGCGTGGCCGCGGCGCTGCCCCTCCTGCGCGACGGGGACAAGTTCGGCGCTCAGGGCGTGTTCGTCATCGCCAACCGCGTGAACCCCGCGGTCGCCACTCGGACGACGCCCCGCGCCTGGTACGACGCGGAGAAGGGGGCTTCGACCACCGATCGGGACGTGACCCATCGGCGCGTGCTCTTCGTCGATGTGGACGCCCTTCGCACGACGGGGACCTCGGCGACCGATGAGGAGATGGGCTACTCGGTCGTAATCGCGCGCGCGGTCTACGCGAGGCTCGCCGAGCTTCTGGGAGGCGACGCCGCCCTCGGGTACGGGCACAGCGGCAACGGCCGGGGTGTGTTCGTCGCCATCGAGCCCACCGAGGAGCCTTCGGCCCTGACGGCGACCGTGAAGGGGATCCTTGCTGCGCTGAGCATTGCCTTTGCCGCACCGGGCGCGGAGATCGATCGCACCGTCACTGACGCGAAGCGCCTTGTCCCTGCGTTCGGGACCACGAAGAGGAAGGGCGCCCCCGGGCTTGAGGATCGACCGCATCGGCAGACCGCGTTCATCTGTGCGGAGTCGATTGCCCGCGTGCGCGCCGCCGCTCTCGATCGGCTCCTCGAGCGGCTCGTCGAGCCCTTCTCACTCGAGCAGCGTCGCCAGGTGGACTCGGCGATGGGCCGAAAGACGGAGGACGCCTGGCGCTCGGCCGTAGAAGGGACGCGCGCGGCGCGGGGTGCTGGCTCATTCACTCACGCGAACGCGCTGCCCATCGAGGACGTCGCCCGTGCGCTGGGCCTCTTCGACGATGAGAGCCACGTCCGTTGTCCCGGATGCTCGAACACGGACGGAGTCGCGCTCGTCAACAACGGACTGAAATGCCATCACAAGACGTGTTCGGACCGAGGAGTGCCCGGCACGCCGGGCTTCCGCACGCCCGTGGACCTCGTCGCCGAGGCGCGCCAGCTCGAGCCCGCCGACGCCGCGCGCTGGCTCCTCGAGCGCCTGGCGGGCGAGGCCGATCAGGATCGACCGCGACGTCGCGCGCGCGGGGAGGGGGACGAAGACGAACCGCCGCCGCCGCCCCCTCCGTCCGACGATGACCTCCCCTCGGGGTTCATCGGCCGCGACTTCCCGTTGACGGACGGCGGGAACGCGGAGCGCTTCGCCGCGCACCACGGCGAGGAGGTTCGGCACTGCCACGATTGGAAGAAGTGGCTCGTCTGGGACGGCACGCGGTGGGGCGGCGATCGGCGCGCCGCGGTCGAGTTTCGGGCGTTCCAAACCGTGCGCGCGATCCCCTCGGAGGCCGCGCGGGCGCCGACTCCGAAGCGGCAGAAGGCGCTCCGCGCGCACGCGACAGCGAGCGACAGCGCGAGCGCGGTCGGCGCGATGCTCAGGATGGCGCGCTCGCGCCCCGAGCTGACGGTCATCGCCGACGAGCTGGACGCCGACCCGTGGGCGTTGAACTGCGTCAACGGCACCGTGGACCTTCGCGCCGGCACCCTTCGTCCGCACGCGCGCACGGACAATCTCACGAAGGTCGCGCCGATCGCGTTCGACCCGGGCGGGGAGTGTCCCCGGTGGACGTCGTTTCTCGCGGACATCATGGGGGGCAACGCCGAGCTCGTCGCGTTCCTCCAGCGCGCCGTGGGCTACTCCCTCACCGGGAGCGTCGACGAGCAGGTGCTCTTCTTCCTTCACGGCTCCGGCTCGAACGGGAAGAGCACCTTCCTTCGCACGCTCCTTGAGCTGTTCGGCGACTACGGCTTGCAGACCGCTCCTGACCTCCTGCTCGCGAAGGGCACCGACGCGCACCCCACCGCCATCGCGGACCTCTTCGGCCGCCGCATCGCCGTGTGCCAGGAGATCGAGAACGGAAGGATGTTCGCCGAGTCGACGGTGAAGCAGCTCACCGGCGGCGACATCGTTCGGGCGCGCCACATGCGCGAGGATTTCTGGAGCTTCAAACCGACGCACAAGCTCTTCCTCG
Organism: Polyangiaceae bacterium; assembly: GCA_052147435.1. GTDB lineage: Bacteria > Myxococcota_A > Polyangia > Polyangiales > Polyangiaceae > JBKQKP01. The sequence goes on along the minus strand of JBKQKP010000012.1, from coordinate 9,744 downwards.
CCGCGAACCACAAGCCGACCGTACGCGGCACCGACCACGCCATCTGGCGGCGCATTCGCCTCATCCCCTTCACCGTGACGATCGGCGAGGAGAAGAAAGACCCTCAGCTCCTCGAGAAGCTCCTCGCCGAGCGTCCTGGGATTCTGCGCTGGGCGGTCGAAGGGTGCCTGGGGTGGCAGCGGATGAAGGGGCTGCACGCGCCGAAGGAAGTCGACGACGCCACGTCGAGCTACCGCCATGAGCAGGACGTCGTCGGCGAGTTCATCGAGGATCGGTGCGACGTCGCTCCGCACTTCGTGGTGCATGCGCGGGAGCTTCTCCGGGACTACCGGGCGTGGTGTGAGCAGAACGGGCATCGAGAGCTGAGCGCAAAGGGACTCGCCGCGCAGCTCGTCTCGCGGGGACTTCGGAACGGCAAGGACAGGCAGCAGCGCTGTTGGTTCGGCCTTCGCGTTCGACTGCCCTGCGATCCAACGGACGTGCGCCCCCCGGTCGATGACCCCGACGACGAGCCGAGGAACTTCTTCGACGACGTGTGACGGGGTCCGAGGAAGAGCGCCTCGCCGTTCGACGACTCGCACTCACGCGCGGGACGGATGGGACGGGAGCTCGCGCACGCCCTTCTCTCGCGAGCTCGAGGACGGATGGGACGGATGGGACGGATAGGTTCCGGTAGCCGAAACCGAACCGTCCCCTGCGAAAAGGAAAGGAATTCGGGGATGTGCAAAATGGCCGGGACGGATGGGACGGATGGGACGGATGTTCTGGGGTTCACGCGCATGCGCGCGCGCGCCCCGCGCATGCGCACACGCGCTCGTGTACGCGCGCCCGCGCACGCGCGCCCGCACGGCGCGCGGCTATCCCCCGATCTATCCGTCCCATCCGTCCCCGAGTCAAAAACCACTTGTGGTTTCGGTGCGTTCCAGGGGACGGATTGTATTCTGCATGTGTCCCGCATCCGTCCTATCCGTCCCCGAGGCAGGCGGAGAGGGAGGCGCACCGTGATCGCCGAGCTCCTCGTCGAGCTTCGGGCGCGCGGTATCGAGCTGCGCGCGAACGGCACGACGCTCCGGGTAGTCGGCTCGAAAGGGGCATATTCCGCGGCGATCCGCGCGAGGCTCCTCGCCAGCAAGCCGGAGATCCTCGAACACCTACGGCGCGAGGAGGAGGCCTCCGCGGCGAGCTACGCGCGCGAGGAGCGCGTGTGGGCGGCGCGCTACGTCGCCAGCCTCGCGCTCGCGCGCGGCTATGGTCACGAGCTCGCGGGCGTTGCCGCGACGATTGTGAGGATGGCTCCCGCGTGCGCGCCGTTCCACGTCGAGAGAGAGCGCATCGTGGTCGCGATGGGTGAAGGGCGCGAGGTTCGGATCCACCGCACCCCTCAGCCCTGGACCGCCGCCGCCGACGTGGAGAGACCCTAGGTCCAATTGGACCTAGGGTCCCTCGTCACGCTTCGCGTCCTCCGCTGTCCGCCGAGAGGAGGCGCCGCGCCACGGCCCGGTCGGAGCGTCGGACCCGGACCGACCCTAGGTCCAATTGGACCTAGGGTCCCCGTCGCGCTTCGCACCCTCCCGCTGTCCGTCGAGGCGACGGCGCCGCACCACGGCCAGGGCGCAGCGTCGGACCCCAGACCGACCCTAGGTCCCATTGGACCTAGGGTCCCCGTCACGCCTCGCGCCCTCCGCTGTCCGTCGAGGCGACGGCGCCGCACCACGGCCCGGGCGCAGCGTCGGACCCCAGACCGACCCTAGGTCCAATTGGACCTAGGGTCCCCCAGCCCCCAGCCATCAGGCCCCGAGTCTTTCCGGCCCTCTCCGAGCAATTCTGTCCCCGCGCTCGTTCACGGGCCCGCCTTTGTTCCGGTCAGAGGAACGAACGCATGGCCGACGAACAACTCGCATCGCGATCCCTCCTGTTCGTGGGCGTCGAGACGACGGGGAGAGACCCCGCGCTGAACGAGATCGTCGAGCTCTCGGCGGTGCGAGTTCACCCGCAGCTCCTCTTCATCCAGCGGGAGATGACGACGCGCGTTCGTCCGCAGTTCCCCGAGCGGTGCAGCATCGAGACGGCGGCGCTGAACGGCTTCGACCCGGAGAAGTGGGACGACGCCCCGGACATCTACGACGCGCTCAAGCGCTTCACGCCGATCGCCGAGGGGTGCGTACTCGCCGGACACAACGTCGGCTTCGACAGGGCGTTTCTCGACAGCGGATTTCGTCGGGCCGGGCTCACGTGGCCGAAGATGGCCTCCCACGTCATCGACACCGCGTCGCTCGCGTGGCCTCTCGTCGCCGTCGGCTCCCTCGAGTCTCTCTCGCTCTCCGCCGTCTGCGGCGCGGTAGGCATCGGCACCGAAGGCGCGCGCTCGACTCGACGCACCGTCGCCCAGGCCATGGAGGTCTACCGCCGCCTCATGGCGGGGCGCCTCGCGTTCGCGCCAGTGGCGGCGCCGCCGTTCGACGGCGACGAGGACGCGATCCTCTCCGTTCAGGCCGCCCGCCTCGCCGAGGGAAAGCACACCTACGGAACGTGGCGCGTCGGCGACGGGCGAAACAACCCCGGCGAGGCGCTCCTCGAAGTCTTGGACGCGCTCAACTACTGCGCCGCCGAGCTCGTGCGCCTCTCCCGCGCGAAGGGCGAGGTGGTGTGAACGACGACGAGTTCGCGCCGCCGCCGCCGCGAGCTCGGGGCCGCCCGCGCAAGGGCGACGCGCCCCTCATCGACTACGACCAGCTCGACAAGCTCCTGGTGTACGGCGAGCTCGCGCCGACAGACGACGGCAGCGGGACGACGACTGTGTACCCGAGCTATCGCCAGCTCGCGGAACGCTTCGGCGTCTCGTACGCGGTGATCGGCGAGTACGCGCGCAAACGCAACACGATGGCGCGCCGCGAACGCGCGCAGGCGCGCACGCAGCTCCGCGTCGAGGAGAAGATGGTCGAAGCGCGCGCGGAGGCCATCGCGGTCACGAAGGAACGTGAGCTTCAGATCATCGACTCGTACTTGATGGGGTTCGAGAAGGCGATCGGCGAGGGGCGGGTCCGGTTCGACAACCCGACCGACTACAACACGATGGCCCGTCTGAAGGAGTTCCTCCTCGGCGGCGCCGACTCTCGGCCCGAGGTCCAAGCGTCCCTCTCGCTCGACACGCTCCAGGCGAAGCACCGCGACACGCGACGGGCGCTCACCGACGCGACGCCCGCGGAGCGCGGAGAGCTCCCCGTGCCGCAGCCGGACATCAAGGCGGAGGAAACCGGCGGCGCGGCGCCCGCGCCGGAAGATCGTGCGCCGGACGCAGACCCGAGTAGCGTTCCAAAGGAGCGATGCCCAGGACCGACCTCGAGCAGATCTACGAGCGACTGAGCGGCGTCACGGAGCGCGACGACGTCGAAGAGTTCGCGATTGGGACGACCGTGGATCTGGCGCGATGTCGCGCCGCTCTGAACGCCGACGACGTCATCTCGCTCGACGAGCCGGAGACGCCCGAGGACGCGGCCGAGGTCGAGGAGGCGCTCCTCGCGCGCTTCGGGTCGCACGTAAAGTGCGCCAACGATGACGCGCTCGAACCCGACACGGCCACGCTCGACGACGACTCGGTCCTCTCGGTCTTCGTCGCCATCTGGTGGCGGGCGTAGCGGCGTCACCGGAGAACGTCCCGCGAGCTCATCGCTCGAAGCACCGCAAGTCGTCCCGGGGTCTTCGTGCGGTGGGTCAGCTTGCTCCCCTTCCGCCGGTTGCAGCGCGCGCACGCCATCACGAGGTTCGCGCGCGCGTTGGTGCCGCCCTTCGAGCGTGGCCTCACGTGATCGACCGTTGCCGCGCGGCTCGCGACGGGCTTCCTGCAGTACCAGCAGAGCCCCCCTTGCTCTTCCCAAAGCACCCGCTTCCGTCCCATCCGGGTTGGGGCTGTACCGTGCGCCGCGACGTGTTCGGAATAGGTGTCGCGTCACCGTCGCGGGCGCTCGCGCGCCGGCGCGCGTTCACGGCCCGCGCGCGGCGAGATACGTCCCATCCCGCGACCCCCTTCATCTTCTGCGCCGTTGACCGGGCATCGGCGCACTGCGATCATCGCCCACTGAGGTGGCGGCATGGCCAGCGACTGGGGGCAGTTCGAGGACTACGTGTGGCAAGGATGGTGGCGCCGGGAGTTCGCGCCTGCCAATGGCTGGGACAGCCAGCATCAGAAGCCGCTACTGGACGGCCGCTACGTTGTGGACTTCGCCGCGTGGGATTGCAACGTGCGCGCGGTTGGTGACGCGAAGGACAAGGCTGCGCTTACGGCGGGCGACGTTGACAAGCTGATCGAGGATGCCGGAGCGTTTCGCGCCGGGCGTGCCGTCCTGCTCATCGCCAGCGACACCCATGTGCCGGCGACGGTCGACGATTACGCCGCTCGGAACGCAGTAGAAATTATTCGGACCCGCTGGCGCGCGTAAGCCGTGCCATGGCGTTGCATCCACGCGCTGTGGGTGAGGCTGTGCGGAGAACCACGAAAGGCCCCCAAGATGGCGGTCGAGGATGAGATTGTCGACGCGATCGTGAAGGCGTTGGAAGCCAAGGCGCAGCACGTGGCCAACATCGTGGTCGGCCCGAAGCGAGAAGAGTGGTTCAACGCAGAATGCTTCGTCGCAGTGAGCCATCGTCAGACGCTCGAAGCGTCGTCCTACATCGTCTATGGCGAGCAGGCCTACAAGGAGGCCCTTGCAGAGACACCGCTCGCAGTGGTTCTCGATGCCGCTGACGGCGCGAAGATCCCAGATCTGGTCGGATACTCTACGGCTGCTGGACGCGACGACTACGACGTGGTTTTTGTGTTGGAAGCGAAAGTCTTCTACCGGCACGAGGATCCGGCTGCGCGTGCGACGGCGCTCAGGAAGCTTCGCGAGCAGCTCGACCGAGCCAAGCGGGCGTGTCCAACCGCTGCTGCCATCGGTGTGCTGTACCTCGTTGCCATCGCAGGCAAGGGCGGAGTGGTGCCCGAACCATTCCTAACGATGATGAAGGCCGAGACGTTGACTGCGTTCGATGGAATCAATATTCGGTGGCTGCGGGAGCCTGCCCTGCTGGCAGGTCTCCGTCTGCATGGAACGAGTTTTCCCTCATACCCATCAGCGCACGTCTCCGTCGGTGTTGGGGCGCTTTTGCTCACGTAGCGTTTTCCCCCCCGGCCCCGGGCCGGCCAAGTCCTCAAGCCGCGCGCCGCCCCATCGACGAAGAGCGACGGCAAACACGCGACGCTGTCCCCGCGCGCGCCTCGCCCCCTCCTCTTGTTAAGGCGATGGGGACGAACGAGGGAACGCCGGGAACGGCCGCTATTTGCCAAAGGTGGCCGTTCGCCTCGGTGAGCGCGGCTGAATCCACGAGGTTTTGAGCGGCCTCTGCGCCCCGAAATCCCGTGTCGAATGGCCGCTTTCCGCGTCCTCCGCGCTTCCAGCCCGCACGCGCGGCCGAGGGCTCTCGGCTGAAGGCGACCCCCCCCGGGGAGGGTCGAATTTTCGGGAGGTTCCGGCGCGCGCGACGGCTTCCTACCCCCGCTCTCGATAGGGGCTGGATTTAGAAATCACCTAAATAGACAGCCCCCGATTCAGGGGGTCCGAGCAGGGCTGTCAATTAAAGTTCCTCACTGACCTCTGACCGACGGATCCGCGGCGATCGAGGTCGTGAGAGGCAACCTCGTCGCCTCCGTTTCGCGAGGCACGAGGAACCCGGCTCAGGAGGGCATGCGCTGGACGTTCCGCGCCTGAGCCTCGTCGCTCGGGTGGGTGTACCGGGTGACCATCCGAAGGGAGTGGTGCCGCGAGAAGCGCTGGGTGGCCCGGACGTCGGTCGTCAGTCGGTAGTAGGTGGTGCACGCGGTGTGGCGGAGGGCGTGGAAGTTGAGGGACACGTCCGCGCCCGCGCGCTCCTGCCAGACGTGAACGAGCCGCCGGAGCTGGCGCGTCGAGATTCGGTTCCCCTTCCGGCTGACGAAGAGTGGGGCGCCGTCGTCGAGGCTCTCGCCGTGGCTCTTCTTCCACGCGCGGAACTTCTCGAGCTTTGCCCGCCACGCGTCGCTGAGGAGGATCTGCTGTTCGGCGGCGTTCTGGTTGCTCCGCTTGAAGACGCGGAGCGCGACTCGGATGCGCGCGCGCCCGCCCTGGTCGAAGACATCGCCGACGTTGAGCCCCGCGACCTCGTGTTCACGGAGGGCCGTGCTGAGCGCGAGGCCGAGGATGACGTGGTCGCGGAAGCCGGCGCGGCGCTCGCCCGAGACGCGGAGAAGCGCCTTCACCTCGTGGTCCGTCAGGGTTCGGGGCGCGGTCAGGTCTTCGTCGTATCGGCTCATCGGGGGTTGCTCCTCGCGACACGTCATCCCGTTCGGTTGGGCACGCATCAAGCGGAATGAACGTGAAATCGGAACCTCGTGTGTCCCCGGAGAGGGCGCACGGTTCGGTTTGTTCCCGGTGAGGAGGCGCGATTCCACACATGACCGACCAAGGGACTTACTTCGCTCGCCTGATCCGCATCCCCTTCGCGGAGAACGGCCTTCGATCGTTCGCGCTTGGCGGCCAACTCTTCACGCCGGAGGCCGGGTGGCTCCCCGTGACGGCCGACCAAGCCCAGATCCTCGGCGCCCTCCGCAGCGACGACAGCGACCCGACCTCTCCTCTCGCGTTTCAGGTTCTCGCCCCCGGCGCGCCGATTCCCGCCGACCCTCCTCCGCCCCCGCAGTTCGCGTTCCCGACGTACCCCGGCGATCTGAGCCCGCCGGGTCCGGCGTCCAGCTCGTACGGGGCACCGACCGGGCAACCGACGCCGCCCCCGGCCCCGCCGCAGCCGACGTCGGGCGGCGGAGCCCCGGCCCCCGCGACCCCGGTGGCGTCGGTGCCGCAGCCGAACGCGGGCGCGGGCGGCGGCACCTCGCCTTCGGGAGCCAACACGCCCTCCGCACCGACTCCTCCGGCGGCGCCGTCGCCCGCACTGCCCCCTCCCGCGGGCCCCGCTCCCGGTGCGGGCGCACCCGCCGCGCCGGGCGGTGGTTCCGGTGGGACGGGCGGCGCGACGAATGCGCCCGGCGGGAACGCGCCTCCGGCGAACGCGCCGCCCGCGAACGCACCCGCCCCGAACGCGCCGAGCGCCGGCGGTGGAACCGCGGCGCCGCCTCCCGCGACCCGCCCGTAGTCCGTGCTCGGGATCGTCAAGCGGACCGAGGACGACCTCGCCGGGTGGCTGGCGACCGAGATCGGGTTCCTCACGGCGTTCGGCCGCTACGACGACCAGCCCCTCACCTTCGAGCCTTACCAGCTCGCGTTCCTAGCGAACGAGTCGCGCTTTCGTTGGGTGACCAAGAGCCGCCAGGTCGGCTTCTCTTTCCTTCTCGCACTTGAGGCCCTCGCGCGCTGCCACCTGCGCCCGAAGCACACCTCGGTCTTCGTCAGCTACAACCTGGAGGACGCGAAGGAGAAGGTCCTCTTCGCGCGGCACGTCTACGAGGACCTGCCGCTCGCCTACCAGAAGAAGCTCGTCGTCGATTCGAAGACCGAGCTCGCGTTCGAGTCGAACGGGGCGCACCACGGCCTATCGCGCATCATCTCGAATCCGTCGAAGGCGCCTCGCGGGAAGAAGGGCGACGTCCTCCTCGACGAGCTCGCGCACTACGTCCTCGACCGCGAGGTCTATCGCGGCTCCACCGCCGTCATCCTCCGCTCCGCGAATCAGCTCACGGGCTGCAGCACGCCTCTCGGGCGACGCGGCGTGTTCTGGGAGATCGCGGAACAGGCCATTCGTCCGTACCCGCATCACTGGCGTCAGGAGGTGCCCTGGTGGCTGTGTCGGTTTTTCTGCACCGATACGCGAGCCGCCGCCATCGAGGCGCCGGACATGCCGACCGAGGAGCGCGCTCTTCGGTTCGGCAACGCCGACATCATCCAGCAGTTCGAGTCCCTGGCGCTCGAGGACTTCCAGCAGGAGTTCGAGAACCTCTTCGTCGATGAGTCGTACTCCTACTATCCGTACGACCTCATCCTCCCGGTCACGCACGACGACCTCGTGCTCGCCGAGGACATCGGATCGATCCCCGCGCCGACCGGGCGCCTCGTCGCGGGGTTTGACGTTGGCCGTACGCGCGATCGATCCGAGCTCGCGGTGTTCGAGGAGATCGACGGGACGTTCGTCTGCCGCTTCCTGCGCTCCTACCTCCAGACGCCGTTCGTGGAGCAGGAGAACGACCTCCGACGCCTGCTCAACACCGTGCCTGTCGTGCGCCTGTCGATTGACCGGAGCGGAATCGGGATGAACCTCGCCGAGAATCTCGTGCGCGACTTTCCCCAGGTGATCGCCGAGAGCTTCACGTCCGAATCGAAGGAGCGCTGGGCGACGGATGTGAAGATCCTCTTCCAGAAGCGCGCCATCCAGCTCCCACGCCAGCGCGAGCTCGTCGCACAGATCCACAGCATCAAGCGGCGCGTCTCCGCTTCCGGCAACGTGTCCTTCGACGCCGAGCGCACGAAGAACGCGCACGCCGATCGCTTCTGGGCCGTCGCCCTCGCGTGCCAGAAGGAGCGTCAGGTCGCGCGCGCCCCGATCGAGATCAGCGTTCGGATCCTCGGGGACTCTCCGCCACGACCGCGAGCGCCAGAGCGCGGCGATTCCTCGATCCTCGTCGAGCTGTGGAACACCGACGCCGCGGCGGTCGCGGCCACGGCCGCTACAGTTCGCGAGCTCGGTGGCGAGCTCGAGGTGCACGGCGCGGGGGGAGCGCAGCACGAAGCTCTCCGCCTGGTCCGCCCCGTCTCGCGAAGCGCGACGTATCTCCGCTGGGCGCTCGCTCAGCAAGGGTACGTTCGCCGGGTCGTCGCGGGCGATCCCTCGAATTAGCCCCTCGACGCAGCGCCGCGCGCGCGTGCTCGGGGCGGCCTCGAAAGGGGCTCAGGGCGGAGGCCGGCGATTCTTCGTCGGTGGCCGACCCGCCTTCGAGGGGCGACGGTACTCGGTCGGCACGAAGATCTCGCTCACGGCAATCCCGAGAGCGTTCGCGATCTTCGCGAGCGAGTGCAGCGTCAGGTTCTGGCCCGCTTCCAGACGTTGCACGTACTGAGGCGTGCTGCGAAGTGCGCGGCCGAAGTCGGCCTGGGTGAGTCCGGCTCGTCGTCGTAACTCGGCGATCCGACGACCGACATCGGTGACGAGTCGCTCGGGATCCTGGCGGGGCACGCCCCCAACGTCCGAATCTCCGTGCTTTCTGAATACAACATCTCCAGTTTGTATTTATTCGGCCGTTGAATCACCGTTGGGGGAGCGGAGTTGTCGTTTGAAGAAGAAGCATCGCGTGCTGGTGGTGGACGATGAGCGTCTCGTCCTCGGGGCCATGCAACGCATCCTTCGTCGGTACGAGGTGACGGCGTCCGAGAGCCTCGCCGAGGCGCGCTGCGCGCTCGAGGCCGGATCGTTCGACGCGGTCGTCTCCGAAGTAGAGCTTCGGGACGGAACTGGAATCGAGCTCTTCGAGGAGGTTCGGGCCCGCCATCCAGAACAGGCGGAACGCTTCGTGTTCGTGAGTGGGGCCGCGGACGTTCCGACAGTGCGGGCGCTGCTCGAACGGACCCGCCGGCCGTACCTCCGGAAGCCCTTCGAAGTTCTCCGGCTCCTCGAGCTCGTCGCGTCCGCGATCGAGGGTCGGAGGTCCGACAAGCTCTGACGAGCCTGTCCCCGCGCGCGCGACGCCCGCCCCCTTTGTTCCTGGTGAAGAACCATGGAACAGCCCGT
>JBKQKP010000011.1:0-53781 GCA_052147435.1 Polyangiaceae bacterium | reverse complement strand
CCCGATGGCCCGGAGCTGCAGCTCGAAGCCAACACCAACCCGGCGGCCCGCGCCTACCAGGAAGCGAGGTTTCAGCAGAACCAGCCAGCGGCCCTGTTCTTCGTCGACGACGTGCAGGCCGAGCACGACCGCCTCAAGGGTCTGGGAGTGAAGTTCACCATGCCACCCACCAAGGTGACCGGGTCGACCATCGCCATGCTCGACGATACCTGCGGCAATCTCATCCAGATCACCGCGGTCGACCGCTGGAAGAGCTGAAGCGGATGAAGCTGGATCTGACCTGGAAAGGAGCGTCCTCATGAAAGGGAAGTTGATCGCGTACTGGGTCTGCACGGCCGTCATCGCGCTGTGCATCGGATCGGGCGGCGCCGCGCAAGCGCTACGCGTGCCGCAGACTCTCGAAGGAATGACGGCCCTCGGCTATCCGGTGCACTTCATCGTGTTGCTCGGCGTTTGGAAGGTGCTCGGAGCGCTGACACTCCTTGCGCCGAGGCTGAAGCTCGTGAAGGAATGGGCCTACGCCGGCATCTTCATCGACCTCTCCGGCGCCGCCGTGGCGTCGGCGGCGAACGCGGGGGCCGCCTTCCACGTCATCGCGCCCATCGTCCTCATCGGCTTCCTCGCCGCATCCTGGGCGCTGCGTCCGGAGAACCGGCGATTGCCCGACGCGAAGATAACCCGCCGCGCCGACGCGAACGCCGGTTGGAACCGTGGGGCGGCGCATCGCGCAGGCGAAGGTGCGTGAGGCCTAGAACTTCTCGACCGACGGTCGAAGATCGACCTCCTGGCTCCAGGCGCTCGCATCTTGGGAGTGCAGGCTCCAGTAGGTCTCGGCGATCGCCGCGGGATCCAGGAACGTCTCCGGATCACGTTCCGGGAGCATCGCCTTTACACGCGGCGTGTTGATCCCTCCGTCGATGACGACGTGCGCCACGTGGATTCCCTTCGGGCCGAGCTCGCGAGCCATCGACTGGGCCAAGGCGCGAAGGCCGAACTTGCCGACGGCGATTCCAGCGAAGCGCGCGCTGCCGCGAAGCGACGCCGTCGCGCCCGAGAAGATGACGGTGCCGCGACGACGCTCGAGCATGCCGGGGAGGACGGCCTGAGCCGAGAGGAACCCTCCGAGGCAGTTCACGCGCCAGGCCTGCTCGAAGGTGGCGGTCGAGAGCTCGAGGATCCCCCCCATTTGGAAGGCGCCGGCGTTGTAGAGGAGCACCTCGGGAGCGCCGGCCTCTGCGTGAATGCGGCCGAACGTCGAGCGGACGCTCTCTTCGTCGGCGACGTCGGCGAGGAACGCACGTGCCGAGCCGCCGAGAGCCTCGATCTCGGTCTGGGCGTCGCGCACCGACTCGTCGCGACGAGCCACGAGCGCGACTCGGAAGCCCCCCTTTGCAAACCGGACGGCTAGCGCCTTGCCCAGCCCGGGCCCGACGCCAACGACTACTGCGACTTTCTGTAGTGAGCTCATGAGCCCTCGCTTTATCGGGTCGCGTGAGTCGGTTGGATGACCCGGCCCGGAAGACGTTGCGTTTCAGCGCGACACGGGTGTGCCGCTCGGAGGATGATGCCGCGCGAATGAAGGTCATCGGCGCGGGCTTCGGCAGGACGGGAACCTATTCGATCAAGGTGGCGCTGGAGGAGCTCGGGTTCGGCCCTTGCTACCACATGATCGACGTCGTCCAGAACCCGTCCCACGCCGCGATCTGGCGGGCTGCGGCGCGCGGGAAGAAGGTCGACTTTCGCACGTTCCTCGGCCGCTACGAAGCGACCGTCGACTGGCCTGCCTGCAGTTTCTACAAGGAGCTGATGGAGGCTTACCCCGACGCCAAGGTCTTGCTCAGCGTGCGCGACCCCGACAAATGGCTCAACAGCCTGCTCAAGATCGAAGATGGGCTGAGCGTGTTCTACCCGCTCCGTCGGATCCGGCTGCTCGCCTGGTTCATCGGCACGATGCCGACGATCGGCCCGAGCGTAACCCTCATGCTCGACCTGATCTGGGAGAGGACGTTCGATCGCCGCCTGAGCGACCGCGCCCACGCCATCGACGTCTACCACCGTCACATCGAGGAGGTGAAACGCTACGTCCCGGCGGACCGGCTGCTCGTCTACGACGCGAAGGAGGGGTGGGGGCCGCTCTGTGCCTTCTTGGGCGTCCCTGTCCCCGAGGGGATACCGATGCCGCACCTGAACGACAAGGAGGAGATCGGGACGAATCTGATGATCATGCGCCGGGTGGCGCAGATCTGGATGGGGTTTGGGGTCGTGGTCGTCGTTGGCCTCGTCGTGGCGCTGTTCTTCGTGGTTCGCGCGAGCACACGCGGACACTGACCCACGCGCTTCTACAGCTTGCCAACCCCCGCTCCGCCCGCGCGCCGCGGCAGGCGAGCAGCACTCTGCCGACGCGAAGCGAATGAACATGCATTGTGCGCGCGCGCACCCTACGCTCGCGCTCCAATGCGAAAACCTGTCTCGATCCGTTGCCTACGCCTGCTCGCTTCGTCACTCGTTCTACTCCCCGCAATCGGGGCGTGTGTCGCGAACAGTCCGCTCGCGCCCGGGGAGGACGGCGGCGCCGTGGTCGACTTCGACGCGGCCAACGGCTTCGACGTGACGCTCCCGCAGGAAGCGGGGCGCAGGACACGAGCACAGGCGATCAGAACGTCGCCGACGCGAGCGTCGCCGACGCAAACGTCGCCGACACGACCTCGCCCGACGCCGAGGTCTACGACGCCGGCGAGCCCGACGCCGCGGACGCGAACGTACCCGACGTCTTCGACGCGGGCCCCGACGCGGCTGACGCCGATGTCGCCGACGTGTTCGACGCTGGCATCTGGTGCGTGACCAACGTCTTCGGCAGCTACTACTCGCGCCTCGACGGCACCCTCGTCTACCTGCCGACGGAGACGCAGATCACCGGCTTCCCGGGCGGTACTACCGTCACCAGCGTCGACGAGCAGCTCGGCCACGCCTGCGCGCTCCTCTCCGACGAGACAGTGTGGTGTTGGTCGACGTCGTCCGGGAGCGGCAACGCCAACGGCGACCTCGGCAACGGTCAGATCAACGGGAGCACGACGGCGTTCGCTGCGACGCAGGTCGTGACCGCGCCTTACGATGGAGGCACGCCGACCTACCTCACGAACGTGACGACGCTCGACTCGTTCTCGGCCGCCATGACGGAGCGCCCCACGTGCGCCATCCGCAGCGACAAGACACTCTGGTGCTGGGGCGACTCCACCGGCTCGAGCTCGCCCCCCGCGGGCTTCTTCTGGGGGACCATCGGCACCGAGGCCGATGTCCCGTATGCGATCCCGATGGCACTCTCCGCCAGCGACGCCGGGCCCGACGGGGGAGACGCGGGGCCGAACCCGCCCATCCTCGCCGACATGGTGAGCGTCGGCGCGGACCACCTTTGCTACGTCCTGTCGAACCAGATCTACTGCCTCGGCGAGAACATCTCGGGCAACCTCGGCAACGGCGACGTGAACCTCGCGTTCCAGCCCTATCCGACCGAGGTCGTCGCTGCGAACGGCTTCCCGAGCGGCCCCATCACCTCCATCGGCTGCGCGTACCGCCTCACGTGCGCGCTCTCGCAAGGCAGAGTGTGGTGCTGGGGATTCAACAACGAGGGGCAGGTCGGCAACCCCACGTCCCCGAACAGCGTCTGCAACGCGAACTTCTGCCAGCCCGCGCCCACGCCGGTGCAGATCGCGGAGCCCGACGGCGGAGCGTATGCCTCGACCGATGGCGGGATCGACGACAACCCGCTCACTGGCGTCACGGAGCTCGTTCCCGCGTCGCTGACGGTGTGCACGCTCTCCGGCGGCGACCTCTATGGCTGGGGCAACTCCGGGCCGAAGTCAGCGGCCCTGTACACGAGCACCTTCGTTCCGACGACGAGCCTCGCGAGCTTCTCGATCGCGGGGTCCGTGGGGGACTATCCGCCAGGGCTGCGCTACCTGACGCCGCTCGGGATCGTATCGGACAATTCGATTGTCACGCCGGTCTGCCCGTAGCTTCTTCGCGAAGCTACTTGGCCACCTTCGACACCTTGCCGTCAGCGCCCGTCCAGTAGACGCTTGTGGAGTCCACCGCGATTAGCTCAGGGGCTTGTCCCGCGGCGAGCGTCACGGGCGTACCGCCCCCCAATGGCACCTTCAAGACGGCGCCGTTCCCTGGGCTGTTGGTGTTCTCGGTCCAATAGACGCTCGTGGCATCTACCGCGATCGCGTAAGGGGCATCGCGCAGCGATGCGAGGGTGACTACGGCGCCGCCGGCAAGTGGCACTTTCATCACGGTGCCGTCGCCTTGATCGGTGGTCGAAGGTCCGCCCAGGTTGGTCCAGTAGACGTCCGTGGCGTCGACGGCGATGAACTGCGGATAGGGCTGTCCCGTGGCGAGCGTCGCGGGGATGCCGCCCGCGAGAGGCACGCTCATCACGGTGCCGCCGGGGGAGTCGAAGTTGGCCCAGTACAGGCTCGTGGAGTCGACAGCGACGGCGCTCGGCGCGTTCTGTCCGGAGGCGAGCGTGACGGGCACGCCGCCGGCGAGGGGCACCATCATTAGGGTGCCGATCACGCTCTCCGACCAGTAGAGGCTCGTTGCATCGACGGTGAGCCCAGCCGGGCTGTCCCATCCGGAGATGACGGTGGTGGGAGTCCCGCCACCGAGGGGGACCTCCAGCACGGTGCCCGCATCGAAGGAGCCGTCGGTGTTCTGGAAGTACACGCCCGTCGCATTCAGGGCGACCTCGCCTCCAAAGATGTTGAGCAAGGCAAGCGTCGTCGGTGTTCCGCCACCGAGGGGGACTTCCATTAGTGCGCCCGCTCCGACGCCGCTCGTCATCCAGTAGACGCTTGCGGTGTCGACGGCGATGCCGTAGTCGAATCCTCCCGTCGAAGCGATCACGATAGGCTCACCGTCGCCGCCGGTGCCCGCGTCGGAAGGAACCGATCCGTCGGCGAGAGGTTGCGAGTCTGCGCCCGTATCCCTCATGGGAGGAGGAGCCGAATCCGAGGCGGTGTGCGCCCCGTAGAGGGCTGCTCCATCGCCGTCGGAAAAGGTCACGGGAAAGGGGGGCCCGCCGCAGTCGAGAACGAACATCGACGACGGCGCGATCATGAGAACCGCTGCGAACAGCAGGAACGAAGTTCTCTGCTTGGATGAAGTCATCGAGGCACCTTGCTCACTGAGTCCACCCGCCGCGGCGTGCCGTCAAGGCGTAGCGCGAGCTTCGGCGAGAGCGTTACTTCTCGTCCTCGAGCTTCGCGAGCGGTAGGTCCGCGCGGTCGGTGGGTAGGTCCGCGCGTACCGACGGTAGGTCCGCGCGTGTGGACGCGAGGTCCGGGCGTACCGACGCGAGGTCCGCGCGTACCGACGGTAGGTCCGCGCGTGTGAACGCGAGGTTCGCGCGGTCGGAGGGTAGGTTCGCTGGTACCGACGCGAGGTTCGGGCGTACCGACGGTAGGTTCGGGCGTGTGGACGCGAGGTTCGGGCGTACCGACGCGAGGTTCGCGCGGTCGGAGGCTAGGTTCGGGCGTACCGACGGTAGGTTCGCGCGTACCGACGCGAGGTCCGCGCGGTAGGGAGGGGGCGACCGGCGTACCGACGCTAGGTCTGCGCGGTCGGGGGGTGGGTTCGCGCGTACCGACGGTAGGTTCGCGCGGTCGGCGGGTAGGTCCGCGCGGTCGGTGGGTAGGTCCGCGCGGTCGGTGGGTGGAGTTTGCGAGGGCGCAACCGAGCGGCGCTCCCGCCACGACGCTCTCAGTCCACGAGTGCCTGGTCCAAGTCCGCGAGGAGCACGTCCGGCTCCTCGAGCCCCACCGACATGCGAAGGAGCCCCGGCGAGACTCTGTCGCTCGCCCAGCGCGCGCGTCGTTCGAGCGTAGTCTCGGTGCGGGAACGCCGTGGGATCGCCGGGGGTATGGAACGTCGCCGCGGGGACGAGCGGCGACGCGAGCGGATCGCCGGGATGGATGGCCATGGTGTCTCTCCGTTGCAGATTCAGAAAGGGCGACCTCGGGCCTTCGGGCAGCTCCACGCCGCCCCTCTACTGCTGCGCGGCGAAGACCCCGTTCACCGAACCCGCATCCGCGTTGTCACCGACCGTGTACAGCACGAACGGACTATCAAGCGCGAGACAGTTCACCGGTCCGACCCCGCTCGCGATCGCCGTCGGCGCCGCCGCGTCACCGCAGCCCGCGATCGGACAGCGGTACACCGCGCCGGACGCGGGGTCGCCCCAGTAGATCGACGTGCTGTCGACGGCGAGCCCCGACGTGCTCACCGTCGCCTGAACCAGCGTCGGCGTGCACGGGCCCGCGTCCGGCGCGACCGAGCATTCGTAGATACCCCCGCCGGCTAGGCCGTAATAAAGAGTGCTCCCTTCGATCGCGAGGTTCGCCGTCGTGGGGAGACCGCTCACCAGCGTCTGGAGCGCGTTGATGCCCGCCTTGTCGGCGACGTAAATGCCGAAGACGTTGCCCGAGTCCGGAACGCCGGCGCCCCCCCCGAAGTACAGGTTCGCCGAGTCGACGGCCACTCCCGTGATGTCGTCCCATGTGCCACCCACGCTGCTATAGAGCTGCGTGAGCGTGCTGTCCGAGCAGCCCGACACCGGGCACTCCATCATGGAAACGGTCGAGTAAATGGAGACGCCGCCGATCGGCATGAAGAACGACGTGCCGTCCGTCGCGAGCTGCTGGTTCGGCCCGAGCCCTGTCATCCCGGAGAACACGGTCGGCGAGCCGCAGTTGCCGGTCGTGGGGTTGCACGTCTGGAACGTGCCGGCGTTGCTCCCCGCAACCAGGCCCGTGTCGAGCCAGTAGACGTTCTCGCCGATGACCGCGATGCCGACGGGCCACGTACTGGTGCCCCCCGTCGCGACGACTCCGGTGGTCAGTCCGGCCTCCGGTGCCGCGTCTGTCCCGGCGTCCGGGGTCGCTGCGTCGCCGGGGCCCGCGTCGACGGGAGCCGCGTCGACAGAACCTGCATCGCCGGAGCCGGCGTCCGTGGAGCCCGTGTCGACGGAGCCGCTCCCCGAGTCCGTGATCCCCGTGTCCGTCGAGGAATCGACCTGCCCGGGTCCGACGCTCACGTCGAAGGCAGCGTCGGTGTCGATCTCGATGGAGGAGTCCTCCGCCGCGGGCGCGAGCGGGTTGTTGTTGCTGACGCACCCCGCGGGCGACGTCGCGACGAGCAGAACGCTCGTGAATGCCAACGTGAGCTGTGCCCAGAACAGAGTGCGCATGGTGGGTTCTCAGGCCTTCGGGCACCCGTCCTTCGGGTTGGGCGGAAGCCCGTCTTCCTTCTGATTGGGACACTTGTCCTCGGAGTTCGGAACCCCGTCGCTGTCGAGATCGTCCTCGGTGCCGGGGGCGGTGTTCTTCAGGTCCACGGCGGTGGTCGCGTGCGCGGGGGGCGGCTTCGAGCCACCACATCCGAGCGCGCTCACCGCAAGAAGCCCCAGAACGAACGAGAAGCCACTGAGCTTGATCATCGACGATGCCTCCCCCGCCGCGATGGCGGACCTCGGTCAGCAGAGCCTGCAGGGGAAGCGGCGGTCAACCGCTTTCGGGCCCCCGCTGCGGCAGGCCGCGTTGCCGATCAAACGAGGCGAGGCTACCGTCGTAGGCTGACTGCATCTCACGCTGCCAAGCCATGACGACCACCTCCGTAGAGCTCAAGACGAGCTGCAAGGCGTGCGGCGAGCACATCCCGATCAACGCCGTGGTCGAGCAGCTGGAGTGCTCGCGGTGCCACGAGGCCGTGCGCCTCGACGTCGCGACGTGGAAGAAAATCCTCGAAGCCCCCGCGCTCGATGGCCCGCGCGCCGAGCCCGGGAAGCACGACGTGTCGGTCATCGAGGTCGGGCGCTCGATCGTCCGCAACTTCGCCAAGAAGGACGCCTCGTGCGCGCGCTGCGGGGGAACGATCCCGCTGCCGGAGGCGCTCGAGCACGCGGCGCGTGGCTGGTGTGCGTGCGCCCAGTGCGGCGAGCGCGTGAGCGTGCGCCCCCTCCCCCCCGCGTTCGCGGGGCTCGGCGGCATCACGCACCTCGTCGGCGAAGACTTCGGGCAGCTCGGCGCGAGCGGCCCCGGTGCGCCGGCGACGAGCGGCTCCGTCACGGTCTCGTGCCCGGCGTGCGGCGGCGTCCTCGGCGTCGACGCGCTGTCGCTTCGCAGCGCCCCCTGCAAGTACTGCGGAGCGGGGGTCGTCCTGCCGGACGCCGTATGGCAGAAGCTCCACCCCACCGCGACCCAGCGCGCCTGGTACCTCCGGCACGCTCCGGTGACCGCGGTGCCGGTGGCGGAGGTCGTGTCGTTCAAGTGGGACACGCTCGACACCTGCGTCGTCGACGCGGACGGCAACGTCTACCTGATCGCCGCGAGCCGCCTGCTCGGCAGGGCTCCCCTCGTCTGGTCCTACGACCCCACCTTCCGGCGTCGATGGAGGCGCGACGACATACCCGACGGCCACACCGACATGCCGCGGCGGCTCGCCGTCACGGCCGACGGTCACCTCCTCAAGTGGGGGGCCAGTCTCCACGGCCTCCTCAAGCTGTCGTGCGCCGATGGCTCCACGGTCGCGACCCTCGGCGGCCCCGAGCCCGAGGGGGCGACCGCTCACCACCTCGACATGCAGCACTGCGACGAGCTGGTGCCCGACATCGACGGGACGCTCCTCGGCTTCATCCACCACCGCATCCTTCGCTGGGCCCCCGACGGGACCCCCGTGGAGACATGGGCACCGACGAAGGGCTTCTTCGGCGGGCTGCGCAGAGAGAAGCTGGGGCCGCTCTATCGCTCGGGGGAGGAGATCTGCGCCGAGAATGCGCCGAGGATCGGCGCCTTGAAGGACCGACCGACGGCGATGCACACGAGCGACCGGACCTTCGCGCTGATGGACCGCGCGGGCTCGCTCTACATCACGGAAAGCGGAACCGTGCAGAAGCTCGGCCACGACGGAGCGCGCGCGTGGAGTGCGACGCTGCCGTCGGACGCCAAGAGTCGCCCAGGCATCGACGCGCGCGGCTACCTCTACGCGCTCGTCAAGGTGGGCGACCGCGCCCACGGCGTCTGCCGCGTCTCGCCCGACGGCAACGAAGTGAAGCTCCTCATCGACGGCGGCCGGGCCGGCACCCCGATCTGCGAAGAGCGATGCCTCGCGGTCCTGCCGGATGGAACCCTCTGGGTCCTAGGCAATGGCGGCTCTGCACGGGCGTTCGCGCCAGACGGCTCGGCGCGCTTCGCCAGCGACGAGGCGCGCCGGTGCGACGCGGAGCGAGAGAAGCGGCGGGCCGACGAAGCCCGCTGAGCGTGGCGAGTCGGTCGATTTTCGCGCCGCGACAGGCGAGCTAGCCGCATCATCCCCGCCCATGTCGACATCCGTGGTCATCGGGGGGAGTAACGGACTCGGACGCGTGATCGCAGAGCGCTTCGCCCGCCGGGGCGGCGACGTGGTCATCACCAGCCGCGAGAAAGCGCGTGCAGACGCCGTCGCAGCCGAGATCGGAGGCAAGACGCGAGGCCTCGCCATCGATCTCGCTCGGCCGGAGACGATCGCTTCGGCGCTCGCCGACGTCGCCGAGGTCGACCATCTGGTGATCACCGCAATCGAGCAGGGGGTAAACAGCCTGCGCGACTTCGACATCACGGCCGCCGTCCGCGTCGTGACGGTCAAGCTCGTGGGTTACACCGAGTCGGTGCGCGTCCTGCGCCCCAGGTTCCGGCCGGGCGCGTCGGTCGTTCTCTTCGGCGGCCTCGCCATGGAGCGACCGTACCCGGGGTCGACGATGGTCACGACCTTCAACGGGGGCGTCTCGGGGCTCGTCCGGACGCTGGCTATCGAGATCGCGCCGCACCGGGTGAACGCGCTCCATCCTGGCGTCGTTGGGGACAGCCCGAAGTGGCGCGAGGTGCCGAAGCACCCTCACGTCGCGCGCACACCGATCGGGCGCCTGGTGACGATGGACGAAGTGGCGGAAGCGACCGAGTTCCTGCTCCAGAACACCGGCATCAATGCCCAGAACCTGCACGTGGACGGAGGGCTGCTCGTCACGTGAGGGGTTAGCGATCGCGGGCGATCGAAAGTAGATCGCGCGAGATCCGGGTTATCGACGACACGGACCGGGTGCACCGGAGCTGTACCGGGCCGTCCCGGACTGGGGGGCACGGTGAGTGCGGGGGGCTCCCCGTCGCTTCGTTCGTCAGAAAGCGGGGTGTGCCGGCGTAGGCCTGATCACCAGGAGGAATTCCGATGAACCCCGTCAATCGCTCGTACCGTCTCGCCGCCCTCGCCGTCGCTTCTCTCTCGTCGTTCACAGGGTGCGCCGTGGAGGCGGGGCAACAGGAGGGCGCCGGTTCCGCGAGCAGCGCGCTCTCCATCGGGCTCGGCCCCCCGCTCCAGAGGCTCTCCATCTCGAACACCGGCGTGATCCAGCCGTTCGGCGGCTACGACGGCTTGTGTCTCGAGGTGATCGGCTCGGGGCTCGAGGTCGAGCCGTGCAACGGGTCGAGCGCCGAGCAGATCACGGCCGTCCCCACCGTGAGCGGCACCCTCGACGGCAACGCCTACCTCAAGACCGCGAGCGGGCTCTGCGTCGACATCCTCTACGGCAACCTCGGGCAGGGGTCGATCGACGTCACGACCTGCAATGGCACCGTGAACCAGCAGTGGATCGTGGCCGGGGGAATCATCGAGTCGGCGAACAAGAGCTCCGGCTCGACCGAGAACAACTACTGCCTCGACGTCCACGACGCGAGCTCCGCCTCCGGAACCGAGATCGACCTCGCGCCGTGCAACGGCACCATCGCGCAGTCGTTCTGGCTGTCGGGCTTCACGCTCGCCCTCGGCAGCGACCACACCGACGCGAATACCGGCAACCCCGAGTGCCTCGACGTGCTCGGCAACGACGAGGCCTCCGGCGCGACGCTCGACGACTCCGACTGCAACGGCACCAACGCGCAGTGGTTCGTCCTCAACACGACGCACGAGATCACGCTCGCGAACGCCCCGTCGCTCTGCGTCACCATCACGACGGCGCCCGTGAGCGGCTCGTCGCGCGTCGCGCTCGCGCCGTGCAGCGGGACGTCGTCCCAGCAGTGGTACCTCCGGAACGAGACCGAGAACGAGTGCGCCCCGAATTCGCTCCTCTGTTACGAGGGGGGCGGGTCGAACTTCGTCAACTATCAGACGGGGACCTGCCTCGACATCGACGGGAACAACTCGGCGAGCGGCACGACGATCGACGCGTACACCTGCACGGCGGGGAACCAGGCGCAGCTCTGGTCGATCGACGTGTCGTTCGATGCGCCGCAGCCCGCGCCCCCGAACGATTGACGCGCGGTGAGCGCGGTGCGCCGCACGCGCACATGGTCCATGTCTTCGGCGTCACGGCGACGTTCGTCGGCCTCGTCATGACCGTGCTGCTCGTGCGGGCCCTCGCCGATTGTCGAAGGCGTCGTGCGGCTCGCGACAGATTCGAACCTCAGTTCTTCTCGGTCTCGCCGATGTAGCCGCCACCGGCCTTGATGCTCGTCTTGATCTTCATCGATCCTCGCTCAGCCCCTGCACGAGTTGCAGGTCGGCCCAGCTTTGATGCTCGTCTTGATCTTCATCGCGATCACTTCCCGGTCGGGAGACCGCTAGCGGCATCGCGAGGGGAGATGATTCCAGCCCTGACGCTCGTCTTGATCTTCATCGTCGTCTCCTCAGCCCTGGCGACAGCTATCGCAGGTCGGTCCGGCCTTGATCTTCGTCTTGGTCTTCATCGTTCAGTTCTCGTTCGTGCAGAGCGGTCCAGCCTTGATGCTCGTCTTGATCTTCATCGCCTCATCCTCCGGCGCCTCGTTTGCGCGACGTCATTCTCCGTAACCCGACCGCCGTGGAGCGCATGTCACCCGACGGGATGACAAGCCGCCGATCCAGGCGCGAAAGCAGCGAAATCACGGGGGTTCGCCCCCACCACGAAAGGGCAGCACGTCATGAAATACATTTCTCGCGTTGACCGCGATCGCGAACCCCCTCACCAGCACGAAACCCCCCTCCCGAGGCTTCGACATGCTCAGCGCGCCACAGAGGATTCGAACCTCTGACCTACGGCTCCGGAGGCCGTCGCGATCTGCGCGTTTCTCTCGAAGAGGACGCGGGTCCCCGAGTCGAATGTCCCGCTCGTGTCCCGTTCCGAGCGCGGAGAGGCTGGAATTCACGGCGTTCTGAAGCGCATCCGCCGGAACACGAAAGCGACGCTTCGACGCGGTGTCGCCACGCCCGACCCTTGACGTAAAGACAGCCTGTCTTTACATTTGCTTCGTGCCTCTCCTCAACGTCCGACTCTCCCCCGATGACGCCCGCCGCGCAGCCGAGCTACGCGAAGAGGGCGTCCAGATCTCCGATGTGGTCCGCGAGGCGATTCGCGCCGAGT
The DNA here is from genome assembly GCA_052147435.1 of Polyangiaceae bacterium. Classification (GTDB taxonomy): domain Bacteria; phylum Myxococcota_A; class Polyangia; order Polyangiales; family Polyangiaceae; genus JBKQKP01. The sequence continues at coordinate 41,360 of JBKQKP010000011.1, read as the reverse complement.
ACCTCCGGCGACGTCCCGGAAGACCGGGCAATCGTCGCCCTTCGAACATCGTGAAGGAGATCCTCGCGGCCCTCCCCGATCCAGCGGAGACGCCGCTGCCCCGCGTCGTCGACCCCGCGGACCGACATGCGGTGCGCCGCCACATCGCGGCCAAGCTCCGGGATCGCAGGGAGTGATTCTGATCGACACGACGCCGCTCGTTGCGCTCTGTGACCCACGCGACGGCTTGCACTCGAGGGCCATCGCCGATCTGGACCGCGTCGCCAAGAGGGGGATCGTTCTCTGCGAGCCTGTCCTCACCGAGGCCTGCTTCCTCTTGAACCATCCCGTTCAGCGCGCGCGCCTGCAGCGGCTGATCGTCGAGATCGGGATGTCACCGCCCGCAATTGAGGACGAAAAGGAGCTGAGGCTCGAAGTCTTCGGCTGGCTCGCGCGCTACTCGGAACACGAGCCAGACTGGGCAGACGGCTACCTCGCCGTGGTATCCGAGCGCCAGAAGAACGCGCGCGTCTGGACGTACGACCGAGAGTTTCGCACCACGTGGCGCCGACCCGACGGCACGCGGATCCCTCTCGCCGTACGGTGAGCGTGAGAATCCCGTGAACCGCACTCGGTCGAGGAGCTGGACATGCAAGCCGGAGCCGTCCACAGCGGTGCGGTCGTGTCCGAGGGGCGCACGCTCTCGCTTGACGCCCGCCCATCGCTCGCCTGGGATGCGCCCCGATGCGAAGGAGCACACCGCAGGGGCGCATGGCTCGGGAGTCCCCCGAGGACGCCGACGTCGAGTGGGTCGGAGGGCGCTTTCGCCTTCCTAGCTACGTCACCGAGGGCGAACCCTACCGGCCCGAGCTCGCTATCTGGCTCGAGGTACCGAGCGGGCTCGTCGTGGGTCACGCTGTCGCTCCGCCGGATGGTGACCCTAACGGCTGGTAGTGGGTCAGTTTGAGATTGCGTCTGTTCTCAGAGCGCGTCCGTCACCCATGGCAGAGAGGCGGCGGACGCGCTACGCCAGGGCGATGCGCCGCAGCCTCGTCCTCGCTCTCGCGCTCACGTGCGCCTGCGGCGGCAGGGTTAGTGGCGCGCCCAGTGGAGAAGATGGAGCGGGCGCGTCGTCGAGCGGCTCCGGTTCCTCTTCGGGGACGAGCGAGTCAGGTTCTTCCTCCGGCTCGTCGTCAGGATCATCATCGGGGTCGGCGTCCTCTTCTGGAGGCTCCGGCTCATCCTCCGGTTCGAGCGGCGGCTCGTTCTCTTGCTCCGGGACTCAGGAGGGACCCCCACCCGTTCTGTGTGCTCCGCACTGCGGCACTGGCTCTCTAACGACGGCATGCGCGACGCCAACCGGGTCCTGGGTAGCCTGTGCCGCCGGGGAGATCTGCGGCTTCGGAGGCCCACCCAACAACGCGGCCGGCGTCGTAACGAGCTACTGGTGTTGCATCCCCGGCCCGAACTGCGTGGCGACGCCGCAGAGCTGCGAGAACTGCTTGATGCCCTTGCTCGATGGTGGCTCGTGCTTGATCCCCGCGGATCAAACCTCGACGTGCCAAGGCCTAGAGTTCCCAGGTGTCGGAGGCGGGTGCTACGAGTCGTGCGTCTGCGTTCCCCAGGCAGGAGTGGGGGCAGACCCTGCGTGTATCGGGCAACAGTCGTGTCCAACCCCGTAGGGGTGGTCTCATCGCTCACGCGCCACGACCTTGGCCGTGACTAGCCACGGCCAACCAGACGAGCCCAAAGGTTCGCGTCGAGCCGACGTTGAGCTACCGGGACCACTCGTCGACGGCCTCGTTATCCGCGACCAGGGACGGCATCGGCGGAGGACGCATCGAGGGCATCGGCGGAGGACGTTCCCGATCCACATTCGGATTCGTGGCTGACGTCAGAACACGAGAGCCGCACTCGAAGCCAACACCGATCGAATCCGCCTTGATTCTCGGGGCTTCCGTCTGGCGCGCCACAGAGGATTCGAACCTCTGACCTACGGCTCCGGAGGCCGTCGCACTTTGCGCGTTTCTCTCGGGAAAAACGCGGGTTCGCAGCGTCCGTGTCCCAGTCGTGTCCCGAGCGAGCAAATGGAGGGAGGGGAAAACAAGGCGTTCTGTGCCACCAACCGGAGCACGAACGTGCCGCCTGTGCGGGGGCATCCTGTGTGCGTTGGGCCCTACGAGTGCGCTTAGGTGGCGCTGTACCCGGCGCTGGCGAACCCGAGCGAGAGCGGTGTGTATCGTCCGATGCGCGTGTGGGTGGCGGGAACGATGGCTCACTCGCGCGGCGCGCGGAACCCCGGAGCGAGCACCGCGGAGTACGTCGCCGGCGCGGATGGTGCGCGTGCGGTTTCGCTCGCACCGGCTTCCGGCGAAGAGGCTCAGGCTCACTCCGCGACGAGCTTCACGTCGATGTTGCCGCGAGTAGCGTTTGAGTACGGGCAGACCTCGTGCGCAGCCTGCATCAGCGCCTGCGCGTCATCACGCGACAGGCCCTCCACCTTGCCGTGGAGCTCGACGGAGAGCACGTACTTGCCTTCGTCTGTGACGTTGAAGCTGACGTGCCCGGCCACGCTCGCATCAGCCAAGGGGCGTCTTTGCTTGCGAGCAACCGCCCGCATCGCGGACTCGAAGCACGCTGCGTATCCAGCGGCGAACAGCTGCTCGGGGTTGGTCCCGGCGCCACCGGGGCCGCCCATCTCTTTGGGCGTCTTCAGATCGAGATCGACGATGCCGTCCGAAGATCGAACGTGACCATCGCGTCCACCGTGGGCCGTCGACACAGCCGTGTAAAGAGTTCTCATGTCGCGCTCCTCGTTGCGAACGATTATGGGTCTACCACGAACTGTCCCGCGATCGGCGAGCCCCGCCGACCAGACCCTAGGGAGCCGGTGCCACCCGCGCCCAGAAGTCGTTGAACTCCACGCTGTCGAAGAATGCAGTGACCTCGACGACGCGGCCCTGCGCCATGCGCATGAACCAAGAGTATGTGTTCCGGTATGGCTTCCCGTCTCGCACCGTCGCAGCCGCGTCGAACAAGGCGATCACCATGTCCGCGTCTGCGTAGAGGCCCCGCATGTGCGGCACCAGTGGACTCGACATGCGCGCGTTGAACGGCACGATGACCGCGTCCATGAAGGCCTTCTTGTTCGGGTACGTCTTGGAGACCGAAGAATTTCCGACGATCGTCCATTGCGCCTCGGGCGCGAGAAGATCGAACGGGCCACCGGTGCCTCGTTTCCACTTCTCGAACGCGCCGGCGATGAGCTCGAGGTTGCGGGCTTCTTCGTGAGTGCGTGTCTTCTGGAGACCGTCGGTCATGGTTCCTCCTGGCGCGTACTCGCCGCGCACGGTTGAGGCGTCGCTGCAGCGCGCAGCCGGAGCGCAGGCGACCGTCGCCATCGCTGCGGCGGCGAGCATGCTACGAATCAGGCGCCGAACGCTTCGCCGGCTCAAAACGCAAAGGCACGTGGAGTTCCTTGCACGGAAATCCCTAATGAGCCAGTTGACCACCTCGGCGCGACGGGCGTCGAGAGTGGCGGCCGCGCGCCGAAGGACTTCACTGCGCTCGCTCGGTAGCGCCGCGCCCCATCCGATCTGTGCCTCGGTCGCTGCCGCGAAGGCGCTATGGACATCCGATCCGTCGGCCTGTGCAAGTTCCAGCAGTACATCACCTGTGTAGGGGTTGACATCCTTCCAGCCGGTGCGCGCAGAGCCGGAGCGCCATCGACCGCCGATGAAGAGCGAATCGAACGAGTACGGCTCGGAGGTCCGGCGCGGCCTCGTGGTCTCCGCTGCTCTCAACATGATCGTGCTCCCTCGCGCCCGACGGCCGCAAAATCACCGTCCGACAGCGAGAGATCAGCTCCGCGCACGTTTTCCAGAAGGTGCTGCGGGCTCGCCGTTCCGGGGATCGGCAGCATGACCTTCGACCTCTTGAGCATCCATGCGAGCGCGACCTGGCTTGCCGTCGCGCCCAGACGACGCGCCGTATCGGCGAGCACGGAGCCGCTCTTCAGTAGGGCACCGAAGGCCAGGGGAGCCCAGGGGATGAAGCCGATGCCTCTCTTCTCGCAGTGGTTCAGAACACTTTCGCTCTTGCGATCCACGAGGTTGTACTGGTTCTGGACCGTGACGACGGGAAAGTGCTTCTCCGCCTCGGCGATCTCGGCGACGGTGACCTCGCTCAAGCCGACGTGCCGTATCAGGCCTTCGCGACGCATGTCAGCGATGACGCCGAACTGCTCGGCGGCCGGCACGGTCGGGTCGACGCGGTGTAATTGCCACAGGTCAATACGCTCCAGGCCGAGGCGCCGCAGGCTCATCAGCACGCACTGCCGTAGGTACTCCGGGCGGCCCAGAGGTGCCCAGATGTCGGGACCGTGTCGGGTCAGGCCACCCTTGGTGGCGACCAGCATGTTCTTGTAGGGGTGGAGAACCGAGCGAATGAGGTCCTCGCTCACGAACGGGCCGTAGCTATCCGCCGTGTCGATCAGGTTGATGCCGAGGGCCGGGATTTGCTTCAGCGTGGCTCGGGCCGCATCGAAATCCTCCGGCGGTCCCCAAATGCCGTTGCCGGTGATGCGCATCGCGCCGAAGCCGAGGCGGTTGACTCTGAGGTCGCCGATCTGAAATTCACCGGCAAGTGTTGCCGAAGGTAACGAGGACATAAGCTCTCCTGTCGTGGTTCACGCTCTCACTCACTTCTCGGCGGGGCCCCCGTGTGCCGCCCGCGAGATTTCGTTCCACTCCTCCCACGTCGCAATTCGCTGGGCGTACTCGCTCTTCATCATCTCCAATGGGCCGGAGCCGAAGAAGATGCGGAGGGGCGGCTTCTTTGCATCGACGACCCTCAGGATGGCCGCCCCGGTCGCGCGCGGGTCGCCGCGACTGCGACCTCGGACCGGACCGAAGAACTCCGCGAGCCGCACGCGGAGCCCGTCGTAGATTTGAAGCTGGCTCGCCTTCACCGACGAAGGGCCGTTCCAGTCCGTCTGGTACCCGGTCGGCTCCACCAACGTGACGTGGATGCCGAACTCTTGAACCTCGGCGGCGAGGGCCTGACTAAAGCCCTCCAGCGCCCACTTTGACGCGTGATACATCGCGAGAGTCGGGAACGCAGTCACACCCCCGATGGATGACACCTGGATGACGTGCCCCGATCGCTGCTCCCGCAGAATGGGGAGAGCCGCCTTCGTGACCCAGACTGCACCGAAGAAGTTCGTCTCCATCTGGGCGCGTGCCTGCTCGGCTGTGACCTCTTCGATGGTCCCGAATAGCCCGAAGCCAGCGTTGTTGATCACGACGTCCAGGCGGCCGAAGTGCTCGCGCGCCTGGGCCACTACGGCTCTCACGGCCTCCTCCTCCGTAACGTCGAGCGCCAGCGGTAGGCTCGTCTTTGGGTATCGTGCGACGAGGTCGTCGAGCGCCTTCGGATCTCGGGCGGTGGCGACGACCGTGTCACCCCGCGCAAGAGCGGCCTCCGTCCAGACGCGTCCGAACCCTTTCGACGCTCCCGTGATGAACCAAACCTTGGGTGCGGATGCCATTGCTACCTCCTTCGGTGGTGGGCACGTCGCTCGGCGCGCTCAGCTCCTGAGGAACCCGAGCATGTCCTCGTTGACCTGGTTCTTGAGGGTCGTGCACATCCCGTGCGGCGCGCCCTTGTAGACCTTCAGAGTCGCGTTCCGGACCAGCTTGGACGAGAGCAGAGCCGAGTTCGCAATGGGCACGATCTGATCATCGTCCCCGTGCATGATCAGCGTCGGCACGTCGAACCGCTTCAGGTCGTCCGTCGTGTCCGTCTCCGAGAAGGCCTTGATGCAGAAGTAGGCCGCGGGCAAACCAGCCATCATTCCCTGCAACCAGAACGACTCGCGCACGCCCTCCGAGATCCTCGCGTTCGGGCGGTTGTACCCGTAGAAGGGCATGGTCAGGTCCTTGAAGAACTGCGAGCGATCCCCGAGCACCCCGGCGCGGACCTGATCGAACGCCGCGATCGGTAGACCGCCGGGATTGGCCGCAGTTCTCAGCATCAGGGGCGGGATCGCGCCGATCAGCACCGCCCTGGCGACTCGCGTCGTCCCGTACCGACCGATGTAGCGAGCCACCTCGCCGCCGCCAGTGGAGTGGCCGACGTGGATGGCGTTCCGCAGGTCCAGAGCCTCCACCAGCGTCGCAAGATCGTCGGCGTAGGTGTCCAGATCGTTTCCGTTCCAGGGCTGGCTCGATCGACCGTGGCCGCGCCGGTCGTGCGCGATGCATCGGTAGCCGCGCGAGGCCAAGAAGAACATCTGGTCCTCGAAGGCGTCTCCGGTGAGAGGCCATCCGTGGCTGAAGACGACGGGCTGCCCACTGCCCCAGTCCCTGAAATAGATACTCGTGCCGTCCTTCGTCGTGATGTTGCCCATGGTCCTACGCTCCTTCGGATCGCGTGCTGTCTGCATCGGAGTCGGGTAATTCGACGGTGAGCCTGCCGCTCGGCGCGCAAGCGATCGTGGACCTAGCAAGCAACCTGCCATCCCGGCTCGCACTTGGCCGCGCCCTGACGGAATGGACGCGCGCCCGCTGATGGCCGCGCGTGACCATAGGCTGTCGGCGCTTGGCGCGAGCAGCGCGCGGCTCTCGGGAAGGGCCACGTCTTGTGTCTCGGCCGATCCCTGCGCTGCAGATCCCGGTGCCGCATGGGAGCGCCGTGGCAAGCCCACTCGAAGAGAGGCGTCACCGGTGGTATCTGGTGTTCCACGAGCGCAACGCGCGAGACACACGAGTGCGTACGCAAAGTCCGGCACGAGGCGCGTGCCTCGACAAGTGTCGGTGGGCGAGCGCGGCGTACGTTGGCGCCGAAGCCATGGTCGCCATCCAGCGTCGGCAACTCCAGCACGGTGAACCGAAGGACATCGACGTCGCGAGTGCTCCGCCTCAGGGAGCCGCCTCGCCGAGATCGGGCATGAACAGCAACGTTTCACCGAGTAGATCGTCGACTCGCTCCCGAGAGCAAGGCGCGTTCGTCTCGTATTGCAGAGTGGCCCCCGCGCGCATGTGGCAGAGGTACGAACGCTCCCCTTCCGCGGTGACCGTGACCGTTATGAGCTCCGCAGAGAGGGGCCGATCCGGAATACGCGCCCCGAACCAGTGGGGATCCTCTCGTTGAGCCCACGTGATGCGCGCCAGCGTCGCTCCGGCCGGGTAGGAGGTACGGGAGCCGTCGCGAACGTGGGCGACGGCGAGGTCGTTTCCGTACACGGTCGACGTCGTCGCGGCTCGCTTATCGACAGAGATCGCCACGACCTGCCAATCCAAAGGCCGCTCGGAAAGGACAGCGGGCAGCACGGCCGCCGTGTTCAGCAGGTCCGAGCGCCCGCTCGCGCCTCGGACCGGCATCGAGAAGACGTAGTCGTTTCTCTGCATCGGCGCGTGGCAGCTGGTGCACTCGGTGGTGAAGAGCGGCGTGTCGCCATAGGGGGTGAGGCGCTCACCTAGCCACCTCCCCCAGCCCCAGCCCTGGGTCGCGGCGTACTTTCGGGCGTCCTTGACCATGAACTCCACCTGGCGGAACGATCCCGGGCGGACGACGCCAGCGTCGTCGCCGACCGCTTCCCAGGCGACCTTCGCGAATACGGATCCGTCCGGCCAGGGTGCCACCTCACCCCGATCGATGGCCTGGATGGCTCGGTCGTTGGCGAGGATCAGCCGGATTGTCCCGTTGTCGAAGCGGTCCGTGGTGGAGACCGCCCGCCAGAGTTCGTAGCCGCGGATAAAGGCGACGCCGTTCGCCGCGGGTTGGATCTCTACGCCCTGAAGGGTAACGGGAGCCACGCGCGCCGGCGATGGTGACGGGATCTCGTGCTCCTCTCCCTGCGGGTGGAGGTACTCCTCGAGAACCGCCAGAGCGTGTGGTGAGACCACCGTGCCCGGGTGCACCAGTCGGTACGCGAGAGGGGGCATCGCGCCGAGCTGGATCTGATTCACCGACTCGTACAACGCGGCCTTCTGCCGGGACGCGTCGAGGCGACCGAGGTCGGAGAAATTGAGGTGCTCTCTCCCTCGACGAACGTCCTCGACGACCTTCCAGTACGCGGGTGCGACTCTGTCGAACCAGGGGAGTCGCGTTTCGTTTGAATGACAGTCGTAGCAAGAGTCTCTGAGGATTTTCTTTACAGCCGTCGGCGCGTCTAGGTCCGCGACAACGGGTGGGTTCGAGAGCTCTGGACCGAAGAACTGCATGCTCGCGAATGAGGCAACGAGGATTATTGCCCCGGTCCTCGCGAGCGGGAACCGGGAGTCATCCCTCGTGCGACGAGGGTCGAGGTCTGCTTCGACGGGTTTCATCCTTGTGCTGCCTTGAGAGCAATCGGCGGACCACGCGACCGTTCGCACGACAAGCGGCACTGGCCCATTGTGCCGAGGTGGCATCGGGCATGCTTTCGAGCCGTCGCTCCGCGGCGACATTCCGTCGCGTACGCCCAATAGTTGTCCCCATTGTCGTCCTACCGCTGGTGCCGGTCGTCTGAGGAAGCACTGAAAGACTCCGGCCGTCGGGCACGGGACATGCTGACGTGCGTTGCGTGAAGACCATAAGCCTCGCCCTCGTGAGCGCCCTGGTCTGCTGCAGGGTCACGGTCTCTTGTGGTGGGGCGAGATCGGTGGCCCCGCGGGAACAGACTGGCGGAGTGGAGGTCGTCATGGATGGCATCAAGACAGTCGTGAGCGCTTTCGGCCCCAAGGACACGATGGATCGGCTCGAGGCCGCCGTGCGGGCCAAGGGTATGACGGTGTTCGCCCGGATCGACCACGCGGCGGGTGCTGCGGAGGTCAGGCTCGTCCTGCGCCCAACGGAGGTTCTCATGTTCGGCAACGCCAAGTCGGGAACCCCGCTCATGCAGGCAAGGCAAACGATTGGTCTCGACTTGCCCCTCAAAGCGCTTGTCTGGCAGGACGCGTCGGGAAAGACTTGGCTCTCCTACAACGATCCGCACTGGGTTGTGTCCCGGCACGGCGGAGACGCCGCGCTGGATCCCGTGGCGACCGAGATGGCAGCAGCGCTCGCGGCCCTATCGTCCGCAGCCACGCAGCGACCGTGAGCCCAGATCGATCCCCCGCGCGGGGAGCGGCAGACCACGCCGCGTCAGAGCCGCATGAAGAGACCCTACGCGTCCACAACGCCAACGAGCGGACGTGGCTCGCCTGGATCCGCACGGGCGTCGCGCTCATGGCCTTCGGCTTTGGGATCACGCGTCTCGCCGGGCCGGGGGTCGCATCGGCGCGCGTAGGGGACTCGCTGATCGCCCTCGGCGCCCTGGTGAACCCCTTCGCGACCGTCCGGTACGCGCAGATCCGTCGCGCAGTCGAGCGAGGAGAGCGGGGCGCTCCCGGGGTCAGTCTCGTGTACGCGTTCGGAACCGCAACGACGTTCGTCGGGATCGCGATGTGGCTGCTCTTCGCCACGGCAGGTCCGGCGGCGCCGTGATGGGGCGATCCGTGCGCGGCGCTCGCGCGCCCGAAAGTCCGTCGCCCGCGGCATGCGGTGTGCTCTCCCGTGGGTTGAGGAGACCTCTACATGAAATCATTGTCCCACACGCAGCACGAAGAGGCAGAGCCCATCGTTGGTCAGCGGGCAAAGGAGACTCAAGCCTTCGGTTCTCTCACGCGCTACCCCCTCGGGCTGAGCGACCAGGCACGGAGGGTGTCCGTCGAAGCGCTGAATCAGCTTCTCGCCGACACGATCTCGCTTCGCGATATGTACAAGAAGCACCACTGGCAGGTTTCAGGACCGAGCTTCTACGAACTCCACCTCTTGTTCGACAAGCACGCCGACCAGCAGACTGAGCTCGTGGACGCGGTCGCCGAGCGCATTCAGACGCTGGGCGGCGTCGCGATCGCGATGGCAGGCGACGTGGCGGAGTTGTCGCAGATCGAGAAGCCGCCGCGCGGCCGCGAGGAAGTTCCCGTGCAGATCTCCCGGCTCCTCGAGGCGCACGAGCACATCCTCATCGAGGCGCGGACGCTCGCGCGCGGGGCGGCCGACATAGGTGACGACGGCACCAACGATCTAGTCGTCAGCGACGTCGTCCGCATCAACGAGGCCCAGGTCTGGTTCGTGATCCAGCACGTCGTGGACACCCCGATGGTGCGGGCGAGGTAGCTGAAGATTGGCCGCCCCGGCCAGGCCCTGGCCGGCACGACCAGAATCTTGGCCAGCTTGCCTCATGCTCCTCGGGTGAGTCGTGCGTCGCCGCGCCGGTTTTCCTTGCGGAGCCGCGCAAGGAGGGCCCCGGGTTCGCGATCTCGAACGAGGCCGCGTTGGCATACAAGCTGCGGAGCACGACGCGGCGACCGAAAGGACGACCTGAACGAGTGCCGAGCTTGCCGACTGCGTCCGGCAGCGTGCGAACGTGCGCGCGACGCCGCGCCGGCTCGCAAGGATCCGACGCGCTTTCCCCGATGAACGACAAGCCTGGGCAAACCGACGGCCGAAACCTCGCCGAGAGAGAAAGCGGTGCGGACGGGTCCGAAGACACGGCGCGCAGATTCCTCGAGACTCTGCCGTCGTGGACCTGGAGTGCAACGGCCGACGGACGCTTTGACTACTTCAGCCCTCAGGCGCTGGAGTTCACGGGCCTCGAGGAGAGCGCGCTGACAGATGCCGGCTGGCTCGAGGCCGTACATCCGGATGACCGTGAACCGGCCGCGAGAGCATGGTCCGCGGCCGTCGCGGGCGGCCTCGAGCTCGATACCGAGCACAGGTTTCGGCGCTGGGACGGGACCTACCGGTGGTTTCTCTTTCGGGGCACCCCGGTGCGCGACGGAGATCGCGTTACCGGCTGGTGCGGGCTCTACGTCGAGGTGACGAATCGAATCGAGAGGCGCGAACGAGCAAGGCGAACGGAGGAAGCGCTCACCCTGGCGACCCAGGTCACGCAGTTGAACATCTGGGTGTGGGAGCTGCGCGGCGGTCGTGTGGAGGACTCCGTTCCGATCGCGCTCATACTGCCTTTCGGTGCCGACGACTCGATCTTGCCGACGAGCTTTGGAGCCGCTGCCGCGGGTATGGGGATCCCGCTGGAGGACCGCATCCGGCTGACACGCGCGATTCAGGCGTGCGTGGACGGAGAGAAGCGCGAATTCATCGAAGAAATACGCAACGAGCAGCCCGACGGCTCGGTTCGCTGGCGTCTCGCCCGCGGCAAAGCCGTGCACGGTGCCGATGGTCGCGCGACGGGCTTCGTCGGAACGGCGCTCGACATCACCGATCAGAAGAAGTTTCAGGAAGAGGTCACCGAGGTCAAGGAGCGTCTCGAACGAGCTGCCAAGATATCCCAGCTGGGCATGTGGGAGTTCGTAATGACGGACGCCCGCGTCGAGAACAGCTATCTGCTGCCCGAGCGCGCCGTCCTCTCGAAAGACCCTCTGGCGCCGAGGGTCGACTTCGAAAGCGTCATCTCGGCCGTCGGCGTCACGGACAAGGAGATCTTCCGTGGCACCATCCAGAGGTGCGTGGATGAGAACAGAACGGAGTACGAAATGGAGTTTCGTGCTCAACGCAGAGACGGGACTCGGATCTGGCGTTATGCGAGAGGCAACGTGTACCGCGCCCCGGATGGCCGACCCACGGGGTTCGTCGGGGCGTCCATCGACATCACGGATCGCAAGAGAGCCGAGGAGGAAACGCGAAGACTGAGCCAGCTGCTCCAGCTGGCGGTGCGAGGTTCGAGCATCCAGATCTGGGAATACGACATGCCCAATGGGCGGCTCGAGACCTCCCGACCGACGTTCGTCAACGTCTGGGAGTATCTCGGTTACAGTCCGGGCGAGTCGCCGAGCGACTTCGGCTCCGCGATGACGCTGGCGGTGCACCCGGACGACCGCGACGTCGTGGTCCAGGCGATGCGAAGCCGGATCGACGGCCAGAGCCAGGAGTTCGAGGCGACCTACCGCGTCCGGCGCAAGGACGGCTCGGAGCGCTGGAACCTGTCGCGCGGTGTGGTCCAGCGCGACGGGGACGGCAGACCTCTCCGGTTCACGGGCGCCTCCGTCGACATCACCGCGTTGAAACATGTCGAGGCCGAGCTCCACGAGGCCCGCACGGCCGCGGAGGCGGCGAACCGGGCCAAGGACGAGTTCCTCGCCAACGTCAGTCACGAGATCCGTACGCCGATGAACGCCATCCTCGGCATGACCGAGCTGACCCTCGAGCAGCCGACGAGCGAGCACCAGCGACAGCTCCTGAGGACGGTGAAGTCCGCCGCCGAGAGCCTGCTCGTGGTCATCAACGATCTGTTGGATTTCTCCAAGATCGAGGCCGGAAGGCTCGAGCTCGATCCGGCCGAGTTCACCCTGCGTTCGGTCTTCGCGGACACCGTGCGCGCCCTGGCGCCGCGTGCTCACCACAAGGGGCTGGAGCTCGTGTGCGACGTGTCGTCCGACCTGCCCGACCGGCTCGTCGGCGACGCGGGGCGCCTGCGCCAGGTTCTCCTGAACGTTGTCGGGAACGCCGTCAAGTTCACGGATCAGGGCGAGGTTCTGGTCTACGTCTCCGCGAGCGCGCACGAGCCGGCGTCGAATCAGACGGTCTTGCTGCACGTCACCGTTCGGGACACGGGAATCGGGATCTCGCTCGAGAAGCAGCAGAGGATATTCCGCGCGTTCGAGCAGGGGGATAGCTCCACGACGCGACGATACGGCGGCACCGGTCTGGGTCTGGCCATCGCGAGCCGCCTCGTGGCGGCCATGGGCGGCACCATCACGGTACAGAGCCATCCGGGACGCGGGAGCACCTTCGCATTCACGGCTCGCTTTGAACGCCACCCACAGCGTGCCGACCGCCCCCCCCTCGTGCCGTCCTCCCACCTGCGTGACCTGCGGGTCCTGGTGGTGGACGACAACCAAACACAACGTCGGGTCCTCGCGGACTGGCTCCGGGAGTGGCACATGCAGCCTACCGTGCTCGGCAACGCAGCCGACGCTATGGATGCGCTCGAGGACGCATCCGCGGCCGCCCAACCGTACACTCTGCTTGTGCTCGACTCGCGGATGCCTGGCACCGACGGGTGGGCTCTGGCGGCGCAGATCCGGACCCGCGCAGCGTTCTCCGCTCTCCACATCGTCATGCTCGACTCCACCGACCGTCCCGGCGATCCGGCGCGCCTACGGGAGCTCGGAATCGAGCGTCACCTGCTCAAGCCTGTGCTACAGGAAGAGCTCTTCGAGGCGATCCATCAAGCCGAGGGTGCGACCGAAACAGGAGCGCCAACGCCTGCCAAGTCGGTCTGGACGAGCGGGTCGACGTCGCCCGGAGCGATCACCTCGATGCGCATTCTTCTCGCGGAGGACAACGAGTTCAGCGCGCAGTTCATGGTGCAGCTCCTGACCGGGCGCGGTCATGTCGTGGAGCTCGCCGAGGATGGGCGCGCCGCGCTGGAGCTGGCGTGCGAGGACCGCTTTGATCTCTTGCTCCTGGACCTGCACATGCCGGAGCTGGACGGATTCGACGTGGCCAGGGCGATCCGGCAGCGGGAGACCTCGGCCGGAGGGCGGCTGACCATCGTCGCGCTGACGGCGCGCTCGCGGAAGGAGGACCGCGATCGCTGCCTGGCCGTGGGGATTGACGACTTCTTGACCAAGCCCGTCCGACCCGCGGATCTGATGGCCGCCGTTGACCGTCTGGTGGTTGCTCCTGCGGATTCCCGACCGGAAGCGCGGCCCGGCCATCTGCTGGACGCCGTCGCTGTGCTGAGGGCGTGCGGCGACGACGAGGAGGCTCTTGCGACCCTGTCTCGCGGGTTGCAGACGCATCTGCCGGTCCGCGTCACCGAGGTGAAAGACGCCATCGCCGCGGGCGACTCTCCCCGCGCGCGTGAGGCCGCTCACAAGCTCTGCGCTCTTCTTTTCGCGTTCTCGACGGCCGCGGGCGACGTGGCCTCCAGGCTGGAGGACCTGGCGGCAGACGGCCGGCTGGACGAGTGCGGCCCGCTCATGGAGCAGCTCGACGAGATGTCTGGGATACTCCTTCGGAAGGCCGACCACCTGTCCATCGACGCCCTCCGTCGGGAAGCCGGGACTCGCAACGACCGCGGTGGACATCGGCCCTAAGCACCAACGGATCTGGATGTCTCGGTCGTTGCGCCCGCGCGTTGCCCGTTTCGTCAGGCGTTCGGGGGCAACGCGACGCCGCCGGACGCCGCCTCGCGGCGCAAGGCGTCCAGCGACACCCACCGGACCTGCTGTCGGAGCTGTCGCGCGACGGCTCCCAGTTTCTCCGCGAGCGACGCGACTTCTTGACTGTCGTTGCGCGTCGCCGCGGTCTGGATCCTCGAGGCTATGTCGACGGCCAGCGGGGAGAAAGGCGCCAGGGCGCGACGGATCTTGTGGGCGACGGCATGCAACAGAGCCCAGTCGTGGTCGTGCACCGCGTCTTCGAGGGCGGCGAGCTCCTCCGGCAAGCGATCGCGGAGGGCCTCGCACATGCTCCGCAACGTCGTCGCGTCCTCTCCTGAGGCAGTCAGTAGGACGCGTGCGTCGAGCCAGTCCGGTCCTCCGGCCGCACCAGTCACCCGCGTGACAGCCGCCCAGAGATCGGCTGCCAGAACCGGCTTGACCACGAATTCGTCCATTCCCGCCGCCAGGCAGACGTCGCGGTCCTCCGTTCGCGAGCGGGCGGTCACCGCGATGATAGGAAGGTGGGCGCCGGTCTTGCGCTCCCGCGCACGGATCGCCGCGGTGACCTGGAATCCGTCGAGCAAGGGCATGTGAATGTCCAGAAGCAGCAGATCGAAGGACTCTTCGTCGAGCAGCTTCAGGGCCTCCTGCCCCGTCGTCGTCAGGCGAACGAGGTGCCCTCGCCGCGTCAGAAGCTGCTCCATGAGCTGCGCGTTGAACTCGTTGTCCTCTGCGACGAGCACCCGTAGCGGCTTCTCGAACGTGGCTGGGTGCGGCTCCTCTACATCGGTTCCGGGGCGTGTATGACTCGGCGACGCGCCTTCCGGTTGCCCCATGACCACGTGAATGGTCTCAAGCAACTCGTCCTGTGGCACCGGCTTGAGGAGATGCGCGTTGATGCGTAGCTCGCGGATGCGGGCGAGGTCGGCGGCTCGGTCGCCTGACGTGAGGAGGATGATGCGGCTCCCGGCAAGCTCCGGCCGCTCGCGAATCTTCGCGGTCAGCGACAGGCCATCCGTGTCTGGCATCCTGGCGTCGATGATCAGGAGAGCGTAGGGCCGACGGGAAGACGCACCGTGCCACAACGCGTCCATGGCCGCGACGCCGTCGCCCACGGAAGTCGGGTCCATGCCCCAGTTGCGAAGCCACTCCTCGAGGATGTGTCGGTTGACGGCGTTGTCGTCGACGATGAGTACCCGCATGTTGCGGAGGTAGATCAATAGCGGGATGGTCGCGGCCTCCACGGGGTGCGCTTGCCGCTCGAGCCACACGTCGAACGTGAACGCGCTCCCCCGCCGCGGCTCGCTCTCGACGGTGATCTGCCCCCCCATGAGGGTTACGAGACGCGAGGCGATGGTGAGGCCCAGCCCGGTACCTCCGTATTTCCGTGTCGTCGACGTGTCCTCCTGCTCGAATGCGCGGAAAATGGTCTCCTGCTTTTCTAAAGGGATCCCCACCCCGGTGTCGCGCACAATGAAGCGCAAGTTCACTCTGGCCGCATCCAGAGCGCCTGTCGCGACGTCCACTCGGACGACGACCTCTCCCTGGAGCGTGAACTTGATCGCGTTTCCCACCAGATTGAGAAGGATCTGCCGCAGGCGCGCGACGTCGCCGATGACTGCATCGGGCACGTCCGAGTGGATGTCGCACACCAGCTCCAGTCCTTTGCGGTGGGCGCGTACGGCCAGGGCGCGCATGACGTCACCGAGCGTCGCTCGCAGCAGAAAGGGCTCTGGATCGAGTTCCAGCTTTCCCGCCTCAATCTTGGAGAAGTCGAGCAGATCGTTGATTGTTCCGAGAAGGCTCCCCGCTGCCGACTGCACAGTCTTTAGAGACTGGCGCTGGCCTTGGCTGAGAGGCGTGTCGAGAACGAGCTCCGTCATCCCGAGGATGGCGTTCATCGGAGTGCGAATCTCGTGGCTGACGTTGGCCAGGAACTCGTCTTTGGCTCGGTTGGCCGTCTCGGCGATCTGCTTCGCGTGCTGCAGCTTCTGCTCAAGCTCCTTTAGATACGTGATGTCGACGGTGAGACCCACGAAGCGCGTTGGCACGCCCTGCGCGTCGCATACGACCTGACCGCGATGAAGGAGCCAGCGATACGCGCCGTCCCTGTGCCTTATGCGCACCTCGATGGAGGACCTCTTCTCCTTGCCGGTCTGGTAGTCATCCTGCCAACGCCGAATGCGCTCCACATCATCGGGATGCCAGAGCGCCATACGCGCCGCTCCGGTTGGCATGCTCCCCTCATCGAAGCCGAGCGGTTGGCACGTGTTGAACTGATAGAAGGGCCGCTGCATGAAGGCGCCCCCCGACAGTGGGATGTCCCAGACGCCGGTGTCCGTCCCCCGGAGTGCCAGCTCGATGCGGGAGCTTGCCTCGGCGGCCTCTCGGAGTTCCGCGATGTCTCGAAAGACGACGACCTGGCCCATCGCTTTTCCGCGATCGTCGACGATCGGTGCGACGGACCCGTCAATCAAGACGTCGTGGCCGTGACGACTCAGGATCCACGTGGTGCGCCTGCCTAGAGCGCTCACATTGGTTTCTTGGCCGCGCGCCAAGGCGGGAGCGTTCTCGGGCCGCACCTGGAACACCTCGTCGAGCGGTCGACCGCCCGCCTCGGCGGACGAGAAACCCGTGAGCTTTTCCGCCGCGCCGTTCATGAAGATGACGCGCGACGCGTCGTCCGTGACGATGACCCCGTCGCCTATGCTCGACAGCGTGACCGCATACCGACGCTCGCTCTCGAGGAGCTTGCGCTCAGCGCCGTGCTTGTAGAGGGCGATCTCAATCGCGGTCCGGAGCTGCGAGTCCTCGAACGGCTTAAGGACGTAGCCGAATGGCTCCGCGAGCCGCGCACGCGCTAGGGTCCGATCGTCGGCGTTGGCGGTTAGGTAGACGACGGGGACCTGGCCCAGATCACGGATGCGGGTGGCGGTCGCGACGTCGTCCGTGTCGCCGTCCAGGCCGATGTCCATCAGCACGAGGTCGGGGGTCAGCTCGATCACCTGCCCCACGGCGTCTTCGCCGCGCCCCGTGATACCTACGACGGTGTACCCAATCCGCGTCAGTCGCTGCTGGATGTCGCGCGCGACGATCCGATCGTCCTCGACGATGAGTATCCGCGCAGGTGTCATGCCGTCACCTCCGCCGGACGGGTTGTCTCGAAGACCATCGACATCGTTGTACCCTGGTCGCGGTCGATGATGCCGTCGGGAGGCCCGAGGCATCCAGGTGCCGACATGCGGCGTTCACGTAGTCGACGAGGTTCAGGCGCGCGACGGCGGCCGGCGAGTCGTGCCCTGGGATGGAGCAACGGCCGGCGTAACCGCGTCCCCCTCGAAGCGGCCTCGTGGCAGCGTGAACCTACCGTCGGCCCAGAGAAGCTCCAGGGGGGGCGGGACGACGCGGTCGGACAACATGGCCAAGCGGGCAGGTCGCTGGCAAATCTAGCCACTTGCGTGCCAGGTTGCGTGCTGATCGGTCGGCGTCGTGGCACGAGCGAAAGGCAGCAGCCAGGGAATGGTTGACGACCCGTGGCAACGGGTACAAGACCTGCTAGGGGCGGAAAGCTCAGGGAAAGAATGGCCCACATACTCCTGGTGGACGACGATCTGGCGCTCATCCCGGACCAGGTGTGCCGATCGTTCCCCGCGCCATCCCACCGAGTCACCGTGGCGGGAACCGGCGCCGCCGGCATCGAGCACGTCCGCGCCGGGACACCTCCGGACGTGATCTTGCTGGACCTGCGTCTCCCCGACCAATCCGGGCTCGAGGTGTACGAGCAGATCCGGGCGGTCGACGCCCGCATCCCAGTCATCTTCATCACCATGGCCAAGACCGCCGACACGGCGATCGAGGCGATGAAGCGAGGGGCCTTCAACTACCTGTACAAGCCCCTCGACCCGCAGCGGCTGTGGCAGGTCGTCGCCGACGCGCTCGACGTCGCGCGACGGATGCGTTCCCCGGTCCTGCTCGCTCCCGACGCGGGTGCGAACGAGGACGGGGCAATGTTCGGCACCTGTCCCGCGATGCTCGAGGTCTACAAGTCGATCGGTCTGGTCGCCGCCCAAGACACTACCGTGCTGATCACGGGCGAGAGCGGAACGGGCAAGGAACTGGTGGCTCGCGGCATCTATCAGCATAGCGCTCGGTCGAAGGCGCCGTTTCTCGCTCTCAACTGCGCGGCGATCCCGGAGAGTCTCCTCGAGAGCGAGCTCTTTGGGCACGAGAAAGGGGCCTTCACCGGCGCAGACCGCCGCCGCATCGGCAAGTTCGAACAATGCGTGGGCGGCACGATCTTTCTCGACGAGATCGGGGACATGCCGCCGGCCTTGCAGGCGAAGCTACTTCGACTCCTGCAAGAGCAGGCCTTCGAGCGAGTGGGCGGGAACGAGACGGTCAGGACCAACGTTCGGTTGATCGCTGCAACGCATCGCGACCTCAAGGCCCGGTCGGCAGACGAGAAGTTCAGGCCCGACCTCTACTACCGGCTGGGCGTGTTCACGATCCACCTGCCGCCGCTGCGCGAGCGCGCGGAAGATCTGCCGATCCTGGCGCAGCACTTCGTCGAGCGTTTCAGCAAGGAGCTTGGACGAAACGTCCACGAGATCGCGCCGGACGCCATGGCGCAGCTGCAGGCCTACCCGTGGCCGGGCAACGTCCGTGAGCTGCAGAGCGTCATCAAGCAGGCCCTGCTGAAGGCGAGCGGCAACGTGCTGGTCCAGGCCTTTCTCCCGGAGCTGACCAGCGAGCCGAGCCGCCCGTCCGCGCCGACTCGCACGGGCGGAGAGCTCAGCCTCGAGGCGCTCATTCGCGCGAACCTGACCCCTGGGACCACCGACTGCTATTCGGAGACGCATCGGCAAGTGGACCGGGTGCTCTTCTCGGTCGTGCTCGAGTACGCGCGGGGAAACTACGGCCAGGCGGCTCGCATGCTCGGAATCTCCCGCCAGACGCTCCGCGTGAAGCTGCGGGCGCTTGGCCTCTACCTCACTCATTCCGTCGAGGTCGAAGAGGGTGACCCCTGTCCCCCCGGCGTGACGTGACCAATCTTTGGCAACCCTTGCCAAGCACTGGCCACGGCGACCAATCCTTGCCAGCCGCCATCGGCCGAGTGCATTGCCACACTTTGGCCGCCATGGATGAACGGGGATGGGGCGGAGCCGTCGCCCTCCACGCGTCTCAAACGTAACTACTCGTTACTACGTCCGTCTCGCGCTGGCACGACCCCTGCCATTGCCTTCTCATCACGCGGGCCAGCGCCAGCAACTGGTGTCAGGAAGGGGAACCCATGATTTCGGTGTCTTCAACTGCCCTCGGGGCATTGGCTCCCGATGCATCCGAGATGCAGGCGCCCCACGAGGTGCCGATGCTTCGTTCGGTAAGATCGACGGCGCCCACTTCCGCCTCGCGCGAGACGATCGTCGACGACATCCTCGGGCAAAGCGCCGTCTTTCGCGACGCGCTTCGCCAGGTCGAGACGGTGGCGCCCACGGAGTCCACGGTGCTCATCTACGGTGAGACGGGGACGGGCAAGGAGTGCTTCGCACGCGCAATCCATGGGCATAGCTGTCGTACGGCGGGCCCGTTCATCAAGATGAACTGCGCTGCGCTCCCGCCAACCCTCCTCGAGAGCGAGCTCTTTGGTCACGAGAAGGGAGCCTTCACGGGGGCCCTCGCGCGGCGGACCGGGCGCTTCGAGCTCGCGCAGAACGGCACGCTGTTTCTCGACGAGATCGGCGAGATGGCCCTCGACCTCCAGCCGAAGCTCCTGCGCGTCATCCAGGAGCGCGAGTTCGAGCGAGTCGGTGGCAGCCGCACGGTTCCGTGCAACGCGAGGCTGGTTGCCGCCACGAATCGCGACCTCGGTGCGATGGTCGAGGACCGGTCGTTCCGCGAAGATCTCTACTACCGCCTGAACGTCTTTCCGATTCGAGTGCCCCCGCTTCGGGAACGTCGCGAGGACATCCCTCTCTTGGCGAGCGCTTTCGCTGAGCGCTTCGCGCGGAGCATGAACAAAGATGTCCGCGGCATCACGGCTGCGTCGATGGCCCGACTCCAGGGTCACCACTGGCCCGGCAACGTTCGCGAGCTGCAGAACGTCCTCGAGCGTGCGGTCATTCTCGCCACGGGACCCGTCCTCGACATACCGCTGAACGCCGAACGGCCCGAGAGGCCGTCGCTTCCGCCACCCTCCGATGCCCTCGCGGAGGTCAATCGAGCGCATATCCTATCCGTGCTTCAGAAGACGCACGGGGTTGTCGGAGGACCGACCGGGGCGGCCGCTCTGCTGGGGATGAAGCGGTCGACCCTGAACTTCCGCATGAAGAAGCTCGGGATCACGAGGTCCGACCGGCAATAGGGTGACTCATCGCTGGCCGAAAGGCGTCGGCGGCAAGCTCTGAAGGTACGCCCAAAGCGCGTGCTTCTCCGTGTCGTCGAGCTTCGACAGCGTATCGATCGGCATGAACGGGTCCAGCTTCTGTCCGTTCGGCTTGACGCCATCCACGAGCACCCGATCGAAATCCTGGTACGTCCAGCCGGCGAGCCCCTCACGATGTGGCGTTAGGTCGAGCGGTACGGGAACGGAGGACGGCAAACCCGGAATCGGCCCGCCGCTCAGGTGCTCGCCGTGGCACGTGGTGCATTCGTGCGCGAGCACCCGCCCGTACTCCACCGTGGGTGACGGCGGCGGCGGCTTGTCGACCGCGATCCTCGTGGCTCGGCGCGCGACGTCGAGGACCACGAGGTTCCATCGATCGAACACCTTGCCCAGGGCTGTGGTCTCGCTAACGCCGTTCGGCCGGTCGACCCGCGGAGCCACCCGGAGGTAGGAGACGAGCGCGGAAAGGTCGTCATCCGATAGCCAGCCGAAGTCCTGGACCGGCATGAAGCGGACGGAACGACCGTCGCGCTTGACGCCGTAGCGAACCAGCCGCGCGAGCTCTCCGTCGCTGTAGCCCGCGGCCAACCCGCCCGTGGTGATGTTCGGTCCGGTGTAGCGCCCGATCGGACCAAGGTCGAGGACGTGTCCACCGCCGAGATCGGCGCCGTGGCACTGGTCGGCTGCGCAACCGGCCGTGCTTTCGACGAGGTGCTTACCGCGCGACACGATCGCGGGATCCCTCGACGACGTGATCGCGGGGACTGGCACGTCGTAGGTTCTCGCCATGCTCGCGTCGAAAGACGACCCCTCCACCACAACAAATACCGCGGCGGCCAGAACGACGCCGGCGAACGCGAGACCCGCCGCCTGCAGGACCCGCCGCGCCCGGCTGCGCTTCAGCGGAGCGCCCGCCGAGCTGACCTCGATCGGAGCGGCCGACTCGGTCATGTCTTTCATGGTGTTCTCCTTTGGTTCGATGCGAGGTGCCGCGATTAGTCCTGATGGCAGGCCATGCAGGCAAAAGTCGAGTCGAGCATGATCACCGCCTCGGCAACCGACTCGGGGTGGTTGAATCTCCCCACGTTCTCTTTCGCATGCGCGATCCGTTGCTCCAGGACGCCCTGGAACTTCCAGGACGAGTACTCGCGTGAAGCTTTCGCGTTGCCGTAGATCGCGACGGCCGTGCGCCAGTCCCCGCTCCTGACCAGCATGTCGCCCATGTTCAGGAAGAACCCCTCGATGTTGTGCGGCGCGATCCAGGAGTTCCAGCACGCACGCTTCGGTCCCACCTTCGTATCGAGTGCCATGTACCGGGCGTAGTCGGGAGCGGTTCGGCTGAAGGGCTCGTCGACGCAGACGTCGAGGTTGCGCCACTGCTGCTCGAGGCCCGCTTTGAACTGCGCCGACTCGACCGGGGCGTCGCTCACCACGTAGCCGGCCGTGAACAGGTTGAACTCCGGCCAGGCCTTCACGGCGTCGAGGAGCATGAAGTACCCCTCGCGGGTCTCGCGTTCGTCCTGGTCGATGTGCGCCTCGGCCAGGACCTGGGTCGCCAGGAATCCGAGATACCGAGCGTCCGAGGGAACCAGCATCGAAGCCTCGCGGAAGTACTTCTTCGCCAGCACCACGTCGTCGGTGATCGTGGCGGGCGCCGACGGGTTGCGTGCGCGCTCCGCCACGCGCCACGTGTGCAACCAACCGATGCGTGCGGCGGTGACGGCGTCTCTAGGCGTGCGGACGTAGACCTCCGTCATCGCCTCGATCGCGGGCTGAATCGCGTCGTAGTGTCCGCCGTGAAACGTCTGCCAGAACAGATCGTCGGCGACATTTGTGGCGGGGTCGCGCGAGGCGGCCACCTTCTTGGACGGCGCGCTTGCGACGGCAATACGGGGCCAAAGTGCCGACGTGGCCAGCCCTGCCAGGGCCAGACAAGCGAGGCTGATCAGCCCAGCGCGGGCCAGCGCCGACGCCCCAGCCCAGGCGACCTTGAGTCGGTTCATGTTTGGTGCTCCTTTCCCTCGTCGAGCGGCCAGAACGACGTCGTCGCCCCCTCGAACACGCCATGCGGGAGCAGCAGAAACACGTCCAGCCGGGAAGCCGTCGAGGCTGACGACGATTCCGCCTCGATGCGTACCGGGGGCGCCTCTGCGATGGGATCTGCCCGAGCCATACGCCACGCGAACAGCGAGACGAGGACAAGAGACGCGATTGCTCGACGCGGTGAAGCACGCCGGCCGGCTGGGTGCTTGTTGACGACCATTGCGAGGTCCTCGAGCACGCGCCGTGCCGCGCGATCTCCGCACCGCTTGACCGGCTCATTGGGCCCGCCTTCTCCACACGCGCCAACGGTGGCAACTATTGGCCCGCCGAAGTCGGCATTTCGGCTCGGGCCCCGCCATCGAGAGCCGCGCCGGTGTCGGCGTGGCCCACGCGTCGGCGACGCAGGTCGAGGGTGCCGAGCACAATCCAGCCGAGGAAGAGAACCGTCAGCGTGCGCTCGAGTAGGCCCCAGACATGAATCTGCGCATAGATCGGCAATGTCCCGACGACGACGACGCAGGCGGCGACGGATACCCATGACACGCCAACGAGCCATCGGCGCCATGGAACCTCGGCGTTTCTCGCGAGCAGCACCTGTCCCGCGGTGCCGAACAGGAATGCAGTGAGCGCGGCGATGGCGTGCACGACCCCGTGCATTGTCTCCGGGCGCGCGGTGAGGTCGGTGGGCGCGAGCGCGAGGACGACCTTGCCGAGCGCTGAGATGCCCAGCACGAAGGCTCCGAGGGGGGGCCGTCGTCCAGCTGGCGCGAGTCCCAAGACAACGCGCAGAAACATCAGCGTCACGAGTCCCCGCATCAGGAGGCTGATCGACTCGACCCAGCCGAAGGGCCCGACGGCGAGATCGCTCTCGGGCTGGCTCACGGGACTGTAGTGCGGCGGCAGGCACTGGGCGATGACTTCCAACGCGATGGACGCCGCAACTGCCCAGAGGATCGCACTCGAAAGCGGTGCGTACTTTCTCATGTCGTGCCGAGCAGCACGACGTGTACCCAAAGCGCGTGGCGGCGCGGCGGGCGACGGTACGTACATTGCTGAGAGTCGCGCCCATGAACAGGCCCGTCCTCGCTACAGACTTGGGAGTGATTCCCTCCGCCGCCCGAGGCCGGCTCGACTGGCTTGGTGGGCCCACGGTGATCCTGCAGCACGGAGGGGTTCGGGTCTTGACCGACCCGATGCTGGGCCCTCGCGGTCCCGACGCCTTCGTGTTGCCGAAGCATCCTTCGACCGGGGCGGAGAACGCCCACATCGCCCGTTACACAGCGAGTCCCCATCCTTCCCTCGTCGGCCTGCACGCGGTGATTGTGTCCCACCCGCATGCCGACCACGTCGACTCGACGGCCAAGGCGATCCTGCCCAAGGACGTTCCCGTCATCATCCCACCTACTGGCGTTGAAGCGATGCGTGCAGCGGGGTTCAGTGACGTCCGATCTCTGGACTGGACACAGAGCACGACGATCGCAGTTGGAGAAACGACGCTGTCGATCACGGCCGTACCCGCCCATCACGCGCACGATCCCGATCTCGATCGCACGCTGGGCAAGGGGAACGGCTACGTCATGGTCTTCGAGGGGCCTGGCGATCCGTACCGAGTGTACTGGACCGGCGACGCCGTGCTGTCCGACGAGCTCGCGTCCGTCACGCCGGAGTACGGCCCCTTCGATCTGATGCTTGCGGACATGGGTGGCGTCGGAAGCGACGGCACCCTGGGGTTGAGGAGCATGACCTCGGAGGAAGCCGTGGCGCTCGTACGGATGGTCGGGCCTCGAATGGTGGTGCCGATTCACCACACATCGTTCAGCCACTACCGCGAGCCCATCGAGGCCCTCGTCCAGCGAGCCGACGAGGCCGGGATGGCGTCTCGGTTTCGTTTTCTCACGGAAGGAACCTCGATCGCGTTGCCGTGACGTGGGCCTCTGGAGGAGGCGTACCATGATCGTGAAGAGTCTCATCGGAATCGTCGTGGGCGTAGGCATCGGCGTCGGCTGCCGGTGGTTTGGGATCCCACTCCCCGGCCCGCCGGCCATCTTTGGCGCCGTCCTCGCAGTTGCCATGGCAACTGGTTACACGCTCACCGACTGGCTCATGACGTCGGCGCGCGCGGGGGCGGCGCCGTCGCCCGCTGCGGCATCTGATAGACCGTGACGATGAGAGCCGTCGCCGTACGCAGATACCTGCCCATCGAGGACCCCGAGAGCTTGCTCGACGTCGAGTTCCCTGTTCCGACTCCCGAGCCCCATGACCTTCGCGTTCGTGTGGAGGCCGTGTCGGTCAACCCGCTCGACGTCAAGGTGCGGGCCACCAGGCCCAATGTCGAGGAGAGGCCGCGCGTCCTGGGATGGGACGCCGCGGGATTCGTCGACGCGGTGGGGGCCGAGGTGGGCGGGTTTCAGCTGGGGGACCGCGTCTACTATGCCGGCAGCATTGCTCGGTCGGGAAGCAACGCCGAGCTGCACCTGGTCGACCATCGACTCGTGGCACCGATGCCGCGCTCGCTCGACTTCGCCGACGCGGCGGCGCTGCCGCTCACCGGGCTAACCGGGTGGGAAGGGCTCTTCGAACGTATCGTCCTCGACCCCGAAGGCGGCGCGAATCGGGGGCACACCTTGCTTGTGATCGGCGGGGCCGGCGGCGTGGGGTCCATGGTCATCCAGCTGGCCAAGGCGGCTGGGCTTGTCGTCCTAGCCACCGCCTCGCGTCCCGAGACGCGTGCGTGGGTGGGCGAGCTCGGTGCCGACGTCTCGCTGGACCATCGGCACCCGCTGCGTCCGCAGCTGGAAGCCACCGGGCGAAGCCACGTCGACGCCATCTTCGACACGCAGAGCACAGAGGCCTGGTGGGAGACCATGGCGGATCTGATCGCGCCCGAGGGGCGGATCGTGGGCATCGTGGAGACTGGCCATCCGCTCGACCTGGACCTGCTCAAGAGCAAGAGCGCCAGCTTCTCATGGGAGTTCATGTTCACGCGTTCTCTCCACGCCACGAACATGGCCGTTCAGGGGGACATCCTGCGGCGACTGGCCGCATGGGTCGACACGGGGAAGGTGCGCACGACGCGCCGCGAGATCGTGGGCCGCATTTCAGCGCACAACCTGAGAGAAGCGCACCGCCGGATCGAATCGGGAAAAACGATCGGCAAGATCGTCCTGGCCGGATGGGGCTGACAGGCCCGAGCGACACAGCATGCCCGGTGCCCAGGTCGGACAAGTTTCCAAAGTGGAGGCGACCATGTGGATGACGAGAGCAATGCAGGCGACGCTGGCGCCGGGGGCGATGGTCCTGGCGTGCACGGGGCCCAACCAGCGAGCGGGGAGTCCTGCGGCGCGCTCGGACTTGCAGATCGAAGTCGCGGCGACATCCGACACGATGATCTGGAACGCCGTTGCCGTGGTCGGGGGCCGCATTTTCGTGGCGGGACCTCGGTGGACGGGCTCGCAAGGACCTCAGCTCGCCGAGATTGGCGCCGGAGGTACGCTGCGGCCCTATCCTGATGCCGCGTGGAATGCCTGGCGGCAGGGAGCCGACCCAACGCACGCCTTCGTGGACATCAACGCGCTCCACCTCGACCGAGATGGAAGTCTCTGCGTGGTGGACACTGGCGGACCCGAGTTCGGAGGGGACCCGTTGCCCGGCGGCGCGAAGCTGGTCTGCTTCACACCTGCGAGCGGAACCGTCTCCCGGCTCGTGCCGTTCGGTCCCGAGATCGCGAAGGCGGGCAGCTACGTCGACGACGTGCGCTTCGGGCGCGATCACGCGTACCTAAGTGATGCAGGAGCACCGGGCCTCATCGTCGTCGACCTCGCGACTGGGGCCGCGCGTCGGGCACTGGACGGTCACGCCTCGGTTCGTGCCCCCGCGAATCGCGACATCGTCGTCGATGGCCAGATCGTCAAGGCGCCGTCCGGACAACCCCTGCGTGTGAACGTGGACCCCTTCGAGCTGAGCCCCGACGGAGCGTGGCTCTACTATGGTCCGCTCGAGGGGCCGTGGTCGCGGATCGCCACGCGCCTCCTGAACGATCCGAACGTGAACGGGGACGAGCTCACCCGCAACGTCGAACCCTGGGCTGACCTGCCGCCGGTCGGCGGTACCGTCATGGGCCCGAGCGGGGACCTCTACTTCACAGACCTGGCCGCAGACGCCCTCAAGCGACGCGCTCCGGATGGCACGATCACGACACTCGTCACGGATCCCCGCCTGCACTGGGTCGACGCGCCGTTTCTCGGTCGCGACGGAACCATGTGGCTCCCGGTTCCGCAGATGGATCGGGTCGCCCTGTTCAATGGAGGTGTGTCCAAGATCGAGCGTCCCGTGAAGCTAATGCGTATTCGGGTCCTCTAATGGGCTGTCGTTGGCCGTTTGCGAGACGATCGACGCCCATCTGACGGCGACGCGCCCGGCGCTCGCCGCGCGGGTGGCGTCTAGCGGTAGAGGCGACAGGCCCTGGGCGTTCGGCGACAACATGTTGTCGCGGGCGTCGCTCCTTGAAGTCGTCCGCCAAGAGCCTGCAGCAATTCCACTTCGGCATCCCGCTTGCTCAGCGTCGAGAAGACAAGCGGAGCCGGCCTCGTTGAGGGACGCGCTCGGCAACAGGTGGAGGATCCGATGCCGGAATTGAGCGAACGAACGAAGATGCTGTTTCGCCCGGTCAACGACGTGGGCGGTCTCCCGCGCGAGCCGTTGAACCTCGCCGAGCACGCCATGCTCCCGTGGGAGAAACGTTGTCATGCCTTGCTCGAGACACTCAACGCTCGAGGGGTCGTGAGCCAGGAGGAGAAGAGGCGCGGCATCGAGGATATGGGCCAGACCATTTATGCGGCGCTCACCTACTACGAGAAGTGGGCGATGTGCGCCGCGAACGTCCTCATGACGAAGGGACACTTCACCGCCGACGAACTCGCGGATCGAATCCGCCTGGTCCGCCAGCGCTTCGAGGAGGGGGCATGAGCAACCTGGCGAAGGGGCAGCCCGTCCGGATCGCGAGCCGGTTGACGGTGGGCCACAGCCGCGTCCCGAGCTACGTGCGCGGCGCGCGCGGAACCGTAGAGAGGGTTCTGCGCGAGTTTCTCATCCCGGAGGACGATGCGTTCGGTCGACCCAACGGGCGCCGCCTAATGCTCTACCGCGTACGGTTGTCCGCCAAGGACCTGTGGCCCCAGTACCGGGGAGCCGCGACCGACGAGGTTCAGCTGGAGGTGTATGAGCACTGGCTCGAGCCGGTCGAGGAGGTGACGCCGTGAACCAGCACCACGATCACGACACGAACGCGCACCCGGAACCGCGCGAGGCACCGAGCGAGTGGGAGATCCTCGAGATTGCCGTGCGCGAGCTGGCGATCGCCAAGGGGCTCATCACCGCTGACGACCACCGTCGCCTGCTCGAGGGCATGGACGGTGCGACCCCGGCCCTCGGGGCGAAGGTGGTCGCGCGCGCGTGGGTCGACGAAGCCTTCAAGACGCGCCTCCTCGCGGACGGCTCGGTCGCGTTCGAGCTCGGCATCCACAACTACGACCGCACGAACCTCATCGTGCTCGAGAACACGCCGGAGGTGCACAACCTAGTCGTGTGCACGCTGTGCTCGTGCTACCCGCGGCCGATCCTGGGCCTGCCTCCGGACTGGTACAAGAGCCCCTCCTACCGGAGCCGTGCCGTGCGCTGGCCCCGCGTCGTCCTGGCGGAGTTCGGCACCGTCTTGGCCGAGGAGGTGTCCGTTCGAGTTCACGACAGCAATGCAGACATGCGTTACCTCGTGATGCCGATGCGCCCGGCAGGCACCGACGGCTGGTCCGAGCAGCAGCTTGCGGAGCTGGTGACCCGAGACACGATGATTGGGGTCACGGTGCCGCGAGTGCCTACCGCACCCGCTCGAGCGGCGTCCCCGTGAGCACCACGTCACCGACTTCCCTCGCCACGGACGATGCTCCGTCCGTCTCCACGGGGCACGCGGCGCCGTCCCAGGTGGTCGACGCCATCGAGGGCGCCTTCGGAAGGCACGCCGCGCGTGCCGTGCATGCAAAGGGCATTACGCTCGAAGGAGAGTTCGCGCCGAGCGCGGGGGCGTCCTCCGTGAGCTCGGCGCCGCATCTTCAGAGCACGAGCGTTCGGGTGGTTGTGCGCTTCTCGAACTTCACCGGTCTGCCGGGCGGGTCCGACCTCGCTCCGAGGGAGAACCCTCGTGGGATGGCGGTGAAGTTCTACCTGCCGGACGGCTCGGCAACCGACATCGTCGCCCACTCCTACAACGGCTTCCCGGCGACGACCACGGAGGAGCTCCGCGAGCTCTTTCTCGCGGTCGGGGCCTCGAAGGGGGCGTCTGCACCGACGCCCGCCGACGAGTTCTTTGTGACCCACCCGAAAGCGAGAGCGTTCCTCCAGGCCACGCCGCCGCCCATGAGCTACGCAACCTTGCGCTATTACGGCGTCAACGCTTTTCACTTCACGAATGCAAATGGCGGCGTGTTGCACGGACGGTACCGGCTCGATCCGGACGCGGGCGAGCACCTTCTCGACGAGGAGCAGCAGACAAGGGTGGGCCAGGACTACCTCCGCGAAGAGATCCGCGAGCGCGTGTCGCGGGTGCCCGTCGTTTTTCGCCTCGTGCTTCAGATCGCCGACTCGAGCGACCGTCTGGACGACCCGGCAACGCCCTGGCCAGAAACGCGCGCGCTGAGGGAGCTGGGAACGCTGTCTCTCCGTTCTCTCGTCACCGATGTCGAGCAGGCCGAGCGCACGCTGCGCTTCTCGCCTGCCGCCGTCCCCGCCGGGATCGCCCCGGCGGACCCGATGATCGCCGGACGGGACGCTGCGTACCGCGTTTCCTCCGAGCGGCGGGGGGCAGGATGAGTTCCTCTGCCGACAAGACCAGGTACCGCGTCCAGCCGGTCGACGGTCTGGACATCTTCTACCGTGAGGCTGGGCCCAAGGACGCGCCAACGGTTCTCTTGCTGCACGGCTTCCCGACGTCGTCGCACATGTTCCGGGACCTCATGCCGCTGCTCTCGGATCGCTATCACTGCGTGGCGCCGGACTACCCCGGGTTCGGTAACAGCTCGACGCCGAGCGTCGCGGACTTCACCTATACCTTCGACCACCTCACGGACGTGATCGAGCGCTTCGTGGAGCGTCTCGAGGTGCGGCGCTACGCGATGTACCTCCAGGACTTCGGGGGACCCGTCGGCTTCCGGCTGGCCACGCGGCATCCGGAGCGCGTCACGCAGCTCATCGTGCAGAACGCCAACGCCTACGAGGAAGGCGTGACGGAGACCCTGCGGGATGTCGTGCTGCGCGCGTGGAAGGTTCGCACTCCGGAGACCGAGGCGAAGCTTCGCACGCTCTTCGAGCTGCCGAGCACGAAGAGGCAGTATCTCGAGGGAGTCGCGGACCCGAGCCTGGTCAGCCCCGACTCCTGGCAGCATGCGCAATGGGGGATGGATCGTCCCGGGAACAAGGAGATCCAGCTCGCCCTCCACTCCAACTACGGCAGCAACGTCGAGCGCTACGGCGAGTGGCAAGCTTACTTCCGCCAGCATCAGCCGCCCACGCTGGTCGTGTGGGGCAAGGGCGACTTCGTCTTCAGCGAGGCGGGCGCCCGCGCGTACGCGAGGGACCTCAAGACGCTCGAAACTCACATTCTCGATGCAGGGCACTTCGCTCTCGAGACCCACTCTCTCGAGATCGCTCAATACATTCGAGCATTCTTACAAAAGCGAGCTCACTCACGGTGAGGTCCGGCCCTCTTGACGGCGCTCGGTGCGCGTAGTGCTCACAGGCGCACGGTGGGTCATGGAACCGGAGAAAGGGCGCCCGTATCGCGGGAGGCCTCGCTACCGCCAGACGCACCCGGCGGTAGAGCGTCTACGGCGGCTTCGGCGATGCGACGCGCCAAGCGCGCGACCTCCTCGATGAGTTGGTTACGGAGACCGGCCGCATCCGCCGCTCGGGGGAAGTGGGTCAGCTGATCGGCCAACGCGCGTACAACCGCCGCCTGCGACCGAAGGCCCGCGAGCCGCCGGCCCATCGAAACCAGAAGATCGTCGTGGGACTCGAGAGCGACGATAGAGGGTCTATGGTCCATCATGGCTACGTCTTCAAGCAATCGCGGGGCCACGCGGTAGAGCGCACCCGACGAGGGTGCCAACATCTCGGCACCGAGGCGACGGTTGGGCGCTCTCTGTCCATCGTCCCCAGTCGCGGCGAGAGCTCGTCCCCGATATATGCGTGCCGCCACCTGGGCAGTCCGCACATAAGCGGCATGACCGGTGCTCTCTTCGCCCTCATGCGAGCGTCACTTGAGAGCCATCACACTCGTCGTCTGTGCGTCGCGGCCGAGGGGGGAACATGACGCTCCTCGTCGCGCTAGTCTTCGGCCTCCTTCAGGGCGTGCGGCACGCCGTGGAGCCAGACCACCTGGTCGCCGTTTCGACCATGCTCGCCGAACAACGCGGGCCGTTGCGGCGCATCGCCTACGCGATGTCGTGGGGGATAGGGCATGCTCTGACGCTCCTCGGTTTCGGAATCGTTCTCATGATGGCTCGCGCCCAGATCAGTGATCGCCTCGACGCCGCCTTTGAGGTAGCCGTGTCTCTCATGCTGATCGCGCTGGGCGCGCGGGCGCTGATGCGGGCGCGGGCATCGGCAGGAAAGGCGCCGCCCCTTGCGGTCGGCGCGGGGCCCGCCTCGACGTCGGGCTCACAAGGCATCTATGTTCCAGGCGCCCTGGTCGTCGGGATGGTCCACGGGCTCGCGGGCAGCGGAGCGCTCACCGCCATCGTCGTCGCGAGGATGCCCTCGGTGCTCACGGGCGTACTGGTCGTCTTGGTCTTTGGTGTCGGTGCGACGGTCGGCATGTCGCTGCTCGCTGGGGCGCTGGGCGCGCCCCTTTCGCGACTGTTCCGCAGGCCTTGGGGCGCTGCAGGGACTCTCGCAGTCACGGGGGGCGCTGCACTGATTCTGGGGCTCGTGTGGATCGTGCCCGCAATCGAACGCGTTTCACGCTGGCCTTAGGCGGCGACGCCGCGCGGCACGCATTCTGCTCGAGTATTCGCTATGGCCAAGACGCTCACGTTGCTCGCCGGAAGCACCCCGTCTCCTCACGCGCTCCGCCTGCACTCGATAAAGAATTGTCTCGCGGTGGTCCATGCAGTGCAACACCTCTTGGAGAGAGAGCTCCAAGGAGAGGCTCGTTTACGTCTCTCGCGTTCGCAAGACGCCGTGCGGCGGATGCTCCAGATGCTCGAAGACGGGCTCGAACCAGACTTGCTGCAGACGACGTCAGCCTTCTGCGCGGCAGAGGACGTCATTGAAGCGGTCGTTGCTCGAGTCCAAGATCGCGCTGAGGCCGGCGGCGTAGAACTGTTCGCCCGATGCGGCACGGGCGGCGTCGAGGGTATCCGAGACGATCTCGTCGAGGCGCTAGGCAACGTCGTCTTGAATGCGATCGAGATGACACCGGCTGGAGCCGCCGTCTTCGTTGCGAGCTACGAGACCGCGGATCGAACTCAATTCTGGACCGTACAGGATATGGGCCCCGGCATTCCTGAGGACGTGATGGCTGATCTCGGGCGCTCTCATCACTCGCGCAAACAAGGCGGGTGGGGCCTGGGGCTGGCGGCCACCCGGAGTATCGTGGAACGGCACGGGGGACTCATCCGCGTAGAATCGTGGCCCGGCTCGGGAACGCTGGTCACGATCTGCTTCCCGTCCTGTGGATACGGAGACGTCGCACCGTCGATTCGCGCGGAGCAGCAGGTTGACACGGAGACCACGCGAGAGGGGCAACAATGGCCCCCCGCAACGGCCGCCACCTGTAGGACTCGCTAAACCCGCCAAAAGCGTCCGCAGGCCGCCTGGACGAACCAAGGCGCCCGAGGGAGACAACCCGTCGGCCTCACGGGACAACGGACGGACACCTAGTCGTGCGCCGCGATCAAGCCCCTCCGTCCCAGGATCCGCGAGTCGTCTTTTGCGCCTCGAGTCGTCGAGGACGGTCGTACAGGAGCCAGCGCACCACTCGTGAGGACTGGGCACGCCACGTGCTGAACGAAACCGCCATGATGACAGCAATCCGTTGGAGATTCGAAAGAACGCTCGCGATCCCGTGCGCAAGCCTCGTCACGTGCCTCGTGCTCGCCCCGACGTCGGCCCGAGCGGACGAACCGGCGGCGCCCGTCCCGATCCTCGGCGCGTCCCCCGCCTTGCGGCCCCCTCTCGTCGGGGTAGCGCCCGGATCCGAGGACCCTCGCGCTTCGAAGCTCCGCATCTTTCTGGGAGAGTCGGCGCGCGAAGCACGCGCGTCGCGCCGAGCGATCCTCCTCACCGGAATCGTCGCCGGCGCGGCGATGGTGCCGGTTGGCGTCACGCTCTGGCAGCGGTCGGACGCCGTGTCGCAGTCGATCGGAGCGGGACTGACGATCGGCGGGGCGTCTCCCGCGGCGTTTTCACTCCTCTCGCTCTCTCAGTCCAGCATCGAACGGCTCGCCGACGACTACGAAGCACGGCGCGAGTCGGGGGAGAGCGCCGTAGACGTAGTGGGGGCAACGGAAGTGGAGTGGGCTGAGATTGCGTCGGCCAGCCATGATCGTCGGATGGTCACGGGAGTGGCCGCAGGCGTGCTCGGTTGTGCGGCGACGGTTGTGGGCATTGAAGTTCTGCTGAGCAATCCGATCGGCGGGTGGAGCCGAGACACCCAGAACACAATCGGCTCCGTGCTCGTCGGCGCAGGGGTGCCGGTGTTCTCTCTCGGCATCCGCGCGCTGCTGCAGGAGACACCGGAGGAGCGCTGGTGGGCAATCTATCGCGCGACCGGTGCCTCCGGGCAGTCCGCTCGCCCTGCGCCGCCAGCATTCATCCCGAGTGTAAGCTTTGTACCGATGCCCGGTGGCTTCTTCGCGGGCGCGACAATGCCGCTATGAGCGCAAACGATTTCGGAGCAGCAGTGTGTCGGTCGCCGGGCGCGCAAGCTCCTCTCTCGCTCTCGCCGCCACGCGGGAAACGTTCTGTGCGCGCAACCCACCGGGCGCAAGAGCGCGCGCGAGGTATTCTGCGCGAAAGACCCGCGAAGGCGCGGAGCGAACGGATGACAGCCTGTTGTCGCCGATGCCCAATCGTCGCCGCCAAGTCCTCCACCCCACGAGGTGGCCGCCGATAGTCCTGGCACTCGCGCTGCTGGCCCTTCAGCGGGTCGGCCTACACAAGCATCGACGGAGCCGTCGCCTGGTGGCATCAAGGTCCGCGCTCTACGGGGGGCTCGATGAGATCGGCATCGAGCTGCTCGGAGAGGTGCGAGGGCTCGCCGAAGGCGCCCGAGCCCCCGAGTAGCTCTAGACTCGCTACCGCTTCGGCGGCGCCGCGGCCGCGAATTCCGCGCGAGTCGTCGGCTTACCATCGATCATCTCGTAGGTCGCCTTCGACTTTCCCAGCGTCTCCATCAACGACTTCGGTCCGGCGAAAGGTCGCCCGCCAATGTGCCACCCGTCGGTGTGAAGCTCCTCGATCAGGACCCAGACTACCTCGCGGAAGGCCTCGGAGCCCTCGAACTTGACCATCACGTCGCTGAGGGCCTTCGCCATCTCATGCTTCTCTTCCGTCGTAAACACTCCCTCAACCAGCTTCACGTTCACGAAAGGCATCGTCCTATCCTCTTTCTGCCGAATGGCAGCGAGCCTCTCAGCAGGATGCGTGCCGCCCGCGCCAGCCGGGCCTTCGCGGATCAATACGGGCGAGCCTCGAGACGGTCGCCAGTTTGTGGTCATCGTCGCTAACGCGCCGTCGCCGTTGGTACCGACACGTCGCGATCCCGGCGTTGCAGGCGCCAACCAACTGAGCATGGAGCCCACGTCGGGCGCCCGTCTGGAGCTTGCTGGCGTCGCCCTTCGCCACGATGTCCTCAGCAAGGCGCACCGACAGCACCTTGCGCTCCTCGGCCGTAGGGTCTGCCGCGCGCCCGCGTTCGTGGCGGATCGTGCTGGTCGCGTCTTGCATACCAATTGCGCGGCCACGGCGCTGAGCGAGTCCACTCCGCAGGGCGTGATGGCCGCGCGGCTAGGGGCCGAGAACGCGCACCCGGGATGCACGGGCCTCGTGGCCCGGACCGCGGGCCCCGGGGTACCCGAGTGCTTCCTCGTCGCGCTGCGACACCTGGCGGACGTAGAGGCACGCCTACGGCTGCTCGGCGCCCGGTGGACACTGACGCCCCGAGAGCGCGACGTGCCACGCGGACTCGTTCGTGGCGACTCCAACAAGGAGATCGCCATCCGGCTCGGCTGCAACGAGGGCAACGTGGAGCGGCACTTCACGTCGCTCTTGCGAAAGAGCCGCAGCGACGGACCAACGCGGCTCGTGGCGCAGTTCTGGACGGCGTACTGACACGTTCAGGCCCCCAGAGCTGCGGCGACGGCGTCCACGGTCGGGACCGCGTCCTCGTAGAGGAGCGCGTGACCGCAGCCTTCGACGATCTGCAAAGTGGCGTCGGGCGCGTTGTCCACGATCACTCGGCTGAAGGCGACGGGGGTCGCATGGTCGAGCTGCCCGACGCGCGCGAGGACGGGGACCGCGAGCTGGCGCAGGCGAGGGCGAAGGTCCTCGGCGTCGGCGAAGGCGTCGTACTCGTCGGCAAGTACAGAGGCCGGAGCCGCGTCGAGCCAACGAAGCACCTCGGCGGCCTGCTCGGGATGCTCCGCGACGAAGCTGGGGCCGGCCATGAGCTCCAGCCAAGTCGCCCGGAGATCACACCCGGCACGGAACGAGCGCGCCAGCTCGCGAAAGGTCGCGCACAGGGCGGGATCGTAGCCGGCCACGCCGGAAAGGGAGACGAGGTCGGTCACGCGGATGCGTCCCGAAAGGGCAAGAGCAAAGGCCCGGTACGCCCCGGCCGAGTGGCCGACGATCGCGGCCTCGTCGACGCCACGCGCGGTCAATTCACGCTCGATCAATTCCGTGACCCGGGCGACGGTATACGTCCCCTCCAGCGGCGGGCTGGCCCCGTACCCGGGGAGGTGCATGATGAGGACGCGGCGTGATGGCGCGAGCCGCTCGGCGAGAGGCCGGAAGTGGGCCGTGGTGCTGGGGCACCCGTGCAAGAGGACGACAGGCGGCCCTGAGCCGGTCTCGTGGACATCGAGCGTGAGCACGGAACCATCGTAATACAGCCTGGTGGGTAGGGCATCTCCGAGGCTCCCCCGCCGCTTAACCGGCGGAATCTGAGCCGACGCGCGCGTAGCCCCCGTCGCCGCCGATGTAGCGCACTTCGACGTGCTCGCTGAGCTCGAAGACCGTCAGGCCGATCCGGACTGTGTCGAGGAGTAAGAGCGTCGGCTTCGCGGGGCCGCGCCAGACGCCTTGCGCGTACCGGTAGTCGGAGTCGGTCTGCGTCTGGGAGTCGTCCCGGTGATGTAGGCCGAGGCGCTCGTAGCGATCGACCGAGGGCGCGAGCAGCACGTTGTGGCCGCGGTCCTCGAGCGCCAGAAAGAGCTTGCTCGCGACCTCGAGCGCGCGCTTCGCGCACGCCTTGGACGACAGGATGTCGACGATGTTGCGCTTGTACGGCTTGGCGTACTTTTCGTCCTGGTACGTCGAGACGATGCCGCGCTCGAATTCCTCGAGGGCGCCCATGACGAGGGATGGCGAGACGGCCGCTCGCCAGGCTTCCTGGGGAGCCTCGGGAGAAGGGGTTCGGTCGGGACGCGCGGCGCCGGGGGGAGGGGTCCGTCCCACGCGAGGGCGTCGCCGGGCCCGGGCTCGGGAGCGGCGGGCGCTGCGGCGCGCGCCCCACCTCACGCTGCTGCCAGTGGCCGCTCGTCGGCCGGGAGGTTCAGGCGATCGCACACCTGGGCGAGGAAGGGCGAGGAGACGTCGTAGCGTTTGGCTACGGTCGTCATCGGCTCGGCCCAGATTTCCTCGAGCGTCTCGCGCGCGACCGGCATGGCAGGCGGAATCTAGCGCGCGGGCACGTTGCCGGGAGAATCGCGTTGGCCCCAGCTACGCGCGCAGCACGACGAGAGAGGCCGGTGCCAACGGCTCTGGGGCAAGAGCAGGGTTGCTGCGCCCGCGACGGCCGGGGCGATGCGGGCTCGCATCCGGACGACGAGGAAGCACCCGGTCCGGACCAGCCCTTCTGCGCCGAGTTGCTCAAGGCGCGGCTCGAGACGCTGTCCGAACGGGTAGAGCGTTCCGGGCACTCCAGCGACGCCCAAGCGGGGGTCCGCCGCTCCGCGTGATCCCCTTGACGTGCCGCCAGCTATCGACAGTGGTGGGCACCCGCACCTCGGGCTCGTGCACCTACAAGGCTCTTGCGCCGAGCATGGAGTCGAACGACCATCGGCTGGGGTTGAGGGCCATGAGCATGCCAATGAAGAGAACGAAGAGCATCGGTAGACCCCTTTCGCAGGGCGCGCTCCTGGACGCAATCGCGACGGCGATCGGGCACGAGCTCACGCGCAAGCAGATCAAGCTAGTCATCGAGGCGCTCATCGCCGTCGGTCATCGCGAGATGAAGAGGCATGGCGTCTTCGTACTGCCCGGATTTGCGAAGTTCGTGGTGGTCAAGAAGCCCCCTCGGCCGGCGCGGGAAGGAATCAATCCGTTCACTAGGGAAAAGCAGCGGTTCGCCGCGAAACCCGCAAGCAAAGGCGTCCGCGCCCGACCCGTCAAAGCCATCAAAGATGCTCTATGTGGCCCCCCGGACTCGGGAGACAAGGCTTAGTGTCATCTGGGGACGACGTCACCCTTTCGGGCATATTAGTCGGCGCACTGACCGCTAGCGCCGGACTCATCGCAAAACAGGCCGGCGACTACTTTCTCAAGCGGCGCTTCGAAGAGCGCGACATGGCCTATCAGGCGGCGGTCGACTTGCTGACCACCATTCCCGCCGTTGCACACGTGTTCGAGAGCACTATTTCGTGCAAGGCGCCCGTCAAGCGCGAAGACCTTATTGCCTACCCTAGCTCGTGGCCCATACGTCCCCCCTCCTTAGATGTGACCAAGCTCATCGGTGCTTTCGCGGACGCCGAACTCCATCGAGAACTCATACTTATCGCGGACCGTCATGCGGCCTACGCAGACCGCTCGGCTGAGCACCGCAAAGCGTTCGACTGGCTATTGGAACACGAGGAAGACGACTGGAGCGTGGGCGTGTCTGCTCGGGAGAGACTCGGTACGCTCAATGATCAACGCGCGCGGCTGACCGTAGCGGCTCGAGAGGTTCTCAGGTACTCGCACCTCGCTCTTGCTCACCTCGTGATCATTGTTCGACAATGGTCGATCTGGCCAACCGATCGGTTCTCGGCGTTGACTGGTCTAATGAGAAATACGTACCGACTCCCCGTAAGTTCGCTTCAGAGCGCTGCGGAGTACTACGCCAATACGTCGACGTTTCTGCGTTTTGATGCGCAGGCGAAATGGACAACCGTCTGGCACAACGAGTCGACATTCAAAGTACTGAAACTAACCTTGGCCGGGATGGGGCCACACTTCCCGAAATTCGCGTTACTCGAGCCGAACGTACGGATTGCAGTTCCCGTAGGTGTGAGAATTCTTGAAGCGCACTTCGGAGAGATCTTGCTGAAATTGAATTATTCGAACGATGTGCTTGACGATCGGAACGACTACGAGCTGCGAGTACTGTAGTCCGCCTCCTGGAGCGCGGATGTTCGCGAGCAGGTCGTCGACGATATTCTGATCGGATGCGCCCTGAA
This sequence comes from Polyangiaceae bacterium, assembly GCA_052147435.1. Lineage (GTDB taxonomy): Bacteria > Myxococcota_A > Polyangia > Polyangiales > Polyangiaceae > JBKQKP01. Next base: position 3,093 of record JBKQKP010000011.1, on the reverse strand, counting down.
CGCCCTCCCGCGCGTTCGCGTAAGTGGCGTTACGTCGACCGTTCACACTGAACACCACCGCGGCGTGCGCCGGCGCCGGTCGCCTGCCTCGAGCTCGACGACCGGCCCCGCGCGGTGCAAGACTCCGTATCGGCGGCGTCACTCTGCGGTTGCATCCCAGAGCGGAACGAGGGAGTGAATCGTCAGCCTGAGCTTCCCGAGTTCGATCCGCTGAGGTGGCACGTGGTTTCGGCCGACCTCGAGGCGTTCGTCGCCGCCAGCGACAAGCCGGCGAAGGGGAGGGGGGCGAAGACCCCCGTAGCCGCTTCTCTAGGAGTTGGAGCGCTTTCGGAGTCTCGCTGCTTCGCCCATCAACTCGGCGTCGCCGTACTTCGCGATCAAGCGCACGAGACTGCTCCAGTCGAGCCTTCGGTCGCTGTCGCCGTTGAGAGCCCGCATCACCCGCATCACCTCCTCGGCGGCTCGGCGCTCGAGCTCTTCGCCGACGGGCGAAACCGTCGCGGGTGCACGCACTTCTTCCTGGCCGACCGTTTCGGCCTCCCCCTCCGTCTCGGCCTCGACCCGCTCGAAGACTTCGAGGAACGCTCGCTCATCCTCCTCATCATCTCGGGAGCCATCCGCGCGCGTCCGCTTAGCCATATGATCCAGGGACGCGATCACGTTGTTCAGCGCACTGCCACCAAAAGCCCACGGCTTGCTGATGTCGACCTCTTCGTCATCGAGAGGGCGCCCCTTTTCGACGAAATAGCATCCGTCTTTCTCCGGCTCGCGCTTGAGGAGGCCGCGGTCGGCCATCTTCTCTGCGAGGTCACGCGCGCTGATCCCCCTCTTCAGTGCGCGTTGGGCGACGCTGTTGTTCTTCACCAAGAGCCGCGCTTCTACGTCGGAGATCTTTAGGGGCATGCCGGCTTCGCTGCAATATTCGGTGTAAATCACGCCACCATAGAGGTCGGTGACGACAGCGTGATCGGCCCGTTTTCCTGAACCGTTAGGCGACATCTTTCGGACTTGGCTGCCTGTCATCCCGACGCTCTTAGCGACATCCTCGATCGGCAAATTTTTCGAAACGGCTGTCGCGCGCACCCATTCTGCGCAGCTCAGATGCACGGTCTCGACGATGTCGTCGAACGCGTATCCGCGCCTCAGCACAAATCCGACAAGGGCGCGAACGACGTTGGTGAGGACCGCGTCCGCAGGCTTCGTCACCTTCATGAGAAACCATTGTAGAGCACCGTCATCCCGGGGTCATCGAGCGGCCAAATTGGCCGCCATCAACGCTGACCGAACGATTCGGCCGGTGGCCAGACAAGCACCCGAACGAGCCTCAATTTCAGCTCTGAGACGCAGCGAACGAACGGCGCCGGTGTCGTCGCTCGCCCCCCTGCGCAGAGACCAAGAGAGGACATCGCCATGAAACTCCCCCTGAAGAAGAAGTTCGAGCGCGCCAACCGCGCCTTCAAGTGCGCCGCCCTCGTGGCCGGCGCCACCTTCGCCACGAGCGACATCGCCTCTGCCGATCCCCTCGGCGGCGCCATCGTCGACCAGGACACGATCAACGCCGGGGACCGCATCTCCTACGACTTCATGCTTTTCGGGGATGAGCTTACGGAGGTCGACCTCCACGGTGATGGCCTCGCCGACCTCGATATCGACCTCTACGACGTGAACTACAACCTCGTCGCGAGCGATCACTCCGTCAGCAGCAACGCGAGAGTGTTCATCACCCCCGCGTGGACGGGAACGTTCCACGCGGTGGTGAGCAACCACGGGCTTCTCCGAAGCCACTACACGGTCAGGATCTTCTGAAGAGAGTTTCTCTCGCTCGCTCCGCACAGAGCGAGCGGGAGAACACGGAACACGGCGCCAGCTCCCGCCGAGACCGGCCAAAACGGATCGCCATGCCACGCGCAGCGGCTGCCCGTTCGGTAATGCAACTGCGCCGGTTTTCTCCGAGCGAGCGAGAGACCCCACCACACCAATTAGCGAATGGAGAACACAATGCGAGCACTCATCATCGATCGGATCACCGCTCGGCTCACCTCAGGCGCCGCTCCGATCATCGTTTCCGCCACTCTGCTGCTGGGGGCGACCAACGCCCAAGCTGCCAACTGCCCGGCCGCCGGGAAATTCTCGACGACCGGCAAGTACCACGGGTGCAACTGCCCGGCCGGAGAGCAGAAGCACGACTCCGGCCCCTTCAACATCACCGGCGAGTGCGTGCCGAAGCGGCCGCCGCACGTGAATCCGCCGCCCATCCACGCCCCCGCACCCCCACACGTGCAGCCACCGCCTTCGCCGCAGGCGAAGATGCAGGCCGCGAAGCAGGTCGCCGAGGAGTTCCGCGCGCAGGGCGGTACCTTGGCGCTCCGCGCCTACCTGGAGCAGCGCGTTCACGCGTACGCGGCGACGCTGCGTGACGAAGAACCCGGTCTCGAACCGCCGACGGTGGATCCGATCCCGGTGATTGTGGGACTCCCGATCGCAATCTGGCACTCCCTCGCGCAGGGCCTCGTGTCTGCGGCAGCGAGCTACGTGATCGAGCTGGCCGTCGACAAGGGCGTCGAATACATCAACAGCGTCATCCCCTACGTCGGTAGTACGGGCGACCCCGGGCAGGGCAACGTTCCCGCCGGTGACGCCAACGGCCCGAGCTCCGCCCCCGCCGGGGACACGGGCAACAGCGCCGGCCCTGGCGGAGACACGGGCAACAGCGCCAGCCCTGGCGGCGGCGGTAACTCGGACGATGAGCACCAGGACTCCAGGCGACGGCACAGGTGACGGGACCCGGTGACGGCTCGGGCGATTGGCGACCTCGCCCCCTCCGCCTTCCGTGATGGAGGGGGCTCTGCCTTTGTTGAGGACGCTGAGGGCATCCGTATCCGTACGACGAACCGCGTCCCGGGGCAGGCGATCGGTGAGGACGTTCAGCCGCGCGAGTCGAGCGTGAGCCGTCGGAACGGATTGTCGCTGCGGATTCCGCCCATCGTGATCGCCAGGATCGGAGCATCGTGATCGCGCAGATCGGCGATGGTGATCACCGGTCGGAGCGAAGCGACGTCTCTCTTGGTGGCGTTCTGGGTGGGTGGTCGGTCA
>JBKQKP010000010.1:0-49461 GCA_052147435.1 Polyangiaceae bacterium | reverse complement strand
CCTCTCGATCTGGCCCAGCGTTCTCCTCCCCCCGATTCGGGGGGAGGCCGGGTGGGGGGCTCTCGTTCGCGAGCGACACGGGCACCCTTGTTCTCTGCTCCGACCGAGAGATGCGATGAATGCACAGTGCCTGCGGGGAAGGGGGCCGGGGGGAAGGGGTGGGCAGCGCCGGCGGCGATGATCGACGCGTCGGAAGCGACGATCGACGCGTCGGAAGCGACGATCGACGCGTCGGAAGTCGCGATCGACGCGTCGGAAGTCGCGATCGACGCGTCCCTCGCGACCTCGGACGCGTCCTTCACCCCCTCGGACGTGTCCCTCGCGGCATGGGAAGCCCCCCTCGCGGCATGGGAAGCCCCCCTCGCGGCCCCGCAAGCGTCCCTCGCGACCTCCGACCCCCCCTACCCCCTCCCGAGCAGCCCGTCGGCCAGCGCGCACGCGAAGAACGCGACGCTCACCCATGCATTCGCGTCGAAGAACGCCTTGTTGATCTTCGCGAGGTTCCCCTTCCCGACGAGCGCATGCTCATACACGAGGAGCCCGCTCGAGAGCCCCACGCCGACGAAGTAGAAACCGCCGCGGTGCAGGAAGATCCCGGTCGCGACGAAGGCCGTGACCGTGACGAGGTGCGCGGCGGCGCTGAGGACGAGCGCGCCGGTGGTGCCGAACCGGGCGGGAATCGAGTGAAGGCCGTGGTCGCGATCGAAGTGCTCGTCCTGCAGCGAGTAAAGGACGTCGAAGCCGACGAGCCACGTCACGATCCCCACCATCAGCGAGACGATCCCCGCGTTCGGCGCGGCCCCCATCGCGATCCACGCCCCACCGGGTGCGAGGGCGAGCGCGACGCCGAGCCATGCGTGCGCCCCCCAGGTGAAGCGCTTCGCGAGCGAATACCCGAGGAGGACGGCGAGGACCACCGGCGACAGGACCATCGGCCAGAAGCCGAGCGTCGCGGCGATCGCGAGGAAGAGGCCCCCGGTGACAGTCGCCAGCGCGAGCGCCTCGCCGGGCTTTACGGCCCCCGACGGCACATGGCGCGACTTGGTGCGGGGGTTCTTCGCGTCGATGTCGCGATCGGCCCACCGGTTGAAAGCCATCGCGCTCGTGCGGGCGCACACCATGCACGCGATCATCGCCAGGACGCGGAGCGGCGTGAGCGGGACGTGCGGCTCGGCGAGGGCGAAGACGACGGCGCTCGCCGCGAACGGGAGCGCGAAGATCGTGTGCGTGAAGGCGACCATCGCGCCGTACGTGCGCAGGCGCGAGACGAGGCTCGCGCGCCCAGAACCGAGTGTCTCCGTGGTCACGACGCGATCTCCTGTTTCTGCCGCCGCACGACCCAGCGTCTCGGCGCCTTCACCTGCCTCACTATGAACGCGCACGGGTCGTCGCCCGGATCGCCGTCGATCGCCGCGATCCCCGGGCGAGCCCCCTTCGCGATCCGCCCGATGTCCTCGCGCCCGAGCGCGCGCGCGCCGTTCCACGTCGCCATCGTGAGGAGCTCGCGGGCGGGGACGCTGGGGAAGCGGTCGGCGAGGGCGCGCGCCTCGGCGAGCACGTCGAGCGAGGCGTTCGACGCGAGCGAGTCGGTCCCGAGCGCCGGGGCGAGCCCCGCGGCGCGCACGGCGAGGAGCGGCGGGAGCTTCCCTTCGATGTAGAGGTTCGACCGCGGACAGAGAACGACGCTCGCTCCGGCGGAGGCGACGCGCCGAAGCTCTTCGTCGCGCGCGTCCGTGAGGTGGACGAGGAGGACGTGCGGCGCGAGCGCGCCGAGCGTCGCGGCGTAGTCGAAGAGGGGGACCTTGGGCCATTCGAGCCCCGCGCGGAGGCGCGCGTTGAGCCACGCGACGACGGAGCCGTCGGCTTGTTCGATCGCGCGCCGCTCGGCCGCGTGCTCGGCGAGGTGAAGGCTCGTGCGGGCGCCGTACGTGCGGGCGCTCTCGAGGAGGGCGCGGACGGCGTCGGCGTGCGTCGTGTACAGCGTGTGCGGCGCGGGGGCGTACGCGAGCTCCCACGTCGGCCAGGGACCGACCCTCTCCTCGAGCTCCGCTTTGAGCCCCTCGACCCGCTTCATCGCCGCCGCGCGGTTCACGCCGAACACTTCGTGGAACACGCACCCGGCGATCCCCGCGCGCGCCAGCGGGTGCACCGCGCCGAGCGTGTTCGTCACGTCCCCCACGGCGGCCGTGCACGCCGCGTCGAGCTCCGCGACCCCCCGGCCGATCCACTCGACCTCCTCCTCCGCCGCGGTCTCCCCGCGGAGCGCGACGAAGCGGTCCACCCACTCGACGAACCCGTGCCCCCCCGCGACCTTCCCGCGATAGGCGCTGAGCTCGACGTGCGCATGCGCGTTCACGAGCCCCGGGAACGCCACGCCGTGAATCCTCTCCACGGCAATGCCCGCGTGCTTCGGGAGGATCTCCGCCGCCGCCCCCACCGCCTTTACTTCCCCTTCGCCGTCGACGACGACAGCCCCGTCCCGGATCGGCGCGCCGTCTCCGACGACCACAGCGTCGGCATGGAGGACGCGTGAACCTTTCACCCCGGCTCCCCGAGCCAGTCGTACCGTACGTTGCGCCGCACCGCCTTGAACCCGGCCGCGCGGATGCGCGACTCCATCCCGTCCGCGTTCGTGCAGAAGGTCGTCCCGGCGCTCGACACCACGTTCTCCTCGAACATCACGCTCCCGAAATCGTCCGCGCCGAAGCGCAACGCCACCTGCCCCACGTCCGGCCCCTGCGTCACCCACGATGCCCCGACGTGGTCCACGTTGTCGAGCATGAGCCGCGCGACCGCCTGCTGCCGCAGGTACAGGTGCGAGCCCGTCTCCCCCGGCGCGACGCGCGTCCCCTGCTCGTGCTGGAAGTCCCAGCAGAAGAACGCCGTGAAGCCGCCGGTCTCGTCCTGCAGGTCGCGGAGCTTCACGAGGTGGTTCACGCGATCGCGCGCGACGTCCACCGTGCCGTACATCATGGTGCACGACGAGCGGAGCCCCATCTGGTGCGCGACGCGCATGACCTCGAGCCACTCCTCGCTCGTGCACTTCGCCTTCGCGATCTTCCGCCGCACGCGGTCGACGAGGATCTCCGCGCCGCCCCCGGGGACCGAGTCGAGCCCCGCGGCGTGCAGCCTCTCGAGCACGCGCCGCACCGACAGATCCTCGAGCCGCGCCAGGAAGAGGATCTCCTCCGGCGACAGCGCGTGAAGGCCGAGCCCGTACGTTGCCTTCATCCAGCGGAAGAGGTCCTCGTACCACTCGATGCGCAGGTCCGGGTTCAACCCCCCTTGCAGGAGGATCTGCACCCCCCCCGCATCGACCACCTCTTGCAGCTTCTTCCCGAGCACCTCGCGCGACAGCACGTACCCCTCGGCGTGCCCGACGGGGCGGTAGAAGGCGCAGAACCGGCAGCTCGTCGTGCAGACGTTCGTGTAGTTGACGTTGCGATCGACGATGTACGTGACGACCCCGTCGGGGTGCTTCCTCTTCCTGACGGCGTCGGCGGCGAGGCCGAGGTCGAAGAGGCTCCCTTCGGCGAGGAGGCGCTCTCCGTCGGCGGCGCTCAGGCGGTCCCCTTCGGCGGCGCGGGCGAGCAAGACATCGAGAGACACTCCGTCTCTCCCCCCCCCAATCCTCTCCGCTTCCTGTCTTCCCGCCTTCCTGTTCATCTCCCTCTCCCCCGCGTGGAGAGTGGATTGAACAGGAAGACGCGAAGGCGGGAAGGGGGGAGATTGGGTCCGGAGACCACGCCGGTCGTCGTCGAAGAACCTGACCCGCTCGACGAACGGGAGGATGCCCGCGCGCGCCGCTTCGTCGTAGAAGCGCTCGAGGCCCGCGCGCTCTTCGTCGTCGAGGTCGTAGCGGATCGCTTGCCGCAAGTAGGCGCGCAAGGACGCCGGATCGAGCCCCGACTGCGCGGCGTGCTCCTCGGCGATGGCGTCGCGCCGGGAGAGGCCGCGGAGCTTCGCGTCGAAGAGGAGACGCTCGTCCCTCGCGTCGAGCGCGCCCGGGCGCCCGCACCACGCGGCGAAGACGAACGGGAGCTTCGTCCACTCCATCCACGCCTCGCCGAGATCCACGACGTGCTCGTGCTTCCCTTCGATCGTCAGCGCCGGATCGCCGATCACGACGGCGCCTGTCCTGTCCCCGATCGCCTGGATCGCGCTCGCCGCCTGGAGCCCGATCCACCTCGGCTCCTTGCCGTTCCGAAGGCGGCGCACGATGAGGCGCGCGAGGGCCACGCTCGTCTTCGACGAGAGATCGAGCGCGACGCTCTCCAGCTCCTCGATCGGACGGTCCGCCGCGAGGACGACGCTCCGCACCTTGCCGCGCGCCCCGATCGCGCACCCGCGCACGAGGCGCAGATCGCCGATCGTCGCCGCCGCCGCGATCGGCATCAGCGCGATGTCCGCCTCGTCCTCCGCCACGCGCCGCGCAACCTCGCTCGGCAGCGCGAGATCGAGCGCCACCCGCGCCGAAACCGGCTCCCGGTCCAGCCCCTCGTAGAGCGGGCGCGCGTTGAGGTACCGAACCGCCGCGACCCTCAGCCTCGCGTCATTCATCGCTCACTCCACTACGGCCAAATGCCGCTGCGCCTTGCGGTCCCGCACCTTCATCGCGGCCTCGGGGGCCACGCTCCGCGGGTGCTCGCGGACGACGTTGTAGAGGGTGTCGCGCTCGACGGGGATCCGCCCCGCTTCGCGGATGAGGCGGACGAGCTCCTCGTACGCGAGGCCGCTCGGCGAGCGGGTGCCGGCCGCGAGGTAGATCGTCTCGTGCACGATCGTCCCGTCGATGTCGTCCGCGCCGAACCGGAGCGCGATCTGCGCGACGTCCGGCGTGAGGCTCACCCAGTACGCCTTGATGTGCGGCACGTTGTCGAGGACGAGGCGCGACACGGCGATCGTGCGCAGGTCGTCGACGGCGGTCGGGGCCGGGAGGTTCTTCATCCCGTTCCCGTCGGGGTGAAACGCGAGCGGGATGAACGCCTGCATCCCTTCGGTCTCGTCCTGCAGCGCGCGCAGGCGCATCAGGTGGTCCACTCTGTGCTCGAACGTCTCGATATGCCCGTAGAGCATCGTCGAGTTCGTCCGCATCCCGAGGCGGTGCGCGACGCGGTGCACCTCGAGGTATTCGTCGGCCGTCGCCTTGTCGTGCGAGATCCGCGTGCGAACCTCCGGGTGGAAGATCTCCGCGCCGCCGCCGGGGAGGCTCTCGAGCCCCGCCGCGCGCAGCTTCACGAGGACCTCCTCGTGCGTCATCCCGTAGTGCTGCGCGAAGAAGTGGATCTCCACCGCCGTGAAGCACTTCAGGTGCACGTCGGGCTTGATCCGCTTGAACCCGCGCAGGAGCTCTTCGTAATACGTGAACGGCAGCCCCGGGTGCAGCCCGTTGACGATGTGGACCTCGCTGGGCGGGTCGTCCATCCGCGTCTCGAGCTCGCGCCACGCCTCCTCGAGCGTCATCGTGTGCGCGCCGGGGGACCCCTCCTCGAGCTTCGCGAACGAGCAGAAGAGGCACGAGGCGACGCAGACGTTGGTCACTTCGATCCGCAGGTTGCGGTTGAAGTACGTGCGATCGCCGTGGAGCTTCTCGCGGACCTCGTTCGCGAGGGCGCCGACGGCGAGGAGATCGGGCTCGTGGAACAGCGCGAGGGTGTCGGCGGCGTCCAGGCGCTCGCCGGCGCGGACCTTCGAGGCAATACGGTCGATCGTCTTCATGTGCTCTCCGCGGTCTCCACCGGGTCCGGCGCGCGCGGCGGCTCCGGCTCGACTCCGTTCGGCCCGAGGACGACGACCCTCCGCCCGCTCCGCCGCACGAGCCCCGCGAGCTCGCGCTGCTTCATGGCCTGGAGGCTCACCATCCCCTCCCCCTTCACCTTCTTCGTCGCGTCGTCCGCGATCGCGAGCCCCCGCTTGTTCGCGATCGGCCCGACGAGCTCGTTCGCGCCGAAGCCGAGCGCGACCTGCGCCAGCTCGATGCCGATCTCCGACCAGTCCACCCGCACGTCGGCCGCGCGCGGCCCGACGATCCGCGCGATCGCGACGGCGCGCAGGAGCTGCATCCCGGCGCCGTCCCCTCCCGCGTCGCGATGCACCTCGACGGCCGTGGCGCTCGGCTCCGGACGGACGTTCGCGTAGACGCGCACGAGGTCGCCGGTCTCTTCGGCGCGCACGACGTCGGCGAGCGCGCCGACCGCGAGGAGATCGGCCCTCTCGAGCGCCGGCGCCATGGCGCGGACGCCGTCGAAGTCCCCCAGGCGTCGCGCCTCGAGGAGCGGCCATAGCCCCTCGCGCAGGATTGCGTCTTCGGCGAGCGCGCTCATTTGTCCGCCCCCTGGCCCCATCGCTTCACGAGCTCGTGATCGAGCCCGAGATGGTCGAGGAGCCGCGCGATGACGGTGTCGATCGCCTGGTCGAGCGTCTCGGGGCGCCCGTAGAACGCGGGCATCGCCGGCAGGACGAGCGCGCCGGCGCGGGCGAGCGCCGTGAGGTTCTCGAGGTGGATGACGCTGAGCGGGCTCTCGCGCGGGACCACGACGAGCGTTCGGCGCTCCTTGAGCATGACGTCGGCCGCGCGGGTGAGCAGCGTGTCGCTGATCCCGTGCGCGATCCGCGCCGCGGTCCCCATCGAGCAGGGGACGATCGCCATCGCGTGCCACCCGGCGCTGCCGCTGGCGAAGGGGGCGTTGTAGTCGCGCATTCCCCACGTCGGGAAGCCGATCGCTTCGCGGAGGTCGCCGCCGCACTCGATCTTCCACACCTCGGCGGCCGTCGCGGAGAGGCAGACGCCTACCTCGACGTCGTCCTTCGTTCGCACCCGCTCTTGGAGAATCGCGAGCAGACGCTTCGCGTACGGGGCGCCGCTCGCCCCGGTGATCCCCACCACGATCTTCCGCTTCATGGCTCCACCTCTCCGCGAACGATCGACGCAACGCCGAGTGTCAGGTCCCCACCGCGCACGTTGCAAAATCCAGAGTCCCCTAGAAGCCGCTCGTACTCGGCGCGCGACAGGAACTGCTTCATGCTCTCGGCCAGGTAGGCGTACGCGCCGCGGTCCCCGGACACGAAGCCCCCCAACGTCGGCAGCACTCCCCGCGCGTACGCCGCGTGGAACGCGCGCGTCGCGATCCGCGTCGGCCGGAAGAACTCGAGGACGACGAACACCCCTCCGGGCTTCAAGACGCGCCTCACCTCGCGCGCCCCCTTCGCCGGATCGGCCAGGTTTCGCACGCCGAACCCGCACACCACGACGGCGAACTCGCCGTCCGAGAAAGGGAGCGCGAGAGCGTCAGCGACGACTCTCTCGGCGCTCGGTACTTTGGCTCGCCCCGCCTCGAGCATCTGCGGCGCGAAGTCGGCGGCGACGACGCGATCGCGAGGCCGCGCCTGAACGAGGAGCGCCGTCAGGTCCATCGTCCCCGCGCAGAGATCGAGCACCGGCCCCTCGGGCGCACCCCGCATCGCCTCGCGCACGGCCTGCCGTCGCCACGCCACGTCGATCCCCGCCGACAAGACGCGGTTGATCCTGTCGTACGTCGGCGCGATCCGATCGAACATCTCGCGCACCGCGCTCGCGTGCGCCTCGCCGTCGGCCCCCCGCTCCCGCACCGCCGCGACCGGCGCGCTCACGAGTGCCCCCGCACGATCTCGCGCGCCGCCTGCACGATCCGCGCAACGGCCTCTCGCCGCCCCCCGTTCCCGTTCCCCCTCCCGTGCCCGTTCCCGTCCCCGCTCCCCTTCCCGTGCCCGTTCCCTCCCCCCGTCACCCCGTCAATCCCAAGCTCCCCCCACATCGCATCGACCCGCGCGATCACCTCGGGGCTCATCCTCGCCACCGCCGGCCACTCCCGCGCGTACCCCTCTTCCTTCCACTTCCTCGTCCCGTCGATCGACACCTTCCCGCCGAACAGCGCCTGGTCCGCGCCGTGGTCGAGCTGATCGATCGGCCCGTCGACGAACGACAGGTCCCGCTTCGGATCGAGGTTCGCGAGCAGCCTCCACGCGACCTCCCCCACGTTCTGCACGTTCACGTCGTCATCGACGACGCAGATGACCTTCGAGAACGACATCTGCCCCGCCCCCCAGAGCCCGTGCGCGACGCGGCGCGCGTGGAACGGGTACTGCTTCTTGATCGAGACGAGGACGAGGTTGTGGAACGCCCCCTCGACCGGGAGGTTCATGTCCACGACCTCGGGGAAGATCATCTTGAGGAGCGGAAGAAACAGCCGCTCCGTCGCCTTGCCGAGCCAGGCGTCCTCCATCGGCGGGGGCCCGACGAGCGTCGCCGGGTACACGGCGTCGGTCCGGTGCGTGATGGCGGTCACGTGAAAGCGCGGGAAGCGATCGACCGGCGTGTAGTACCCGGTGTGATCCCCGAACGGCCCCTCGTCGAAGAGCTCCTCGCGCGGATCGACGTACCCCTCGAGGACGAAGTCGGCGTCCGCCGGAACCTCGAGGTCCACCGTCTTGCACTTCACCGTCTTCACCGCCTCGCGGCGCAGGAACCCGGCAAACAGCCACTCGTCGATCCCGTCGGGGAGCGGCGCGGTCGCCGCGTACGTGAGCGCCGGATCGCCGCCGAGCGCGACCGCCACGTCGAGCCGCGAGAGCCCGAGCTCCTTCGCCCGGCGGAAGTGGCGCGCCCCGGTCTTGTGGATCTGCCAGTGCATCGCGGTCGTGCGCCGGTCGATCTTCTGCATCCGGTACATCCCGATGTTCCGCGCGCCGGTGTCGGGATCGCGCGTGATGACGTTGGGGAGGGTGATGAACGGGCCGCCGTCGTCGGGCCACGAGGTGAGGATCGGGAGGATGTCGAGGTTGACGTCGGCTCCGCGCATCACCACCTGCTGGCAGTCCGCGGTCGCGCCGTCCTTCAGCTTGCGCGGGGGGACGTGCGCGAGCTCGGGGAGCCTCGAAGCGAGCGCGGCCAACTCGCGCGCGCTCCCCGGGGCGCGCGTGCGGACGAGCTCGTCGATCGATCGCGCGTGCGTCTCGAGGTCGTCCACGCCGAGCGCGAGGCTCATCCGCTCGCGCGAGCCGAAGGCGTTGATGAGGACGGGGAAGCGCCCCCCGCGGACCCTCTCGAACAGGAGCGCAGGCCCCCCGGACTTCATGACGCGGTCGGCGATCGCCGCGACCTCGAGGACGGGGTCGACCTCGCGCCGGATCCGCGCGAGGAGGCCCCGCTGCTCGAGCGCGCTCGCGAATGCGCCTATCCCGCCGTACGCCATGGGCTGTTGCTCCCGAGCAAGACCGGCGCCCACGCCAGCGGCGGGGAGCGGATCTCACACGAAGTTTCAAATATATTTGAACGAATCGCTTCTAGGCTCGGCGCCGGACCTCGTCAAGGCGCTCCCCCTTGGCAGCAACGCGCCGAACCACCATGTTTCCCTCGTGGAGCCCGGCGACCACCCCGAGTTCTTCCGCTTCCCAGCCCCCGAGGGGCGCTCGCGGGAGAGCACCATCCGGCTCGATCCCGAGGGGCACTTCTGGCACGAGGGGAACCCGGTCGAGCACGCCAAGCTCGCGCAGGCCATGCACGGCTGGGTGAGCCGCCACCCCGACGACGGGCGCTACATCCTCACGAACGGCTACGACTGGACGTACTTCACGGTCGAAGATGCCCCCTATTTCGTGCGCTCGGTGCGGATCACGCCGGACGCGGTGCTCCTTGGGCTCAGCGACGGCACGGAAGAACCGTGGGACCCGAGCCGGTCACGAATCGGGGCGAACGACGCCATCTACGCGCCCGTGAAGGCCGGGTCCGACCGAGGCCCCTTCGAGGCGAAGTTCACGAGGTTCGCGCAGGCCGAGCTCGCGCCGGTGCTCGTCGAGGGGCCGGCGGCGGCGATCGGCGGAAGAGTGGTGCGGATCGGCGCTTGAGGGGATAGCATCCCGCCCTCGGAACGGCACGACCGCAGCGCAAGCCGCGGCGTGGTCAACACCAGCATGCGTCTCCTGATCGCCGACAAGCTTCACCCCCGCGCAGTGGAGGAGCTCCGCGCCCTCCCCGTCCAAGTCGAATACGAGCCGGAGATCACGAGGGAGACCCTCGAGGCGAAGCTGCCTGGGGTCGGCATCCTCGTCGTGCGATCCACGGAGGTCACGGCGCAGGCGATCGAGAAGTCGCGCGAGCTGAACCTCATCGTCCGCGCAGGGGCCGAGTTCTCGACGATCGACGCGAGGGCGGCGGCGAAGCGCGGGGTGTTCGTCGCCAACTGCCCCGGACGAAACGCAGGGGCCGTGGCCGAGCTCGTCATGGCGATGATGATCGCCGTCGACCGGCGCATCCCGGACGCCGTCGCGTCGCTCCGCGCGGGCAAGTGGGAGCGAGCCGAGTACGGCAAGGCCGAGGGGATCTACGGGAAGACGCTCGGTATCGCGGGGCTCGGCGCGATCGGGCGCGAGGTGGCGGCGCGGGCGAAGGCGTTCGGCCTGCACGTCGTGGGGTGGAGCCGCTCGCTCACGCCAGCGAAGGCGAGCGACCTCGGGATCGAGTACGCGCAGACGATCGATCAGCTGGCGACGCGCTCGAACATCCTGACTGTGCACCTGCCGCTCACCGAGCGGACGAGGCAGATCATCGGCAAGCGCGTCTTCGAGCAGCTGCCGAAGAGGGCGACGTTCCTGAACCTGGCACGCGCGGATCTCGTCGATTACGCCGCGCTCCGCGAGGCGGTGAAGACGCGCGGGCTGCGGGCGGCGGTCGACGTCTACCCGGACGAGCCGCGCGGGACGAAGACGTTCGCGAGCGATCTGTTCTCGGTCGAGTCGCCGTCGGGCGGTTTCATCTACGGGACGCCGCACATCGCGGCATCGACCGACCAGGCGCAGCTCGCGATCGCGACGGAGACGGTGCGCGTGATTCGCTCGTTCCTCCTCGAGGGGGTCGTGCCGAACGTGGTGAACGTGCAGCCGGCGTCGGCCGCGCGGTTCCAGTTGATGGTGCGCATGGTCGACAAGGTGGGGACGTTCGCGAACGTGCTCGCGGTGATCAAGCGGCACGGGATCAACGTGGAAGAGGTGACGAACATCGTGTTCGAGGGGGCGGTCGCGTCGTGCGCGAAGCTCCGCCTCATCCAGCGGCCGAGCGAGGCGTGCCTCAGCGAGATTCGCGCGTTCGACGAGGTGCTCCACGTCGACATGGTGACGCTGCCGAACCTGGCGTGAGATGACGCTGGCGCGCGCGGTCTCGCTCGGGCTCGCCTTCGTGCTCGCGCTCGCCGGGTGCAAGCCGGGCGGGGCGACGCGCAGCGACGCCGGGGTCGATGCGCGAGCCCCGGTGGACGCGGGGGGAGCTCTCGACGCGGGGGGAGCGTCCGCGAGCGCCGACGCCGCGGCCGCCGACGATCTGGCCCTCCCCGCCGCGACGAGCGACGAGCTGACCCTGCGCGCCCAGCACCTCTTCGAGGCCATCCTCCGCGACAACCCGGATCTGGCGTCTGACATCCTCTTTCCGCGCGACGCCTTCGAGAGCGCGCACGACGCGACCGACCCGGGCAAGGTGTGGGACAACAAGCTGGCCGCGTCGTTCCGCCGCGGGGTCCACTCGCTTCACAAGCGCACCAAGGGGATCGAGCGCGCCCAGTTCGTCTCGTTCGAGATCGGAAGCACGGTGACGCAGGCCACCGTACGCCACCACGAGTGGAAGGTCCCGCTGTGGCGCGTCCCTCACGCGCGCCTCACCTTCACGCTCGACGGGCGCACCTCGCGCTTCGACATCGGAGAGCTGACGGCGTGGCGGGGGGCTTGGTACGTGACGAAGCTACGGTGAGAAGGTGTTCCGCAAGCCAACCGCGCGAATCGTGAAGAGGGGGACGCGGCCCTCACGCCATCACTTCTCCCGCTTCACTTCTTCGAGCAGCTGTTCGATCCGGTTCACCGCGTCGAGCCGGTCGTCGTAGAAGAAGCGCAGCTCCGGGGCGAAGCGGAGCCCCACGCGCGTCGTCACCTGGCGGCGCAGCATCGAGCTGGCGCGCTTCAGGGCCGCGAGCGTCTCGGGGATCCCCTTCCCTTCGAGCGTCCGGACGTAAACGCGGGCGGTCTTGAGGTCGTCCGTCACCTCCACGCGGGAGACGATCGCCCCCGAGGCGCCCGGATCGCGCACCTCGCGCGTGAGCATCCACGAGAGCTCCTCGCGGATTCGCTCTGCCACACGAGACGAACGCTTCACTTCAGCCATGACTGTCTCCGTACATATCGTCGCCGATCGGAATCAGCTCGGTCGCGCGGTCGGTCAGGACCGCCTCTTCCTGCGTCTCGGCGACCCGCGCGACGTTCTCGAGCACCGAGTCGCAGACCGACGCTTCCCCCGAGACCACCGCCACGCCGAAGATCGCCTTCTGCAGGAGATCCTGCGCCTCGACCTCGGCGATCGACACGCTGAACCGCGCCCGCACGCGGTCCTGGAACTTGCGGACGACGCTCCGCTTGTCCTTGAGCGACTGCGCGTGCGGGATATGGAACGTGAGCCTGAGAATTCCGACGAACAAGGCAGACTAGAGCTTCTGCTTCACTTGCTCGATCTCGATGCTCTCGATGATGTCCTTCTCCTTGATGTCGGAGAACCCATCGAGCGAAATCCCGCACTCGAAGCCCTCGGCGACGTCCTTGACGTCCTCCTTGAATCGCTTGAGCGCGGCGATCTTTCCGTCCCAGATCACGGCGCCGTCGCGGATGAGGCGCGCTTGATTGGAGCGAACCATCTTCCCGTCGGTGACGTAGCACCCGGCGACGACCGTCCCCTTGATCTTGAACATGGCCCGAACCTCGGCCTGCCCCTGCTTCTTCTCGACCAGCGTGGCCGGGAGGAGCCCTTCCATCGCGGACCGGACGTCGTCCACCGCGTTGTAGATGATCGAGTACTGCCGGATCTCGATCTTGTTCTCTTCCGCGAGCGGCCCTGCCTTGCCGGCGGGGCGCACGTTGAAGCCGATGATGATCGCCTTGGCGGCGATGGCGAGGTTGACGTCCCCCTCCGTGATCGCGCCGACGCCGGCGTGAATGACGGTGAGGCGAACCTTCTCGGTGGAGAGCTTCGTGAGCGCGTCGGCCACCGCTTCGACCGACCCCTGCACGTCCCCCTTGATGATGACGCGGAGCTCGTGCTGATCGCTGTCGCTGATCCGCTTCGAGAGCTCTTCGAGGGACACCTTCGCCGTGGCAGGGATGAGGCTCTTCGCCATCTTCCCTTTTCGGCTCTCGGCGATCTCCTGCGCCTTCTTCGCGTCCTTCACCGCGTGCACCGGATCGCCCGCGCCCGGCACGTCCGAGAGGCCGAGGATCTCGACCGGCGTCGAGGGGCCTGCCTCCTGGAGCTGCTTGCCGTGCTCGTTCGTCATCGCGCGGACCTTGCCGAAGCCGGGTCCCGCGAGGACGAAGTCGCCGACGCGAAGCGTGCCGTCCTGAACGAGGACGGTCGCGACGGGGCCGCGCCCCTTGTCGAGCTTGGCCTCGACGACGGTGCCGGTGGCCCCCGTCTTCGGGTTCGCCCGGAGGTCGAGGACCTCCGCCTGGAGAGCGACCATCTCGAGGAGCGTGTCGACCCCCTCGCCCGTGAGCGCGGAGACGTTCACGAAGATCGTGTCGCCACCCCAGTCCTCGGGCTGCAGGCCGAGCTCGACGAGCTCGCGGCGGACCCGCTCGGGCTCGGCGTTCGGCTTGTCGATCTTGTTCACCGCCACGATGATCGGAACCTTCGCCGACTTGGCGTGGGCGACGGCTTCCTTCGTCTGCGGCATGACGCCGTCGTCCGCGGCGACGACGAGGATGACGAGGTCGGTCACGCTGGCGCCGCGGGCGCGCATCGCGGTGAACGCCTCGTGGCCAGGCGTATCGAGGAACACGATCGTGCCGTGCTCGGTCTCGACCTTGTAGGCGCCGATGTGCTGGGTGATCCCCCCGGCTTCGCCGCCGGCGACGTTCGCCTTGCGGATCTTGTCGAGGAGGCTCGTCTTGCCGTGGTCGACGTGACCCATCACCGTGACGACCGGCGGGCGGGTGACCTGGTCCTCGTCGATCACGACGGGCTTGACTGCGGTCGTCGCGGCCGCGGCAGGCACGACGCCCGACTTCGCCTCTTCGCCTCGCGCCTCGGCGAGCGACTCTTCTTCGCTGAGCGCGACGTCCTCGACCTCCCAGCCGAACTCGCTCGCGAGGATCTTCGCGGTGTCGGCGTCGAGCGTCGTGTTGATGTGGACGTTCATCCCCATCCCGAGGAGCTTCATCATCAGCTCGGTCGCCTTGAGCGACATCTTCTGAGCCATCCCCTGGAGCGTGATGTTCTCCTCGATCCGGATGACCTTCTTGTGCGCGCTCATCTCCTGGGTCGACGACATCGCCGGCCCACGACGCATCGCCTGCGGACCGCCCGGACGCCCTCGCAGGCCCCCCGGACCGCCGCGCCCCATCATGCCGCCGCGAGCCCCCTGCGGGCCCCCCGTGCGCATGTTCGGCCGCCCCGCAGGACCTGCCGACCCGGCGCGCGGATCGTATTGAACGCGGCGAGGCATCGTCCCGGCGGGACCGCCGCCGATCCCAGTGCGCGGCGCATTCACCGGCGTAGGCATCGGGACGCCTGGGCGCCCCGTCCAGTACTCAACTCCGGTCTTGGGCGCCGAGCTCGGACGCGCGCCCGGAGGCAGCGGAGACTCGATCCCAGGAGGGGGCGTCGGCACGGCGGCGGCGCCATGCTCGGCCGCGGCGACCGGCGACGACGCCGGCTCGAAATCGGCAGGCGACGGCTCGACGACCGGCGCGGGCGCTTCGACTTCGTGAACGCTCGCCGGAGGGGGCGGAGGGGGTGCCTCTTCGCGGAGAAGGCGCGCGCTCTTGCGCTCAGCCGGAATCTTCGGCGTCGACGCCGGAGCCTTCACGACGTCGCGTACGCTCGCTCGCTCCTCGGGAATCTCGCGCGCGACGGGCATACGCCCACTCTCGCGCTCGCGGGCGACGGGTTCAGTGACGTGCGCGTGACCATTCTGCTCCACTACCTGCGAGCTCGGCCCGCGCAGGACGGAGGCGACGTCGCGGGACGAGCCGGGCGCCGACGGGGCGGGCGCGGGGATCGCCGGAGCGGACGCCACGTCGGTCGCGGGCTTGGCGACCGCGCGGCGCTTGACGACACGCCCGTCGGAGCGCACGCGCTCCTCGACGACATCGTGCGTCTTGGCCTTCTCGAGGAGGCGCTTGATGCGCTCGATCGCCTCGGGCTCCACGGAGCTCATATGGTTGCGAACGTCGTTGATCCCGACCTGCTGGAACAGCGCAACGACTTGCTTCGGGTCGAGGTTCAGCTGCTTCGCCACTTCGTAAACGCGCACTTTGCTCATCGAGCCTCCCGAGACCTGCATGCTGTACCTCTTCCCGGCCCCTGCCCGCCGCCGGGCGGCACGTCCGAGGCATCGCCTCGCCGTGTTCCACCGGAGACAGCATCGGCCATTGTTCGCGCGCTCGCGATTTCGGTCGCGATCGAGTCATTCAACACGGCGCAGACGGCGACCTCGCCACGCCCACCGAAGAGCGCGCCGAGAGTTTGCTTGTCCTTCCACGCCACCGCTCGTCCCTCGGCGATCGCCCGACCGATCGCCCCACGTTCGATGAGACTCCCCGCGTCCGTGGCGACCACGGCGAGAGGGGCCCCGCTGTCGAGCGCCGCCGTCGCGGCGTCCGCTCCCGCGACAGCCATGCGGGCTCTCCAGGCGCCCGCGAGCAGACCCGTGATGCGCCGGTCGCTTCCGTCCACGATCTGACGAGCGAGGTCGTCCGCAGTGCACTCGACCTTCGCCTTGAAGCTGCGGGACAGCCCGCTCTTCGCAGCGCGCGACAGGCAGTCCGGGCGCGCGTGGACGTGGGCCCCTCGCCCGTGTGTCCCGCCGGCGAAGTCCACGGCAATTGGGGCCGCTCCGTCGGCGCCAGGCGAACGCGGGCCGAGCACGAGACGGACGAGCGCGCTCGCGTCGTCGGCTTCTCCGCAGCCGACGCACGTCCGCTGCGACCGCGCGTCATGACGCTCGGTCAGCTTCGGATCTCGCTCGTTCTCGTCTCGGTTCGCCACGGCCTGCACGTTCGCTCCTTCTGTTCGACTCGCCGCCTAGGACTGCGGTGCCTCCGCCGCCGTCCTCTCCTTCGCCGCACGCGCCGCTTCGCGGCGCGCCAGCTCGATCACCTTCGACTCGCTGGACAGGAAGTGCTCCGCCCCTTGCTTGATGGCGCGCGCCTTCTTGATCCCGAGCCCGGTCTTGATCGCGAGCTTGTCCTCGTCCTCGCGATGAATGTCCTCGACCGACTTGTAGCCCGCCTCGTCGAGGAGCTGGATGGTCCGCTCCCCGATCCCGCGAACGAACAGGAGCCTTTCCCGCTCGGTGAGCGGCTCGACGCGGCTCGAGGCCGCCTGGATGCGCTGCTGGCGCAGCCGCTCCATCGTGGTCTCGGCCGCGTCCTTGATTCGCTGCGCCGCCTCGGCGCCGCCGAGCCCCGGAATGGCAGCCAGCTCCTGCTCGCTCGCCTCGGCGAGCTCTTCGAGAGCGCGGAAACCAAGGCGGTACATCGAGCGGGCGATCGTCTCCGAGACCCCCTCGATCTGCTGGAGGGCGCTGATCGCCTCCTCCTCCATCTGCTTGAACTTCTGCTCGCTGATGATGTCGAGCTTCCAGCCCGTGAGCTGCGCCGCGAGGCGGACGTTCTGCCCCTTGCGCCCGATCGCGAGCGAGAGCTTCTCGTCGGGGACGACGAGCTCCATGCGGCCGTCGGCCTCGTCGACGATGACCTTGTTGACCTCGGCCGGCTGGATCGCCGCACAGACGAAGCGCGCCGGATCGCGGTCGTACGGGACGATGTCGATCTTCTCGCCGCGGAGCTCCTGGACGACGGCCTGGACGCGCGAGCCTTTCATGCCGACGCACGCACCCACCGGGTCGACATCCGCGTCGCGGCTCGTGACCGCGATCTTCGAGCGAGCGCCGGGCTCGCGCGCGCAGGCGACGATCCGGACGATCCCTTCGTAGATCTCGGGGACTTCCTGCTCGAAGAGCTTCTCGACGAGCTTGGGATCGCTTCGCGACAGGATCACCTGCGGGCCGCGCGCCTCGCGGTCGATGTCCCTCACCCAGGCGACGATGCGGTCGCCGGGACGGTACGTCTCGCGCGGCGTCTGTTCGCGCACAGGGAGGATCCCCTCGGTGCGGCCGAGGTCGACGATGATGTTGTTCCCCTTCTCGAACCGGCGGACGACCCCCTTGATGAGCTCCCCCTTGCGGTCCTTGAACTCGTTGAAGATGAGGTCGCGCTCTTCGTCACGGACGCGCTGAATCAGGACCTGCTTCGCGGTCTGCGCCGCGATTCGCCCGAAGGCAGCCCGCGCCTGCTTCACGTTGAGCAGATCGCCGAACTCCTTGTCCTGCTCCGAGGCGCGCTTCGCGTCGTTCGGGTGCCAGAAGATCTGGAAGCCGAGCTCCTCGCCGAGCTCCGCCTCGAGCCCCGCCTTCTGCGCGTCCTCGAGCGCGATCTCGCGCTCCTCGTCCGACACGTCGTCGACGACCGTCATGTACTGGAAGAGATCGACCTGGCCGGTGTCTTCGTTGAACCGCGCCTCCATCTCCCTGTTCGGGCCGAACACGCTCTGCGCGGCCTTGAGGATCGCCTCTTCGACGGTCTTGATGAGCCGCGATTTGTCGATCCCCTTGTCCTTCGCGACCATTTCGATCGCTTGGAGGAGGCTCGGATCGGGGGCGGTCTGTTGCTGCTGGATGGCCATGGCTAACCTCTGAACGTTTTCGCTACTTCTTACTCTGGTTATCTTTGCTTCTTGTGCTTCCCCGGCTTCGGGGCGGGTCCGAACTCGAAGACGAGCCGCGCGGTGGCGACCTGGTCGAGGGGGATGGCGTGCTGGCGCTGGCCGTCGGTCACCTTGACCCTGCCTGCCTCTACACCCCCCAGGATTCCGATGACGACTTTCTCCCCGTGGCTCGCGGGGCTCGAGGCGTGAAGCTTCAGCTTCGCCTTCTTGCCGGTGAAGCGGACGAAGTCGCGCTCCTTCCGGAGGGGGCGCTCGACGCCTGGCGAGCTGATCTCGAGGTGGTAGCGGTGAGGGACGATGTCGGCGACGTCGAGCGCCGGGCTCAGGTCGCGGGCGATGCCGGAGCAGAGGTCGAGGTCAACGGCGGCGTCGCGCGTGTCGGCGTTCGAGTCCGCGCTGCCGAGCTTCTCGACGAAGACCCGAAGGACCCAACCGCCGGGCTCGCTCTTGAACTCGAGGTCAACGACCTCCGCGCCGTGGGCGCGCGCGACCGGATCGATCACGGCGTCGAGACGCGTGCGGTCGATGGGGTTGAGGCTGGTGCGGGCGAGCTGGGACATGGCGGAAGTCGGCGAAACACGAGGCGAAATGTCAGACCACAAAAGAAAAAACGCGGCGCCCCGGATTGGGGTCCGCGTGGTGATCGTAAACTCCCAATTGGGCGCGTGAGCCTAGCGCCGCAAGCGTTGAATCGCAAGCAGTGATGAGACAATCGACCGGGGGGGCCTCGGAGCAGAGGAGCGAAGCGACGAAGGACCCCCCTGTGCAGCAGGGGGGGTGAGCCTGGGGGATCCTTCGCTTCGCTCAGGATGACGGGCCTCGGCCCGTCACTTCGGCGGCGCCGCCTTGTCCTGATCGATGATGATGAACTGCACGCGCCGGTTCCGCTGGCGGTTCCCCTCCGTGACGTTGGGCACGAGCGGCTTCTTTTCGCCGTAGCCCTTCGCCTCGATGCGGTCACCCGAGACGCCGTGGGAGACGAGCCAGGTGCGGACCGAGTTCGCGCGGTCCTCGCTGAGGACCTGGTTGTGCTGATCATCGCCGTTGCTGTCGGTGTGCCCCTGGATCTCGACCTTGTGAATGCGCGGGTTGCGCTCGAGCACGTCGGCGATCTCCGTGAGCAGCCCGGTCGACTCGGGCAGGATGACCGCCGAGTCCACGGCGAACTGGACCTGCTGCCTGATCGTGATCTCCTTCTGCGTGACCGCGACGAGCGCGACCTTCGGGCGCTTCATGATGACGAGGTCGGCCTGCGTATCGACGCGCGGCTTCACGTCGACCGACTCCACGTCGTTCATGTACCCGTCGGCGCTCGCCGTGACCTGGTAGCTCGCCGGCGCGAGGCCGTCGAAGTGGAAGTTCCCGTTCGTGTCCGACGTCTGCGTGAACTCGTGACCGCCGGAGTCCGCCATCTTGATCTCGACGTTCGGGACGCCGTTTCGGGTCTCGGCGTCGCGCACGCGGCCGTTCACCTTGCCGATGCGCGGGAGCGCCTCGAGCGAGCAGGTGACGCTCACGTCCGAGATGCCCGGCGAGGGGGGCGGAGCAGCAGCAGCCTTGTCTGCAGCCCCCTTCGCGTCAGGCGCGGGCGCTGGCGGGGGCGTGGGGGCCGGAGCGTCGGACAGCGTCGCCGTGCAGGTGCCGTCCTTGTAGCCCTCGGCCTTCACGGCGAAGTCGTACTTGCCGGGGGGGAGCCCCAGCGTCGCGAAGTGGCCGTCCGGCCCGGACGCGAGCGACGTGATCTCCGGATGGTTCGCGAACGCGACGATCGCGTTGGGGACGCCCGTCTCCGGGTGCCCGGCTTCGTCGACGTACCCCTTGATGTGGCCGAACACCGGCGCCGCGGCGGTCTCTTTCTCGACGACCTTCGTCTCGACGACCTTCGGGCGGTCCTGCGTATCGACCGACCAGCCGGCGCCCAAGTAGAACGTCCAGGGGGGGATCGGCGCCATCTCCTCGATGAAGTCGTTCTGGCCGGTGATGCCGATATCGAACGCCGCGGTGATCCCGAAGCCGTGCTTCCACGGGAGGAAACGACCGCCGATCGTGAGCTTGCTCGGCGCGAGCGAGTCGAGCGCGAGACAGTTGTCGCCGCTCGGGTTCGACGTCGGGCACTGGTAACCCTGACGGTTCACGGGGACCATGATGTTGTACTCGAGGAACGGGCGGATCCGTTCGTCGACGAAGAACCCCTCGACGCCGATCCCGATGTCGACGTGGTCGACGCGGTTGAAGTTCAGGCCGTACCGCTCGATGCGCGTAACGGGGACCCCCTTCTGGCTCGCCTCGTAGGCGGAGACGACGTCGCCCGAGTTGTCGAGCGAGTACTGCACGTTGAGGCTGAAGCGCAGCGGGGTGTGCTTCTCGGTGCCGCGGAGATCCGCCGTGGCGATCGCGCGAAACTTCGCGCTCGTCCCGCTGCCGTCGAGGCCGACCGCGCCGGTGCCGTTGATCAGCCACAGCTCGGCGGCGCCGCCGGCGTGGAAGATCTTCCCGAAGCTACCGAACGCCTTGAGGCCGAAGTCGGTGTCGCCGAGGACCTGCAGGAGCGAAGGCTGGTTGGCGGTGTCCGAGTTCGCATAGGCGCTCGTCCCTGCGTACCCCTCGAGCCAGCTCGCGAGCCCGATCGACAGCGCGAGATCGCCGCCGATGTGGTTCATCGTGTCGCTCGTGATCACGCCGCCGCCGGTCTGATTCGAGCATGGGAAGCTCGACGTGCAGAGGAAGTTCCCCGTGTAGTACTCGGTCACGAACGCGAGGTTGAACTGCCCCGGCGCGAGCCCTTGCGCGTGCTGCAGGTGGAGGAGACCGACGCCGCCCGTCAGGGTCGCCGACTCATCGACCGCGCGATCGCGCTCCTTCCAGTTGCGCGTCTGCTCGTCTTCCTCGGGAGCGGCGACGTCGCCTGGTCCAGGGGAGACCTCGCCTGCCGCAGCGGCGCCACCCGGGGGGGGTGTACCTGGCGGGGTATCGAGCAGGCCCGACGTGCCGCCCGCGGGAGCGGAAGCCGGCGCAGCTGCGGGGCTCGCGGTGGCCGCTGGGGCCGGAGCGGGGGTCGCCGCCGGAGCGGGCGTTGCCGCGGCGGGGGCGGGAGCCGTCCCTCCGCCCTGTGCCTGTGCGCTCGTGGCGACGAGCAGAACGACACCCAACCAGGGGAGCGCCGTGAAGGCGAGCAGCCCGCGCGAAGCGACCGAAGAAGTAGTGAACATGTTTGAGCCGCTTTTAGCATCAGATCATCGGCTCGTGCGACGTCTCGTGCGAGGCACTCGAACGTTTTATGCGGGCGCGCAAGGGCTTGGAATGTTGTGCGCGAGACAGAATGGCGCGTCGTGTGGCAGCCTGAGCGCGGCCAATGGCGACGCGAGGACGCATTCTCATCGTGGACGACGAGGCGAACGCGCGAGCCGCGCTGAGCGAGATCCTCGAGGACGACGGCTACGCGACCGAGACGGCGGCAGACGGCTTCAAGGCCCTCGGCAAGCTCGAGGACTTCGTCCCCGACGTGATCCTGACCGACCTGAAGATGCCCGGCCTGGACGGGATCGCGTTCATGGAAAAGGCGAAGGCCGCCGCGCCGGGGGCCGTGTTCGTGGTCATGACGGCGTTCGGGACGATCCAGAGCGCCGTCGCCGCCGTGAAGAAGGGGGCCGAGAACTACTTAACGAAGCCGCTCGATTTCGAGGCGCTTGCCGCGGTGATCGAGCGCGCCATGGAGAAGGCGCGGCTGCTCCAGGAGACGCGGCAGCTGCGCGACCGGCTGCGCGAGAGGAATGCGCTCGGACACATCGTGACGAGCGACCCGAAGATGCAGGAGATCCTGTCGCTCGTGGAGCAGGTGGGGCCCACGAAGGCGAGCGTGCTCGTCACCGGCGAGAGCGGAACGGGCAAGGAGCTGATCGCCGAAGCGATCCACGCGGCGAGCCCGCGCGCCGGAAAGCCGTTCATTCGGCTCCACTGCGCGGCGCTCGCCGAATCCCTGCTCGAAAGTGAGCTGTTCGGACATGAGCGCGGGGCGTTCACCGGCGCCGTCACGCGGCGCGAAGGGCGGTTCAAGCAGGCCGACGGCGGCACGCTCTTCCTGGACGAGATCGGCGAGATCCCCGGCGGGACGCAGGTGAAGCTCCTGCGGTTCCTTCAGGAGCGGAGCTTCGAGCGCGTCGGCGGAAACGAGACGCTCAAGGTCGACGTGCGGATCATCGCCGCGACGAACCGTGACCTCCAGGCCGAGATCAAGCGGGGCGCGTTTCGCGAGGACCTGTACTACCGCCTGAACGTCGTGACCGTCGAGCTTCCCCCGCTGCGCGATCGCAAGGGGGACGTGGCCGCGCTCGCGAGCTTTTTCCTGCGGCGCTACGCGGCGGAGAACGGGCGAACGATCGAGGGGTTCAGCGACGACGCTCTCGCGCAGCTCACGGCCTATGCGTGGCCCGGGAACGTGAGGGAGCTCGAGAACGTGATCGAGCGCGCCGTGGTGCTCTGCAACGAGCCGAGGATCGAGATGAAGCACCTCCCCGCGGCCCTCGTGCCCCACATGGAACGGGAGGGGGCGCCGCCAGTCCCGGGGTCGACCATCCACGACCTCGAGCGGTACGCGATCTTGAAGACCCTCGAAGCCTGCGGCGGCTCCACGTCGAAGGCGGCGATGATCCTCGGCGTGTCGACGCGCAAGATTCAATACAAGCTCCACGAATACGGCGCCGACGGCGAGCCGGCCGCAGAGGCGCCGAGCGCGAACCAGGGCCCCCCTGACCCCGAAGCGGACGAGCGATGACGGCCTCGAGCAGCACCGCGCTCAGCGTGAACGGCCTCGCGAAGACGTTCCGAAAGCCGTTCACGGGGAAGAAGGTCGAAGCCGTGCGCGGGGTCACCTTCGACGTCAAGTCGGGAGAGATCTTCGGCTTCCTCGGCCCGAACGGCGCGGGGAAGACGACGACGATCAAGATGCTCACGGGGCTCATTGCGCCGACCCGCGGGACCGCGTCGATCCTCGGCATCGCCGCCCCATCGCCGGACGCGATGGGGCGAGTGGGCTTCCTCCCGGAGAACCCATACGTCTATGCGTACCTGACCCCGCGCGAGTTCGTGACCCTCTGCGCCCGCCTGAACGGCGTGCACGGACCGGGGCTCGAGGGACGCGTCGTGAAGGTTCTCGAGCGGCTCGGCGTGGCAGACGCCATGGATCGAGCGGTTCGCACGATGTCCAAGGGGATGCTTCAGCGGGTCGGCTTCGCAGCGGCGCTCGTGCACGAGCCGGAGCTGTTGATCCTCGACGAGCCGATGAGCGGCCTCGACCCCGTAGGACGGAAGGAGGTGCGCGATCTGATCGTCGAGGAGAAGAAGGCAGGGCGCACCGTCTTCTTCTCGAGCCACATCCTGAGCGACGTGGAGCTCCTGTGCGACCGGCTCTGCATCCTTCGTCGCGGAGAGATCGTCGTTTCGGGATCGCTCGCTGACCTCCTCGGCGCGAGCGGTCACCGCTTCGAGGTGACCCTCCGCGGGGCGAGCGAGCCGCTCGTGAAGGAGCTGTCGTCGATGAAGCTGGCCCCCCGCTCTCTTGGGCGAGGAATGACCTTCGAAGTCGAAGGGGACGATCAACTTCGCGCGGTGCTCGAGAAGGCGCTCGCGACGGGGGCGTGCGTCGAAGCCGTGATGCCAAAGCGGGAGACGCTCGAGGACGTGTTCGTAAGAAGAGCGCTCTAGCGCGAAGCTGCGCTCAGCTCCCCGGGAAGCCTGGCGCCATCAGCCGGACCATCTTCTCCGGCTCCTTCACCGCCATCCGCTTCAGCTCTTGGTCGCACCGCTCCGCGAGCGCCTTCCCCTCGTCTCCCCCCGTCACTTCCGCGAGCCTCCGCCGCGCGGCCGTCGCCCAGAGGCCCATGTCGGTCGTCTCGAAGCCACGGACCGCGCGCTCGAGCCCCCCCTTCACCTTGTCGAGGTCCCCCCGCTGGCGAGCGATTCCCGCCAGGAGGAGCTCCGCCATCGGATCGGCCCACGGCACCCCTTCGTGCAGAACGCGCTTGGCGTCCTGCTCGGCCGCCGCGAGCAGCTCCTGGCGATCGCGCCCGTCCGTCGCGAGCGCGAGCGCCGCGCGGCCCCGGAGGTGAATCGCACGCAGGCGCAGGTACTGCACGCGCATGAGGAGCGACCGCCGCAGCGCCCCCCACCGACCGCGGAGCCGCACGAGCGCGTCCGCATTCTTCCCCCGGTAGAGATCGGCCTGCCCGAGCGCTTGCATCTCCCACCAGTGCTGCATCTGGAACGAGCGCTTCGACCAGCGATGCATCGCCTCGGTCACGACCGCCTCGGCCTCGTCCGGAGTGCCGCGCGCGAGCCACCAGATGTTCGTGTCGCCGATCTGGAGGTTCGTCTGGATGTAGAGATCGCCGCGCTCCTTCGCGTCGCGCAGGTACCGCGTGAGCTGCTCTTCCACTTGGTCGAGCTTGCCGAGCTGAACGAGCGCGGCGAGGCTGAAGTAGCGGAACGTGTCGATCTCCCAGCGAATCGTGAAGTTCTGCCCGACGAGCGCGCGGATGCCGGCCGACGCGCCGGACGCCTGGTCGGAGTAGATCGCGAGCGCGCTGCTCATCTCCTCGAAGCCCCTCGACCACTCGCCACGGAAGTGGCAGGCGAGCCCCTCGGCCGCGAGGATCAGCGCGTTCGAGTCGGCGCGTTTCACTTGCTCTGCGAGCGTGCGCGCGTGCGAAAGATAACGCTCGACCTTGTTCCTGACCGGACGCCCCTCGCTCGAGACCATCAAGAGCTCGAGGCAGATCGCCCGGCAGATGCACCAAGGCTCCCCCACGTTCAGGCACGCCAGGAGGTTCCGCGTTGCGAACGGAGCTGCGAGGATGTTGTCGACGACGCTGAGGCCGATCGACGCCGACAGGTAAACATCGAGCTTGATGAGCTCCGTGGCGGCCACGGCGCTCGCGTCGCGCCGCGTGAACTTGAGGCCGCGAAAAAGGAGCCACATTCGCAGCGCGAGGAGCGTCAAGACCGCTTGCCACTTCTTTCGCGCGAAGCCCTTGCCGAAATGGGCGAGGACGTCGGAGATGACGTCCATCCCCTGGTCGACGTGGCCGCTGAAGAGGAGCTCCTCCGCGGCGCGCCGCTGGAGCGCGAGACGGTCGGCGGCGCTCGCTCTCGCGGTCGACGAGAGGTACTCCTCCGCCGCCTCCGCGCCGCGGCCCGCGTTCGCGAGCGCGTCGGCGAGCTCCACGCGCAACGACCCCGACCGCTCCTCCGTGGGGCCCATCAGCTCGAGCGCGAGCCGATAGAACTGCGCGGCGCGGTCGAACGCGAGTGCCAACGAAGCCTTCTTCGCGGCGTTGATCGCGTGCTCGCGGGCGCGATCGGTCATGCCCGCCGCGTTCGAGTGGAGGAAGAGCGCTTCGGGATCGGCCCCGCCCGACTCGACGAGCGCGCGCGCGAGCTCCGCGTGGCGCATGCGGAGGGTCTCCGGATCGATCGACGCGACGGCCGCCTCGCGAATGCGATCGTGAAAGCACTCGACGCGATCGTCGGCGCGCGTCCCTTGCGATCGGACGAGCGACGCCGTCCGGAGCGTGGCCAGCGCAACGAGCCGCTCGTCCCCGGTCAAGGCCGCCGCGCGGAACGCGATCTCCTGGGCGATGGGCCTCCCAGCGATCGCGGTGATCTGCAGGAGCCGAAGCGCACCGGCGTCGAGCCCGCCGAGTCGCTCGCGGAGCACGGTCTCGAGCCGCACTTCGCTTGCCGAAGCGTTCGGCGTGCTCCGGGCGAAGCGGACGAGCTCTCCCACGAAGAACGGGCTGCCGCCCGACTCCGACGCGATGCGATCGGCGAGCCCGTCATCCGCTCGCTGCGCGTCGAGCCCGAGGAGATCCTTCGCGAGGCGCTTCGCTTCGCTCGGCGAGAGCGCATCCAGGCTGATCGAGATCGTCTCGCGACCGGCGGGGAGCCCGTGCGTCCGATCGATGATCTGCGCGAGCGCGGCGTTCGTCGAGATGTCCTCGGAGCGGAACGACAGCACGAGGAGCATGAGCGGTGGATCTGGCGGCGCGGTGAGCTCTCGAAGGAGGGCCGCGCTGTCGACGTCGCCCCACTGAAGGTCGTCGATGACGACGACGAGGGGGTGGCGATCGCCGAGCCGGGACAGCAGCTCGCGAAGAGCTACGAATGCTCGCTTGCGGACCTGCTGCGCATCGGCGCCGTCGGTCGAGCGGCGCGGAGCATCGGCCACGGCGGGGACGCGGTCGATCACGGGGAAGAGGCGCGCGAGCGCCGCCACGTCGCGGGGCATCAGCGCCCCCTGCTCGGCGCCTCGCAGCTGGAGGAGGTGCCGCGTGAGCGCGTCGATGACGCTGTCGAAGGCTTTGTACGGGACCGACTCTCGCTCGTAGCAGCGCCCTTCGAGGACGACAGCGTGCTCGTCCGCGAGCTCGTCCAAGAAGTGCCGGACGATGGCCGACTTTCCCATGCCGCTCGTCCCTTGGACGAGCGCGATCGTGCCGGTTCCGTTCCGCACCTTGTCGAAGGCTTGGCGCAGCTGGAGGATCACTTCCGTGCGGCCGACGAACGGAGCGCGCGTTGCGGGGAACTTCCCGCTCGAGGAGGCGTTCCGCGGGGGCAATGAGACGGGAGCCTCGTTCACGCCGAGGCGCGCGAGGATGTCCCGCCCCGAGGGGCGCTTCTCCGGGAGGATCTGGAGGAGATCCATCACGAGCGCGTTCAGATCCGGCGGGACGTCACCCACGATCGTGAGCGGCGCGTCGGGGATCTTCCGCTGCTTTTCCATCAGAACGTCGACCGCGTCCCCTTCGATTGGAGGCCGGCCGGTGATGGCGACGTACATGAGGACCCCCACCGCGTACCAATCGGCCGCAGGGGTGAGCTCGTGTCCGACGGCCTGCTCGGGCGCCATATAGAGAGGCGTTCCGACGACGGAGTCCGCCTCGGTCACGTCCCCCTTTTTCTCGCGCATGTCCTTGGCGATCCCGAAGTCGACGACGATGACCCGGCCGTCGTTGGCGACGAGGACGTTCGAAGGCTTGATGTCGCGATGCAGTTTCTGGGCAGCGTGGAGCGCCTCGAGTGCGGAGACGAGCTGGATGATGCACGCGCGCAGGCGCTTGTAGTCGGCGTGGACGGGGCCGGAAGGGGGGGCGGAGGAACGCCGCGGGCGCTCGGCGTCCCGCACCCGTGAATGCGACTGCACCGGATTCGTGCCCGTCTGGTCCGGGGGGGGCTTCCGCCTCCAGATGTGCTCGAGGAACTCGACCCCTTCGACGAGCTCCATCGTGAAGAACCAGTCGTCATCGTCCGAGACCAGCTCGTGCAGCCGAACGAGGTTCTTGTGGACGACGTCGGCGAGCGCGCGAAACTCACGCTTGAAGCGGTAGAGGGCGCTCGCGTCGAGCCGGGTGAGGGTCTTGAGGGCGACGCGCGCCTGACGCTCGCGATCTCGCGCTTCGTAGACGATGCCGCTCGCCCCTGCTCCGAGCCTCCGCACGATCTCGTATCGTGCGTTGCCGGCGAAGCCAGGTGCGGGCATCCAATAAGAATAGCGCGTACTTGCGCCCCGCGCTCAGAAGCGTCCAGTGACCCCCAGCGTCAAGCCGCCGCCTGTGGCGGGGCCGACAAGCGGCGAGAGGCTCCATGAGGCGGACGAGACAGGCGGGATCGCGCGGTGCTTCACCTCGACGACCGAGGGGACGTAGTTCACCTGCGCCTCGATGACCCCGATGACCGACGCGGCGGCGAACGTTCCGGCGAACGCGAGGTTCGCATAGAACACGTTGTAGGCGCGGTTGATGTACTCCTGCGCCTCGGCGTCGTTTCCGGCGCGGTACTCGTCGGAGCGGCTCTGGAGGTCGGTCAAATAAAGCGGGACGGTCACGGCCATCCCGACGAGACAGACCGCCTCCGTCGCGAGGAAGACCCAGCCGAGGGGGGCCTTTCCGTTCTGGAACTGCCCAGCGCCGAATGGGACCAGCGCGGCCCAACGCGAGTGCACGGTGGTGACGCTCTCCTGCGCGGCGAGCTTCTCGAGCGTCGCCACGCGCTCTGCCTCCCGCTTCTTCTTCTCCTCCGCGCGCGCCCGCTCTGCGGCCTCGAAGCGCGCGCGCCGCTCCGCCTCTTCGTTGAGACGTTCCCGCAGCGCCGTGCGCGTGTCGATGAAGAGGTCGATCGCCTCCGTGGGGAAGCTGAGCGGATCGGGCTCGTACTGTGGATCGTCGAGGAGGAGCTTCTCGAGGAGAGAGCTCGCTTCCTTCTGCTTCCCCTTCACGAGGAGCACCGCCGCCAGGTACATGCGCGCCTGCGTGATGAACGCGGCATCGTGGAGCGTGCCGTGCATCGGGTCGAGCATCGCGCGGAGGCGGAGCTCGGCGTCGTCGTACTGGTGCGCCAGGTACGAGGCGCGCACCTTGTCGAGCTCACTCTGTTCGTCGGCGCGCGCGACGCCCCCCGCGAGGAGCGGCGCGGCGAGCGCGAGCAGCGCGAACGCAAACGCGAGGATCGGGGACCTGGGAGCGCGCATCGCCGAAACGAGAGCTTCCCATCTTCCGATCTTCTTGCGCCAGTCCTCTCCCAAGCGGGGGGGCAAGCGGGGGAAGACTAGGGGGGCGCGGGGGGAGGATCCTTCGAGAACGGAACGTGGGCCTCCCGGCCGGGGTTCAGCGTCCCGGTGACGCGCCGCCCGGACGTTCGTTCGACCACGTGCACGACGTAGTTGCCGTGCTTGATCGGGACGGACACGGGGACGCCTACGCGAACCCCGACCGACGGGAACTCCTCGATGCCGTAGACGAGGGACGGGTCCCCCTCGACGACCAGGCTCGCAGGCTTGATCGTGAGGGTCACCGGGAACGAGACCGGGCTCTCGTCCCCGGCGGCGATGCTCTTCGACAGCGGCTCGCACTCGTCCTTCATGCAACTGAAGCGGAGATCGTGCGGCTTCCCGTCGAGCGTGATCGTAAGCCCTTCGTGTGCCTCCCCCTGCGGGACACCGTCGATCGCCATCAAGAGGCCGAACTGGGGGTAGGTGGCGCCGATGGTGATTTTCCGCTCGACGGTCTTCACCGCCGCCGGGTGCGGAAGCGGCGCGCCGACGGACCGCGGATGGGGCGGCGTGGGGGGGGCGTGGTCTACGGGCGCCTCGGTTGCCTGGGTCGCGGGAGAAGCGGCGGGAGAGAGGGGAGCGGGCGCGCTCGACGCGATCGCGGACGGGTGCCGCCTGAGCGCGCGGGTCACGAAAAAGGCACCCGTGCCGAGCGCCGCCGAAACGAGGACGAGCGGGAGGATCCGTGCGGCGAGGTCGCGCGAGGCTCGCGCGCGGTGCATCGTCGCGACGATCTTGAGAAGGGCGGGGTCGTGCGGCGCGTACGCGAGCGCGCGGTTGAAGTGCGCCGCCGCTGCGAGCGCGTCCCCCCGGGCCCGCCGCTCGCGCCCGAGCTCGCACAGCTTCGCGATCAGCGCCGCCTCTCTTCGCTCCGCGTAACCCGCCGGGTCGTCGAACCATGCCTCGAGCTCGGCCCGGGGCGAGTCGACCCCGAGGAGCTTCAGCTCGCCCACGAGCGCCGCCTGCATCGCGAGCGCGTCCTCGTAGCGATCGCCGGGGAGACGCGCGAGCGCTCGATCGAGCACGGCGCTCCAGCGCTTGCCGACCTTCGGTTTCTCGCGCTCCGCGGAGGGATAGATCCCTTCGAGGACGCGCCTCAGCACCTGCGCGGGGTTCTTCCCCTCGAACGGCAGGTGTCCCACCATGCATTCGTAGAGAAGGACTCCGAGGCCAAAGATGTCGGCGCGACCGTCGACCTCCCCCCCCTCGATCTGCTCTGGGGCCATGTGCGCGGGGCTGCCGAGGACCTGCCCCGTCGAGGTGACCCCCTGGGCGTCGAGGAGCTTCGCGATGCCGAAGTCGGTCAGCTTGACGTGGATGCGTTCGCCGGGCTGCGCGCTCGCCGCGTCGCTCGGCGCGGGGGGGGCGCGGTGCTCGAGCATGACGTTCTCCGGCTTGATGTCGCGGTGAACGACGCCGGCGGCGTGGGCGTGCGCCAGCGCCGCGAGGAGCTCGACTCCGAGCGCGGCGGCGACCTCGGGCGGGAGCGCCCCCCGCTGTTCGACCACCTTTCGGAGCGTCGCTCCGCGAACCAGCTCGACGACCAGGTACTGCTCGGGCTCCCCCTCCGACGAGACGTCGAAGACCTCGACGATGTTCGGGTGGCGGAGCTTCGCGACCGCCTTCGCCTCGACGTAGAAGCGGTGCTTGGCCTCGAGGGAGTCGCGCAGGTGCGGATGAATGACCTTGATGGCGACGTCTCGACCAAGGCGCGGGTCGTGCGCCCTGTAGACGGTGGCCATCCCGCCGTGGCCGATCTCCTCGAGCACCTCGTACTTCGCGAGCGCTGGCGTGCGTCCGCGAAGGGAGGTGACTCCCGTCGCTGCCATGGTTTCCCAGTGTAGCCGTTTGTCGGCCGGCGTGCCCCCGGCTCTCGGCGCCGTAGTGCGCCGGCTCAAGGCAGAGGGAGGGGACGAGTTGCCCTCGGGCGCCTAGGCCAGCTTGGCCTCGAGCTCTTCGTGGAACGAGCGGAATGCGCTCTCCTTCGGCCACGTCGGGGCCCCTTGGAGCAGCTCACGCGCGTGATCGCTGCGACCTCGATCGATGGCGACTACGGCCCCCGCGTAGCGCATCGCCCAGTGGATGAGGGGGGACGCCGACGCCGCGGTCTCGAGCACACGCTCATCCTCGCGCCGACTCTGGTGAGCGAACGCACGAACGAGCGCACCGAGCCCGCGGCGCAAGAGTGCGACTTTCCGGCGAGCCAGCGGCCCCGCGTCCGGCAGAGGCAAGCGCTCGAGGGCTTCGGCCTTGAGCAGGGCGGTCGTCTGCTCCCCCTCGAACGTATCGAGGAGCGCTTCGACGAACAAGCGCTGCTCGAGCGCTGCTTCCCACGCCGGCCCCTTGACCGCTCGCTGCAGCGCTCCGCGCGCCGCCTCGATCCAGCCGTAGGACGCATACGCCGTCGCCGCCATGAGGGGCGCCATCGTCTCCGGGTACATGATTCGCTCGATCGACGACTCCCACGTCCCCAGGACTCGCTTCACGTCGCCGGAGACGAGCAGCGAGCGCATTCGACGGCGCGCCAACAGCGGCGGGAGGGCGGCGAGCACGACGATCAGCGCGAAAGGGAGGAGATAGCGCGGGTCCCGCCACGCCATCTGCAGCGCGAGGAGCGCGCACAGCGTGCTGATCAGGAGAGGTAACGGGATGAGCGGACGGCGGGACACGGGCTGAGTACAGCTTAAGGCCCGGTCCTGGCAGGGCAAGCCGCGGGCACCATCGGCGACTCCGGCGACGAGATCCGCGACGTCCTCCACGGGACTCGGCGTCTCCACGACGAGCTGCGTCGTGTCGTCGCACGGCATCGGCGACCTCGGCGACCAGATCCGCCACCTCCTCCAGAGCACTCGGTATCTCGACGACGAGATGCGGCATGTCGTCGCACGGCATCGGCTATCTCGACGACGAGATCCGCCACCTCGTCGAGAGCACCCGGCGTCTCGACGACGAGATGCGACACTCCGTGGCACGGCATCCGGCATCTCGACGACCAGCTCCGCTACCTCGTCCACGGCATCCCGCATCTCGACGACGGCACGGCGATACACGCCAAGCGCAACAGACACGCAGACGAGGACTCCGCTCGCGCTCTGCGCGCCTCCGACGACTCAGTCCTTGTCGTTCTTCGCGTTCGCCTTGGCGTCGCCGATGCCGTGGCGGCGCAGATACCCGCGAACGTGCGCCCGCTCCATCGCCGCGCGGCGACCAATCTCGCTGACGTTCCCGCTGCACTCGGCGTAGAGCGCGGTGAAGTATTCGCGCTCGAACCGCGCGAGCACGTCGCGCTTGGCGTCCTGGAAGGTGCGACCGCGCGTCGGGGTCGACTCCGCGGCGGCGCTCGACATCGGCGCGAGGTACTGCGCCAGCTCGAGCGGCCCTTCCTTCCCGAAGGCGAGGGCGACGGCGACGACGTTCCGGAGCTCGCGGACGTTTCCCGGCCAGTCGTGACGCATCAAGCGCTCGAGGGAATCGCTCGAGATGCGGTTGTACGCCGCTTTCTCGCCAAGATCGGCGCACATGCGGCGCACGAGGCCGGGGATGTCTTCCAGCCGCTGGCGGAGGGCGGGGAGCTCGACCTTGAGCTGCGCGACGCGGAAGTAAAGGTCGCTCCGGAAGTTCCCGGCGTTCACTTCTCGCACGAGGTCGCGGCGCGTGGCGGCGATGACGCGGACGTTGACCGGGCGGTACGAGTTCGACCCGACGCTCTTGATGCGCTGCTCGGCGAGCGCGCGAAGAAGCTTCGGTTGCACGTCGACAGGGAGCTCGCCGAGCTCGTCGAGGAAGATCGTCCCGCCGTCGGCCTCGACGAACGGTGAAATGCGCTTGTCGACGGCGCCGGTGAACGAGCCCCGCTCGTGACCGAAGAGCGCGCTCTCCGCGAGCGTCGCCGGAATCGCGCCGCAATCGACGACGACGAACGGCTTGTTGGTGCGGGCGCTCGCCTCGTGGATCGCCTGCGCGACGAGCTCCTTGCCGGTGCCGGTCTCTCCCGTGATGAGGACGGTCAGCTCCGTCGGTGCCGCCTTGCGCAGGCGCTCGAACACGCCGCGCATGACCGCGCTCGTCCCGACGAGCGGGCCGAACTCCGCGACGTCCGGGACCTCGACCTGCTCCGGCGTCGAGGGGTTGAACTCGAGCGCGGATTCGCCGCAAACGAGGACGGTGGGCTTGAGGAGGTAGACCTCGCCGATTCGCGTCTCGTTCAGGAACGTTCCGTTCCTGGAGCCGAGGTCGCGCACCCGGACCCCGCGCTCGGTGGCGACGAGCTCCATGTGGACGGCGCTGACCTTCTTGTCGTCGAGGACGAGGTCGCACGCTTCATTTCGACCAACGACGCTGGTCTCGGGCCCGATGTCGAGCTCGGTCTTGTTCCCTTTGCCCCGCGTGACCTTCAGGGAACCGCCGCGAACCTCAAGCTTTCCCTTCGCGACGATGGTCGATTCCACGCTTCCGTTTGTACCACGCCTCCTCCGATCCCTTGCAAGAACGTCGCTTGGGGCCCTTTCAGTAAAATTCCGGCGGGCAGTCCGGCTCCCCTATCCACTGTTCCGTAAGCGCTTCGATGGCATACGCGTTCGCCTGCGCCGTGAAGCTCGGGCTGCTGGGGAGGAGCCCGAGACCCGCGGTGACGGCGTTCGGGTAGCTCGCCTGGTTGAACACGAGCGTGAGGAAGCTGTCCCCCGGCACCCCCGTTTGAAACTCGAAGAGGGCCTGGAGCGGCTCGTAGTCGATGCTTGCGGCCGTCCCCGGGAGCACGAGCGAGCGGTAGATCGCCCCCCAGAGGAGCGCGTTTCCGCGGATGGTCTTCGAGCTGTTGTCGAGCCCCGTGCTCGAGGGGAGGTAGCGGACGAAGAAGCCGCTCCCCCCGCAGGCCGCCGAGGCGTCGTCGACCGTCGTGCAGAAGGTGGTCGTGGCAACGGTCGACGTAGGATCCCAGAGGTTGAACCCTACCCCGCCGTCGCTCGCAATCCCCTTGAGCCCGTTCAACGGCGACTTGATCTGGTCCCGGAACGGGTAGAGCGAGAGCTCCTGAACGTTGTCGGTCGTGACGATGCCGCTCGTGCGCATGAGCGACTCGGCTACCGACGCCTGGGTCTCGGTGAGGAGCTGGTCGTTCGGCGAGAGGACCGACGCGAGCGCATCGTGGTCCGGGTCCGAGCTCGTCACGAGGTAGGAGTAATAGAGGCCCGACGCGTGGCGCGCGCGCGTGTAAAGGTGGTTGAAGATGGAACCCGCGGCGCGGGCCCAGATGGCGGCGTTGGCGGGGTCGTCGGTCTGGTGCCGGCTCGCGAGATCGGCGAGCGCGAGCGCGCCCGACGCCGCCTGATCGACGTTGTAGAGGAACCCGCCTCCCGGCTGGGCAACACCGAGGATCCCGTCGGCGACGGGCACGTTGGCGATCCCTGCGTCGCTCTCGGCATCGCCGCCTGCGTCGTCGCCGCCGTCCTCTCCCGCGTCGCCCGCGTCAGCGACCCCGCTGTCCGCCGCCGCGTCCGTCCCCGCATCGGTGACCGGGGCCGCGGCGAGCGAGTGGAAGTAGCTCGTGTAGATCGCCCTCCCGTACGCGTCGGCGAGCGCGTTGATAGGCGCGCCGTTCGCCGCTCCGTCCGCCGTTTCCTGGAGGCCGTCGAGCCCCTGCGCAAAGCGGCGCAGACGCATATAGAGCTCTCCGTCGTACGACGCCGGGAGCGTCGTGAGCTCCGCCTGGACGAGCGCGGAGAGCGCCGTCAGGTCCGGTGCGACGATGGTCCCGGCGATCTCCGTGTCGCCGTATTCGCCGGCGCTGATCGAGTAGAGCCCGAGCGACGCGCCGTACGCGACGTTGTCGTTCAGATCGTAGACGATGGCGCCGCCGTCCGTGTCGGGTGCGCCGGTCGTCGCGCTCCACGAAGACGCGATCCCTGCGTCGGGATTGAACACCTTGTGCTCCGCGACGAGGATCTGCTTCTGGAGACAGAAATCGACGTAGTCGGCGGTCGAGTTCGAGTTCCCACCCACCGTGCAGTTCGTGCTCCCGTCGAGCGGGGGGAGGTTCGCGATGCCGTCGTCGGTGACGTCGGCGCCCGCGTCGGCCGCATCGGGTCCGCCGTCGCTGGGACTTTCGAGGTCGCCGTTGCAGCCTGACGCTTGCGCGCCGACGAGAGCTAGGACCGCGAGGACGACCTGGGAAGCGAAGAACAAAGGGTGCTTCATGATTACCCTCGGGCCCGTAGCACGATTCGTGCGCTGGGGAGGCGAGCGCACCTGTCAATGGCGCCGTTTGTTGACGTTTCTTGACCTCGCTCAAGCGCAGGATTTGGCCGAGCTGACTCGACCTGCCTCGATGCTCACCGCAGCCGTGGGTCGCCGACCGGGGAAGCGCTCCCCGGGTACGTCCCCGACGTCACGTCCGTGCGCTCCTCGCGCAGCGGCACGAGCGGAGGGGCGCGGCGCGGCGCGTTCCCCATCACGCGACACACCTTCCGCCACGACTCGATCGCCTCCTGCCCGGTCGCGAATCGCTTTTCGCGATCGCGCGACATCATTTTCGACAAGAACTTTTCGATCGACGCCGGCCACTCGTCCCCCGTCGTTCGCGTGAGCGTCGGAGCCTCGCGATCGAGCTTCAGCGCGATGAGCGTGAGGGCGTTCGTCCCCTCGAACGGGAGGCGCCCCGTGAGCGCGCGGAACGCCACCGCGCCGAGCGCATAGAGGTCCGCGCGCTCGTCCACGCGGGCGCTCCCACGCACCTGCTCCGGTGCCATGTACGCGAAGCTTCCCAGCGTGGCATCGAAGGCGGTCAGCGACGGCTCGCTCTTCCGTCCCTGGCGCGAGCGCATCTTCGAGACGCCGAAATCGAGGATCCTCGTCCGCTCTTCGGGCGCGTCCTGGCTGATCTGCTTCGCGGTCAGCTTCCGCTTCTCGATGAACAGGTTCGCGGGCTTGATGTCGCGGTGGATGACCCCCGCCTTGTGCGCGGCGTCGAGCCCCTGGAGCGCGTCGTCCACGATCGGCGCGACGTCCGCGAAGGAGAGGTACTGCTCTCGCCGGAGCCGTTCGTCGAGCCCCTCCCCTTCGAGACGCTCGAAGGCGATCCAGAGGCGCCCGTTCCTGTCTTTCCCGGCGCCGAGGATCGCGGCCACGTAAGGGCTCTTGATGCGGGCGGCGATCGACGCCTCGCGCTGGAATCGGGCTACGAGATCGGGGTCTTGCGCGGCGCGGTCGTGGAGGACCTTGAGGGCGACCTTGTCTCCCCCCTTCCCATCGGCCGCATAGACCTCCCCCATGCCACCCTGGCCGATGAGGCGCCGCACCTTGTACAGGCCCCCGACTACCGTTCCCACCAGCGAGCCGGAATCAGCCATGCTCGAGCTTCTTGGACCGTAGCACGCAAGTCGGGCTCTCGGGCGCGAGCTTTCGCGGTACGCTCGCGTCCCAAAGGGAGCGGGAGATGCGGACGCTACGCGACGTCGAAGCCTACTTGGGGGCGCTAAACCGGCGGTTTTCGGCGGTAGAGGGGCAAGAGGGGACGTTTCTCGTTCATTCCTCGGACCGGATGCCCCCCATCGCGCTCCGGGTGGACCCCCCGCTGGTCGTCTTCCGCGTCCACATCGGAGACGCGCCGAAAGCCGACCACGTTTCCCTCTACCGGAAGCTCCTCGAGCTCAACGCGCGGGCGCTCGTCCACACGAGCTTCGGCCTGGAGGGGGAGCAGATCGTCCTCTGCGCCGCGCTCGAGCTCGAGAACCTCGATTTCAACGAGCTCGAGGCGACGCTCGACGAGCTGGACATGACCCTCGTGCAACAGGTGCCCGTGTTGTCCGAGCTGTCGAAGAAGAACGCCTGACGTAGCCACGCGAAACGCGAAAACGAGAAGAGAAGGACGATGGGGATCTTCAGCCGCCTGGCGCAGCTCATCAAATCGAACCTGAACGACCTGATCAGCCGCTCGGAGGACCCCGAGAAGATGCTGAACCAGGTCGTCCTGGAAATGAACACGCAGCTCACCGAGGCCAAGAAGCAGGTGGCCGCGTCGATTGCCGACGAGAAGCGGCTCGCCAAGCAGCTCGAGCAAGAGCAAGCCAAGGCGGGCGAGTGGGAGCAGCGGGCGATGATGGCCCTGCGCAACGGAAGCGAGGACCTCGCGAAGGAGGCGCTCGCCCGCAAGCGGGAGCACGAACAGCTGGCCACGGCCTACCAGGAGCAGTGGACGAAGCAGAAGGCGGCGGTGGAGCAGCTGAAGAAGGCGCTCCGCATGCTCAACGACAAGATCGAGGAGGCGAAGCGGAAGAAGAACGTCCTCATCGCGCGGAAGAAGCGCGCCGAAGCGCAGCGCGCGATCCAGGAGACGATGAGCGGTCTCAAGGACGCGAGCGCGTTCGAGACGTTCGACCGGATGGCGGAGAAGATCGACCAGATCGAGGCCGAGGCCGAGGCGGGGGCGGAGCTGTCGGAGGAGTACACGGGGGATGTCCTCGCGTCGCGCTTCCAGCAGCTCGAAAAGACGCACGGCGCGGACGAGGATCTCGTCGCGCTGAAGCGGAAGATGGGGATGCTCCCCCCCGAAGAGCCGAAGCCCGCGGTCCCGGTGCAGGCGCGCGTCGAAGCCACGGCGGGGGCCCCGGGGACCGCGGCGGCGTCGTCGCAGGCCGAGCAGGACGAGCTCGCGGCGGCGCTCGAGGAAATGGAAGCCGAGCATCAGCAGCAATCGCAGCAGAAGAAAGCGGGTCGGTGATCCAGCCGTGCCAGAGCTGAGCTCGGGGGGGCGTAGCGCCGCGCGGGCGGCCTTGATGAAGAGCGGCTCTCATCAAGCCGAGCCGAAGGCGCGCGTCCACTCGGAGCCGATCGAGCGGGTCCTCGAGCGATGCGTCGGGAACCCGACCCGCGGCCTCACGACCGACGAGGCGACCCGCCGGCTCGCCGAGTTCGGGCGGAACGAGCTGCCGAAGCAGGCCAAGCCGAGCGCGTTCAAACGGATCATCGCTCAGTTCGCGAACCCGATCGTTCTCACGCTGCTCGTCGCGGCGGTGATCGCGCTGGTGAATGGCGCGTCGCGCTCGCTCGAGCCGATGCTCGTTCGGTTCGGGGATGCGATCGCGATCCTCCTGATTGTAGCCCTGAACGCGGTGCTCGGGTTCTACCAGGAGCAACGGGCAGAGCAGGCGCTCGACGCCCTCGAGAAGATGCAGAGCGCGCGAGCGCGCGTGAGGCGTGATCAGGCGGTTGCCTCGATCGACGCGGCGGAGGTGGTCGTCGGTGACCTGCTCGAGCTCGAAGCGGGCGACGCGGTGCCGGCCGACGCGAGACTTCTTCAGACCATCGATCTCGCCGTCGAGGAGTCGGCGCTCACCGGCGAGTCGATGCCAGCCGGAAAGGACGCGCGCGCCGCGCTTCCTCACGACGCGCCGCTCGGCGACCGAGCGACGATGCTCTTCGTGGGGACCTCGGTCGTCCGGGGCAAAGGGCGGGCGATCGTCGTCGCGACCGGGGTCCACACGGAGCTCGGCAAGCTGAGCGTCCTCATCCACACCGCCGGCGAGCGCACGACCCCTCTCGAAGAGAAGCTCGCCCACTTCGGCAAGCGGATCCTCTGGGCCTGTCTCGCCCTCTCGGGCCTCCTCTTCCTGCGCGGCGCGATCAAGGGGGACCGTCCCCTCCACGAGCTGCTTCTCGAGGCGGTGAGCCTCGCCGTCGCCGCCATCCCGGAAGGGCTCCCGGCGATCACGACGATCACGCTCGCCCTCGGGATGCAGCGGATGGCAAAGCGCGGAGCGATCATCCGCAAGCTCGCCGCCGTGGAGACACTCGGGGCCGCCACGGTCATCTGCTCGGACAAGACCGGAACGCTCACGCAGAACGAGATGACCGTCAGAGAGCTCTTCACGGGCGACGAGCGCTTCGACGTCACCGGCACCGGGTACGCCCCCGAAGGGGACATCGTCCACACCGGGAGAAAAGAGAAGGTCGCCGTCGCCGCGGAGCCGCTAAACCAGCTGCTTGCCACGGTCGCCCTCTGCAACAACGCGACGCTCGCGCAGACCGAGGACGGAAAGTGGAAGATCACGGGCGACCCGACGGAGGCCGCGCTCCTCACGCTCGCCTCGAAAGGGGGGGTCCCGAAGGAGTCGGTGCTCCCGGGGCACCAGGTGCTGAAAGAGGTGCCGTTCGACAGCGATCGGAAGCGCATGACGATCGTGACGCTCGACGCGCGTGGGCGTGAGGTGATCCACACGAAGGGGAGCGCCGACGTACTCCTCCCGCTCTGCTCCAAGATGGCCACGGCGCACGGCGTGACGTCGCTCGACGAAGCGGAGCGGGTGCGGATCATCCACGAGGCGGAGCGGATGAGCGGCGAAGCGCTCCGCGTTCTGGCGGTGGCGAAGCGCGACCTCGATCAGGGGGAGCGAGAGAGCGAGCACCACGGCGCGGACCTCGAGAAGAGGCTGACGTTCCTGGGGCTCGTCGGGATGATCGATCCGCCGCGCGTCGGGGTGAAGGAGGCGATCCGCGCATGCGCCGAGGCGCAGGTCCGCGCCGTGATGATCACGGGAGACCACAAGCTCACGGCGGTCGCGATCGCGCGCGAGCTGGGCCTCTGGGATCAAGGGGCGATCGCGCTCAGCGGATCGGAGCTCGAGTCGATGGCGGACGCAGAGCTGGTCGCGAAGATCGACCACGTACGCGTCTTCGCGCGCGTGACCGCCGAGCAGAAGCTCCGGATCGTGAAGCTCTTCAAAGAGGCCGGTCACATCGTGGCGATGACCGGCGACGGGGTGAACGACGCCCCGGCCCTCCGCGAGGCGCACAT
The DNA here is from genome assembly GCA_052147435.1 of Polyangiaceae bacterium. Taxonomy (GTDB): domain Bacteria; phylum Myxococcota_A; class Polyangia; order Polyangiales; family Polyangiaceae; genus JBKQKP01. The sequence goes on along the minus strand of JBKQKP010000010.1, from coordinate 10,278 downwards.
CGGCGTGGCGATGGGGAAGGACGGCACCGATGTCGCGCGCCAGGCTGCGGACATGGTCCTCGCGGATGACAACTTCGCGACGATCGTTCAGGCCGTGCGCGAGGGGCGGGCCATCTGGCGGAACATCCAGAAGTTCATCTTCTTCCTCCTGTCGTCCAACGCCGGGCTGCTCGTCACGGTCTTCGCCGCGTCGTTCATTCCGAATCTCCCTCCGCTGACGCCGCTCATGATCCTCTGGATCAACCTCGTCACGAACGGCCTGCCGGCGCTGGCGCTCGGCGTCGATCCCCCCGACCCGACGCAGATGATGGAGCCCCCCCGCAAGGCGAAGTCGGGGCTCCTCACTGCGCGCGACTACTGGGGGATCGTCGCGGTCGGCGCGTGGATGGGGGGGACGGCGCTCGCTTGCTACCTCTGGCCGTGGGATCCGACGGGGAACCACGTCCTGCCGCGCGCGCGGGCGATCGCGTTCTCGCTCCTCGCGCTGGGGCCCCTCTTCCACGCCTTCAACTGCCGCTCGCCGCTCGTTTCGATCGCCGGAATGAGGCCGCTCGTCTCGAAGCCGCTGATCATTGGCGTCGTGCTGAGCGCAGCGATCCACCTGGTGGCGATCCTCGTCCCCGCGCTCCGCCCCATCTTCCGGACGTACGCGCTGTCGATCTACGAGTGGGAGGTGATGCTCCTGCTTTCGGCGTCGATCATCCCGTTTGTCGAGGTCGTCAAACTTTTCCAGCGGCTCTTTTCTTCGCACGCGGCGCCGCCATCGGTGAGGCGCGATGCTAAAGAGTCCGCGTCATCCTGAGGAGCGCAGCGACGAAGGATCCCCGGCGCCGAGGGTGACAACCGAGGGAAAAACGTGGAACGCCTTCGCCTCCCCTTCGCACTGAGCGTCATCCTCGCCGCCTGCGGAGGCTCGTCCTCTTCGTCCTCTTCGGGCGCCAAGTCCGCCTCCAACGCGAGCGCGCAGCCCGCCCCTCTCCCCGAGGTCTCTATCGGCGACACCGCGCTCGCCCAGGGGGGGCTCGATTCGCTCGGCGGCGGACGCAACCGGTCGAACGCGCAGATCGCCGCGACGGCCTCCGGGCTGAGGTTCGACAGGCTCGACAAGGACTCCCCGGTGAAGATGGACGGGTCGCTACGCGAGTGGCCCGCGCGCTCGGCCGCGAAGAAGGTCGTCTCTGGCGACGCCAGCAAGACCGCATTCGCCGTCGGTCTCCAGTACGACGACGCGCACATCTACGTCGGAGGCGAAGTGGGCGACTCGGGGTTCGTCCGGTCGTCGCGCTTCGCCGACACCGAGGACCACGCGGTCCTCTCGATCGCCTTCCCCGTCGGCAACGGCGGCGCCCTCGCGGCGTACGACGTCGGTATGTTCGCGGGGGAGCCGGGGGAGAGCGCGGGGGTGGTGCGGTTCACGTCGGGGGCACGGCGCGGACGAGACGTGCCCGGCGCGCGGATCGTCGAAGCTCCTTCACCGGGCGGGTACACGTTCGAGGTCGAGATCCCCTGGACCGCCTTCCCCGAGGGGCACACGACCCGCGTGGGCCTTCGCGCGAGCGTCCGGTACATCGACTCCGACGGACCAAACGCCGTGCGCGCCGTGGTCGCCAGCGGAGACGGGGACGCGGCCCACGCCGCAGCTCTCCCCCCGATCCTCACCGAGCCCGAGCAGGCGATCGTCGAGGGGCTTCTCGTCCCGAAGGGGCTCCTCGGCGCTACGCCCCGCTTCGACATCGTCGCCGACGTCGCGGGCGACGCGATGAAAGAGCGCATCGCCGTCTACGACCAGTACCTCACCATCTGCGGACCGCACTACCGCGCAGGCACGCAGTTCTTCTTCCGCGATCTCGGCGGCGAGCTGGCGAGCATCGATGCGCGGGAGATCACGGGGCGCGCCAAGGAAGACCTCGTGCTCCAGCGCAAGATCCAGCTCGGCGGAACCACCCGGCAGTACTTCGAGGTGTGGAGCATCCTCGGCAAGACCGACGAACCGCAGACGACGTTCGGCCACGAGATCGCCATCGTCTCGGGGGCGAGCCACGTCGACAACACCGTGCACGTGGCGGGGCACGACATCGAGGTCGCGATCGAGCCCGCCGTGGGATGGGACGTGACGAGCTACAAGGAGCCAACGAACGCCGACGTCGATCCGGTGCTCCTCCCGTGGGGCGCGGTGAAGTCGCAGGTGTTCCGCTTCGACGGGGCGAAGTTCGCCAAGGTGAAGGAGGTCACGCAGCAACCGGCGCCGGGCGCACCGGGAGCCCCCTCCCCGCCTGACACGTTCAAGAGCACGCTCGCCGAGGCGCGCGCGCAGGAGCCAGCGACGCCGGACGTGACCAAAGGGAAGGACCTTTCCAAGGACGTCTTCGCGCTCTACCGCCAAGACCACAACGTCCCCGCGAGCCTCAAGCCGCGCGTCGACGTCCAGGTCAACGCGAGCGGCGACGCGCGCCCCGAGCGGGTCGTCCTGATCGGGAAGGACATCGTCGTCCTCGGCCCCGGGTTCAAGAACGGCACCGGCTACGCGGCGCTCACGCTCTCGCAGTTCGCCAACGACGACGACGTGAAGGACATGAGCGTGCGGGATCTCACGGGGGACGGCGCGGCGGACCTCGTCGTGCGCGGCGTGCGGCGGATCAGCGTCACGGGCTCGCGCGACCCGGTCGAGACCGAATCGATCTTCGTCTACGAGCTCGACGGCGAGACGATCGTGCGCGTCTTCGCGATCGAGACGGGGCGCGAGCAGAAGAGGAAACGCGTCCAGGGGCTCGTCCAGTTCGTCCCGTCCGACGACCACAAGTCGTTCGAGATCGACGTGCGGCCCGGGATCGCGCGCGGGTGGACGAAGAAGACGTATCCCTGGGCGCAGGAGCAGCCCGGCGGGCAGGTCGAGCCGCTGCTCCTGCCGTGGGGGGGGATCGAGAGCCTCCGGTATGCCTGGGACGGGGCGAAGTTCGCGCAGAAGCCCTGACGCGGAGCCCTGCCTACTTCTTCAAGAACGGATCCTGAAAGTCCCCCGCCGCCGGCCCCGTTTGCTGCGCGGGCTTCGGGGTCGCCGGCTTCCCCGGCTTCGCCGCGGCGTGCTCCATCCGGACGAGCATCCGTGGCTGCGATCCGTCGAGCGAGACCTTCTGCGTCTTGTACCCGGCGTGGGTCACCTCGAGCACCACGACCTCACCGGGCTTCAGGCGCAGCGATGTAGGGAGAGCGCCGAGATCGTTCCCGTCCCGCGTCACCTTCGCGTCCGGCGGCTCGACCGAGATGACGATTTCAGTCGTCTCGGGCGCCGTAGAAGCGCTGTTCACGGCCCCAACCGTACCCGTGTTCACAGTCGGTGGTGGACTGACCGCTGGAGGAACCGCGACTGAGTCCATCACGATCGCCGCCGGCCGTGGCGTCGCGTGCGTCGTCCCGCTCTTCGCGAAAATGAGGACCACCAGCCCCACGCACGTGGCGATCCCCGCAACCCCGGCGTAGAGCCCCCACCTCGTCCGCGGCGCACCGAGCGGCGTCCCTGGCACGGGGGCGGGCATCCCGGCGTTCGACCGAAAGTAGTCGGCCGGCACGTTGAACCCCCCCGATCGCGCCATCATCTCCGGCACCGCGTCGGGCACGAGGCCGTTTTGCACCTTCTCGAGGTCCTCGGTGAGCGCGGCCATCGTCGGGTAGCGCTGCTCGGGCTTCTTCGAGAGGCACTTCTGGATGATCGCGTCCATCCCCGGCGGCACCCCCACGGGCGGCGGGACGATCGCCAGGATCGGCACCGGCGCCTTGTACATGTGCTGCGTGAGGATCCCCATGAAGTTGTCGGCGTCGAACGGCACCTGCCCGCACGCGAGCTCGTAGAGGATGATGCCAAGCGCGTAGATGTCCGTCCGCTTGTCGACCGTCGTCCCCGCCGCTTGCTCGGGCGACATGTAGTGGGGCGTCCCGAAGACGCTCCCCGCGCGCGTGATCTTCGACTCCGCGCCGACCTTCGCGATCCCGAAGTCGAGGATCTTCACAAAGTCGCGGTCGGCCCCGCGGTTGATGAGCATGATGTTGTCGGGCTTCAGGTCGCGGTGGACGATCCCCGCGAGGTGCGCGGCGCCGAGGCCGTGCGCGATCTGCTTGGCGATATGAAGGAGGCGAGGCATCGGCATCGGCCGCTGTTTCTCGCTCGCCGTGGAGAGGCTCTCGCCGTCGAGGTACTCCATGACGAAGTACGTCGACCCGTCCGGGAGCTGCCCGAAGTCGCTGATGTCGATGATGTGCGCGTTCCCGATCGACGACGCCGCACGCGCCTCCTGCAAGAAGCGCTCGGTGATCTCCTTGTCCTTCGCCATCTCGCCGCGCAGGACCTTGATCGCGACCTTCTTGTCGATGACGCGATGCCGCCCGCGATAGACGATCCCCATCCCCCCTTCGCCGAGGACGCTCTCGACGAGGTACCGCCCATCGATCGTCTTGCCGACGTACGGGTCGATCTTGGCCGGAGGGGGTGTCCCCGTGGACAATGCCAGGTTCCCCTGGCCGCCGTACGGTCCAGGGGGATCGGACTTCGCCGTCCGCGCCAGCGGATCGGCCCGCGAAAAGGGCGGCGGGCGCGACGGGTTGTTCTGGTCGGTCATACGAAGCCCTTCCAAGTGACGTAAGCGCGACGGCGCGAGAGCGCGACGATACGGGGAGCTCAAAGCAAGCCCCAAGCCGACCGGACCCATTTTACCCCCTCCTCCGCGATCCAGGAAGCGGGGCCGCGGGGAGACGTGCTAACGAGTCACCACCCCCACTTTCCAACGCATCCGCCGCCTCCGACGCCTACCCACCCATGGGCTATCCGCTCGCGCTCGCTGTCCGCTACCTCAGCTCGAAGAAGCGCGCTTTCGTCTCGGTAGGGACCACGTTCGCCATCCTCGGCGTCACGCTCGGAGTCGCTGCGCTCGCGATCGTGATGAGCGTGACAGGGGGCTTCCAGGAGCAGTTCCGCGAGAAGGTCCTGGGGGTGAACGCGCACGTCCTTGTGCTCAAGTACTCGCTCGACTTCCGCGAGTACCGCGAGGTCATGGAGAAGGTGCGCGGCGTGAAGGGGGTCCGCGGCGTCGCGCCGTTCCTGATCAACGCGACAATGGTGACGCACGGCGATCATACGTCGACCGGCGTCCTCCTGAAGGGGGTCGACCCGGCGCTCATGGGCCAGGTGCTCGATCTGCCGAAGTACATCGTCTCCGGCAGCCTCGAAGGCCTGCGCCGTCCGGGGGCGACTCCTCCCGAGCGACCGAAGATGACGATCCACGACCCGCTCGACGATCTCTTCGCCGACGCCGGCGCGGCGACGGACGGGAGCACACGGAGTCTGCTCCAGTTGATGCAGCGCAGCCTTGAAGAGGACGAAGCGCGCGCTGACGCCGGTGCGCGGGACGACGAAGACACGGACACCGCCCCGACCCCGAGGCGTGCTCCATCGCAGCACTCTATCTCCGCTTCGCACGGACCTTCACACGCGAAGCCCCCTCCGGTTCACGAAGGGGACGTCACCCCCGACGGCGGCTACAAGAGCCAGCTCCCGGAAGACGACGCACTCCCCGCGACCCTCGACCCCGACCCGTGCAAGGACACGTCGCTTCTTTCGTCGCTCCCCGGCGTGGTCGTGGGCAAGACGCTCGCGACGCAGCTCGGCGTCAAGGTCGGCGACTGCCTCCAGATCACCTCTCCGACCATCGGCATTTCGTTCGGCTCGACCGGCGCGCGCCCGCCGATCGCGAAGCAGTTTCGCGTCATCGCCGTCTTCGAGGCAGGCTTCGATCAGTACGACTCCAAGCTCGTCTACACCGACCTGTACGAGGCGGAGCCGTTCTACGAGCTCGGCGACAGCGTCACCGGCGTCGAGATGACGGTGGACGACGTTCAGCAAGCCCACGCGATCTCGAAGGAGGTCGAGCATGTGCTTTCGAACGGCGTCTACCGCATCATGGACTGGCACGAGCTGAATCGCGGGCTCTTCACGGCGCTCCTCATCCAGCAGATCGGCATGAGCTGTGTCCTCGCCCTCATCATCATCGTGGCGGCGTTCACCGTCGTCGCGACGCTGATCATGGTGGTCCTCGAGAAGAAGAAGGAGATCGCCCTCCTGAAGGCGCTCGGGGCGAGGGGCGACGCGATCCTCCGCGTCTTCCTCTACCAAGGGGGCTTCATCGGAGCGATCGGCACAACCCTTGGCCTGCTTCTCGGCTACGGGGGATGCAGGGCCCTGGCGGCGTACAAGTTCCCGCTCGACGCGAAGGTCTACTTCATCTCGGACTTGCCCGTCGAAATCCGGCCCCACGAGTTCATTATCACGGGAGCGTTTGCCATCTTGATCTGCCTCGTCGCCACGATCTTCCCATCGCTGTACGCCGCGCGGCTGAGGCCGTCCGACGGGCTTCGCGCAGAATGAGCGCCTTTGGACGCGCCCCCCGGTCCGAACGGCTTGCGCGTGGGCGTCGCCGCCGTGCAAGATGAGCGAGTGCGCGAGGTTTCTCGCCATCCACAGGTATCGAGCACCCCCCTCCCCATGCGCTGGCACGTCGAGGTCACGTCGATGGATAGCGCGGACGCACAGTCCGTCGTCGTCGAGGCCGAGTCTTGGCAAAAGGCGTTGCACGCGGCGCGCGTGGCGCGCGGAGAGACGGGGCCAATCAGCGGCTTCTCGATCGAGCTCCTCGACGAGGGATACCGCGCGGTCGATCCTCTCGCGCGCCGGCGCTACGACGTAAAGCGCGCGGCGGAGGGGACGCCGGTGACGGCTTCCGCGCCCGCCTCGATACCCGCCCCCGCCCAGCCACCCGCTGCTCCGGCATCTGCCCACGCCGGGGAGGCGCCGCACGCCATGCCTCCAGCCGCGGCGGTCGAGGTCCCGAGACCAGCGCCCACGTCGCGCAAGCCTCCGCCTGCTCCCCCCGCGTCGAAGCCTGCACAGTCATTCCCAGCGCCGGCGTCGAAGCGCCCCCCGTCGAGCGGGAAGGTCCGCGCGGTCGTCCCCGTCGCTCCCCCCCCAGAGCAAGTCATCGTTCCGACGGCGATCATGTCCGTGGCCTCGGCGAACGGCGGCGCCGACGCAACGATCCGCACCGAAGCGGTTCATGTCGCGCCGTCATCCCCGCTCGACCGCACCGTGCGTGGCGCGGACGCGCCGCCCGCCGAGGTCGACTTCGGCCCAATCCCGCCGACGCAAGTCATCTTCAAACGCGAGCACGACCCGAACGAGCGCCTCCCGCTCACCTACCGTGAGTACGTCTTCACCGTCGCGCGCGGCGTGAACGAGGAGTCGGGGGAGCGCCTCCTCCGCGCGCAATTCCATCAGGTACGCGCCTCGATCGCGAACGCGCGCCCTGGCAAGTTCGTGAACCTAGCGGTGTTCGACGTCGTCTTCCAGGGCAAGCCTCCCGTCCCCCCGCTAGCGACGCTCGCGTGGAAGGACTGGAGGGGGGAGCCCGTCATCGCGTTCCCCCGTCGCCCGAGCACGAACCACGCGGCCCCGACGCCCCCCCCTCCACCGTCGTTCCCCGCGCCGGCCCCGACGCCGATCGGCCCCCCCGTCTCGGCCGCGCCGCCGGCCCCCGCAGCGCCCATCCCCGTGTCCCCGCCGGCCGTGCCGCCGTCGTATCGTCCCCCGGCGCCCGTCGCGGCAAATCCGTTCGTCGCGTCCTTTCCGGCCCCTCCGGGCGATCCGTTCGCCCCTGGAGGCGCTCCGCTCCCGCCAGGCGTGCCGGTACCGCTCCCGCCGGGCGTGCCGGTTCCGGTCCCGCCCGGCGTGCCCGTGCCCGCCTTTGGCGCCCCTGCCCCGCCTGCGCTCGCGCCTGCTGCGGCGGCTCAGTCCGCACCACCGCTCGGCAACGCCGCTCTCATCGCCGCCGTCGCCCCGTCGCACGTCCCCCCCATGGCGGCTCCCGCTCCAACCCCGCCGGTCCCCCCGCCTCCTCCCGCGGCCTTCGCACCTCCAGTGCCTCCCCCCCCGCCGGCCCCCGCTCCAGCCCCCCGCCGCCCGAGCGACTCCGCCATCCGAAGCCCGGCCCAGCGCCTCACCCCCACCGGTTCGCGCCCGTCGTTCCGGCCGATACAGGCAGGGCGGCGCGCCACGGGCGACGAGCTCATCGCGAACCTCTTCGAAGCGATGCACGAGCTTCACTTCACGCGCGACGTCATCGAGGGGGGTGACTACGTCCTGTCGCTCGCGCTCGAGATGATCCCGTCGCGGTTCGGGCTCTTGCACCTCTACGACATCGATCGGCGGGAGTACGTGATCGCGTGCGTCGCGGGGAACGGCGCGGAGACCCTCCTAAACCGACGCATGGCCGAGAGCGAGCCGCTCTTCGTCAACGCCATGCGCAAGCACCGCGCACTCGTCTTCGCCGACGCGCGGTCCGAAGAGAGCACCGCAAGCGCCGAGCGCTTCGTGATCCTTGGCGGTGCCCTCAGCGTCATCGTGTCGCCGATCATGAAGGGGGGGCGCTTCCTCGGCATCCTCGAGCTGATGAACCCGCTCGACGGCATCCCCTTCACGGAGGACGAAGGGAACGCGATCGACTACCTGAGCGAGCAGTTCGGCGAGTTCGTGGCGACCCGGGGTACCCAGCTCGACCCCGACCGGATCGCGCGAAGCGTCCCCCCCGGGCCGCCGGAAGGAGCCTAGCCTCCCCGGGACCAACCCGCGGGCCCGCCCCTCCGAAACGCGCTACTTTCCCTGCGCGATGGACAAGACGCGCCGCGATCGTCTCGCGAGCTTCGTGCTCCTCCCCGTGGTCCTCGCGGCCTTCGGCATCTTCGTCTATTTCAGCGCCCGGACGATCTTCCAGGTCGAGAGGCTCCGCCAGGAGTCGGTGCACGAAACGACGTTCGCCCTCGCCGGCGACAAGGCCGACCGTCTCGACAAGGAGATCATCGAGCAGGACAACGTCGTCGTCGCGCTCGCAGACCCAGCCCACATCGACGGCCTGAACGAGCGCTGGCTCCCCACCGCTTCTCACGACACCCCGACCGTCCGCGCGATCCTCGTCCTCGACTCTGCCCGCGACGTTCTCTCGTTCTCGACGCGCGCGAGCGGCCCCTGGGCCGAGGAGGAGTCGTTCCGGCGGCTCCTCGTCGGCCGGATGATGAACGACATGGCGCTCGGCGAGCAGCCCCCCGACGAGCTCCGCCATCTCCACCGCGAGTACAGCGGACAGAGCTACCTCGTCAGCTATTGGCAGCGCGTCTGGCAGGACCGAAGGTACGTGATCGTCGCGTGGCACGACATCGGGCGCATCGTGAAAGAGGAGCTCCCGCGCATCTACTCGGACGGGATGATGGGCTCTCCACTTTTTTCTGCTCATCGCACCGCCGAAGCCGCGCGCGTCGACGTCGTGGACGAAGAGGGGCGGATCATCTTCGGCCCCCCGCTCCGGAGCGGCGAGTTCACCGTCGGCGTCCCGTTCCCGACGACTCTCTACAACTGGCGCCTCCAGGTCTCGCCCAAGGCGGCCGAGGAGCTCACGTCGCGAGAGCAGAACACACGCCTCCTCGAGCTCGTCATGCTCCTGATGTCCTGCGTCGTCATCGTCGCCGGGCTCGTCACGATCGTCCTGACCGCCGAGCGCATGCGTCGCGTCTCCGCCCTCAAAGGTGAGTTCGTCGCGAACGTGAGCCACGAGCTGAAGACGCCGCTCGCGCTCGTCCGCATGTTCGGCGAGATGCTCCAGTCGGGCCGCGTCGCGAGCGAGGAGAAGCGGCAGGAGTACCTCGGCATCATCGTTCGTGAGAGCGAGCGGCTCTCGAACCTGATCGAGAACGTCCTCGATTTCGCCAAAGTCGAGCGAGGCCGCGACGCCTATGACTTCGCCGAGGGGGACGTCGGTGAAGCGGTCGCGAAGGCGGCCAACGTCTACCGGTACCGCGCCGAGCGGGAGGCGGTGAAGCTCGTCGTCGACGTCGCCCCCCAGCTGCCGCTCACACGCATCGACGAGCGCGCCATCCAGCTCGCCGTGATCAACCTCGTCGACAACGCCCTCAAGTACGCACCCAACGGGGACGTCATCACCATCCGCGCAACCGAGGAGCGGGGGACCATCTTCGTGCGCGTCATCGACCGGGGGCCCGGCGTGCCGGTCGACGATCGCCTGCGCATCTTCGATCGCTTCGTTCGCGGGTCGCGCGAGGGGGCCAGCACCCGCGTCCGGGGGAGTGGGATCGGCCTCGCCCTCGTGAAACACATCGCCGAGAGCCACGGCGGCCGAGCGTGGGTCGAGAACGCGGGGTCCGCTGGCCCCCCCCCCCCCCCCCCCCCCC
>JBKQKP010000009.1:0-21099 GCA_052147435.1 Polyangiaceae bacterium | reverse complement strand
GAAGCGCGCGCAAGGCGACGCGCCGATCGCTCGCGCGCGTGAGTTCGCGCCGCCGTTCGAGCTCGTCGAGCGCCGCGGCGACGGTCGGGTAGCTGCATCCCACCCGGCGTTCGATCTCCTTCACCTGGAGCGGGCCGCGACCCCTCAGCCACGCATCCACCAGCACCTTCACGATTTCGAAGAAGCTCGGCGAGCTCGCTGTCGGCCCCACCCGCCCCTCGTCTCCGAACTCGATCTGCGAAGCAATCGCCTGGGCGATCGAGACGAGCTCGGGCTCGGGCGGGTCGACCCATGTCTCGTCCGGGCCGAGCACGGCAAGCGCGAGCTTGCGCGCGATGGCCGGCTGCAGCGCCTCCCGCGCGTCGTTCCACGCCTTTCGGACCCGCGGCAGGGTGATCCGGGGCAAGTGGACCGCAAGGAGCGCATGGTCGACGTTCGGGGAGGCGCCAAGCCAAACGGCGAGCTGCATCAGCGCGGCATGCAGATCCCGGATCCCTTGTGCGCGGGACTTGATCTCGACGACGATTCGGCCGTCCTCGCTCACGAAGTCATAGGGCGGGCTCTCACGCCAAATTCCAGGCAATTTCACGATATTTCTTAGGTAGCCACTTGATTCAAAAGTTGCAACTTACTTTACCGACGAGCTTGCCGATTTTGGCTTCGGCAGCGCGTTTTTTAGATCGCAACTTGATTTGAAAGGTGCAACTAAATTTGCCGACGAAAGGCGTCGCCCGTGTTCGAAGCGGGTGGGGCACTACCGGTTGCCGACTTTGCGCCGGATGGGCCCGGGTTGTACGTTTTTTCCTGAAAAATTCGTTCAATGCCCGCCGCCCGCCAGCCCCCACTCAAACCTGGCCGCGTGTACCGGACGCGGGAGCTGGCCCGATGGAGCGCGAACCCCACCCGGCTTGCGCAGCGCCTGGTGCGCGACGGGGTCCTCGAGAAGCTCGCGCCGGGGCTCTTCGTTCATCCGAAGACCAGCCGCTTCGGTGCCGTGCCGCCGACCACCGAGGAGCTTCTTCGAGGCTTTCTGCAGGGCGGTGCGTACGTGATCACGGGGCCCGAGCGGTGGAACGCACTCGGCCTCGGAACGACCGCGGCGCTTGCCGTGACGCTGGTCTACAACACGAAGCGCTCGGGGGAGATCGCGCTCGGGGGCCGCCGGTTTCTCTTCCGGCGCGTGGCGTTCCCCGAGCGTCCTAACGCCGAGTGGTTCGCGATCGACCTCGTGGAGCACGCGGAGATGGCGGGCGCGTCGAGGTGGGATCTCGAGGCCGCCCTGGCGCGTGCGGTGCGATCACGGAAGCTCGGTCGGCAGGCGCTGCGCGGCGCGGCATCGGACTTCGGCACGCGCTCCACGAGAGAGCTTGTGGAGCGCGCGATTGCGCGGGCGCCGAGCGAGTGACGGCGCTTGAGTGACCTCCGCGCCCTCCCGTCCGAGAGCGCCCTTCGGCGTCGCGAGTTGCCTGAAGGGCGGAGTTGCGCATCGCGCGCAACGTCCCTCGGGGAGGCAACGTGCGCGGGAGCGGCGCGAACGGCCGCTTTCCGTACATTGCGGCCGTTGGGTCCTGATTCCTTTCGAGGGCTTGCGCCGCCCCACTGAACAACGCCGATGACGGCGTCGACCGAGACGACCCATTTGTCTCGGCAGCGCTGAGACTCTCCGCACGGCGCGTGGCGCGCTCGCGGAGGCCGGGGGTGAGCGATGCCACGGCGACGATGCCACGGCGACGTTGCGGTACGGCGCGCGCCGCGTTACGAGGGTCCGCCGGCGTCACGACGAGTCGGCGTGCCGCAGGAGAGAGCCAAATGACGGGGGCGCTCAATCCACTCACGCTTCTGCGAGGGCCCTCGCTCAGCCGAGCCGCGCGTGAAGCCATCCTCGCTCTCGGCGCGAGCGCGATCGAGCCCCTGCAAGCGATCCTTCGCGACGCCCTCGAGCCTCTACGAGAGGATGAGGACGGCGATCCCCCTCCGAGCTGGGGAGGGAGAGATCTCGCGCGAACACCCGTCGGCGGATGGGCGCCCCTCCACGCCGTCGATCTGCTCGCGGAGCTGGGGGCGATCGAAGCCATCCCGACGATGCTCGAGCTACTGGAAGCGAGCTTGTGGATCACCGAGATCCACGATCGGATCCTCCAACGGCTTCGTTCGTTCGGAACCGCCGTCCTCGAGCCGGCCCTGGCGCTCTGCCTCGCGACGGACGACACGACCCTTCGGGGCTCGCTGGCCAGCGTGCTGTCGGAGCTTGGCGTAAAGGATGACCGGATCTTCGAGGTCCTCGTCGCGGTCTTCGAGGAGGAGCCGTACCTGGGGTCGATGCACTTCGCGTACTACGGCGACGAGCGCGCTCTGCCGATCCTCGCGTGCGCCGCCGCCGCGTTCGAGCCCGAATGGGACTGCACCGATCCGATCGGAACGCTGCGAGGCATCGTCGCGGCGCACGAAGAGATGGCGCCGCTCCCTACGGAGATTCGCGCCCGCTTTGATCGGCTCCGGGGGCTGTGCGCGGCGGCGACGACGGGCGGGGCGCTGGTCAACTGAGTCGCGCCGACACGCGGTGACGGGAGCAGGGCGAGCCGCACGAGGCCCCGTCGGCGGACGGGAAAACAGGCCCTCCGGCGGTGCACCGAACGAAGTGCAGCAACCCCTGCGCAAGGTTCGCGAAGCAGACCTCTCGCATCGCGAGACGATCGGCCTCGAGCGCGATCAACGCCCCCCTGTCGAGCGTGCGCCCCCCCTCATCCCCGCCGCCGACGCGTCTTGCGCTGCGGCACGGGAGAGGGCGCCGGGCCTTCCCTATTCCAGAACGCGACGAGCGCGCGTTGCTCGTCGGCCGTCGGAATCTCCTCGGGCAGGAAGGTCGCGAGCACCTCGCGCTGGACCTCCTGACGCGCGCGTTCCTCGGGCGCGGCGGACACGAGGGGGGACCCCGCGGACCTCGGCGGCGCCTCGTCGTCGTTGGGGTCGCCGGGAACGAGCGCGTCGCCTGCGCCGAGCGTGTCTCGGACCTCAACGACCTTGACCTCGTCCTTCTCGGCTCCGTAGAAACCGATCTCGAAGAACATGTCGACGCGCGGTGCCGGACCGCCGCTCCACCGCGTCCAGTCCTCGACCGACGCGCGCTGCTTGAACACTCGCCGTTGCGAATCGGGCGTCGCGACGACGAAGGCGACGTCTGGTGCGTCCACGGCGAGAACGCGCCCCGGCATCCACTCGACCTGGCCTTCGGGCAGCACCCGCGGTCCGCGCCAGCGCTCGTGGATCGGAACGCACGCGGGATACACGGACTCCCCGAGGACCACCGCCTCCGTCGCGTCCTCGAGGCGTTGCCGCAGTTCGAGCAGCTGCGGATCGTTGACGACGACCGAGTTCGGAATTCGTCGAAAGACCGCTCGCGCACGATCGACTTCTCCGTGCTGTAGCCATTCGTCCGCGACCTGCCTGAGGACGTGTCGCGCGAGCAACGGATCGCGAGAGACTCCTGACTCCGTGCGGTCCAAGCGTTCGACGCTTCGACGCCATTCCTCGTCAGCCGCGGCGTAGCGCAGATCCCGAATCAGAAACGTCACGAGGCGCGACTTCCGCCAGGCGTTTCGGACGGAGCCTCTCGACGACTCGCGCCCGACGTTCTGGGCGAACTCGGCCGCGGGCATCGGCTTGAACCCGTACCGCGTCGCCAACTCGGCACCGGACGCAGGGCGACGCGCACGCGGCTCCGCAGGGGCGACGAGCGCGACGCTCGAATCGTCGACCGGGACGTCGTGGTCGGGCCGTGCACAGCACCGCGCCGCGCGGCGTCGCGACCTCTCCGCCCGCCGCGCGACGAGCTCGTGACCTAGGCGTCCGCCGGGAGCGGGGTCGAAGGCGACGACGTGATGGCACTCGCCGCAGGCGTAAGCATAGACACGCCCATCGGGGTCCCGGAGAGGGATCGGTTTCACAGCGTGAGGGTAGCTCGGAATCGCTTGAGATCAGCTCCGAGCTCTCCGGTCTCAGAGCGCTCCTCGGCGCTCGAGTTGCCTGAAGTGGCCGAGTTGCACACCGAGCGCAACATCCCCGTGGAGACAACTTGCACGGGCGCGCGGGGTGCCCGACCTGGGTCGGGGGCAGCGCGAACGGTCGCGTCGCGATGGGCACGACAGTGCGCTCGGTCGGCGGCGAAGCGCGCGTAGGCGGGCACGTTCGCGAGCGCTACCCACGGGGCCCTTCAGGGCGACGTGCCGAGTCGATCGATGGCGAGATCGAGGCGACGCACCGTCGACAGCGGCAGCAGCGCGTACGCATCGGTCGCGCGTTCGAGCGTGACGATGCCGATCCCGAGCGAGCGTGCAGCGCTGTGCGCTCCAACCGCGGCGATGAGACCGCACAGACGCGCGCGACGCTCGGGAACGAGCCGGGCCTTCCCATGCCCTTCGACGCGGGGAACGGAACTCACGGCGCCCCCGCGTTCGGTGCTGCATCCAGGGTTGCGCGGAGCGAGGTGCAGGAGGTGTTCACGGAGGGAGGTGTGTACACCGATCGGCGCCACACTTCGACTGACGCGCTGCCCGAGGGTCGTCTATCGGGACGCGGGCGGCGCGGGCCCGTCGAACATGGCCGGCGGCCCGCCCTCCGTGGCACCTCCTCGCATGTGCCTGACGAGCGCGTCCGCCTGGGCGGTCAGGTGCAGTTCGTGAAGGTCTAGGAGCGTCTCCACGGGATCCGCGTACGGCAAACTGCCAGGGCTTTCCTCGAACGAGGGTTCGGCGCGCACGATGCGATGTACGGCGCCGATGGCTTCGTCTTGACGCGTGGTGGATGCCTTCAACCCGGGATCGAGCTTGGTGAGCCTCGCATCATCATCGACGGCGCCACGGGCAAGCCAGGAGGTCAGGTCGATGCGTGGCGTGCCGTGCAGGTCGAACGCAGCATCGTAGTGGCGTGCGGCGAGGACGCCGCCGAGTGCGAGACGCGACGGGTGAGCTCGCTGCAGCCGGCGCACGAGGGCTTCGGGATCAGGTCTGCGCCCGGAGACATCCACGAGCCACGTCGTGCGACGCAGCGAATCGCTGCGCACCGTCATCTCCTCGAACGTCTGCCGCGGAAGCGTGCGCAACGCGACACGCCGATCGCTCGCGCGCGTGAGTTCGCGCCGCCGTTCGAGCTCGTCAAGCGCCGCGGCCACAGTCGGGTAGCTGCATCCCACCCGGCGTTCGATCTCCTTCACCTGGAGCGGGCCGCGACGCCTCAGCCACGCATCTACCAGCACCTTCACGATTTCGAAGAAGCTCGGCGAGCTCGCTGTCGGGCCCACGCGCCCCTCGCCTCCGAAGTCGATCTGCGAAGCAATCGCCTGGGCGATCGAGACGAGCTCGGGCTCGGGCGGGTCGACCCATGTCTGGTCCGGGCCGAGCACGGCAAGCGCGAGCTTGCGCGCGATGGCTGGCCGCAGCGCCGCCCGCGCGTCGCTCCACGCCTTTCGGACCCGCGGCAGGGTGATCCGGGGCAAGTGGACTGCAAGGAGCGCACGGTCCACGTTCGGGGAGGCGCCGATCCAAACGGCGAGCTGCATCAGCGCAGCATGCAGATCCCGGATCCCTTGGGCGCGGGACTTGATCTCGACGACGGTTCGGCCATCCTCGCTCGCGTACGCATAGGGCCGGCTCTCATGCCAAATTCCGGGCAGTTTCACGCTACTTCTTAGGTAGCTACTTGATTCAAAAGTTGCAACTTACTTTGCTCCGCCAGGGGTCTTGTTCAGTGTATTGTTCAGTGATAGCGATCGGGGGGTGAGCACGTTCACCGGCGAGGCGAGGGAGCTCGTGGAGATGCTCGTCGGGCTCGCGTCGCGGGCCGGATGGAAGGGAACGGCGCGCGTGATCAAGGAGGGCGACGACTACGTCATCGCGATGCGGGTGCGCCGCCGGCCCCTCGAACTCTCGGAACGTGAGCTGAAACGACGCGCGAGATCGGAGCGAGGGTGACGATGGTGAGCAAGCGCATCCCGTCCATGTCCGTGCCGATCACGTGTGAGACCTGCGCGGTGACCCATCGGCTCGAGAACCCGAACGACATCGACGGCTCGTTCCGGGTGCTCGAGGGCGCGGGCTGGATGCACTTCGCCCGGAAGGCTGTGGGACGTGAGCGGTGGACTTGGAAGTGCTCGAAGTGCAAGCCGCAGGGCAAGGCGCAAACGTCGGGGCTCACGACGCCGGGGCCCGCCCCCTCGTCGAAGAGCTCGTCGAAGAGGGAGGGATAGGCCGTGGACCCGAGGAACGTGGCTCGCGTGCTCGGCAAGCTCGGAACCGAGCGCGGTCGCGCCAACGAGCGTCACGCGCTCGAAGCGTGCCATCTGCCCACGCGGCCGGCGTGGATGACGAGCGCGCGCGCGGCGACGCGCGCGGAGGATCACGACGGCATCGACGTCGTCGTCGAGTCGGACGTCGGCAAGCTCTTTGTTCAGGTGAAGAGCTCGCGCACGGGGAAGGCGGCGTTCGCCGAGCGCCGACGGCGCGCCCATGTCGCGGTCGTCGTGGTGAAGAGCGGGGACACGCTCGAGGAGATCCTCCGACGAGTGGTCGGCGCGCTCGCACCGGTGCGAAAGCAGTATCTGAAAGACCGCGCGGAGAAGTGAGCGCGAGGCTCACCGCCGGCCCTGGCGCACCAAGGCTCCTCGCGGCCGTCTCCACCCGGGGTGGTACGCTCCGAGATCGCCGATGCCCGGACGCGGTCGCAGTCGCAGTAACGTGCGGGTCGCACGGTTTCCCAGCCTTGTCCGGCAATGGCACCCCACGCGGAACGGGTCGGTGCTGCCTGCCGACGTTCGGGCGGGGTCCCACGCGAAAGTGTGGTGGCGATGCTCACAAGGCCCCGATCACGAGTGGTGCGCTCAGGTGAAGTCGCGCGTCGGTCCGCGGGCGCGTGGGTGCCCCTTCTGCTCGGGGCACCGCCCGTCGGTGACCAATTCGCTCGCGACCGTCGCGCCGACGTTGGCGGCGGAGTGGGACGCGGAGCAAAACGGCGCGCTGACGCCGGAGGATGTCGTCGCAGGTTCGGCCCGAAAGTGCTGGTGGCGCTGCACGGCGGGGCATTCGTGGAGCGCGCAGGCTCGGCTGCGCGCGGCGGGCCACGGTTGCCCATTCTGCGCCGGGCAGAGGGTATCCACGACGAACAACCTCGCGGCGGGCTCTCCGAAGGTCGCTGCGGAGTGGGACACAGCGAAGAACGCCTCCGCGTCGCCGAGCGAGATCTCGGCTGGCTCGCGAAAGAAGTACTGGTGGCGCTGCGCATGGGGACATTCATGGGAGGCGAGCGTGGCAAGCCGAACGCGTCTCGGAGCCGGATGTCCCGATTGCGCTCGCGGGCGACTCCATGATCGGCCCAGGAATCGTCGGGCTCGAACGAGGGAGGATCGTGAGGAGCGACGCCCATCAGAGCTGGGTGGAATCCGGGGTTCCGCCGCGGTCGTGACCGATCCCGCGGCGCTGCTCGCCGCGTGCGACGCGGGCTCCGCGAGGAGGCGCGGCGCTCGGGCAGCGGCCAAGCGGTAGCCTTGAGGCGCGCCCACGGGCAAGGCGACGTTCGCGAGAGCGCCGGCTGCGGCGCGAACGGCCACGTTCCGGGTGAAGGCGGCCGTTCGGACCCCGATTCGTTTCGAGGACTTGCGGCGTCCCACTGAACAACGTCGCCGGGACGCCGGGTTGGTGACGGCGACGCCGTGCACCGATGCGCGACGGCGCACGGCAGAGCCGGAGGCATCGCAGAGGAGTTCTCGAGCCCCCGAGCGCTCCTTCAGCGGTACCCTCCGAACCCCGCATCCGAGCCGCTGCATGATCGCTCGTCGCACGCTCTACACGATCGGACACTCGACGCGTCCGGTGGAAGTGCTCATCGACGTCCTCCGCGCCGCCGACGTGACCTGCCTCGTGGACATCCGCCGCATCCCGCGATCACGCACCAATCCGCAGTTCAACCTCGAGGTCTTGCCGGCGACCCTCGGGGAGGCGGGAATCGCGTACGTACATTCGGCCGCGCTCGGCGGACGCCGCAGCAAGAGCAAGCGCGTCGACGACGACGCCAACGCCGGCTGGGACAAAGCCGCCTTTCGTAACTACGCGGACTACGCCGCCACGCCGCCTTTTCGCGAGGGGCTGCGCGAGCTGCTCGCGAGGGCGGCGCGCGAGACGTGCGCGATCATGTGCGCCGAGGCGGTCTGGTGGCGCTGCCACAGGCGCATCGTCACCGACTACGCGCTGGCCCGGGGCATCCCCGTCGTCCACCTCTTCACCGCCGATGAGAGCGAGGAGGCGTCGCTGACACCCTTCGCGGTCGTCGGTACCGAGGGCCGCGTCTCGTATCCTCCACCCGCGCATGCGAACACGCAGCCGGAGACGCACGGGGCACCTCTTGCGCGATCGATCGTTGCTAATGCCCCGGTCAGGACTATGACGCTAACCGGGCGGCGAACCATGAAGACCGAGCTCAAGGTGGGAGATCGCGTGAGCTGGAATTCGGAGGCTGGCCGTGTGACGGGGATCATCAAGAAGAAGCTCGTCTCACCGGCCCGCATCAAGGGGTACACGGTGCATGCTTCCAAGGAAGCGCCGCAATACCTCATCGAGAGCGAAAAGACCGATCACGTTGCCGTGCACAAAGGATCGGCGCTTCGAAAGCTGAAGGCGCGTGCGCCGCGCGCCGTGAGCGGTCGCCGCCCGCGGCCGAAGAGCGCGCGGCAGTGACCGCGATGCAGGTCCTCGCGAGCGTGTTTGGCTTCTTCCACTGGGTTGGGATCAGCCACTACATCAACCTGCTCTTCGTCGGCTTTCTGATTCGCAGCGGGCTCCAGGTTCTCAGCGCGCATCCGAAGCTCTACTGGAACGACGCCTGCCGTCCCGAGAGCGCCTGGCTGAGGTTCACGCGAAAGCGAATGCCGAACGACAAGTTGTGGGCAGCGTCGGACGAGGAGGAGCCCTTCTCTCCGTGGGTGGCCCTTCCGGGTGGCCGCAACTTGGGGGTAGGCCGCCACTGGCACTTCTTCTGCGCGCTCTTCTGGATGCTGAACGGCTTCGTGTACGTCGTCCTGCTCTTCGGCACAGGCGAGTGGCGGCGCTTGGTACCAACATCGTGGCGCATCGTTCCAGAAGCGGGACGTACAGCGTGGACCTATCTCCACGCCTCCCTCCCCCCGGCCGGTCACCCGTACAATCCTCTCCAGCAGCTCACCTACGCCGGCGTCGTTTTCGTGCTCGCTCCACTTCTGATCGTCACGGGAGCGGCGATGTCGCCCGCGGTGGCCGGGCGCTTTCCCTGGTATCTGAGGCTATTCGGCGGGAGGCAACCGGCGCGCAGCATTCACTTCATCGGCCTCGTCGCGATGAGCGTCTTCACGCTGGGTCACGTCACGCTCGTCGTCGTCGACGATTTCCCGCGAAACATGGCCTGGATCGTTCACGGTCACGACACGCTGGCGACGCTCTCGATCGGGGTCGGCGCGGCGGGCCTCGTCGTCGTCGCGGCTCTTCACGTGTGGGCGACGAGGTTCTCCTCGAGGCACCCCGAAGAGATTCAGCGCGTATTAGGAGCGACGACGCGAGCCGTACAACGCGTGCTGCTCCACCATGTCACGTCGCGGCAGCAGTATTCGGAGCGCGACGTGGGCTTCTTCCGGATGAACGGATATCCCCCAGCGGGTGCGCGCTACGCGGAGCTGGCGCGCTCCCATTTCGCGGAGTGGCGTTTGCGAATCGGCGGGCTCGTGAAAACGCCGCTGGAATTGTCGCTCCACGATCTTCGAGCCATGAAGGTCCGATCGCAGATCACGAAGCACCACTGCATTCAAGGTTGGTCGGGCGTGGCTGCATGGACGGGCGTTGCGCTCAGCGATGTTCTGGCAGCGTGTGAGCCGCTGCCTACGGCGCGGTACGTCCTCTTCCGCGCGTTCGACGAGCACGTCGAAGGCGAGCCGTACTACGAGACGATCGACCTTGAGCTCGCGCGCCACTCGCAAACGATCCTTGCCTACGACATGAACGGGGAGCCTCTTCCGATTCCGCACGGGGCACCGTGCCGTTTGCGCGTCGAGACGCAACTGGGCTTCAAGATGGTCAAGTACCTGCGAACCATCGAGCTCGTCGAGGACTACCGCACCGTCGGGAGAGGTCAGGGGGGATTTCGGGAAGACACCCAATATTACGGTCCGGAAGCGGGCGTATGACTCGAAGTGGGACCGAGAAGGCGCGCCAGCGCGGTGCTGCGAGCGCCGCCGCCCGCCGCTCGCGCACGCGTCTTGTGCCCCCCCACTGAACAGGCGATCGCGCTGCCGGGGGGACGCCGACATCGCCGACCCGAGCTCCCTGCTCGGCTGCCGCCACCCGCCTCGCCGCCTCGTCAATCCGCCGGGGTGGCTACCGCGTCTCGAGGTTCCGCCCTCCCAGCACCCGCCAGAGGTGTTCCGCGTCCGCGTGCCATGTGCCGCGCACAGGGACGTGGTGCGGCTTCAGACCACGGACCGGTCCCGCGCGTTCGCAGATCATGAATTGGCGAATCATGACGACCAGTGGACGCAGGGGATCGGCCCTGCCGATGTTCCCAGGCCCGTGCACGCTCGCGATCCGGGCTGCAATCATCCCGAGAACCGCCCGCCGTGTCCCATGCTTGAGCCCGCGCAGCTTCTCGAACGTGTCGTCCGAGGCGAAGCTCGCCAGACGTTCCACCTCGTGAGCGACGGAGTCCGGGTCGCCACGGGCTGGAGGACCGACACGCTCGAGGAGTGCCGTGAGGATCTCCTGCGTCGAAAGCGGCGGAGACGGAGGGGCGGTCGCCGTCGGCGCATTCGCAGGCACGGACGCCGGCACCACGTCCTCGGAGGCCGGGGGCAGCTCCTCGGACGCCCGGGACGGCTCCTCGGGCGTGCCGCGAAGGCGCGCGAGTGCTTGTTCGCCCGCCTCCTCCAGGAGCTCGCGGCGGTGCTCGGCCAGGAACCGGAGAAGCGGGATGGCAGATTCTGTTCGCCCGGGGAACGCAACCAGCTCACGAAAGACCGCTCGAAGCGACTCGTCGAGCACAGCGAGCCCCACGAGCGCGTCGCGCTTCGGAGGGACCGGGCGGCTTTCGAGGAACTCACGAACACAACTTGGCGGAGTCACGCCTCCGGCAACGGATCGCGCGCGTCGTGGATTCCCGGCGCACGCGACAGGGACGGCGGGGCGAGAGGACGGCCACCTTGCCTCGCACGAGAGGCCCGTCTATCCGGGAGCGATGCCGGCCGAACGAACCCCGACGACGAAGCGCTCCATCGTGAAGGCGATCACCTACCGCCTCTGCATCATCTGCCTCGACTTCACGGCGATCTACCTCTTCACGCACAAGGTCGATGTCGCGCTCGGCTTCATGATCGTGAGCAACATCTACACGACGGTCGGCTACTTCCTGCACGAGCGACTCTGGGCGCGCATCCGCTGGGGCACCGCGGCGAAGGCTGAGTAGGCTCCACGCGAGGTAGACCATGCCAGGCCCCATCGAGGAGTTTCTGACCGCCGATCACGCGCGGATCGACGCGCTGCTCGCGAGGGCGGAGGCCAGCGGCTCGATCGATCCGGTGATCTACGCCGAGTTCCGACAGGCGCTCCTCAGGCACATCGCGATGGAGGAGAAGATCCTGCTCGCATACGCGCGAAGCAAGCGCGGAGGAGAACCGCTGCCGATCGCTGCCGCTCTCCGAAGGGATCATGGCGAGATCGCCTCTCTGCTCGTCCCATCGCCCTCGCCTGTCCTCTGCGAGAAGCTCCGTGCGCTCCTCAAGCGACACAACCCGCTCGAGGAGGGGCTCGAGGGGCTCTATGCCGTCTGTGACAGGCTGGCGGGTGACGAAGGCGCCGACGTGGTCGGGCGCCTCAAGGCGCAGCCGTCCGTGCCGATGGCGCCCCATTACGACGGCCCGCTCGTGAGCAAGCACCGACGGTAGGGGACTCGTCCCAGCATTCCCGTGCGCCAACGACGGCTCAGCGAGCCGCGATCGGGCTCGTCCGACGGTTGCGCGCCGCCAAGAGCAGCATCGGGACAAAGACGATGCCCAGGGCGGCGAGGTCCCACGGGCAGAATCGCGCCCTCACGTAGCCCGGCATCAACTCCCAGAGGCCGGTCCGATCGACGATCCCCTCCTCGAAGATGACCCACGAGTTGAAGAACGTGAGGGCGACCGCGATCCGGGCGACGAGCGGCATCTCCGAGAACCTGGGCTTGGGCATGGCATCGAGCTTTTCCATGCGCGGGAGCCTGCACCCTTGACCTGACTCCAGGGTCAAGCCAGATCGTCGTCCATGGCAGAGAACGCGCTCACGATCGGCGTCGTGGCGAAGCGGGCCGGCGTCGCCGTCGATACGGTCCGCTACTACGAACGGCGCGGAGTCTTGCCGCGAGCCGAGCGCCGGAGGAGCGGGTACCGCGCGTTTCGCGCGCAGGCCGTTGACCGAATCGTCTTCGTGAAGGAGCTCCAGGCGATCGGCTTCAGCCTCGACGAGATCGTCGAGATCCTGCGGCTCGCGGATCGTGGCGCCGCGAGCTGCGCGTCCGTTCGCGGCTACGCCCAGGCGACGCTCGATCGCGTGGACACCAAGCTCAAGGCGCTCACGGCGATGAGGGATCGTCTCGCCTCGGCGCTCTCCAGCTGCGCGCAGGGCGCCTGCGCACAGATCGAACAGGTCTCGCCGCTCGTGCGCCTGCCTGTCGCGAAGTGACCCGTCGCGACCTGAGGCTCGCCGCTCCGCGCGTGCGCCCCGTCAGGCAGGTCAGTAGCGGCAGTAGCCGTGCGGGTTGCAGTGCGGCGCCGCGTCGTCCGCGCCGCTAGGGCAGTCCGCATCGCTGGTACACGTCAGCGAACAGGAACCCCCCTTGTCAGCCGGGGCGCGGCGGCGATCGACCGAGTCTGCGCTGCAGATTGACCCGTACGCTCGCTCTGATTTGGCGGACGGCGTCTGCCGAATCGATTCAGGGTATCGGAGGATCACTTCGCCGAGCTCGTCGCCTCCCGCAGCATGTTGCAGAACAGCGCCCCCTGCCCGAGCGCGTCGTCCAGCGCGACGTGCGTGTGCGGGATCTCGTCGAACCACCGCTTCGGCATGTTGCGCTTCGTCGAGTCTCGATAACCGGTTCCGAGGAGGGACATCGCGAACGTCTTGATGTCGAGCGCCGAGTGCGAGAACGGGCTCTCGCCGACGAAGCGGATCAGGTACCAGTACACGAACATGAAGTCGTAGGAGGCGGGGTACCCGACGAACACCGGCTTCCCGGGCAGCTCGTTGAGCCACGCAACGTAGTCCTTCATGGCGACGCCCGGTTCGCAGAGATCCTTCCGACAAGCGGCCCACGCTTCCGGCTGCAACTTCCACCACGCCTCGGTCTTCGGATCGGGCGCCGCGCCCGGGAGCGCGGCGAGGTTGCGCGTGAAGGTCCCGACGAGCGTCTTGTCCGCCCGGTACGCCGCCGACGCGAAGCTCAGCATCGAGTTGGGCCCCGGGATCGGGCCATCGGCCTCAATGTCGGTACTGACGTAGATCTCGCCCTTCATCCGGAGCGTCATATCACCCGGTGGCCCAGCGGCGCCGGGCCGGGCGGTGATCCGAAACGTCGGCAATTGCGCGGATCGTCGACGTTTTGGACGCGGCGTCCGCACGAAACTAAAGCGCTGCTTTAGCTTGGTGAGCCGCGTTCCCTTGCACGAAACTAAAGCATGGCTTACGTTTCGCGCATGGTCGCGCGTCCCACGAAGCGTCCCGACCGGGACCGCCTCTACGAGATCGCCGCCGCCCAGGACGGCCTCTTCACGACGCAGCAGGCCGCCGAGGCCGGCTACTCGCCGCAGCTCCTCGTGCACCACCTGTCGAGCGGGACAGCGACCCGCGTCCAGCGCGGTATCTACCGGCTCGTCCACTTCCCTGCCGGCGAGCACGAGGAGCTCGTGGCCGCGTGGCTCTGGTCCGAGCGGGAGGGCGTCGTCTCGCACCAGACGGCGCTCGCGCTCCACCGTCTCTCAGACGTCCTCCCCGCGCAGATCCATCTGACGCTCCCGAGCGCGTGGCAGCGGCGACGCTTCCGCGTGCCCGAGGGCATCGTGCTCCACCACGCCGAGGTGCCGAAGGCGGATCGCGCGTGGAGGGGGCCCGTCCCGATCACGTCGGTGAAGCGGACGCTCAACGACTGCGCGCGCGAAGGGCTCTCGCCCGAGCTGCTTCGGCAGGCCGCGAAGCAAGCGCTTCGGCGAGGTCTCGTCATGAAGGGCGATCTCGCCGACGTGCGGGTCGCGCTCAAGCCCTTCGGAGGGCTGTCCGCGTGACGGCTCGAACGTACTCTTCCCCGGCCGCGTTCAAGCAGGCGCTCGAACAACGGCTCCGCGCGACGTGGAAGACTGGGCCCGAGTTCGCGCGTCGTCGGCAGCTCCTCGTGTTCGATCGGTTCCTGGCGCGCGCCGCCACGGTGCTCGGCGACGCCATGACGCTCAAGGGCGGCCTCGTTCTCGAACTGCGCCTCGAGCGCGCACGCACCACGCGGGACGTCGACCTTCGGCTCACCGGATCGCCAGACGAGGTGCTCGCGAAGCTCCAGGCGGCAGCGCGCCTCGACCTCGACGACTTCCTCACGTTCGAAATCGCACGCGACGCCGAGCACCCCGACATCAACGGTGACGGCGTGCTGTACAACGGGATGCGATTCCGTGCGGAGTGCCGGCTGGCCGGAAAACCGTTCGGCGACCCGTTCGGCGTCGACGTCGCCTTCGGCGATCCGATCCTCGGCGTCCCCGAGACGCTCACGGCCGACGACGTCCTCGGCTTCGCCGGGATCGCGCCGCCGATCCTGCGGCTCTATCCGATCGAGACGCACATCGCCGAGAAGATGCACGCCTACACGATGCCGCGCGCGCGGCCGAACTCGCGCGTCAAGGATCTACCGGACATCGCGTTGCTTGCAGGAGCGGGAGCACTGCAGGCGACGAGCCTTCGGGCCGCGCTCGAACAAACGTTCGCCTTCCGCAAGACGCACGCCCTACCCACGGCACTTCCGTCGCCGCCGCCGACTTGGGAGACGCCGAATGCCGCGATGGCGCGCGAAGATCGGCTCGCCTGGGCGACGCTCGCGGCAGTCACTGCCGCGGCGAAGACGTTTCTCGATCCCGTTCTCACGGGAGATCTCGCTGCCGCGTGGGACTCGAGTGCCTGGACTTGGAACACCAGTAGATAGCGGCGACTACGAGCTGCGACGACACGGGGCCCGGTCGGCGCTCACGCACGTAGCGGCAGCCGCACACGATCAGGGCCTGGCTGAGCGAGGAGGTGCTCCGCATCATGGGCCAGCGCGCTCGGCATCTCGTCCCAGCTGCGGCCGTCGAGCGTCCGGCCGGCCCGCCCTTTCATCACGCCGCCCCACTGCTTGAAGAAGAACGGGACGCGCGCCTGCTGACACGCGTCGCGGACGTCGCGAGCCCACGCTGGATCCATCGGGCGCGCACCGTGCCCGCTCTCCCCTCCGACGATCACCCAGTGGATTCCATCGAGTTCGAGTTTGCGCACGGGGCCCAGCAAGGGCTCGATACTCAGGAAGCGGACGGCCGCCGGCACGCGGCGAAGGTGATCGATCCGCCAAGTGTAGTCGTCGTTCTCGATGCTCACGCCCATCCAGATGTTGGGCGCGAACGGGAGCCGTGCGGCTAGCTCCTCGAGGCGCTCAGCGCGCTTCGTCAGCACCTGAAACCGGTGCCTGGGCGACTCGGCCATGACCGCGAATACCTTCCGTATGTACTCGAAGGGCACCTCTTCGTGGAACAGATCGGACATGCTGTTCACGAAGATGAGGCGCCCGCGGCGCCATCGCTTCGGAAGGTCGAGTGCGGTAGGGACCAGCCGGAGATCGAAGCCCTGCTCGAACGGGTGCCCCGGCACGCCCCGAAACCGCTCGGCGAACGTCTCCGCGTAGCAATGCTTGCAACCGGGCGAGAGCTTCGTGCAACCCCGCACGGGGTTCCACGTCGCCTCCGTCCATTCAATTGCGCTTCGCTCGCTCACGGTTCACCTTCGATGCCCTCGGAGCATAGACGGGTCGTGGCGGATGGAAAGGCCCTTGAACGGGCGGCATAGGGGGCGCTTGTGCAAGTTCCTGACGAATACAGAGGGCGCGAGCAGAGCTTCTTAAAGCACCGCGTGCTCGATGAGTACCTCCTCGGGTGGGGCCACAAACTCGGCTCCGTCGCAAAGCGGCGGCGCGTGCGCCTTTGCTACGTCGACGGCTTCGCTGGTCCGTGGAAGTCGAAGAGCGACAACCTCGACGACACGTCGATCGCCATCGGCTTGCGTGCACTCGAGACCGCGGCGAAGACGTGGCGCGATCGCGGCGCACAGATCGACGTCGAAGCGGCGTTCGTCGAAGAGCGCGCGGACGCCTTTGCGGAGCTCGATCGATTCCTAAAGGCACGCGAAGGCTTCGTGCGCACCGTGGCCTACGAGGGTGAGTTCGGAACGTTCGTGCCTACGCTGCAGAAATGGCTCGGCGAGGACACCGCGCTGATCTTTGTCGATCCCACCGGATGGAAGGGGGCCGCGATGCGCTTCATCGCGCCGCTCCTGAGAGGCCAGCGGCGCGACGTGCTCGTGAACGTCATGTTCGACCACATCAACCGCTTCAAGGACGACCCGCGTGCCTTTCTCCGCGCTCAGATGCGCGAGTTCTTCGGGCTCGGTGAAAGCGACCTTCCCGAGGCGCTCGGCGAGGAGGAGCTGTTCGCTCTCTACCGCACCAAGCTGAAGGAGCTGTGTGGCGTGCAGTACGCCGCTGATCTCGCAATCCCGCACCCGACCGTCGACCGTACGAAATTCCGACTCGTCGTCGGCGGGAAGAACCCGGCCGTGCTCGAGCTATTTCGCAGCATCGAGAAGAAGGTCATCGGCAGTGAAGCGGCGATCGTGCGCGACGATGCCTCCACGAGAAAGGAGCAGGCTCGTACCGGCCAGCTCTCGCTGCTCGCCGCGCCTCGTCCGACGGACGCGCACTACGACTCACTTCACGACGATGGCCTACGTGAGGCGCCGAAGGCGATCGCAGCGAGGCTTGCGGCGGCGGGTTCGATCACGTTCGGTACCCTCTGGCCGGAGATGCTCGAGCGCCACCACCTCACGAAAGTCGAGTTGGCCCAGGTCGCATGGGACCTCGCGAGTCGTGGGGACATTGTGGTGACCAACGCTAAGCCGCGCGAGCGCACCATGAACGACGCTCACGTGCTGCGAGCAAGGACGTAGACGCCGGTGGACCCCGCGGCCGTGGTCGCGCGGAAACACGTGATGCGTCGGCGGACCACCGCCCCACCCTGCTCGAAAGACGATCGAGGTCCACCCGGGGAACGAGGGAAAC
Source organism: Polyangiaceae bacterium (assembly GCA_052147435.1). Lineage (GTDB taxonomy): Bacteria > Myxococcota_A > Polyangia > Polyangiales > Polyangiaceae > JBKQKP01. Next base: position 3,726 of record JBKQKP010000009.1, on the reverse strand, counting down.
TTCAGGCGGGGGGCCACGCCCCTGTCACGACGCCGGAGCACCCGCTCACGACGCTTCAGGCTTGTGCGGAGAGGGCACGCATCGCTGACAGCGAGTCCATGTAGTCGCGCCAGCGCACGATCTTCCGGTTCTCGACCGTCAGGCAATTGTCTCGGCAGCGCTGAGACTCTCTCCGCCCGTGCGCGCGAACGCACGCGCTCTACCCGAAGAGCGCGCCGAGCCTCTCCTTGAGAAGCGCGGAGACCTTCGCCTCGACGATGCGCTCGATCTCGGCGACGAGGCCGTTGCCGCCCGCGCCGTTGCCGCTCCGATCGCTCGTCGCCGCGCGCGCCGGGATCGCGGCGGCCGTCGTCGCGCGACGCGCCGCCTTCGCCCTGCGCTTTTTCGAGCCGCGAACCTTGTAGACGTACTGGACGTCGAGCTTGATGCCTTTGCCCTTCGCGGCCTTCACCACGTCGGCTGCGGACAGGCTTGCGGGCTGGGAGCGGACGAAACCAGCTTTGCTCTTGGGGTCGAGCTTTCTGGGCATGGTCCCGCCAGGCTACAGACGCCCGGCTCGCGCCGTCTAGGAAAGACGAGGGTCGAGCAGTTCGCGTCCGGAGATCGTGCAGACGCTGTCTGCACAATCGGCGCTTCTGCCGAACACCTACCGTCGTGTTCCTCGCGCCCGCTCGGCCTGCTCGCCGTCAACGATCGCGGCACGGATCCCGGCGTAGAGCGCCGCGAACTCTCTACCCTCTCGCAGCAGCCAGGCCAGTTCGGATGGGGTCAACGGACGCGGGGCGAAGGAGGTAGCCGGCCTCGCCTTCGGCACGTCGATCGAGCCCGAAGCCGAGCTCTCGTCGGAGGTCCTCGTGCGCCTGACCATCCCGAAGAGAGTGCGGCGTGCCCGGGCGCAGCGCAACCTCGCTCCTGTCGCCGTAGCCGTGGGGACCGGAGGCTGGGAGGCGACGTCCTAGCCGCGTTTCTTCGGTGGGGCTCGTCGCGTCCGGCGCGCCAGCGACTCTTCGCATTTCCGCATGTGCCCTCCCAGCGATTCCGAGCTGCCCTCACCGCCCTCGAGGTAGGAGTTCACACGGACGATCATCTCCTTGAGCAGGCCTCGCAACTCGACCGCTCGCGCCTCGGCGGCGGAGAGTGCGTCCTCCGTGTCGTGCAAGCGTCCCGACTGCACCGACCACTCTGCGTGTTGCTCATGCGCGGTGCGGCGGTACTCGTTCATCCCGTAGATGGCGCTGTCCCGCTCGATGGTCATCGCCAAGAGCGCGTCCTTGGCGCCGCCGAGTCTCTTCTTCAGCTTCTTGCAAGACGGGCAGCCTAAAGTCATTTCGTCTCCTTCTCGTCCGCTGCTTGAGGCGTCGGTTGCGCTGCGCCTACGCCTTCCGCAGCCGCATGCCGACGTGCGCGAGAAGTGAGGCCGCTACTTCGTCCGCAGACGCCCCATCAGGGGTCCTGTCGGAATCGCTCGTGGCCGCGCGGCGCATTGCGGAACGATCCTCCAGAAATGAATCGAGCTCCGCTCGCCGGACGAGGATTCGACGGCCATGCTTCACACCGCGCAGCTCGCCGCGACGTACCGACTCCATGTGAAGGCGCTTGCCGAGAGGCGACGTGTGTTGGTCGACCCATTCGGTCGCGCTCGTCTTGTCCCCGAGGATGACTCGGAAGTACCCCTCGAGGGCGGAGAGCAGCGCGGCGGCGGCGAGTTCGCGCCGAGCTCTCGGCGTGAGCGCCGGGTCGTCGAGGTCGCGCGCTAACGTCGAGAACCTCGGGCGCGAGCGCTCGACGGAGGGAGGGACTTCTCTTGCCGAGTCGCCCGATAACGAAGAGGTCTCCCTGACGCTGAGCCCCTGCCCACTTGGATTGCGCATGCACTCATTCCTTTCGCGTGCGGCAGACCGACACGCATGATGACGGTGACAACACTCCGGCGCCGCAACGCGCCGTCGGTACCGCTACTGACCGCGTGGTCCTTACGGAACGATTCCCAAGAAATGAACTCGATTCTGCCGGCAGGACGTGGATTCGATGGTCATGCGCCACACGGCGCACCTTGCCCTCGCGGACCGCCTGCCTCTGCGTACGCCCGGAGAAGCGGCGCACGTCGATCGCGTCCGTCGCGCCGGAACAATAGGCAGCGTGCGAGGTGTCGCGGGGACAGGCGCGTCGATTTTTCCCCTCTCTGCGCGAGACTGAGTAGTATCATCCGAGCGGAGCGGTTTACGGGCTTCTTAAGGACTCATGGCGCTTCGGCTCGTCTTGAGGCACCTCGAATCCCGATGACCCCGCGCTTCACAGATTGTTCTGCAACGAACCGTATTGATTCGAAATCAGGTGTGCCCGCAAGGGTACCAGGGGTTCGAATCCCCTTCTCTCCGCTAAACAGCCGCCGGCCGCGTTCGACAGCGGCTTTCTCCCGTATCCTGATCGGAACCCTGGTGGTGATCGAGGCAGCCGGATGTGCGCCTCCGAGTCCCGTCAAGACCGCCCCAGCCACGCCATCGGCGATCGCACCGCCGATCGAAGTCGCGTCGCCGTCCACTCCCCAGCCGCCGACCCCCACGGTGCTCGCGGAGGAGCGATTAGCTGCGCCGTCGGCCCCCGCCGAGTCGTTCGCGATCCGCGCAGCACGGATGCTCGACGTGAAGAGCGGCGCGATCGTGAACGACGCCGTGATCCTGGTCGAGAGAGACCGCATCAAGGCGGCGGGGCACGGGGTCGCCATCCCCGAAGGCATGCGCGTCCTCGACGCGGGGAACACGACCTTGCTGCCAGGTCTCATCGATTGCCACACCCACCTCTTGAGCCGCCTGCCACAAGAGAACGGGCTGGACCCGAACGCGTACACGATGATGCTCGCGACGAAGTCGCAGGCCTTCCGCGCGCTCGAGGGGGCAGCCAATGCTCGCCAGACGCTCGAAGCGGGATTTACCAGCGTCCGCGACGTCGAGAGCGAAGGAGCCGGGTACGCCGACGCGGCGCTGCGCGACGCGATCGCCCTGGGCCTCGTCCGCGGGCCTCGCATGCTCGTCGCCACCCTCGGCATCGCGTCCGTCGGTCGGTACTTCCCGCGCAACATCTCGCCCGACCTCGTGAGCTTCCCGACCGGGGCGCAGATGGTGAGCGGCGTGGAGGAAGCCCGCCGCGCCGTGCGCGAGCAGCTCGACCACGGCGCTGACCTCATCAAGGTCTACGCGGACGCGAGGTACGCGACTCTCACGCCCGAGGAGCTGCGCGTCATCGTCAGCGAGGCCCACGGACAGAGGCGCAAGGTCGCCGCCCACGCTACGACGCCGGACGGCATCCGCAACGCCGTCGAAGCCGGCGTCGACTCGGTGGAGCACTGCAACGACGCCGATCGCGCGACGCTGCAAGAGATGAAGCGACGCGGCACGTTCCTCGTGTCGACCGCGGGCATCGAGTTCGCGCTGCTCGAGAGCGCGAAAGACGAAAAAGCACATGCGTGGCTGTCAAAGGGGATCGAGGCGGAGCGCAAGACGCTGGCGATGGCCCGCGAGCTCGGCGTCAAGATCGCCGGCGGGATGGACGCGACCAGCGCGAGCCTGCAGGGGCGCAACGCTCTGCAGCTCGAGGCCCTCGTGAAGCTCGGCGCGACGCCGATCGAGGCGCTGCGCAGCGAGACCGTCAGCGCCGCAGAGCTCCTCGGAGTGCTCGATCGACTCGGGTCGATCGAGCCGGGCAAGCTGGCAGACGTCATCGCGGTCG
>JBKQKP010000008.1:0-3840 GCA_052147435.1 Polyangiaceae bacterium | reverse complement strand
AGCCTCGCTGACATCGCGAAGATGAACGAGTTCGGGTTCGGCCCGATCGTCATCGTGGTCACCGAGGCGATGCGTCGCTTCCTCTTCGCGCTCTTCCGAGAGCTCGGGGAGGGAGCGGGTGGTGGTGCAGAGGGAACGGGCAGCGGCGACGGTGTGGTGATCATCCACATCCCGCCTCGCCCGTTCCTTCGCCCCGCGTTCGACAAGTGGCGCAAGGGAGTCCGGGAGCGATTCCTGCGCCGCCTCGGCAGTGACCTCTTCGGAACGCCGCTTCGATGACGCCGTCGATTGAGTCCGTCTCGCCGGCCGCCGTCGGCGCCGCTGGCGGGGAGCTCGTTCGCATCACCGGCACGGGGATCGCGCCCCAGGTGACTGTCCTCTTCGGCGCCGTTGCCGGGGAAGTCATCGGTGTGGTCCCGAGCGGTGGGCGCGTCCTCGTCGACGTGCGCGCGCCCGCGGGCGAGGCCGGCGACGCGCCGCTGTCTGTCCAGAACCTCGATAGCGACGGAGCGCCGATCGCTGGCGAAGTCGCGAGCACTTCCTTCCGGTTCCTGCGCGCGCTCATCGCCGTCGAATCGGATCTCACGCGCCTCGTGCGCGCACTCCTCCGCGCGCTCAAGTCCCAGGTGATCGCCAACGCCGCGACGCCGGTGTCCCTCGACTACCGCGAGCAGAGCACCAGCATCATCCCCATCGCAAAGGTGCCGTCGCTGACGCTGCTCGGCCCCGACCTCCGAGAGAATCGCACCTACGCAACGAACGAAACGGGCGAGCGCGTCGTTGCCGGCGCGTCAGGCCCCGAGGTCGAGCTTCTCCGGCCGCCCACGGCCGTCGATCTCCGCTTCGTGCTCGAGGTCGTGACGAACACGACGGCCGAGCACTTGAACCTCTTCACGGGGCTCGTGAACTTCTTTCACCGGAACCCGTACCTTGGGATCGAGCGCGACGGGCGCGACCCGACGGCGGGCGTCGTCCGGTTTCCGCTCTTCGCGGAGGGCGAAGCGCGCACGCCGCGTGTCGACGACACGCGCGCACGAAAGGACGACCGGCACGCCTTCGAGTGGGGACTCGTCATCCGCGGCTTCCCGATCGACGACCACATCGCGACCGGCCGCGCGCAGCCCGCGACGGGCGTGCAGGTCCGCATTGGACTCGTGCTCCCCGCATCGGAGGGGTCGTGATTCTCGCGAACATCACCGACGGGCGGAAGACGTTCGTCCTCGCGCACGCCGTGTACTGCTCGGCGCTTGGCCGCTGCGCGTGCCTTCGCGCGCTGCCTCGGGGCCGCACGCGCGCCGCGGTCCTCTCGCTCGACGAGGGCGAAGAGCTGCGGGTCGCGCGCGCCGTGCTGTCGGTTCCCGAGGTCGCCCGCGCGGTCGCGCGCGGGCGGCTGCGCATCGAGGGAGGCCTTCGATGAGCGACCAGATGCTCTCGTCCAAGATGGTCGTCCAGGAGGAGGACTCGGGCGTCCGCGGGATCGCTGGGGCCTCGACGACCGTGTGCGGCGCCGTGGGGATCGCGGAGCGCGGGCCGGTCGGCAAGGCGACGCTGTGCTCGGGCCTGCCCGACTATCAGAACCGCTTCGGCCGCATCCTGCCCACCTCCGACCTGTCGCAGGCTGCGATGGGCTTCTTCACGAACGCGGGGGGCAACGGCTCGCTCTGGGTCGTGCGCACCGTCCACTACGACGACGTCTCCGATCCGACGACGGCAAAGGCGCTCGCCGCGACGGGCTGGCTCTCGGCGGTCCAGCACTTGCCAGCCACGGTCGTCGCCGCGAATGCGGCGCCGTATGCCCTCAATGACGGCGACGAACTCGCCCTGTCCGTCGCGGGGGACGCCGATCAGGTCATCACGTTCCACGGCTCAGCGGCCTGGATCGCGGCCGGGAGCGCTGGACCCTACGCGCTCGCCGACGGCCAGACGCTCGACGTGCAGGTCGACGCGGCGGTGGCGCCCCTCCTGGTGACGTTCGCGGCGAAGGGCTTCGCCAACATCGGCGCGGCCACGGCGCAGGAGGTCGTCGCCGCGCTGGCCGCGGCGCTCCACGGCACGACGTGTGACCTCCTGAACGGCGCGCCGCGGATCACGAGCGTCACGCGCGGGACGGCGAGCGGGATCGCGATCACGGGCGGCACCGCGGCGGCGGCGTTCCGGTTCCCGCAAGGACGCGCGCCGGGGGGCGGCAACGTCCCTAACCTCGCCTCGGTCGGCGTCGCCGACCTCAAGCCGCTCGCCGTGGGGCTAACGGGGGCCACGGTCGTCGACGGCGCGGCCCTCACGCTGCGCGCCGCGAACCCGGCCGCGACGCTCCAAGTGCGTCCCGCGACCGTGGCGACCTTCGGGTTCGACCCCGCGGTCCACAGCGCCACCGACGTCACGATTCCGAACGCCGTCCGCATCGACGGCCTCGACCCCGGCGGCTACGCGAACGCCTTTCGGATGGTGTCCCAGCCCGGGCGCCCCGGCGTGGATCTGCTGACGGTCGAGAGCGGGACTACGCGCGACCGCTTCACCAACGTCTCCCTCGATCCGACCTCGCCTCGCTACATCGAGACGCTCGTCAACAGCACCAAGACGGGCTCGCTCCTCGTGCGCGCGACCGATCAACACGTCGCGGGGCCCGGCAGCACGCTCGCGATTCAATCGGCGCCGCTCGCAGGAGGCGACGACGGACTCACCGGCCTCGCCGACGTCGACTTCGTCGGCTCCGCGACGGGCAAGACGGGCCTGCAGGCGCTCAACACCGTGCAGGACCTGGCGACGCTCCTCGTCCCGGGGCGCGCCACGTCGGGTGTGCACAACGCGATGATCGACTACTGCGAGATCGATCGCTCTGGCCTCGTCTTCCCGATCCTCGCCACGCCCGCCGGCATGAGCGCCGAGGACATCGTCACCTACGTGAGCCAGGACGCGCAGCTCGAGGGGCGCAGTGAGTTCGGCGCGATCTTCTGGCCGCGCATCCAGGTCTTGAACCCGTCCACGGCGTACTTCGGCGGCGCCGACACGGTGATCATGGATCCGAGCGGGTTCATTGCGGGGCTCTTCGCGTTGAATGACTCCGCGACGCCGGGCGGACTCTACGAGGCGTCGGCGGGCACGGAGTCCGGTGTGCTCGCGGGCGTCGTCGGCTTCGAGACTGACGAGTGCCTCGACGAGGCGAAGCGAGACCTCGTCTATCCGCACCGGATCAACCCGCTGACGACGGGCACGGGGCAGCCCTTCTACGTCGACGGTTGCTACACGCTGAAGGCGGACGGGGACTTCCCGTTCATCCCGCAGCGGCGCGGCGTCATCTTCATCGAGAAGAGCCTGAAGACCGGGCTCGATTGGGTGCGCCACAAGAACAACACCCGGCCTCTCCGCCAGCGCGTGTCGCGGACCGCGTTCGCATTCCTCTACACGCAGATGAAGAACGGGGCGTTCGCCTCGACGACGCCGAAGACAGCGTTCGTCATCGACGTCTCGGACGGGAACTCCGGACTCAACACCCCGAGCGTCATCGCCTCGGGACAGCTCATCGCGGAGTTCGGCCTCGCGATGAACACGCCCGCCGAGTGGGGCGTCATCCGCGTTCGCAAAGACACGCGCGCGCTCGACGCCCAGATGGCGGCGGCGACGTCGCAGTGAGGAGGGGAGCATGCCCATCATCGGCAATCCAAAGAGCTTCCATCACAAGTTCAAGTTCGTGGTGGAGATCGACATGCTCGGCTCCGCGGCCTTCGCCAAGTGCTCGGAGCTCTCGGTCGAGGCGGCGAACATCCTCTACTTCGAAGGCGGCGCGCTCATCCCGAACAAGACCCCCGGCAGGCTCACGTTCAGCGACGTCACGCTCGAGCG
>JBKQKP010000007.1:0-22030 GCA_052147435.1 Polyangiaceae bacterium | reverse complement strand
CTCCCACGCGAGCCGCGCGCGACACGACCACGAATCCCGCCGCCGCGAGCTCGCCTCGAAGTCGCTCCGTCGCCGCGCGCGTAGATCGATCCCCGTCGTCCACGACGACCACGCGCGAATCCGCGTGCACCCCCTCGGCGAAGGCAAAGACGGCGAGCGCGATCGCGACCTGCGCGACGGTTCGGTTCACCTCGTGCGGATCTCCTCTGCCTGGGCGGCGTACGCCCCGTGGGGGAAGCGCCGCGCGTACTGCTCGGCGATCGGGCGGGCGGCGTCGGGTCCCTGGGTCGCTTGCACGGCGATCATCTTCCGCCCGAGCGCGTCGGATGCGAAGGGGCCAGTGGGGGCCTCGGCGAGATAGCGGTCGTACCAGCCGATGGCGCGCGCGGCGTCGTGGCTCTGGTCGTCGGCGAGGCGGCCGAGGAGGAAGGCGGCGGTGCGGGCCTCTTTCGAGCCGGGGAAGCGCGTTCGCTCCGTCGAGAGGGCGCGCTGGGCGAGGTCGGTCTGGCCGCGGTAACGACTCGCGTCGGCGAGGGCGGCGAGATCCGCGAGCGGGCGGCGGGCGAGGGCGCCGTCGATTCCGGAGGAGTCCGCGTCGCGCAGGACGGCGTCGTAGTCGCCGCGGGCGACGAGCGCGGGCCACGGGAGGTGGGAGATGGCGGGGGGGGCGGACGGGGTGACGGGGGGGGCAGCGGTCGTCGTGTCGGCCGGCGTGGTCGTGACGATGGCGTTCGAGCTCGGATCAGGGAGCGCGGGCTCGGCGTTCGTCGCGGTGGTAACGGCGCCGTCGGCGCGGACGATCCGGAGCTCTCCCTGGCGGACGCGCGCCGTGAGGTGGTCGCCGCCGTGAAGCGTGATCCCTGCGCCGGCGACTCCCCCTTGGACCGTCGTCTCGGCGTCGTGCGGCCAGACGTCGAGCTGCTCTCCGTCGCCCGACCACGCCATCGCGAGGCCCCCTTGCGACGCTTTCACCGTGAACGGCCCCGCGTCGAACGCCCACGCGAGCATCGGTCCGCGCGCGATGCGCACCTCCGCCCGCCCGTCCTCGAGGACCACGTGACGGTGCTCTCCGCGCACGACCCGGACGCGCGCCGCCGGCGCGAGGACCACGGCGCTTCCGTCGGCGAACGCGATCGTCGCGGCGCTCGTCGCCGAGGCGCGCACGAATCCTTCGCTCGCCTCCGCCCCCTCGACGCTCCACTCCGGCGCGCGCCACTTCTGAAGGCCCCAGCCGCCGATGACCAGCGCGACGACCGCTGCCATCGCCAGCGCGACGCGCAGCGGGACACGCGACGAGGTCCGCTCGGTCTCGCGATCCACCGCGTCGACGAAGCGCGCGCGCCCCGCGAGGTGCACGTCTTCGGACACGTCGCCCGTCGTCGCTTCGCGCGCGAGAGCGGCGAGCTCGCCCAGGCGGTGCAGGCTCTCCTGGTTTTGCGCCTGCGCCCCTTTAGTCCCCTTGCGCGGCATCGCCCACCTCCTCCCCTGCTTCCGTGTCGCCTGCGCTTACGTTGGCCTCGCGCGCGTACGGCGCGAGGAGCGGGTCGCGCGAGACCATCGCGTTCACGCGGTCCTGCGCCTTCACGAGGAGGCGCTTCGTCGTCGCGAGCGAGCAGCCGAGCGCCTCGGCCACTTCGGTCAGCTCGTATCCCTCCAGGTGCCGGAGCACGAACGCCATGCGCCCTCGGTCGTCGACCTTGTCGAGGACTTCGTAGAGGCGCTTCACGGCGCGCCGCGCCTCCGGATCGATCGCCCCCGGTTGCGCTCGATCGGGGAGCGTTCCAGTCGGCGTCAGCGAAAGCCACCGTCGGACCCGTCGCCGCCGGAGCTCGCTCCGCGCGACGCGCAGCGCCGTCCCGACGACGAAGCTCCGCAGCGCGTCCGGGTCTCTCAGCCCGGGGAGGGTGCGGAAAAGTCCGATGAATGCGTCCTGCACGAGATCCTCCACGTCAGCGCTCGGACCGAGCGTGCGCCGCAGGATGCCGCGCACGAGCGTGGCATACCTGTCCCAGAGCGCTGCCGCGGCGCGCGGGTCCTTCGCCGCCGCGAGGCGCGCGAGCGCCGCGTCGTCGATGGGTGCGCTCGAGGGCAAGCGGCGTACGACGGCCATGAACTCCGAAACGGCGTTAAATCAGCCGTTTTGCCAATAGTAGCGGCCGGGGTTCGGCGCGGCTCACGAATCGTCTGTCACGTGGCGCGGGGGGGATCCAGGAGGTGAAGTCCTACCCCTTCTTCGCGAGGAGCTGCCGCAGCACGTACGGGAGGATCCCCCCGTGCTGGTAGTAGAGGATTTCCTGCGGCGTATCGATCCGCACCCGGACCGTGATCTCCTTCACGCTCCCGTCCGCGCGGTGCGCTTTCACCTTGAGGTCGCGCCCGCTCGCGTTGCCAAAGCCGCTCGCGAGCGCCTCCGCCACCCCTTCCACGTCGTACGTCTCCTCGCCGGTGAGCCCGTGCGACGCCGCGCTCTCCCCGGTCGCGAACTGGAGCGGGAGGATCCCCATGCCGACCAGGTTGCTCCGGTGGATGCGCTCGTAGCTCTCGGCGATGACGGCGCGAATGCCGAGGAGCTTCGGCCCCTTCGCCGCCCAGTCGCGCGACGAGCCCGAGCCGTACTCCTTGCCGCCGAGGACGACCGCGGGGATGCCGTCTTTTTCGTAGCGCATCGCCGCGTCGAAGATGCTCATCGTCTCGCCGGACGGGAGATGGCGCGTGACGCCGCCTTCAGTTCCGGGCGCCATCTGGTTGCGGAGGCGGATGTTCGCGAACGTGCCGCGCACCATGACCTCGTGGTTGCCGCGGCGGGCGCCGTACGAGTTGAAGTCCTTCTTCGCGACGCCGTGGCCGACGAGGTACTTCCCTGCGGGGCCCGATTCTTTGATCGAGCCGGCCGGTGAGATGTGGTCCGTCGTGATGCTGTCGCCGAGGAGCGCGAGACACCGCGCCCCTTTGATCGGCTGGAGCGGCGCCGGCTTCTCGGTCATCCCGACGAAGTACGGCGGGTGCTTCACGTACGTGGACTTCTCGTCCCAGCGATAGAGATCCCCTTCGGGCACCTGCAGCTTCGCCCACTGCTCGTCCCCCTTGAAGATCTCGGCGTACACGCGGCGGTACATGTCCTGCTTGATGTGCTGCTCGACGACCGCTTCGACCTCTTGGCGCGTGGGCCAGATGTCCTTGAGGAAGACGGGCTTTCCGTCCTTGCCCGTGCCGAGGGGCTCCGTCGTGAGATCGATGTCCATCGTCCCCGCGAGCGCGTACGCGACGACGAGCGGCGGCGAGGCGAGGTAGTTTGCGCGCACTTCGGGGTGGACGCGCCCTTCGAAGTTGCGGTTGCCGCTGAGGACGGCGGCGGCGGCGAGATCGTGGTCGGCGATCGCCTTGGAGACGGCGTCGGGGAGCGGGCCGCTGTTGCCGATGCAGGTCGTGCAGCCGAAGCCGACGACGTTGAACCGGAGCTGCTCGAGGTACGTGAGGAGGCCGGAGTGGGCGAGGTAGTCGGTGACGACCTTCGAGCCGGGGGCGAGGCTCGTCTTCACCCACGGCTGCGAGCGGAGACCTTTCTCGACCGCCTTCTTCGCGACGAGCCCTGCGGCCATGAGGACCGACGGGTTCGACGTGTTCGTGCAGCTCGTGATCGCTGCGATGACGACGGCGCCGTGACCGATGTGGTGGAGGGTGTCCTCGACCTTCACGGCGACGTTGCGCGGCAGCTTCTCGTGGTGGCTCACCGATGCGGCCGATCCGACCGCCGTGCCCCCTCCCCCTTCGCTCTTCATCCGCTCGACGCCGTTCGGCGCCGGAGCGGGGGGGCTCTTCTTGGCGAGCATCGCGTTCACGAAATCGTGGATCGACTTCTTCGCGTCGCCGAGGCGGACGCGATCTTGCGGGCGCGTCGGGCCGGCGATGCATGCTTCGACCTTGGAGAGATCGAGCTCGAGGGTGTCGGAGTACGCGGCCTCCGGCGTGTCCTTCGTGTGGAAGAGCCCCTGCTCCTTGAAGTACGCCTCGACCAGGTGGATGAGCGCGTCGGGGCGGCCGCTGAAGCGGAGGTAGCGGAGGGTCTCGTCGTCGACCGGGAAGATGCCGCACGTCGCGCCGTACTCCGGCGCCATGTTCGCGATCGTCGCGCGATCGGCGAGCGGCAGCGACGCGAGGCCGCTCCCGTAGAACTCGACGAACTTTCCGACGACGCCCTTCTTCCGGAGCATCTGCGTCACGGTGAGGACGAGATCGGTCGCCGTGGCCCCCTCGGGGAGCTTTCCGGTGAGCTTCATCCCGACGACCTGCGGAATGAGCATCGAGACCGGCTGACCGAGCATCGCCGCCTCCGCCTCGATGCCGCCGACGCCCCAGCCGAGGACGCCGAGGCCGTTGATCATCGTCGTGTGCGAATCGGTGCCGACGAGCGTGTCGGGATAGGCGACGTTCTCTCCGTTGGAAAACACGACGCGCGCCAGGTACTCGAGGTTCACCTGGTGGACGATCCCCTGGTCCGGCGGGACGACGCGGAAGTCCGCGAACGCGGTCTGCCCCCAGCGGAGGAACTGGTAGCGCTCGCGGTTGCGCGAGAACTCGAGCTCCGCGTTCTGGAGCAGCGCCTTCGGCGTGCCGAACTCGTCGACCTGCACCGAGTGATCGATCACGAGCTCGACCGGCTGGAGCGGGTTGATCTTCTTCGGGTCCCCCCCCATCCGCTTCATCGCGTCGCGCATCGCGGCGAGATCGACGACGGCGGGGACGCCCGTGAAGTCCTGCAGGAGCACGCGGCTCGGCGTGAAGGCGATCTCGCGGTCGGGCTCCGCCTTCGCGTTCCAGTTGGCGAGCGCTTTGATGTCGTCTGCGGTCACGGCGGTGCCGTCTTCGGTCCGCAAGAGACACTCGAGTAGGATCTTCAGCGAGAACGGCAGTCGCGCCGCGGCCGGGTGCGCCTTTTCGAGCGCGGAGAGCTTGTAGATGGTGAAGCTCTTGTCGCCGACCTTGAGGGTGGATTTGGCGCCGAAGGAGTTCTGGGTGCTCATGATTGGGCCTCGCTAACGAGATTCAAAGTACTGCTCGGTGGCCATGCGCGCACGGTATGGATGCGCATACCGTGGATGTAGATTTCGCATCGTCGTCATCCTGAGCGACAGCGAAGGACCAGCGTGGCGCTGGTCCTTCGTCGCTTCGCTCCTCAGGATGACATTTGAGCATCCTCACCCCGAGATCATCTTCTCGGGCCTCACCACCTCGTCGAACTTCTCCGCCGTGATGAGGCCGAGCTGGAGCGCGGCCTCCTTCAAGGTGAGGTTCTTCTCGAACGCCGTCTTCGCCACCTTCGCCGCCGCGTCGTACCCGATGACCTGGTTCAGCGCGGTGACGAGCATGAGCGAGTTGTTCAGGTGGCGCGTGATCTGCTCGCGGTTCGGCTCGATGCCGACGACGCAGTTCTCGCGGAAGCTCGTCATCGCGTCGCCGAGGATCTTCGTCGATTCGAGCAGGTTGTGGATGATGACCGGCTTGAAGACGTTGAGCTCGAACTGCCCCTGGCTCCCGGCGAACGCGACGGCGGAGTCGTTCCCCATCACCTGGATGGCGACCATCGTGAGCGCTTCGCACTGCGTGGGGTTCACCTTGCCCGGCATTATCGAGCTCCCCGGCTCGTTCGACGGGAGGAAGATCTCGCCGATGCCGCAGCGGGGGCCGCTGCCGAGGAGGCGGATGTCGCTGGCGATCTTGAAGCAGGCGACGGCGAGCGTGCGAAGGGCCGCGCTCGCGTTGACGATCGCCTCGTGCCCCGCGAGCGCCGCGAACTTGTTCGGCGCGGTCTTGAACGGCTGGCTCGTGATCGACGCGATCTCCGCGGCGACCGTCTCCGCCCACTTCGGGTGCGTGTTCAGCCCCGTGCCCACCGCCGTCCCGCCGAGCGCGAGCTCGTAGAGCGGAGCGAGCGACTCGACGACGCGCGCCTCGGCGAACGCGAGCTGGGCCGCGTAGCCGGAGAACTCCTGGCCGAGCGTGAGCGGCGTGGCGTCCATCAGGTGGGTGCGGCCGATCTTGATGATCGACGCGAACTCTTTCTCCTTCGCCTCGAGCGCCTTTCGGAGCTCGACGAGCGACGGCAGAAGCTTGCCGCGGATGTCGAGCACGGCGGCGACGTGCATGACGGTGGGGAAGACGTCGTTCGACGACTGCGACTTGTTCACGTCGTCGTTCGGGTGGATCGGCTTCTTGCTGCCGACGACGCCGCCGGCGAGCTCGATCGCGCGGTTCGAGATGACCTCGTTCGCGTTCATGTTCGACTGCGTTCCGCTGCCGGTCTGCCAGACGACGAGCGGGAAGTGGTCGTTCAGCTTTCCTTCGATGACCTCGTCGGCGGCGCGGAGGATGAGGTCGGTCTTCTCTTTGTCGAGCTTGCCGAGCTTGTGGTTCGCGAGCGCGCTCGCCTTCTTCACGACGCCGAACGCGCGGATGACCGACGGCGCGAAGCGGTGGCCGCCGATCTTGAAGTTCTCGAGGGAGCGCTGCGTCTGCGCCCCCCAGTAACGGTCCGATTGGACTCGAACCTCGCCCATGCTGTCGGTCTCGACGCGGGTGGTCATCTCGGTTCTCCTGATGGGATTCCTGCTGCGGATGTAGGGGAGAAGGGATTAGCAGCAAGCGCGCTGGCGGGGAATCCTGGTCCGTGGCAGCTTCTGGGCCGCTCGTGGACACCTCCGCCGCACGCCCCCCGCGTTTCGAAGCGTTCGCCTGGTCCGTCCTCGCGTACAACGTCGCCGCGAGCGCATGGGGCGCCTTCGTCCGCGCGACCGGCTCCGGCGCCGGGTGCGGCGAGCACTGGCCGAGCTGCAACGGCGACGTGGTGCCGCGCGCGCCGCGGCTCGAGACGATCATCGAGTTCACGCACCGGGTGACCGCGGGGCTCGCGACGGTGCTCGTGGTCACGCTGGCCGTGTGGGCCTGGCGCGCGTACCCGCGGCGGCATCCGGTGCGCGCGGGGGCGCTCACGTCGGTCGGGTTCATCGCGAGCGAAGCGATCATCGGCGCGGGGCTCGTGCTCTTCGGGCTCGTGAAAGACGATGCGTCGCCGCTCCGCGCCGTGGCGATGGGGCTTCACCTGGTGAATACGTTCTTGCTGCTCGCGTCGCTCGCGGTGACGGCGTGCTTCGCGTCGGATCGCGACGCGCGGGCGAGCGTTCGAGGGCGCGCGGGGATCGCGTGGGCGATCGCGGCGCCGCTCGCGATGCTCGTCGCCGCGGGGGTGACCGGCGCGATCGCGGCGCTCGGCGACACGCTGTTCCACTCGACGTCGCTCGCCCAGGGAATGCGCGACGACTCGCTCGTGACGGCGCACCTCTTCATTCGCCTCCGCGCGCTCCACCCGCTCTTCGCGGGGCTCGCGGCGATCGCGGTGCTCGCGTCGGCGAGCGTGGTGAACGCGCTACGGAGTGAAGCGAGGGTCGCGCGGGCGGCGCGGGTCGTGCGCGTCGTGGTGGTGGCGCAGGTGGTCGCGGGGATCACGAACTTGCTGCTGCTCGCGCCGGTGGGGATGCAGATCGTGCATCTGGTGCTCGCCGACGCGGTGTGGATCGCGGTGGTGGTGATGGGGGCGCGGGCGATGGAGGGGGGCGAGCCGAGCGAGGGGGGAGAGCGCGGAGAGCGGAGTGCGGCGGTGGCGGGGATGCCGGCGGAGTAGCTCAGGAGCGGCGCGACACGTCACGAAGCTTCTCGAGCGCGGCGACGTCGGCGATGTCTTGCGGTCTCCCCGCGGCGCGCTTGTTGGCGAGGAGCGAGTCGAATCCGATCACCGGGCAGCGAACGTCGCTCGCGAAGTCCACGTCGACATGGTTCGGCCAAGCTTCAGGAAACGTCGGCCCCGAGACCTTCGTGAGCACGTCGACACGTAGCGGCGCGATTCCGAACTGGAGGCCTACCCCCGGGCTCTCGAGGTCCTTGGCGGTCAACCCCATCAACGGCGCGCCAAACTCGACGAGCGCTCGGATGACTCTGGGTGCGTTCTCGGCGCTCGGCTCCACCCACACGTCGAGATCCTTCGTCGCCCGCGGACGCCCGTGCACCCCGACGGCGTACGCTCCAACGACCATGAACCGCACGTCAGCGGCGAGTAATGACCGCAGCAGATCGAGAAAGTCGGGGTTCATGCGGCTCGTTCGGATAGGCGATCTTGTGGAGCTCCAAACTGAGCTCCCACGTGACGCGAGCCCGCTCGCCGACGGGGATCGCGCTCCAGAATAGGGCATCCTGCTCGGCGGCTTCTTCCCAGGTGTGAAACACCTGCGTCCGCCAGTTCTTCCGAGCCTCGCGCCGGGCTGCTGCGTCCACGACTCTCATGATAGCAGGGCTCTTTCCCCGCGTTTTCAGTCCAGGCGGACGCCGCGGCACACCCCCACGACACGCCCGTCACGCCTCGCGCCCGCAAAATCACGCATCTCGCGGATCTCCCGCTGCCGTTCGGGTGGGCCCGGTCTTGCTCTAAGGGCTGGCATGCTTCGAATCGCGCGCATCGCCGCCGCCGCCACGCTCTTTCTGCTTCCTTGCTTCGCCTGCTTCGCGTGCGGCGGCTCCCCCTCCGGCGAATCGATCGCCTCTTCCCTCGAGCCGCTCGTCGCGTCGGCGACGACGCTCCACTTCACCACGTCGAGCTCGCTCGCCGGCAACACCGCGCCGGCGGTCGACGTCACGGTCACCGATCCGTCGGTCGTGCGGTCGATCTTCCAGGAGACGCTCACGCAGCCCGAGCAGCCCGCGGGCGAGTACAACTGCCCGGCCGACTTCGGCGTGAGCTACCACCTCGTCTTCACGAGCGGCGAGACGACGACCACCGCCGACATCGATCCGGACGGGTGCGAGCTGATCGTGCTGAACGGCGCGAGCGGATCGGGGCTCGAGACGAGCTCGGAGTACTGGATGGATCTCGCGAAGGCGCTCGGGATCAAGGAGCCGGTGATCTATCCGTACACGCCGCCGGGGACGTGACCTAGAGCAGACGTCTCTTGGATGGAACGACAGCGGCCCGCGCGAAGAAGCCCGATCGCGGGAGCCGTCGGCCGAACGCCACGATCAATCGACGTTCGCCCTAGGGGAGCGCGTACTCGAGCTCGTACGAGTGCTTCCCCGCCGCGATCTGAATCTCCATCTTCCCGCTGAGCCCCGCGAGCTCTCCCGTCGCCGAGTCGGGGACGACGGTGACGACCAAGTGCGGAGCGCCGCGCGTCATCGTGCCGCTGTGCTGGAGCGCGAACGTGCCGCGGCGACCGTGAAGCGTCCCCGTCACCCGCTCCATCGCGACGTATCCCGCCGAGCCGTCGACGTCGGTGCGGATGGCGAGCATCTGCCCCTTGCTCGTCGCTTCGAGCTCGCCGTGAAACTGCTTGTCGAGCGCCATCCGCCCGATGTTCGTACCGCCGGCGTCCTCGTCGGGCTTCATCGGGGTGAGCTTTACGTCGAAGGGGCCGGCGGCGCGCATCCGCTACTCGACCTCGACGACCTCGACCACGCCCGGACAGCGCCAGTGCCCCGGGTGCCATCGGCCGCGCGGACCGCGGTGCCCTTCGATCCAGACACCCCCCGGACATTCGGGGCGCCGCTCGACGACGACCACGCGAGGTCTGCAAGAGACGAGCGCTGGGCTAGAGACGAAGAGGAATCCGAGCAAGCCGATCGAAGCCATCGTCGCGCGCATGTGAGCCCCTCCCAGGATGAGCGTGGAGTCGTGACGATACGCGAAACCCGGATCACCGTCGATCAACCCATCCCCGGCCCTTCCCTGCAAGCAGGCAAGCAGGGCAGGGAGATCACTTTCCGCTCTTGCGCTTTGGCTTCACCGCCTCAGCTGCTCGCGGGGCTTCGCGAACCTCCTCGACGAGGAACGTCCACGGCCGCTTCGCCGTGATCCGCGTGATGAACGACGAGAACCCCGGTCCGTCGTCGCGCGGCTCTCCCGGCACGACGACGACGCGGACGAAGAGCGTGACGTCCGCGCCGTAGTGCTTCTGGAGCTTCGCGGTCTCTTCCTTTCGCGCCGTGTGCACCGTCACGCCGACCGGCTTTCCGGGGACGACCTCCTTCACGATGTGAAACCGCGCGGCCACTCCGCCGCGGCTGCCGAGGATCGTCGCTTCGGCTGGGGGGAGGCCGCGCATGCCGTCTACTTTGCCGGTGAGCGTGAAGCGCGCGCCGTCGTGGAGCGCGTACGCGGTGAAGATGTCCTGAAGGCGCTTCGCGGTGAGCGTCTCGACGGGGCCGCGCGAGGTCTTCACCGAGGCCGGCAGGATTCCCGCTTCGCGCTCGAGATCGACGAGCGTCTCGAGCTGGGTGCGCGGGGGGAGCGCTGATGTCGCGGCGGCGTTCGTCGCGGTCGCCGAGTCGGGGCGTGCGGCGCCTTTCTTCGAGCCCCTCGCGCTCTCGCGGAGCGCGGCGATGTCGCGAACCTCGACCGCGAGCGCCTTCGCGAGGCACCGCAGCGTCTCGAGCCGCACGCGCTGTTCGTTGCGCTCGTACCCCTGGATCGATCGCAGCGAGACGCCCGACTTGTCGGCGAGCTGCTCCTGACCGAGGAGCTGATCGAGCCGCGCGCGCGAGAGGGCGGCGGGGGTGACGAACCAGTCGCTCTTCATCGCGAAGGGCGGGGTAACGCGAGGGGGGGAGGGAGCGCAAGCGCAAGAGCCAAGCCGAAGAGCGTGCGTTTGACGGCAAACGCGGGCGTCTCGGCCGACAGAGCCATGTTTCCGGTGAAACGCGCGAGTTTCGGGCGAAACGCGCGAGTTTCGAGCGAAAGAAATGCGTTTCCGAGGAACGGAGGCGTGTCTCGGGCAAGGGAGCTGGGTTCTCGGCGAAACGGGCGAGTCTCGGGGGAGACGGCTTCGTCTCGAGCGAAACGCCGGTGTCTTCCTCGTTTCGCGCAGCGAACCCGCATTCCGCCCGCAACCGACCCGCAGCGCGCTCACGCGGCCGCGCGCAATTGTCCGAGCGGGGGACGGACTGCGGGTGAGTTGCCGATCGGATGCGGGTCCGGCGCGGAGGTGGGGCGTTAGGAATCGCTCATCGAACGAGTCGCGCACGGATGGTCCGTGCCGGTCCGCGCGATCGCGGCGAGCTCGCCCCAGGGCGCGCCGCGGGGCTCATCGGGCAGAAAGGAATGCGGTCATGAGCAAGTCAAAAGCAACGCCCGAAACGGTTGCGTCGACCTTGAACAGCATCGCGGAGCAAATCACCTCCCCGTCGCTGACAAGGACCGAGCGGCAACAACTGCGGTCCCGGAACGCGCTCGTTCCCGACCAGCTCGTCGAGATGATCTCTCAACTCGCCGAGCAAGGGAACGGCACTGTCCTCGGGATGCCTTACGACGTTGCCACGGCAAGCGCGACGCTCACTCAAACGAGCAACACGCGAACCGCGGTCAACGTCGGCAGGCAGACCCTGCAGCGGATGGAAGACGACATGCTTCAGCAGCGGACAACCATTGCTGATCCGACGTTTGCCATCTACACGGCGCTTCGCCGGCTCGTGAAGACGAAGGCAGGGAACGCCCTGTCTCCGGCGTACGAGCAGATGAAGTCGATCGTGAAGAATCGCCCGCGAAAGTCGCGAGCGAAGAAGACGGACGAAGCAGCGAGCACCGCCCCCGCCAGCACACCCCCGAGTGCGCCGGCAGTGGCAGCGCCCGCGGCTTCTGCTCCGTCTACGCAAGCGGCGGCCCCCAAGGCCGTCGCGTCGACGAGCAACTAGCGCAGCGATGCGCGAGTCGTTCGGGGAGACGCCGCGGTGCGCGTGGATCGCGCGCCGCGGCGTTTCTTTTTTCCCGTCACCCCGTCGCCCGCACCTCCGCGCGCTTCTCCGGCGCGTGCGGCAACCGCGCGTACACCGCTTCGTCGTGGCTCGGCACGATCACGGGCTTGCGCGGATCCGCCTCGCAGTCACGCAGCGACGCATACCGCAGCCGGAGCAGGTCCTGCCTCCACGCCATCGTCCGCGACAGCGCGCTCGGCCCGGCCGGCGAGAGCCCCCACTCCCACGCCTGGTACGCCGCGTCCCCGATATGCACGTAGCACCGGCCACCGTCGCGCGATCGAACCGCCACCGCGACGAGCCCCGGCGTGTGGCCGTGCGCGTCGAGCAGCACCACTTCACCGTCGCCGAACAGATCGTGGCTCGCGGGGAACCCGTAGCTCGGTCCCGCGCCGAGATACACGGGACGCATCCGCGCCCACTCGATGTCCTCCGGCCGGTACCCGCTCGCCGCCG
This sequence comes from Polyangiaceae bacterium, assembly GCA_052147435.1. Taxonomy (GTDB): domain Bacteria; phylum Myxococcota_A; class Polyangia; order Polyangiales; family Polyangiaceae; genus JBKQKP01. The sequence continues at coordinate 9,787 of JBKQKP010000007.1, read as the reverse complement.
GGCGCACGCGCGCCGCCGACAGCTCGACGTCGCTGCAGACGACCTCCGCGTTCGGAAAGTCGCACGCGCCGCCGACGTGATCGAGGTGAAGGTGCGTCGCGACGATCCATCGCACGCGGTCCCGCGCGATCCCCGCCATCGCGAGCTGGTCGATGATCGCGTCGCCGTGCTTCACCTGCATCCCGAGGAGGCGCGCCTGCACGCGGCCAATCGTCCGCTCCGGCGCCGCGCACGCCTCGCGGCTCCAGCCGCAATCGACGAGCGCCACGTCGCCGTCGTCGCGCACGACGACCGCCACGGCGTTGCACATCCGGACGGTATGAAGGCTAGGAACGCGGCCGAGCGGGCCCAAGACCGCTGCCGGAGCTTTGAACCAACCCGACGAGAGGAAGAAGACGTCGTGCACGAGCACACCTCGTCATCCCGAGGAGCGAAGCGACGAGGGACCAGCGCCACGCGGGTCCTTCGCTTCGCTCAGGATGACAGTAGGCGATAGTGGACGCTCAGAGCTTGTGCGTCTGGTAAACGCGGCCGCGGCGGTTCTTGTCCTTCGCCTTGAGCTTCGCGCGGTAGCGCTTGCTCTTCAGGCGGTTCGACTTGCGCGGCTTCTTGGAGAGCATGAGAAACATTGGGGTTGTCTCCGGAAAGGGACGCGGGTTCTAGCCGACGGGGCACAGCCGCGCAAGGCTGGTGCTAGAGTCGCGCCGGCAAAAGCCGATGAACGTCCGACTGATTCACGAGTTCAAGTTCGAGGCGGCGCACCGCCTCCCGAAGGTCCCCGCCGGGCATAAGTGCGCGCGGCTCCACGGACATTCGTTCAAGGTCGAGCTCACCGTCGCCGGCCCGGTGAACCCCGAGACCGGCTGGTTCCTCGATTTCGGGGAGCTCTTCGATCTCTGGAAGCCGCTCCACGACGTCCTCGACCACCACTACCTGAACGACGTCCCGGGGCTCGAGAACCCGACGAGCGAGGTTCTCGCCAAGTGGATCTGGGACAAGATGCGCCCCACGCTGCCGTCGCTGGTGCAGGTGACGCTGTTCGAGACGTGTGACGCGCGGTGCGAGTACACGGGGGGCTAAGTTAGCGCGCGCCCCATGCCCAAAGTACTCGTCTGCCGCTGCGAAGACGTGACGCTCCACGAGCTGGAAGAGGCGATCGCGCGCGGCCACACCGACATCGAGTCGCTGAAGCGCTACACCGGCTTCGGCACCGGGTGGTGCCAGGGGAAGAGCTGCGTCTCGCTCTGCGCCCGCGAGCTCGCCGCGCGCGGCGGCTCGGTGACGATGCCGATCACGCCACGCCCGCCGTTTCACCCGCTGAAGCTAGGAGACCTCGCGGGGCTCGCGGAGGTCGCGGAGGGGGACGAACAGGAAGGGCGCGAGCCGCACTGAGCTCACTCGTCATCCCGAGTCGCGAAGCGACGAGGGACCAGCGCCACGCTGGTCCTTCGCTTCGCTCAGGATGACAAAGTTAGCGCAGCCTACCCCGCGCTCCCCTTCTTCAGCTCCGTCAGCACCAGCTTCGCCACCGCCTTCAGCGTGTCGAACACGCCCACGCCGGTGCGCGCCACGGCCTCGAAGTCCGGCACGTTCGTCGGGTTCAGCATCTGCCGAAGCTCTTCGGTCGACGCCACGTTCGGCAGGTCGCGCTTGTTGTACTGCATCACGTACGGCAGCTTATCGAGCGAGTACCCCTGCTCGGCCAGGTTCGTCCGCAGGTTCTCGACCGACTCGATGTTCGCCTCCGTCCGCTCGATCTGCGAGTCGGCGACGAAGATGACGCCGTCTACGCCCTTCAAGATCAGCTTCCGCGACGCATCGTAAAAGACCTGCCCGGGCACCGTGTACAGGTGGAACCGCGTCTTGAACCCGCGGATCTCGCCGAGCGACAGCGGCAAGAAGTCGAAGAAGAGCGTCCGCTCGGTCTCCGTGGCGAGGCTGATCATCTTCCCCTTCGCCTCGGGGTTCGTGCGCTCGTAGATGTACTGGAGGTTCGTCGTTTTTCCGCAGAGTCCAGGGCCGTAGTAGACCAACTTGCAGTTGATCTCCCGCGCCATGTAGTTGATGAAGCTCATCGGCTGTTCCCGTTCGCCTCAATCATTGAACAGGTTGTCGATGTCTTCGTCGGTGATCTCGGCGAACGGCGAGTCCGCGCCGGGCTCCGCGACCTTTTTGAGGAGCGACTCGAAGATCCTGTTCAGCTCGTCGCTCGCCTTCTTCACCCGGAGCCGGACCAGGCCGAGGCTCGAGCGGGCGTCGAAGATGACGACGAGAATGACGCGATTGCCGACCAGCTGGATGTGGATGTTCGCCTTTTCCCCTTCGTGAAACTGGGTCGCGAACTCGTTCTCCTTCAGCAGCTTGGCCATGCCGCCCGTCGCGGCGATGTTGCCCGCGGTGAGCGAGGCCAGGCTCGTCGTGTCCACGTTGTCGATGTCGCCGGACGCTGCAATCAGCTGCCCGTTCTTGTCGACGATGAAGACGACCTTGGCGTTCGCGTCGCGAACCAGGCGGTCGACGACCGTCTGGATCTGATTGAACTCCTCCTCGTACATCACCATCTGGGGATTGACCATCCGACCGCCTCCGCGAGAACAACGATCCGCCGCAGGTCCCGCACTCGCTGCTGCTGGAATGAGAAGAGAGCCTCGCGACGAAGCTATCCGACTGAACCGCGTTTCAGCAAGGTGGCTTCACTGGAACGCGGGCGAACGCGGGAAGAACGGGCGTGCAGTAGAGGCGCTCCCCCCAAAATCAGGGGCGCACGACGAACCCGCGCACGGCCTCGTACAGCACCCGCAACCCCCATCTCAGCCCTTCGACCGGTATGCGCTCGTCGTCCCCGTGGTACATGCGCGAAAAGCTCGCGTCGCCGCCTGCCTCGAAGCGGATGGGGGCGAAGCCGTAGCACTTGGTGCCGAGCCGCGCGTACGCCTGCGCGTCGGTGAAGCCGGGGATCATGTACGGGAGCGGGATCCCCCCCGGGTCGTGCTTCCGTAAGGTCCGCGCGAGGTGGGAAAAGAGCGGCGTGTTCGGGCTCGTCTCGGTCGGCGGGCGCGACTCGAGGACCTCGACGCGCGCCCCCCGCGCGTCCGGCCCGAGCGCCTCGCGGAGCTCGCGCAGAAACGACGCCTCCGTCTCCCCGGGAAGCACCCGCCCGTCGAGATCGACCGACGCCCGCCCCGGGATCACGTTCACCTTCCGCCCCGCTTTGAGGATCGTCGGCGACGCCGTGTTCGAGAGCATCGCGCCGAAGCTTCGCCGCTGGTCGGGGTCGCGCACGAGGTAATCGAGGATCAGCGACGCGACCTGCGGGGTCGTGAGCCGGCGCATCACGTCGCGCTGCGGGCGGGGGATCTCCGCGGCGATCTGCTCGAGGAACGAGCGAACGAGCGGCGTCGGGTGCATCGGCATCCGCCGGCGCGACAACCTCGCCACGGCGCGCGCGAGCCTGTTCACGGAGCTCTTCGGATCGGGGAGCGAGCCGTGCCCCGGTGTTCCGTCGAACGTGGCGCGCACCCAGCAGATGCCCTTCTCCGCGACCTGGATCGGATAAAACGTCCGCCCGAAGAGGTGCAGTGAGAAGCCGCCGATCTCGCCGAGCGCGTACTCCGCCCTCACCTCGTCGGGGTGGTCGCTGACGAGAAAGAGGCTCCCCTGGTTGCACGCCGCCTCTTCGTCGGCGACGGCGGCGAAGATGAGGTCGCGCTGAAGGTCGGGCTTCTCGCGCGCGAGGAGGGCGACGACGCACGCGCTCATCGCCGCCATGTGCTTCATGTCGATCGCGCCGCGCCCCCAGAGCCAGCCGTCGTGGATCTCGCCGGCGAACGGGGGGTGCTTCCAGCGCGTCGCGTCCGCCTCGACGACGTCCAGGTGCGCGTTCAGAAGGAGCGGGCCGCGCTCGGTCCCGTCGCCGTTGTCCCTCTTGTCGCGTTTGTCTCCCTTGCCTGGATTGCTCTTCAAGCGCGCGACGAGGTTCGTGCGCCCCGGGGTCTTCTCGAAGAAGCGCGGCTCGACCCCCGCCTCACGCAGGTACTCGGCGATTCGCTCCGCCGCCGGGCGCTCGTTGCCGTCCCCCGGCTCGTTCGTGCCGCGGTTGACCGTCGGGATCCGAAGGAGGTCCTGCAGAAGCGCTATGCAGCGGTCCCCCTCCGCTCGCCAATCGATCGACTCCATGCGATGTGCCTTGCACGAATGTCCTCGCGCTAAATGCTCGAGGACGAATAGGACGATACCGCATGCGACTGTGGCTCGGCGCGCTGATGGCTCTGCCCGTGGTCACGTCCGCGTGCGATCGGCGCGATCCGACGCGCTCGACCGCGCCCGTTTCGGCCTCTTCGTCGTCCGCGCCGGCCCCTCTCCCCTCGCCCTCCGCCGACGCTGCCTCATCTATCCATTGCCAGAGCGACCCGAGCTTCCCCGCGATGCTCGACGTGCCGGAGGCCTCCGGGGCCGCCGAGGTGGAGCTCCGCAAAGGGGTGCGCGAGATCCTCGTCGTGGCCGACTCCGGTCGCAAGGGGGCGGCGCTTGCGTACGAGGTCCCGAACGGCCCGGCGCGCAGGCTCACCTTGCCGCTCGACCGGAACGTGACCGACGACGTCGAGGGGCTCGCCTGGTGGTCGGGCCACCTGTACGCGATCGTGTCGACCGGCTGGGTCGAGCGTTTCGCCCCCGATGGAAAGGGGGGCGTCGTCCGCGATCGCGACGCCGACGCGCTCGGCCCTCCGCCGTTCACGGCGGGCCACCCGACGTACGCCTGGGGCCAACCCCCGGACTTCGAGGGGCTCTGCCTCCGCCCGAGCACGAGCGCGAAAACGCGCTGCGCGGGATACGCCGCGAGCCGCTCGTACGGCTGGCTCGTCTGCCTCGTCTTCGAAGGGGAGCACCTGCGCGTCAACCCGAACCACCCGCGCCTCACGCTCGACGTGAACGAGCACTCCCTCAGCGACTGCGCGTTCGGCGCGGCCGACGGCCCGGCGCAGGGCGATCTCCTCGTCACTACGAACGTCCGAGGCGGCTCGACGGTGTACCGCGTCGACGAAGAGACGGGAGCGCTCACGCCGATCTCGGTGGAGCCGACGTTGAACAACGAGGCGATCGCCGTCGATCACGAGGGGCGGCTGTACCAGATGATGGATGGGAACGCGGACCGCTCGGCGGCGCTGCGGGATACGTGCAGCGGGTGGTGAGAGGTCGAAGCTCGATCAACCCATCCCCCGGCCCCTTCCCTGCAAGCAGGGAAGGGGAGTCAGCGCGACACGCGAAGCTTCACGGCGATCTCCATGTTCTCCTCCGGGTTCCCCCCGCGCGGCGCCGGGATCGCGTCGAAGCGCCCGCCGTCGCGCAGGACGTCGAACACCGCGCGCGCCAGGCGTGGGCGGACCTCCTCCTGCCAGCGCCGGAGCCAGGCGTAGCCGTCGTCGTCCCCTTCGTAGCTCGCGTCGAACTCGGCGCCGAGCTCGATCCGGATGGTGAAGCGCCCCTCTTCCCGGTGCGGCCGGTCGTGCATCGAGACCTTCTGCCAGATGCGCTACACGTGGAGCAATGTCCATCGGCGTGCGGCGCTCGTTCGGAATCGGCGCGCGCGATCTCGCGGCGGCGTCGCAGAGCGCGCTCGACGTCCCGCTCGCGGACGAGGCCGAGCTGTGGATGGCGCGTCCGTCCGAGGACGCGATCGCTCTCGGCGCCTTCCAGCGAAGCTCCGGCGCGAGCGGGCATCTCGTCGTTCGTCGCGGCTCGGGGGGACCGTCGGTCCGCATGGGCCCGGGAACGCTCTGGCTCGCGCTCCTTCTCCCGCGCATCGACGCTTTCGTCGCGTGCGACCCCCCTCGCCTCGTCAACCGCTACGTCCGCCCGCTGCTGCGCGCGCTCGCGAACTGCGGGGCGCTCGCGCATTTCTTCGGCCGCGACTGGCTGAGCGTGAAGCACCGCCCCGCCGTCTGGATCGGCTTCGCCCACGACAGCGGAACCGGCCGCGCGGTCGTCGAGGCATTCGTCGCCCGCGAGACTCCGTTCGACGTCGAGCCGCGCGCGTCCTACCAGGGCAAGGAACCGGGCACGCTCGCGTCGCTCGGCACGCTCATCGAAGAAGACCGTCTCGCCAAGGCCATCGTCGCCGCCTACTCCGACGCGTACGGTCGCACCGCAGTCGACCGAGGCTCGCTTTCTCCTCCCCCCGATGCGGAGAGGGGCTCCCCCGTTCGCGCCGACCCTCCATGGACCGCCACCGTGGAAGAAGTCATCGGCCCTCTCGGCGCGGGCCTCGATGCCAGCGGGCGCTTTCGCATCGGGGGCGATCTCCTCGTCTCCCGCGACGCCCTCGCGGCCCTCGAGACTTCGGTCGCCGGAGCTCGCGACGAGGACCTCGGCAGCGTGATCGACGCGATCCTCGGCGCACCGGGCGTCGCGCTGGACGGCATACGATCGACGACGAGCGTGCGAGACGTGATCCTCGCCGCGCGCCACACCCGGTGAAACTGCTCACGTTCCCCCCGCCCTGCCTGACGCGCTTCGTGATCCCCGGAGGGGGACGGGGCGGGGGGCCAGGGGGGTGGGGTTCCTCAGAACCTCCCCTGAAGCACCCCCGACCCCACTTCGATCTGCGCGTTCGGCGCCTGCGTCCCCGGCGCGTGCACGTGCTCGATCACGTGGTCGTACTCGAGCATCACCTGCAGGTACCGGTTCATGTGGACGACCCCCACGACGCCGAACGTGTCGCGCGCGTCCTCCGACAGCGCGGTGTCCGGCGTGTACTCGTCCCAGCGCAGCCCGAGCGTCCCCCACTCGGTGAGGTCCTGCTCGAGGCGCACCCAGACGTTCCGCTCGTTCAAGCTCACGACCGGCGCGTTGATGTTCGTGGGGATGGCGGGGAGCGCGAAGGCGTAGTGCACGCCGCGATCGAAGTTCTGCGCGAAGGTGACCTCGGCGAAGAGCTTCGTCGAGCCGATGTCGCCCCACTTGTGGTGAAGCCCGAGCTCGCCGTTCGCCGCCCAGCGAACGAACTGCTTGAAGCGTAGCTCCGCGCCGTTCACCACCTGCCCGACGCCCACGTACCCGCTCCCGCCGACGTCGAACCAGTCGCCGTAGTCGAAGCTCATTCGGCCGAGGAAGTCTTTGCTCGAGTTGAGATCGGGATCGATCGAGAAGTTCGGCTCCCCTTCGGTCTGCCCGTTCACCACCGCCAGCTGCACGACGAACGTCTTGCCGTCCTTCGCGTAGGTCGTGTACGCGCGCGCGCCGGTGTCGAACTCGCCGGGGGTCAAGTTCTGCTCCCCCCAGCTTCGCTCGATGAACGGGCGATCGGCGTCGCTCTGGAGGACCTCGTAGCCGAACGGCAGCTTGAAGATACCCATCGCGAACTCGGTCGTGAGGGTGTCCGTCCAGCGGGCGATCCCCTGCGCTTCCACCTGGCGCGCGATCGTCCCCGTCCCGCCGATCTGCCCCCCCGCCGGCGTCGGATCGAACTCGAAGACGAGCCGCGTGCCGTCGGTCGGCATGAACTCGGTCTTCAGCCGCGCGCGGCGCAAGCGGAAGTAGTCGCCGTTCGTCGTCGTCCCGTTCGACTTCGCGATGGCGTCGTTCGCGGTCACCCCGGCGGGGAGCTGCCCGTTGATCAGGTTCGGCGACGCGGCCGTGTTGTAGTCCTGGATGAGAAGCTGCGGCTGAATGAAGCCGCTCAGGTGGAACCGTCGCAACCACGCGAGCTCGGGGCTCTGCAAAAGGACGTTCTCGTCCGCGGCCACGCGCGCCTCGAGGATCTGAATGCGCTGCAGAAGGCTCTTCGTGTCCTCCGAGGTGACGCTCGCCGGCGCCGCAGACGCCGCGGCTTGCGGCGCGGCGGCCGACTCGGGGAGGAGCGAGGAGCCGCTCGACGACGTCGTCGGGTCGGCGGGGCTCGTCCACGGAGGGGGGGGAGGGGGATTCACGACCGGCGGTAGCGGCGCCTTCGGAGCGTCCACCGGCGCGACCGGGGCGGGGGCCGCTTGCGCAGCCTTCGCGGGCTTCTTCTTCTTCGCAGGCGGCGCCGCCTGCCCGAAGGCGTTCGCGGAGACGAGGGCACACGACAGGGCGGCGGCGAGGAGCGGCGAGCGTCGCATGGGGCCTCTCGCGGGATATCACGCCCCCCGCGAAAGCCGCACTTTCTTCCAGTGACGCGGGCTACGCCCCTTCTCCCTCACTCCGCGCGCCGCTCCCACACCCGCCCCTCGCGGAAGATCCGGACGAGCTCCGCGTCCAGGTGCCCGTCCTTGACGCTGTATTCGAGGATGTCGATCGCTCGCTCCACCGGGATCGCCTTCTTGTAGGGGCGGTCGCTCGCTGTGAGAGCGTCGTAGATGTCGGCGATCGACATCATCTTCGACTGCACCGGGATCTCTTCGGCGCGGAGGCGGTTCGGGTAGCCGGTCCCGTTCAGTCGCTCGTGGTGCGCCCCCGCGATGAGCGGGACGCGACGGAACGCCTTGCCCCAGGGGATCCTGGAGAGGAACCGGAACGTGTGGCTCACGTGCGAGCGGATCTCGTCGAACTCCTCGTCGGTCAGCGAGCCGCGCTTCACGCTGAGCGCGATCGTCTCTTCGCTCGTCAGGAGCGTCTTCACGTCGCCGCGCAGGTCGCTGTACGTCTCGCGCGCGATCGTCTCGATGCGCGCGAAATCCCCGGCGGCCATGACCGTGGGCTCGTTCGCGGCGAGGATCGCCTCGTACTGCTCGGTCAGCGCCTTCTGACGTAGCGCCAGCTCGGCGTCGATCGCCTTGATGTCGTCCGAGCTCGCCCCGCGCTCGAGCGCGCGCACTTTTCGCGTGAGAAGATCCGCCTCGATCGACCGCGCCACGAAGTCGAACCGCGCCCGGATCAGCTCGAGCCGCTCGTCGTAGAGCTTCTTCGCCTTCACGAGGACCTTCTCGCGCACGCCGATCTTCCCGAAGTCGTGAAGGAGGCTCGCGTACTCGAGCTCGCGCAGATCCTCGCGGCTGAAGAGCGCATCGCGGTACGGACCGGCCGACTCCTTGTCGACGATCTTCGCCAGCCCGACCGTCAAGTCCGCCACGCGCCGCGAGTGACCGCTCGTCGTCGGGTCGCGCGACTCGATCGCCTCGACGCTCGCCTTCACGAACCCCTCGAAGAGCCGCCGGATCTCGTCGTAGAGGAGCGCGTTCTCGAGCGACACGCCTGCTTGCGCCGCCACGAGCCCGAGGAGCTCCTCGCTTCGCTCGTCGAACGGGACCACCTGCTCCTGCACGTCGGCCGGCGTGAAGAGCTTCTTGTCGGGGTCTTTCTTCTTGTTGATGAGCTGGATGACGCCGATGACGTCCCCTTGCTGCGAGATGAGCGGGATCGCCAGCATCGATTTCGTGCGGTACCCGATTCGGCTGTCGAAGCTCCGGTCGAACGTGAACGTCGAGCTCGGAGGGAGCTCGTAGGCGTCGGCGATGTTGATCGTCTTCTTCTCGAACGCCGCGCTCCCGGCCATCGAGCGGTTCGAGATCGGCACGACGAACTCGCGCGAGTCGAACGTGACCGAGTCGTTCTGCGTCAGCTTGAAGCGGAGCATCCGCTTCGACTCTTCCCCCTCGGCGACGTAGATGCTCCCCGCGTCCGCGCCCGTGACGAATCGACTCTTCTCGAGGATGACTCCGAGGAGGTGATCGACGTCGCGCGCCGTCGTCATCGCGCGGGCGTTGCTCACGAGCTCGCTCGACTCGTAGCGGTAGCGCGTGAGCCATTTGCCGCGCGTCTCGGCGCGCGCGTTGGCGTCGAGGTGCTCGAACCCCCGGTGGACGGCGATGAC
>JBKQKP010000006.1:0-7305 GCA_052147435.1 Polyangiaceae bacterium | reverse complement strand
CAGGGCGGGTTCTCCGGCGCGCTGCGCGAGGAGCTCGGCAAAGCCGAGAACGCCGGCATTAAGCAGTTTCTCGTCCAGCTCTGGATGGTCGGCTACCGCCTGGAGAGATTCTGGACGGGCCTGAAGGACGGGTTCTCCGGCGCGCTCGAAGGCGCCGCACCCCTCTTTAAGGAGCTGTCAGACTCGTTCGACGCGCTGTCGTCGGCGGTCGGCGACGTCTTCGGTGCCATCTCGGGTGGCGCGGCCGAGCTCCCGTCGGAGACGTTCCGCTCCTGGGGACAGAACGTCGGCCAGGACTTCGCCTGGCTCGCCGCGAGCGCCACCGCGCTCCTGTCGGCCGTGCTCTCCCTCTTCGCGGGCCTGGTGCGCGGGGGGCGCGAGACGTTCGGGTGGATTCGCGGCGCCGTCTCTGCGCTCGGCGATGCTCTCGCCGGGCTTGGTCGCGCGTGGGACGCGCTCACCGGCAAGACCCAGGACGGTGCAACGGAGTTTCACGGGGCCGCGGGAGAGTTCCAGGACTTCGGGCACATGCTTGGCGTCGTCCTCGGGGGCGCCGTCGCGAGCGTGACGTGGCTCCTCACGGGGCTCATCCACGCGATCCGCATCGTGCTGGTCGCCATCAACGCCGTGAAGGTTGCCTTCGGGAAGGTCGCCGACTTCGTCACGGCGCTCGGCCAGGCGATCGTGTGGTTCTTCAGCGAGGTGCTCCCGAACGCCATCGCGTCAGCGGGACACGCGATCCGCGGCGTGTTCGAGAAGCTCGGCGACTTCGGCGCCTCCTTGTTCGGCTTCGGCCCCGACGCGGGCGGCGCCGACCCCGGTGCGGCGCCGGCTCCCGGCCAGGTCGTACCGCTCCCTCCCGCGCGCGTGACCGCCGTCGCTTCCGCGGTCCGCGCCGCCGCCGCCGCGTCTCCGGCTGTCGCCGATTCCGAGGCGAGCTCCGCCCGCGCGGACGACGCGCTCGCGTCCCCCGCGCCGTGGTCGGCGCCAACCACACCGTCCGCACCTATCACCGTCAACGTCCAGGTCGACGGCGAGACGATCGCGCGCGCGAGTGCCAGCGCGAGCCGAGACCTCGCCGGCCGCAGCCTCAGCCCCGTCGCCTCCTACTGACCCCATGCCCTTCCCCGTCACCACTCCGCCCAAGTGCATGATCGTCAATCTCGCGACCAACGAGACGCAGAGCTGCCTCCTCAACCCGACGCAGTTCGCCGAGCGCGTCGCGGTCAACTACAACCGCGCGCCCGTCCTCGGGTTGTCGCATCAGCCCCTGCAGTACCAGGGGACAGGCAACCGCCAGGTCCCCGGCGTCGAATTCTACCTCGACAAGTTCTTCGCCGCCGCCGCGCCCGGGGACCCGGACATCGACGACTTCCGGAGCTTCCTCCGTGCGCTCACCGTGCCGCCCACTCCCGTGGTCGGCACGCCGACGGCGCCCCCGCGCGTGCTCGTCCTCTGGCCGCGCGTTCTCACCATCGAGACCGTGCTCACTGAGCTTGAGTTCTCCTACCGGACCTTCGCGGGAGACGCCTCCGTCCTCCTCTACACGGCGACGGTGACGTTCGAGGAGATCTTGGACGTTCGCGTCACGAGCGAGATGCGAAGGAGCGGCGCCTGATGCCCATCCTCGTCGGCTCCCGGTACACGTTCTGCCAGGCGGTGCGCGACGACGCCGGGCGCTTGCAGCTCACCGAGCGTGAGCCCTTCGGCTACGTGGCGTTTCCCGACAACCGCCTGCACACGGTCGTCCAAGGCGACACGCTCTTTGCCCTCGCAGGAAAGTACTTCGCCCCGCTGCCGCGCGCGTGCGGCTTCTGGTGGGCGATCTGCGACTTCCAGCCCGTGGGCGGAGAGATCGTCGACCCGACCCTCGCGCTCGACATCGGCCGGCAGATCGTCGTGCCCGCCACGCGCGTGCTCACCGACATCATCCTAGGCGAGAGCCGCCGGAGGACCTCGTGAGCGGGACCGACCGGAGCGCGCCCGGCGTGCGCGTCACGTCGCTGTCGGATCCGACAGCGACGAGTGGCACCCCGATCGACCTCGGGATGCGCATTCTGGCGTTCACCTACGAAGCGAGCGACGTGCGCGTGGAGAAGATGAGCCTCGAGCTCGACAACTTCGACGGTGCCCTCTTCGACCGGCCGGAGCTCCTCGGCGGCGCGCTGCTCGAGGTGTCCTGGGGCTACCCGGGAAACATGGCACCGCCGCGGCGGGTCGTCGTCACCAAGCTCAAAGGCTTCACCAGCCTGACGGTCGAAGGCCAGGGCCTGGCCGTCCTCTGGAACGACCAGACCAAGACGATGCGATGGACGAGCGTCACGCGCAGCGACGTCGCGCGCGCCGTCGCCGCCTCGCATGGTTACGAAGGCTCGTCGCTTCACATCGACGACACCGAGGAGCGCTTCGACGTCATCAACCAGGCCGCCGAGACGGACGCCTGGCTTCTGCGTCGCCTTGCGGCGAAGGAGCACTTTCGCTTCGCGATCGAGGGCGGCGTCTTCCACTTCCACGCGCGCAAGAACGCGGCAGCGCCCGACGTCGTCCTCACCTACTACGCGGACCTGGCGCGCGGCGACATCCAGCGCCTCTCGGTCGAGAGCGACCTCACCCGGCGCGTGGGCTCGGTCACGGTGCGGGGGCGCGACCCGATGAACAAGGTTACGCTCGAGAGCAAGAGCAACGCGCAGACCGCCGAGCGCGGCACCCTCGGCGACGTCCTCGAGGTGTTCGACAAGGAGACGGGCGCGTCGTCCGTCCGCCCGTGGAATGCCACCGAGAGCGTGCAGCCGAGCGCCGCGGCCTCGCCAACCCAGACCCAGCGCGAGGCCGACGCCCGCTTCACCAAAGCCGAGATGGCAACCGTGGTCCTGTCGGCCGACGTCGTCGGAGACCCCGCGCTGCGCGCGGGCGCGATCGTCGAGCTGCAGGGGCTGCCCCCTCGCATCGCCGGCAAGTACCGCATCCGCGAAGCGAAGCACCAGATCACGGGCAGCGGCTACGCCGTCGCACTCAAGCTCACGCGCGACGCCGTCGGCAAGGTCCCGCCGGGCGTGCCGAGCAAGCCCCAAGGGGGCGAGCACAACGACGCGCAGCCCAAGACCGACGGCACGCTCGATTGGGTGCAGCAGTTCGACAAGGAGACCGGCGCGGAGGTGCTCGAGTCCCGCTCGAGCGGTCAGCCTCTCGGCTCGGGGGACCCGGAGGGCGCGCGATGACCGGCCGCTTTGACGACGAGCTCGAGCAGCCCCGCCGCTCGGGGATCCACATCGGCTACGTGACCGACCGCGCCGACCCCGAGCAGCTCGGGCGCGTGCGCGTGTGCGTCCCGGGCCTGCTCGAGCCCCACAGCGGATGGGCGTGGCCTCTCGGGACGAGCGGGGGAGGCTCGAAGAACCGGGGCCTCTTCGCCGTGCCCGAAGTGAACGCCGAGGTCGCGGTGTGGTTCAACCAGGGCGACGTCGCGGGCGACGTCTACTATCTCGCAGCGCACTGGGGAAAGCCGGGCGGCGAGAGCGAGGTGCCCGACGAGGCCCAGAAGTCCCCGCCCGACAACCGCGTGCTCGCCACCGAGACCTGGCGCGTCGAGCTCGACGAGACCGCGGGCGCGCGCCGGTTTGCGATCACCAACAAGGCCAACGGCGACGCCATCACGTTCGACGCCGAGAAGAACACGCTCGTCATCGCCGGAACGACCAGCGTCACCATCCAGGCGCTCGGCGCGATCCAGCTCGTCGCCTCGCACATCACGCTCAATGGTCGCGTGCTGCGGCCCATCAAGGACGCCATCTGATGAGCCTCGGCGAGTTCGTCTGTGACGCCCTCCCCGACGTGGGCGACCCCTTCGCCCTCACGCTCCCGGGGGGCCTGGAGATCCAGGACTACAACCTGATGAAGGCAATCCAGCCTTTGCTGGCGCCCCTCATTCCGCTCTTCAACATCATCGACGCCGTCGTCGCGCTCTTCAACTGCCTCAAGGCCATCCCCGACTGCTTCGGGCCGCCCCCCGATCCGAGCGCGCTCGTGCACTGCCTGCCCGACCTCGCCGAAAAGATCATGAAGCTCCTGAGCCTCATCCCGATCTTGTCGCTCCCGATCACGATCGCGCACCTCGTGGATCTCGTCATCGCCGCGCTGCGCGAGGTGAAGGAGATGCTCCAGAACCTCGTCGATCAGATGAAGCAGATCGAGCGCTCGATCGAGCACGGCCGCAATCTGAACGACGCCGGACTCACCGCAATCCTTTCGTGCGCCCAGGCGAACGTCCAGCAGGAGGCGACCAACACCGGCAAGCAGCTCGCCTCCCTCGGCAAGCTCCTCGCGCTCATCGGGATCTTCATGGAGATGATCGGCGGGCCCCAGGTCCCCGACCTCGCGCACATGAATGGCCTGCCGTTGAGCGAGGTCTTGGCGCCCATCGATGACCTCGTGACCGTGCTCATGACGATCCGCGAGGCCATCCCGTTCCCCCCCTCGGCCCCGGGCGCGACGAGGGTGCTCTAGCCGTGGGCAAGAACATCGCGGTTCCGTTTCGCCGCGCCGCGCGCGACCTCGCGACAGCGTCGGGCTCTGATCTGCTTCTCGCGAAGGCGGCGCAGGTGCTCGGCACCGAGGCCGATTCGCCCTCGGGCGCCGGTGAGCTGCCCTGGAGAACGGCCTTCGGCTCGACGATCCACCTTCTCCGGCACCGTCCGAACGACGCCGCGCTCGGCGAGCTCGCGCGCGTGCGCGCGCGCGACGCCCTCACCGCATGGATGCCGTCGGCGCGCGTGACCGACGCTACGCCTACCCAGGAGGGCGCGCTCCTGTCGGTGGTCGTGTCCGTCGTCGAGGCGCCTCCTGGGACGGCATCAGGCGACGTGCCGGTTCCGCTCGGTCCCGCGGGCACGTCGTCGTGAACGCGAGCGTGCCGCTCCTCCCGCCGAATCCGGCCTACCTCGAGCGCGACTTCGACTCGCTCCGGGCCCGGCTCATCGACCTCATCGAGAGCGTGTTTCCCGACTGGACCGACCACGACGTCGCGGCCTTCGGCAATCTCCTCCTCGAGCTCTTCGCCTTTGTCGGCGATGTGCTCGGCTACTACCTCGACGCGCTCATACGCGAGACGCGCCTGACGACGGCGACCCAGCGAAAGAGCGTCATCGCCCTCGCGCGGATGTTCGGCTACCCCCTGCCGGGCGCGCAGGCCGCGACCGCGACGGTCACGTTCGATCTCCCGGCTGCGACGACGGGCGATCTCCTGCTCGCCGCCGGGCGCATCCTCAGCACGGAGGCCGTCGCGACGCCCGTGCAGTTCCAGCTCCTGTCCGACGTGACGCTGCCAGCAGGGACCACGCACGCGGAAGGAGTCGTCGAGCACTCCGCCAACCAATCGAAGACCATCGCCGCGAGCGCGCTCGTCGGCACCGACGTCGTGCTCGACCGCACGCCCTATCTTGACGGCTCCGCCAAGCCCACCGCCGCCAACGGCGACTACGTCGAGCAGACGACGCTCCTCGGCTCGGGCCCGAACGATCGTCACTTCCTGGTGCTCGTCGACCAGACCGATCGCGCGACGATTCGCTTCGGCAACGGGACGAACGGCGCCAAGCCCACGGGCACGATTCAGATCCCCTACAAGACCGGCGGCGGCGACGCCGGCAACGTCGATCCCAACACCATCACGGTCCTCGAGGGCACGGTCAACGACAGCCGCGGGCGTCCGGCGCACCTGACCATCACGAACCCCAAGCGGGCCTCGGGAGGGATCGAGCGCCAGACGGTCGCCGCCGCCAAGCTCCTCATCCCGCAGACGCTCCGCGCCACCACGCGCTCGGTGGGACGAGAAGACTTCGAGATCCACGCGCGCGAGCTCACGAGCGTCGCCCGGGCGCTCATGCTCACAAGCGACGAGGACCCGACGATCGAGGAGAACACCGGCATCCTCTACGTGGTCCCGGCGGGCGGAGGCTCGCCGACGCCGGCCCTGAAAGACGCCGTCCTGCGCCAGGTCACCGAGGTCTACCCGTGCACGCTCACGTTCCAACCGGGCGTGCAGGACCCCGTCTATCGCGGCGTCGCGATCGACGCGCGGCTGTTTCTCACGCCGCCGGTGACGCCGGCGTCGCGCGCGGCGGTGGGGACGCGCATCCGCGCGGCGCTCGCGGGCTTCTTTCGGATCACAAACAGCGACGGCACCCCGAACCTTTCCATCGACTTCGGCTTCAACCTGTCGGCGCGCGGAGGCGCGGCCGAGATCGCGTGGTCGGCCCTGTTCGACCTCATCCTTCGGACGCCCGGCGTCTACAAGCTCGAGCCCTACGATCTGCAGCTCAACGGCCTGCCCGCTGATGTGAAGATCGCGCCGCGCGAGTTTCCCGTCCTCGGCGACCACGTGCAGTTCACCGACGCGATGACGGGAACCTTATTTTGATCGCGAACCCCGACTTCTCGCAGGCCGGCGCGGCTCCGGGTCAAGCTGCCTCCTGGACGCTGCGGAGCTCGTGCGCGCGGCAGAGCATCGCCCCGTTCACCGCGCCCACCGGAGCCGACGCGTTTGAGGGATTCGAGCGGTGGTTCCCGTGGAGCGGCGCGCTCGCGGTGGCGACGCTCGCGCCCTTCGCACCGAACGGCACCGAGGAGGACTTCGACGCGTGGCCCGACGCGCTCTTCGCGCTCGAGCTCTCGGACGGCCTCGTCACCGCGACGGCGGATGACGGCTTCGAGGCGTGGGCTCCCGGGGCGCACTTCGCCTGGTCCGACGTGACCGCCGCGCAGGGCGCGTTCGCGGGCGGCGGCACGCTGGAGACGTTCGGCGGATGGCGTCCCGGCGACGTCTATCTCCTCGCCTTTGCCGACGCCGCGCTCACGCGCGCCGTCTTCCACACGGAGCCGTCCGAGATCTTCGACGCCTGGACCACCAAGAACACGACGCTTTGACGAAACAGAGGAGATAGCCCATGGCCGAAGCCGACTGGACCTACTTGAACGATGGCCTCGACGTCTCGGCCGTCGCGCGCGGCGTAACCGCCGGCATCGCGCGGCCCCCGGGCGGGGGCCAGTTTCTCTTCGGGTTCAACTCGCTCGCCGCCGTCCAGGGCGCGGTCGGGCTCTTCTGCGCGATCAACAACTTCGCCCCGATGCCCAAGGGGGGGTCGATCCGCGGGTGCCTGCAGCGGGGGCCAAGCGGTGCGCCCACAGCCTTCACGCCGTTCCTCTTTCTCTGTGCGCAGGGGCCAAGCGTGAACGACACGGCGTATCTACTCGGCCTCTCGGACGACGATCCCTTCCACATCGTGCTGCGGAAAGGGCCGATGATCGCGGGCG
>JBKQKP010000005.1:0-49704 GCA_052147435.1 Polyangiaceae bacterium | reverse complement strand
GGGGGGGGGGGGGGGGGGGGGGGTGGCGGCGGGGGGGGGGGAGGTCGCGGCGGGGGTGGTGGCGGCGGCGGTGGCGGCGGTGGGGGTGGCGGCGGCGGTGGCGGCGGCGGAGGTGGCGGGGGTGGCGGCGGCGGAGGTGGCGGCGGCGGGGGATTTGGCGGCGGCTGATTCTCTTCGATCCACGTTCTGCTGTATCTTCACCGCATGCCGAACGAAGCGCTCGTCGCTGCGGTGAAGAACATCATCGGGCTAGCGAAGGCCCAGAAGATGGACGAAGCCTACGCCGCGTACACGGAGCTGTTCTCCGGAGCGCTCTTTCCGACGTTGCCCGAGAGCGAGCAACGGCAAGCGCTGAAGCTGATGATTCACGCGAAGGGGATCCCGACGTTCCCCACGCCTCCCGTCGTGAAGGCGCACCGCGCCGCGATGGTGCCGTTGAAGTCGCTCGTCGCCAAGCACAACGAGGCGCAAGACTACGAGCTGCTCGGACTGTGTCAGGTGCGAACGGACGACGAGGCCGGCGCTCGGGTGAGCTTTCAAAAGGGGCTCGATCTCGAGCGCGCAAGGGACCCGCAGTCGCCGCTCTGCGGGCAGCTCATGAAGTGGGTCGCGTCGGTCTGAGCCGTCGCGTCAGCGCTTGCCGCTGGTGAGGAGCGCCGCCTTCGCCCCTTCGCGCAGCGCCTTCCGTTCGCGACGTCTCCGACGGAAGGCGTCGAAGCCGGACTCGCCGGGGAGGCGCGTATGGATCGTGACGGAGCCCATGAAGGCGACCCCATGGACCCGAAGGAGAGGTCTCTCCGGATCGGGCGTCACGGGCGTCCGCTGCGCGAACTCGAAGCTCCCCATGACCGCGGAGCCCTGCATCTCCACGGCAAGGCTCGGAGGAACGATGATGTCCACCGAACCCATGATGGTGCTCACGACGACCTCGCTCAGACCGGGCGCGAGCGCGGCCTCGCGAAAATCGAGCTCGACGGATCCCATGATGACGAGGAAGCGGAGCACGCGCGGCGGCGTCCACTGCCCGGTCCGGACGATGCTCCCCATGATCGAGAAAGCCGACTCCTCGGCCCTCGGCGGCACGACGGCGACGACGGAAGCGACGGCGTGGACGGGGGCGAGCGCTGCGGATGGAGCGGGCTCCGGGGGCGTCACGTCCCGGATCAGGTCTTCGAGCGCCGCGAGCGAATCGGTGCGATGCGCGAGCGTCAACCGTCGCTCGAAGTCCTCTATCTCGAGGTCTCCTTTCGCGAAGGCATCCGATAGGAGCGCGATGATCCGCTCACGCGCGTCGCGGAGCGCGACGAGGTCGCTCTGCGCTTCAGAGGACATGACTCACGCTACCACTTTCACGGCACCCCCGGCGCGAGGTGCGTGCCCGCGAGCGGCGACGGGGGGGCGAAGGACTGGAACGTCTTCACGTTGGCCGCGAGGGACTCGTCGTAGTCGCGGATGTTCCCGCGCGGGGTGGAGTACTCGAGAAACAGATTGTCGTCGGTCGACTCGAAGCCGCCGCGCCGAGCCGCCGTCGCATCTTCGCCGGCGCGGGCGAGGAAGGCATCGATCGCCTCGGGCGTCAGCATCCGGCTCTGGAGGAGCGCTCCCGTTCCTCCGGGCAGGAAGCTCAGCGCAGACCGCAGGGCGGGCTCTTGCTCGATGCGCTCCACCGCGGACGCGCGCGGCGCGCAGTCCTCGTCGCACGCGATGAGGAGCCCCTGGTTGTCCACCGCATAGAGCCAGACGTTCCGGAACACGGCGCGCATCGAGCTGAGGATCGCGACGTAGTCGTCCTCGTCCAGGTGGTGGAGCTGGACCCACTGCTGGAGGACCCCTCCCTTCGCGAGGCGAGGTTTCGCGAGACGATAGAAGTCGGTGTTGTAGAGCGAGGCCGCCCCGGCGAACCAGATGCTCGTGATCTCGACTGTGATGAGATCGTAAGTGCGCGGCTCGAGCATGAGGAAGTTCCGACCGTCCGTGACGTGGGCGTGAACGACCGGACGCTCGAGGACGTGGTCGTTCACCGAGGCAAAGTGGCGATCGGCGAGCCGCAAGATGTCGGCGCTCAGATCGGCCACGTCGACGTGGGCGAAGCCTGCGTCGGCCACGACGCGCGTCGTGGTCCCCGTGCCGAAGCCGATGACGAGCGCCGCGTCGCGATGCTCCTCGTGGAGCAGCGGGACGAGCGCGAACGAAATCTGCGCGGCGACCTCGCCCGGCGAAGCGTCGTTCCCTTGGAACTTCCCGTTCGTGAGGAGCGTCTTCACGACGGGGCCTCCTGGTTGCTGCTCGACGGCGACCGAGGTGAGCCCGCCATCGGCGCTCTCCGCGTGGTCGAGGACGTCTCCCCACCCTTGCCAGCGGAAGTAGACGTTTGCTCCAGAGGCGAGCGCAGAGAGGTCGAAGCTTCTCGGTTGGATCGCGACCAGCATCGCCGCGAGCGCAACGCCGAGCGTGAGCACGCGTCGTTCTGAAGGGGCGCACGCCACGAGAGACACGATCGCGAGAGCCAGGGACGCGCAGCCGAGGATCTGGAGTGCGTGGAGCGAGCCGAAGCGCGGCAACAGGACGAAGCCACCGACGAGCGCACCGGCGACGTTCCCGAGTGTGTTCACCGCCGCGGCGCGCCCCAGCGCGTTGACCCGAGCGCCCGCCGCAGAGCCACGCCCGACGCATTCCATCGCGAGGGGGTAGCTCGCTCCGATGAACAGAGCCGGGGGGACCATCGTGACGGCGCACACCGCGAGCCGCACCATCTCGCGCGTCCAGAACCCCGTCACCCAGCCGCGCTCGCCGATCGCCCCGAACAGCCACGGGATGTGCCCCCACGCGAACACCCCTCCGAGCACGCTCGCGGCCACGAGCGCCTGCGCCAACCCCACGCCGAGCGAGACGGACCGACCACGCCTCATCCATCCGCGACCGACCACCGATCCGGCGCCGAGCCCGACAAGAAAGCACGACAGCATCGCCGAGAACGCGAAGGCGCTGTTCCCCGCGACCACGGCAAGGAGGTGCGTGTAGACCCCTTCGAGCCCCAGCGTGACGGCTCCCCCTACCGCGAGAACCACCCACCCGAGGTAGGGAGCGTCGCTCGCCGTACCGCGGGCTGGCGCCTCCGCAGCGGGAAGGCCAGCCTCGACGCGTCGCGCGCCACGCGCCCACTGCAACGCGGCCACCGCCACCAGGACGTTGAGCGCGACGGCGACCATCGTAGCCCTCAAGACCCCAAGCGTCCGGAGGAGCACGTACCCGGTCGCGAGCGCACCGCTCGCCGCGCCGAGCGTGTTTGCTCCGTAGAGGGCCCCCACAGTCCTCCCGAGCCCCGACATGTCAGCGGCGAGTTGCTTCGCGAGAAGAGGAAGCGTCGCCCCCATGAGCATCGTCGGGGGGAGCAGGAATGCTGCCCCGAGCGCGACTTGCAAGAGAACGAGCGACGGCTCTCCCGGCTCCACTCCACGTGCGAGCGCCACGTACGTGCTGCGAAGAAGACCGAAGCCGAACGGCGCGAGGGCGCATGTCAAGGCGATCCCCGCCTCGCATGCGGCGTACACCTTCAGAGGCGCGGAGGCCCGCGTCGCGACCCTCCCCCCAAGCCACGATCCCAGCGACATGCCCCCCATGTACGTCGCGAGCACCGTCGTCGCCGCCGTCGCGGTGCTGCCGAAGACGAGCGCGAGCGACTTGGCGAACATCACCTCGTAGACGAGCCCCGCGAAGCCCGACGCGAAGAACACGACGAGGATCAAAGCGCGCGTGCGCGACCCCGCGACCCCCGCGTGGCTCCCTTCCCCTTCAGTCGTGCCCAGCGTCTGCGCCACCGTCACCAGTCGCCCCGCACGGTGGTCCATGGAGCGGCATGACCATCGGTAAATCGCCATAGGCGCCGCAGGCGGCCGTCGTGTCGCCGCGACAGGAGCAATAGGGGCCGGCACATTGCGAAGCGGGGAGTATCGCGCAGACGCCGGTCGCACTGCACGCTTCCGCGAGCGGATAGAGACAGCTGAGGCCGGACGGACAATCGGGCGACGCTTCGCACGCCCCTCCCCCCGCGGCGTCCGTAACGGTGATCAGATTCCCATCGAAGGCGCCGAGCGAAGAGTCGGCAACTGGCCCCGAGTCGCCCCCACCCCCGCCTGCGTCCGACCCCGGCGTCGTGGACGATGTGCTCGAGCACGCGACCCAAGCGGCGCAGGCGAAGGCGAGGGAAACAGAGGCCAGGACCGCGCGGCTTCCACCCCGGTGGCCACGTCGTGCACGTCGTGACATGCAACAATCGTAGCCGCTTCGGCGGGATCCCACCGCGAAGAAGCTAACCTCAGAACGAGTAGCCGCCGTCCACGTCGATCGTGCGCGCGTTGAAGTAGTCGCACTCGAGCGCGAACTTCACCGCGAGCCAAATGTCCTCGGGGAGACCGATTCGGCCGACCGGGATCGCAGCGACGGCGCCGTCACGGGCTTTCTGGTTCATCCCTTGCGTCATCGGCGTCTCCACCATCCCGGGGGCGACCGCAGCGACGCGCACCCCGAACGGAGCAAACTCGCGCGCCCACGTGACGGTGTTCGCCGCCATCGCCGCCTTCGCCGCGACGTAGTTCGACTGCCCGCGGTTTCCGTGCCGCGAAATCGACGACATGTTGACGATGACCCCCGGGCGGGCCTCCGTCTCGACCATCTTCGCGACGACTTCGCGGACCATCATCGTCGCCCCGGTGAGGTTCACGTCGAGCACTGCGCGGAACTGGTCGCTCGCGAGCTTCTTCACTGCGCCCGTCTCGCGATCCTTCCTGACGAGGAGCCCGTCGCGGATGATCCCCGCGTTGTTCACGAGCCCGTTCAATCCCCCCATCGCGCGGTGCGCCCACTCGACGAACGCGACACAGTCCTCTTCCTTCGACACATCGGCCTTCATCCGGTGAATCGCGCGCGGAAGCTCCGCCAGCTGGCTCTCGTTCACGTCGCACGCGGCCACCTGGGCCCCCGCCTCGACGAGGCGGCGTGCGAAGTGCGCCCCCATCCCCTGCGCCCCTCCGGTGACGATGATCTTCAAATCCTTCAGTTGCATGAGTGTCCTCCTGGTCGCATGGCTGCGGCCCGCCCCTCTCCTGGCGTGAGTCGCTACCAGAGAGAGGGGCCGGGCGCGGTGGTGGCTCGGGCGCGTGACCGGAGTCACGCGGTTTGGCGCCCGAAGGTCGCCTCAGACGACGGGCTTCGTGGCGAAGAGCTCGAGCGCCTGTCGCGTCGAGTCGACCGCGAGCTTGCGCCACTGAGCGGTGAGGAGGTTCGCATACGCGGTGGACTCCTTCGCGAGTCGCGCCGCCTCGTCGATGTTCGAGCAAACCTGCTCGAACCCCTTCGTCTCGAGCTTCCCGAACTGCCCGAGCATCCCGTCCCAGCGATCGATCTGCTCGCCGAGAGCCTTCTGCCAGAATGCCGTCACTTGCTGCACATGCGTAGCGCTCGTCTCGGTCATCGTAATCTCCCTTTCCGGCGTGAAACGCCTTCTCACGGCGCCGAAAGGTAAGTCACCGAGCGTCTCTGTCAATGAGATTTTTGTGCACCGCACAACGAAGGCGTTCAATGCCTTCGTTTCTTCATCTCTTTCTTGAGCTCATCGAGCTCGCGCCGAAGGTCGGCCATATCGGTCGATGCGGGGGCGCTCTCCGGCGCCGGGCTCGCGGCGGGCCGGGGAGAGCCGTCGCGCCAGCCAGCGACTCCACCGAGGAGCCGCGCGATCGCGCTCGTCGCGTTGAAGGGGGCCATCGCGAGCGGATTGTACGGCGCCAGCGCTTGCGCCCCTTGCCGCGCGCTCATGTACATGTCGAGGGCCCAGGAGAGATAACGCCCAAGAAACTCGGCCAACGACTCGTCGTTCATCCGGATCAGCTGCACCAGAAGACCCGACGGCAGGAGCTTCGACGCCCCCCTGCTCTCCAGGATGATTTGAGCCAGCGTCGGCTGCGTGAGATCCTCGTTCGTCTTCGCGTCGAGGACCTTCACGTCGGCCCCGGCGCGGATCCGCTCCGCGAGCTCTTCCAGGGTGACGTACCGGCTCGAGTCCATGTCGTAGAGGCGCCGGTTCGCGTACTTCTTCACGATCATCCAAGGCATCCTACTCGCCGCCGCGTGCACCGCAACATGGCAGCCCCTCTTTTCATTGTGCTCTGCACAAAACATCCCTTGACTCTGCCTCGGTGCCTACTATCTTGGCCCGCATTCTGGCTGTCGAGCGGGACCAACCAGGATCGGAGAGTTCGATGATGCGTCGCACCATTCCAGTCCTGCTAGCGCTGCTCCCTCCCCTCGTTGCGTCATCGGTGGCGTGCGGAACGTCGGCGGCCGTCGAATGCAACGTCGGGGCGGACTGCGCTTCCGGTGCGTGCAGCGTCACCGGACAGTGTGTCCCGGTCGGGACGCCGACGACCGAAGGGGGCGTGCCGGACGGGGGGGCGCTGGAGGACGGGTCACCCGCGACCACGGTCGACGGACAGACAGGCTCCGACTCCTCGACCTATATCCCCCCCCTTCCTGGTGACGAAGCGGGCGCGAACTGCATCCCCAACGGCGACGGAACGATCACCCGCGACGAGGTCCCGATGGGGGTCGGCTTGCGGGCAACCTACCTCGTCGCGGACAACGTTACCTGGAACACCGCGGGGACGACTGGGGACGCGGGCACGCGCACGTGGGACCTCACCCCCTCCTTCTCGGGGGACCAGACCGTCATCTTCACTGCGCTGTCACCAAGCGGGACCTGGTGGACGTCGAGCTACACCGCGGCAACGTTCGCGATGCAGCTCGAAGCGTCGCAGACCCTGCTCGGAATCTTCGAGACGAGCGACACGGCACTATCTCTCATCGGCATCGTGTCGCCGACGAACGCGTCCCCCTTGACCGAGGTCACGTACGCGACGCCGATCCCCACACTCCAGTTCCCCTTCTCGCTCGGCTCAACGTGGACCACGACGTCGAGCGTGAGCGGCACGGTCTCGGGCGTCACGTTCGTGGCTCCCTACACGGAGACGTACGTAACGACCGTCGACGCCGCGGGGACGATGAAGACCCCATATGCGATCTTCCCCGTCCTCCGCGTGGGCACCCTGCTGACGCAGACGATCGGGCTCGACGTGAACTACACGCAGTCGTTCGTCTGGATCGCCGAGTGCTTTGGGCCCGTCGCCGCGGCGTCCACGGCGAGCTCGACGATCAAGCCGACCTCCACCGAATTCACGAGCGACGCAGAGGTACGGAGACTCGCTCCGTGAAGCTCTCGCTCCGCTGTCCCCGCATCTCACTCATCGTCTTGGGGGTGATGTTGCACCTGCTGACTGGATGCATGACCTTCCATCCTGGACCACTCCCTGGCGAACCCAGGACCGCTTCCTATACCGACGTCAACGGCGTGCGGCTTCGTTACGTCGACGTCGGGGAGGGCCCGACCGTGGTCCTCCTCCATGGTTTTGCTTCGTCGCTCGAGACGTGGGCCGGCGTGGTGCCGGCGCTCGCGAAGCACCATCGCGTGATCGCCCTCGACCTGAAAGGCTTCGGATGGAGCGGTAGGCCCGAGGGGGACTACTCCCCGCGCGCACAGGCCGAGCTCGTGTTCGCGCTCCTCGATCAGCGAGGGATCAATCAGGCCGCCGTCGTCGCTCACTCGTGGGGGGCGTCGGTCGCCCTGGAGATGGCGCTGCAGCAGCCCGCGCGCGTCACGCGGTTGGCGCTTTACGACGCGTGGGTCTACGAGGAGCAGCTCCCGACGTTCTTCATCTGGGCGCGGGCATCGGGCGTCGGGGAGACGCTGTTTCGCCTTTACTACGGCCAGCGTGCAGACGAGCGGATCGCGTACGCATTCTACGACAAGGAGCGCTACGTCACAGAGAGGCTCGTCGACGACGTCCAGCGCGCGCTCGATCGACCGGGGACGTACGCCGCAGCCCTGGCGGCCGTCCGCGGGCAGCGCTACGCGAAGGTGCAACCCCTCTACCGGACGATCACCCAGCCCGCGCTCTTGCTCTGGGGGCGCAACGACAGCGTGACGCTCCTCACGTACGGAGAGCGCCTCGCGCGAGATCTCAAGAACGCGCGCCTGGTCACCTATCCCGACTGCGGCCACTTCCCGATGATCGAGGCGCTGTCGGAGTCGAACCGGGAGCTTCTCTCATTCTTGACCGAGGACGAGCCGTGAGCCATGCCGCGCGCGCGATCGCTCCTCTCGCCATTCTGGCGTGCGCGACACTCGCGGCACCCTCCGCGCGGGCGACGGGGTTCACCGACATCGGGCAGGACATCGTCCCACGCGACAAGTTCGACTTCGCGCTCGACGGCTACCTGCGCCTGCGCGGAGACATGTACGACAACCTCAGTCTCAATCGGGGGGTCACGCCGTCCGGGCAGCCGTTCTTTCCGGTGTCGCTCAGCGATCCGAACTCGGAGGTCCTCACGTACGCAGACATGCGCCTTCGGACGGACCTCACCGTCTATTCGCCGATGGGGGGGGTCGCCGTGAAGATGCGCGCCGACATCCTCGACAACCAACCGCTCGGCGGCGGGTACGCAGGGATCCCCGCGGCGGCCACCACGCAGACTTCTCCGGTCAACGCCTTCGTCGTGAAGCGAGCCTACGGCGAGGCGCTCACGCCGATCGGACTGCTCGCCGCGGGGCGTATGGGGAACGCATGGGGCCTCGGGATCCTCGCGAACGGGGGCGACTGCGCCGACTGCGACAGCGGAGACGCCGCCGACCGCATCGCGTTCATCTCGCCCGTCCTCGATCACATCGTCGCGATGGCGTACGACTTCACCGCGACGGGCCCGTTCGTGCAGGCGGGCAACAGCACGCAGTCGGTCGGCATCGAGCCGACCACCGACGTGCACACCGTCACGTTCGCCATCCTCCACTTCAAAGACGAGCTGTCGCGCAGGCGGCGCCAGCGAGCCAACAAGACCACGGTCGAGTACGGTGCCTACGTCTCGCATCGCTGGCAGGACGACGACATTCCCGCGGCCTACCTCCCCACGGCGACGCCTGTCCCGATCACCGCCAGCCAGGTGATGGATCGCGGCTACAACGCGACGGCGATGGACGGTTGGGGACGACTCACCTTCCCCGCCGGCCGGATCGAAGCCGAGGTCGCGTACATCGTCGCGAACGTCGAGCAAGCGTCGTTGATCCCCGGCGTGCTCTATCACCAGCCGATCACGTCGAACGCGCTGGGGATGGCGCTCGAGAGTGAGCTCTCTCCCCCCGGGACCGTGTACGGGCTCGGGTTCGACGCGGGGTACGCGAGCGGCGACAACGGCCCCGGCTTTGGAGCCCTGCCCAAGGTCGGCGCCCCCCCGCCGCAGTACGGCGACCTCTACGCCGAGGCGACCCCACCGTTCGACACGCACGCCAACACGTTCCGCTTCCACTCCGACTACCGCATCGATCAGATCCTCTTCCGCGAGATCGTCGGCAACGTCGCGAACTGCGTTTATCTGCGGCCGCACGCGCGCGTGGACATCTACCGCAGCGCGCCGGGGACGCTCTCGTTGTCGGTCGCCGGGATCGCGTCGTGGGCCGCCGTCGGGCAGTCGGCCCCCGGTGGCCAGAGCCCTCTCGGCGTGGAAGTAGATCCGACGCTCGCCTACGTCAGCCGCGACGGCTTCCTCATCGCGCTCGACTACGGCGTCCTGTTCCCGATGGCCGGGCTCGACAACACCGTGACCCACATGGATGCCACGACCGCGCAGCTCGCGCGCGCTCGCCTCATGTACCTGTTCTGAGGACCCATGCGCCCCAACTCCACCTCTTCCACGCTCGCCACGATCGCCGCCATCGGCGTCCTTGGTCTCGCCTTCGCGGCGTGCGGCGACAACCTCACGCACCCGGACGTCAACGCCGAGTTCGACGCGGGGATCGCGGCGCCGCTCCAGTGCGTGCCGAACCTCGACGGAACGATCACGGCCGCCGAGCTGCAAGAGGTCAACGGGATCCCGGTGAAGTACCTCATCTCGGAGTCGCCCGAGGGGATGACGAGCAACGTCGACCTGGATGGGACAGTCGACTCGACCGGGCAGCTCGTCTGGGACTGGGGGACGAGCTACGCCACCGACAGCATCATCCAGATACATGCTGCGCCGCTCAGCGGGCAGTGGTTCGCAGCGTCGTTCCCCGGAGGAACGTTCGTGACGCCGTTCGACGCGGGAGGCACGCTCCAGGCGATCTACCACGAGGACGCGAACGCGATCTGGCTCCACGGGCTCGCCTCGACGGAGGAGAATCCCCCGAACGGGAAGACCCTCTACGCCTACTCGGATCCGATCCAGGTGACGGAGTTTCCGCTGTCGGTCGGATCGAGCTGGACGGTGACGGGGACCGTCGTGAACGGAACGCTCGAAGGGCTCCCGTACGCGAGCCAGGACACCTACGAGATCTCGGATGACGCGACTGGCGAGCTGATTCTGCCGGACCTGACGTTCACGCAGGTGCACCGTATCCGGAGCAAAGTGACGATCGACCCCGCGGCTGGGGAGACGGTCGTGACGTACCAGACGTCGTTCTACTTCGAGTGCTTCGGCGAGGTGGCCCGCGCCACCGGCCAATCGAACGGAACGACCGCGGACTTCACCACCGCGGCCGAAGTGCGGAGGCTGGGGCTCTAGGCTTTTTCTTGGCTCGCTCCAAAGGAGAACACGACATGGCGTTCATTTGGGATCAGTGGAAAAAGGGCTTCGACGTCTGGGAAGACGCGACGGCGAAGTACATCGAGGAGTGGCTCAAGAGCCCGCTCGTCCTCGGTCCGTCCGGGGCGCTGCTCGCGGCCGCGATGAAGGTCAAGGCGGCGTCGAACAACGCCAAGGCGCATTGGTGGAGCGAGATGGGGCTCTCCACCAAGCGCGATCAGGAGCGCATCCTCCACGCGCTCCACCAGCTCCAGAGCAAAGTGCTCGACCTCGAGGAGAAGCTCGAGTCGGTGCGCGCCGAGTAGCGCGAACTACAAAGAAGAAAACAAGAGGGGACACCCGTCATGGACATCACGCCGTATCTCGAGCTCCGTATCGCGCCTCGCGCCATCTTCGATTCGCTCCCGGAGCGCCGCTCGCGCGTCCGGTACATGCTCCCGACGCCGGACGGCGACTGGAAGGCAATCACCTGGGGGGCGCACGCGCAGGAGATCCGCCAGATTGCGCTGTTCCTCTCGGTCGCCGGGCTCAAGTCGGGCGAGCGCGCGTGCATCTTCGCGCCCAACAGGGTCGAGTGGATGAGCGCCGCGCTCGCCATTCAGGCGACGGGCGGGGTCATGGTGCCGATCTACGGATCGAGCACGGCCGATCAGGCTGCGTACGTCGCGGAGCACAGCGACGCGAAGGTGCTGTTCGTGGACACGCCCGTGCTCGTCGCGCGCGTGCTCGAGGCATGGGACAGGTACGCGGCGGTAGAGCGGATCGTTCTGCTCGATGATGGGATCGACGTCGAGAAGGTGGCGAACGACCTGCGCGCCGCCGGGAAGAAGGTCCCGCCGGTGTCCGAGGCCGAGCGTCGGTTCGTCTCCTGGTCGCGCGCACGCGCGATGGGGCGGTCGCGCGACCAGGAAGATCCGAGCGCGTTCCAGCGGACGATGGACTCGGTGTCCCTCGATCAGCCCGGAATGATGCTCTACACGAGCGGCACCTCCGGAAACCCGAAAGGGGTCCCGCTCACCCACCGCAACGTCGGCGTCAACGGGCTCGACTGGCTCCGGAACAACGCGTCGCTCCTGCGCGACGAGGGGGAGGTGGACCTCCTGTGGCTCCCGATGAGCCACATCTTCGGCTTCGGCGAGGCGTGCCTAGGCAACACGCTCGGCTTCACCACGTACATGTGCGATCCGCGCGTCGTGATGGAGAAGCTCACGGAGGTGCGACCGAGCGTCTTCATGAGCGTCCCCAGCGTCTGGGAGAAGCTCGCGATGGCGGCGATGGACGGCGAGTCCGCGCCTGGCGCGGATCGGTCTGCACGAGGAGCGACGGACATCGAGCGCCGTCGCGCCAAGCTCAACGCCGTGACCGGTGGGAAGTTCCGCTTCTGCCTCTCCGGCGGGGCCGGGTTGAAGCGCGAGGTGAAGGAGTGCTTCCACGAGTGCGGCACGCTCATCATCGAGGGGTACGGCCTGACCGAGTGCTCGCCGACGCTCACGATGAACCGCCCGGATGCGTTCCGCTTCGACACCGTCGGGAAACCAATCCCGAGCGTCGAGCTCCAGCTCGCCGAGGACGGTGAGATCCTCGCGCGCGGCCCGAGCATCTTCCGCGGGTACCACAAGGACCCCGCGGCGACGAAGGAGGCATTCACCGACGACGGCTGGTTCAAGACCGGGGACGTCGGGCGATTCACCGACGACGGCTTCTTGCAGATCATCGACCGGAAGAAGGACATCCTCGTCACCGCCGGTGGCAAGAACGTCCCCCCGGCGAACATCGAGCAGCGCTTCGCCGACGATCCCTTCCTCGCGCACGTCGTCGTCTACGGAGACGCGAAGCGCTACCTCGTGGCGGGTGTCTGGGTGAACGTCGAGGCGATCGACGCGCACCTCGCCGCCAGCGGTGTCGACGACGGCGCGCGCGGCGAGGCCCTGCGCGCGCTGGTCCAGCAGAGGATCGAACGGGTGAACGGAGAGCTCGCGCACCACGAGACGCTCAAGAAGTTCGCGATCATGGACCGACCGCTGACGATCGACGGGGGGCTTTTGACGCCGACGCTCAAGGTGCGGCGAAAGAAGGTCTACGAGGCGTTCCGCGATCAATTCGAGGCGCTCTACTCATGAGGGGACTCCCCCACGTCCTGACGCTGTTCGCCCGAAAGGCGCCGCCCGTGGGGACGACCCCCGCGGACGTCGTCTACACGGAGAACAAGCTGCGCCTCCTTCACTACCGGAGGGAGACGCCGGCGACGCACAGAACTCCGGTTCTGATGGTGCCGTCGCTGATCAATCGGCACTACGTGCTCGACCTGCTTCCGAACAAGAGCTTCGCCGAGTGGCTCCTCGGGCGTGGGTTCGACGTGTACTGCATCGATTGGGGGACGCCGGGGGACGAAGACCGGTACCTGACGTTCGACGAGATCTGCGACGGGTACCTCGGGCGCGCGGTGCGGACGGCGGCGAAGAGCGCACACGCGGGAAAGGTGCATCTCCTCGGCTACTGCATGGGGGGGATCCTCGGGAGCATCTACACCGCGGCGCACGAGGAGCAGATCGCGTCCCTCGTCACGCTCGCCGCGCCGATTCGCTTCGACGGGAGCGGGCTCCTCGGAGCCTGGACGCGGTCGCCGACCTACGACGTGCGCGCGCTGGTGGCGGCGTACGGGAACGTGCCCTGGCAGCTGATGCAGAGCGCGTTTCACATGCTGCGCCCGACGATGACGCTCGCGAAGATCGTCCACATGCTCGACCGCGCGTGGGACGACGAGTCGCTCGACGGCTTCCTCGCGCTCGAGACGTGGGGGAACGACAACGTGGCGCTACCGGGAGAGGCGTACCGGCGGTACATCGAGGAGCTTTACCAACAGGACAAGCTCGCGCGCGGCGAGTTCACGCTCTCCGGGCGGCCGGCACGCCTCCAGGCGATCACCTGCCCGACGCTCGCGATCACGTTCCAGCACGACAACATCGTCCCCTGGGAGAGCGCGAAGGAGCTCGTCGACCTGGTGTCGTCGAAGGACAAGGACTGGCTGCATCTGCCGGGCGGTCACATCGGCGCCGTGGTGTCGAAGAGCGCGTCGAAGCGGCTGTGGCCGAAGATCGCCGAGTGGTGGGCCGCGCGCGACGAGCACGACGCAAGCGCGACGACCAACTCCACTCCGGAGAAGGGGGCCTCATCGCCTCCGGTGAGTGACAGAAAGCGGCCGAACGGGCGCCGCGGACGAAGACGAACGGCCGAAGCGTAACCACCGCTTCGTTAGACAGTGGCGACGCGCCCGAGGGCTGTTCCTCGGCGGTCAACACGTGGAGGGCATCATGGACCGATACGCAAGCATCGTGTCGACGGGGAGCTACGTCCCGCCGATCGAGATTTCGAACGACAAGCTCCGGGCGCAGTTCCCGACGGACCTCGAGTTCATCGAGAAAATGGAGAAGTCCACGGGGATCCTCCGGAGGTGGTGGGCGCCCGAGACCCAGTGCACCTCCGACCTCGCGACGTTCGCGGCGCGGACCGCGCTGCAGCGAGCGAACCGGAAGCCGGAGGACGTCGACCTCATCATCCTGGGGACCGACTCGCCCGATTTCATCACGCCGTGCACGTCGGTCGTCGTTCAGCACAAGCTCGGCGCGAAGAACGCCGGGACGTTCGACGTGGGCTGTGCGTGCGCTTCGTTCGCCACCGGGATGGCGATCGCCGCTGGGTGGATCGCCGCGAACCCCGACGTGAAGACGATCCTCGTCATCGGCGCATACATGATGCACAAGCTCGCCGACCCGCGGGACACGGCGATCTTCTTCTACGGCGACGGCGCGGGAGCCGCGGTCGTCGAGGCGTCATCGACGCCGGGCTTCGTCTCCTCCGCGGCCATCGCCGACGGCGCCTTCGCGAAGCACTGGTCGATCCTGTCCGGAGGGACGTACGAGCCGGCCAATCCGGTCTCCGTCGCCGAAGGGCGCACGTGCGTCCGGATGTACGAGCGCTACCCGCCGGAGGTGAACCACGAGGGGTGGCCTCGCGTCGCGCGCATGCTCGCCGAGCGGGGGAAGTTCTCGCTGAACGACGTCTCGCTCTTTCTCTTCACCCAGGTACGAAAGCGCTCGATCGAGCACGTGATGGGGGAGCTGGGTCAGCCAGTCGAGCGAGCGCACATGATCATGGACAAGTGGGGGTACACCGGGTCCGCGTGCATCCCGATGGCGCTCGACGACGCGATCGAACAGGGGAAGGCGAAGCGGGGAGACCTGGTGGTCTGTATCGGATCCGGGGTTGGCTACAACCAGGCGGGGGTCGCGTTCCGGATGACGTGACGGGGACGCGAAGAGCGTGATGGAAGCGGGGCCGTTTGGCCATTTGCCTGGGAATCCCCATGCGTCGACCCAGCTCCGCCCTCTCGTCCCTCACGCTCGCCGCGCTCGCCATGGTCACGGGCTGCGGTGGCCAAATCATTCTCGCGGCGCCCGACTCGGGCGCCGTGCCGGTGACGAGCGTCACGGGGACGTCCGAAGACGCCGGCACGGACGGCGCACCCGGAACCTCTAATGGCCAGCCGTTCCCGGAGTGTCCCGGAACGCAGCCTCAAGCCGGGTACACGTGCACGACGCCCAATCAGGGGTGCGCGTACGTGAACGTGCAGACGGGGGCGTGCGTGTCGTGGACGTGCGACTCGACCGGCCACTGGGTGTCGAGCACGCCGGCGGGGTGCTGAGGGGGTCGCGCTAGTCGCAGACTCCGTACGCGACGCCGTTCACGGTGACCGGAGCGCTCAGATCGCACGTGTTTCCGAGGTTTGCGCAGTCCGCATTCGACCGGCAAACTTGGCCGCATACGTCGGCCGACGCGACGCAGACGTCGCCCGCGACACAGTTCGCGTCCGACGTGCACGACACGCCGGGACCGGAGGTACCCGCCAGCTGGCATTCCGAGTAGGTCGTGCCGCTCTCGACCGTGACGCCGATACACCCCTGACCCGGGGGGCAGCTGTTCGGATCCGCCGCGCATTCAAACAGGCAGATCGTGTCCTGCGGAATCACGGTGCCGCTGTTGGTCAGCTGGATGCACTGCCCGAGAGGAGCACCAGCCGACGAGCCGGTGCACTTCGTCCCCAACTGCGATGCGGTGCAGAAGGGGCTACAGACGCCGAAGACGCAGGTGAGCCCGGCCGCGCAGTCCGTGTCGCCGCCCGGGCAAGTCGTCCCCGTCGCGCCCGCTCCTGCGGTCATGCAAACGGCGACTCCGTTCGAGATGTCGCACTTCTCACGCCCGGTGCACCCGCACTGCGGATCGACCGCGCAAGCCGCTCCCGACGGGACCGTGCAACCGCTGCTCGATCCGCTGCTGCTCCCTGAGCTGCTTCCGGAGCTACTGCCGCCGGAGCTGCTCCCTGAGCTACTTCCGGAGCTGCTCCCCGAGCTACTCCCGGAGCTCCCTCCGGAGCTACTCCCTGAGCTTCCTCCCGAGCTCCCTCCCGAGCTGCCACCGGAGCTCCCTCCCGGCCCACCGTCGTCAGAAGGGGGAGTGAGCGTGCTGACTCCGACGATCTGCGCGCATCCCCACGTCAACGCGGCGCCAAGAGCGGCGATCGCTACCACTGCGGTCCTGCTGTTCATCAGAACGTCCCCCGAAGCGTGAGACCGGCCCCTTGCGGGCTCGCGGTGGGTGCCACTTGAACCTTGGCTCCTGACGGAGCGGTGAACCAGAGGACCGCCGCCCCTGCGACGAGAACCCCCCCGGCGATGAAGCCGACGTCGGAGACCGTGGCCGATGTCGACGCGCCATTCGCGTTCTGCTGCGCCTGAGAGCCGGCCCCGCAGGTCGTCGCCGTGCACTCGCTCTTCGCGTTGTTCCACTGCGAGAAGGTCATCGCGCCGAAGATGGCGCCGACGCCGATCGCGATGATCCCCCCGCCACCGACGATGAACGCGATCGTCTTCTGCTGGCTCCAGTTGGACTTGGGAGCCTGGTCGGAGGTCGCGGGAGCGGCGGGCGCGGTGGGCGTCGCCGGGGCCGCGCCGGTAGAAGCGGGCGTGGTGACGGGGGGAGCACCGGCGCCGCCGAGAGTCACCGCGAGGTGCCGGTTCTTTTCGCCGTCGCGGACGACGAACGTCTTTTCGATCGACTGCGTCGGATCGGCTCCGTCGAAGCGGAACTTGTGCTCACCCGGATCGATCGGGACGGCCGCGGCGCCGAGGTGATCGACGAGGAGCGCCCCGTCCATCGTCACGCGCACCGCCGACACGTCGTTGCCCGACGCGTCCTTTACATCGAACACGACGCTCGGCGTCGCGTCGGTCACCTCGGTCAACCTGTGGGCGCACTCCTCGCGAATCTCCGCGGGGCACGCGGGGTCTGCGCAGACGAGGTAGCGGTCCTTCGCCGCTCCGAGCTTCTCCTGCTTCTGCAGCGAGGCGGCGTCCTCGCTCGCCGCCGCGCAGTCGTGCGGAGTCGGCGCGGCGACGGCCGACGAGGAGACGCAGAGGGTCGCTCCTGCGAGGCCGAGGAGCCGTGCGATCACGTGGAGGCGTAGGCCCGTGCGCGCGGGCACTCTTTCCGAGCGAAGGTTCATTAGAAGCATTCCGGCTTGAAGTGTTTGCGCCCATCCTTGTCGAAGAAGTAGTTCGGATTGCAGTTCTTCGCCGCGGCGGGCGGGGCGGCCGCAGGCGTCGCAGGCGCGGGAGTCACCGGCGCGGGGGCGCCGCCGACGTTCGCCGCGGAGGGGCCTTTCGATGGGGGCGCGGCAGGGGCGGGGCTCGCCTTCGGAGCGGCCGTCGAGATCGCCGCGCCTTGGGAGGGGTGGGTCGTGACGGCGGAAGTGCTCTGCGCCGGCGCGGTCACGGTGGCAGCAGCGGTCGTCGTCGCGGGTGCGGCCGACGTGGGGACCGTCGCGGTCGAGTCGACCGTGAGCCCCTGGGTCGCCGCCGCGGCGTCCGGGCGGGTCGCGTGCTTCACGGCGACACCGACGCCCACGATCCCCACGATGAGAACGAGGACGCTCGCCGCGACGATCGCGATCGTCCGTCCTCGCTTCGCATCAGGGAGCCCGGTCGGCCCTCGAGCACCGGTGTTCGCCCACGGCGCGGCAGTGTTCGCGGTGGACACCATCGGCTGGGTCGCCGCGAGAAACGCCGGCGCAGAAGAGAGACCAGGGGCCGACGTTCGAGCCGCCATCAGGGCGCGCATCTGATCCGACGCGAACACTTGAAGGACCGCCGCCAGCTCCTTCACCGTCTGGAAACGCGCGTTCGGATCGCGGCTCAGGCAGCGCGTGATCGCGGCGTCGAGCGCGGCCGGGATGTCCTGGCGCACCGAGCGCGCCGGCGCGGGGGTCCCCTCCATGATCTGCATGAAGAGCTCGCCGATCGCCTCCCCGCGGAACGGCATCTTCCCCGTGAGTAGCTCGTAGAGAATGACGCCGAGCGACCAGATGTCGGTTCGCGCGTCGACCCCGCGAGGCGTCCGGAGCTGCTCGGGGGACATGTACTCCGGGGAGCCGAGGAGCGCGCGCGTCTGGGTCATCCCTTGCGGCGTCCCGGTCAATGGGGAGAGGTTCTTCGAGATCCCGAAGTCGAGCACCTTGATGATGCTCGTCCCGTCGTGGCGCTTCGCGAGAAAGAGGTTCGCCGGCTTCAGATCGCGATGCACGATCCCGGCAGCGTGCGCTTGCGTGAGCGCGTCGATCGCCTGGAGCGCGTAGTCGGCGACCTCGGCGACGGAGAGGACCCCCCGCTGGTGGAGGATGCCCGCGAGGTCCGACCCGTCGAGGTACTCGAGGACCATGTACGGCGTGCCGGTCGGGAGCTGCCCGATGTCGAGGACGCGGGCGACGTGGTCCCCTTGAATCTGCGCCGCGGCGCGCGCCTCGTTCATGAAGCGGGTCGTCGCCTCTTGGGAGCTCACGAGCTCTCCCAGGAGGAGCTTCACGGCGACGCGCTGGTTTAGCAGCATGTGCTCGGCCGCGAAGACGGCTCCCATTCCCCCACGACCGATCAATCGCTCGACTCGGTACTTGCCCGCGAGGATGTCGCCAGGAACAGGGAGGTGAGAGTCGTCGGCCATGCAACCTCGATGGGGAGAACGAGGGTGGGCGACGTCCCCCTGCCCTTCGGATGAGCTTTTGCTCGATGGGGATGTAGCACAAAAAAAGCGCGGTCATCCCACCTGGGGGCAAGACGTTGGGATCAAAGGGAATGGGGGCCAAAGGGGAACATCGTCGGCGGCGACGGGGGCGACGGAAGCGGTGTAGCGTCGCCGCGGTGAGGCCGCGAAGGTGAAGGCATCCGAGCTGCTCGGTCGCGCGCAGACCCCCGACGGCACGGACATGACGCTGCTTCGCCGCGGGAGCGAGTACGTGATCCTCGCCGACGGCAAGGCGCTCATGTCGAGCCGGATGCATGGCTCCGAGGAGGCGCTCGCGACGTTCGGCTGCGACCGCGCCCGACGGATGGAGGAGCCGTGCGTGCTGGTCGGCGGGCTCGGGATGGGCTTCTCGCTGCGCGCGACGCTGGATCTCCTGCCGAAGAGCGCGAAGGTGGTGGTCGCGGAGCTCTTGCCGGCGATCGTCGAGTGGAACCAGGTCTTCCTCGGGGAGCTCGCCGGTCATCCGCTCAAAGACCGGCGGGTGCGCGTGGAGATCGGCGACGTCGGGGTGACCATTCGGGAGGGGGCGAAGCGGTTCGACGCGATCCTCCTCGACGTGGACAACGGCCCTACGGCGTTCGCGCAGGCGGGCAACGGCGCGCTCTACAGCGATGCCGGCCTCGCCGATGCGCGCGGGGCGCTGCGGGAGAGCGGCGTCTACGCGGTCTGGTCGGCGCGCGACGACGTGAAGTTTCAGCACCGGCTCCGGTACAACGGGTTCGCCGTGGAGACGCACCACGTGCGAGGGCGCCTCAAGCGAGGCGGGCCGCACCACACGATCTTCGTGGGGCGCCTCTGAAATAGGAGACGCGTCAGCGGGGCTCTGTCGTCCTGGCCTCGAGCAGCAACCAGTCGCCGTGCCACAGGAGCGGGCACGCGCGCTCGCATGGCCCGTCCCCGCCGACACCGGCGCCGCTGCAGTGCAGCCCATCGAGCAGGTAGACGGCCGCGCGCGGCGGGATCCACCGGCCGTGCTCGTAGACCTGCGTCACTCGCGTCGCGACGTGGAAGCGCTTGCCGACGTACGGCTCCATCTCCGCAAGGAACGTGACTCCGTCGCGGCGCCCGTGCAGATCGAGCCCGGCGCGGATCTCGTCGAGCTCCCGGACGTGCGCACGGATCCCGTCGAACGGAGCGGGCGGGTGGCGAGACGGGGGGCCAGACGGCTCGAGCCACTCGTCGTAAAACAGGAGCGGACAGTGCCGACCGCATCGCGCGGACTCCGGTCCGCTGGCGCATGTCACCCCCTCGAGCTGCACGACATGCGACACCGGGCGCATTTCGCCGCCGTCGTCACGCAGGCGCCGCACTCGCCTCTCGACTCTGTATACGCGGCCGCACGCCTCCCGTTGTGCATCGGTGAAGCGGAGACCGCGGAGGCGCGCCTCGGGGTCGAGCGTCGCGCGAAGCCGATCCTCGTCGAGCACGCGAACCCAGCTCCCGGGCGCGAAGCGCGAGTCCGCGCCGAGAACCGACGCCCTCTTCGACCGCGCCGGCGTCCGAAGGAGCCGGCGCTCGAGCGCCACCCCGCGCTCGACCCCCCCTTTGAGGCGCTCGAGGAGCGAGTGCGCGCCGAGCAGATCCACTTGCTGGCACCCGGCGCGCAGCGGCATATGAATGTCCCGCATCCGCTCGGGAAGGCGAGGCTTCACCAGCTCCCGCAGCGCGTGCAGCGCCAGGCCGCGCGGCGACCGACGATAGATGACGAGGGTGACCCGGTCGTGGTGAAGGTCGGTCCATTTGTGTTTCCAGGCGTCCTCGCGCCCGCCGAAGTCGAAGACCTGCAGCCCGCGACGCTCGGCGTCCGCCGCCACCTTCCACACGACGAGATGGCCGGGGCTCAGCGCGGCGTGTCTCGGGTCGTAGCCGATCTTGAGCGCGTAGAGCGTCTGCGCGTCCTCGACCGAGAAGAGAAGCGCGATCCGCTCGCCCCCGGCGCGGAGGAAATTCAGGCTCGCGCGACCGCGCCGGCCGTACAGGCGCGTCGCCGCGTCGTAGAGGTGGGTGACGAGCGGATCGTGGTCGATGCTCGTGCCGGCGGCCCCTTTCCACGCCATCCCCTCGATCGCGAGCGCGGCGTGAAAGTCCGAGCGGGTCGGCACGGCAATGCGCTCGAGCTCCACGCCGCCGGCCTTTCGCTCGCAGCGGCGCAGGTTGGTGAGAAACTTCGGGTGCATGCGCGACTCGAACGCGGGGAGCGCAAAGAAGAGGTCCGGAGACGCGGGGCGAATGACCGCCTTGCACCCGTCACGCGCGGCGAGCTCGCGAAAGCGTCGTACGAGCGGCGACGCTGCGGGGATTCGCGCGAGCATCATCACGTCCCAGCGGCGGTCGCGTCCTAGCTCCGCCCAGATCGCGTCGATCCCCTCCGGCTTTCCCCAGTAGTCGAAGAGGGGCGTGTGGTCGCTGCGGAGCGCGAGAAGGGAGCGCCGCTCGAGCGAGAGCGGAAGCGCACCGACGAGCTCCTCCCCCTCCCACGCCTCGGCCACGAGCGGCTCGCCGTGCGCGAGAGGGCGCGTGAGGAGAAAGAAATCCGGTCCGAGAAACGGCGGTGCCGAGTCCGTGAGCCTTCGCCAAAGGCGCCAGTCGTCGTGGTGTCGCACGTCGACGAGGGGGCGGATGTGAGCCGTGAGGGCGCCGGGCACGAGCGCAACGCACGCAATCGGCGTTCCGCTCGGCGACTGCAGCGTTCACCGTCGCTTGCGCGCCTAGCTCCGCGGCGTTTGCGTGACGGGACGCGAGGCTTGCGCTCGAGAGGGATTGGCGACGCGGTCTTTGCGCTGCTTCGCGAAGCTGGCAAAGCCCCGTCATTGCCATGACGTACGGCGCTGCGTACGGTTCGTGAAATTCGTCCTCGCTCGGGAACCTTCTCCCGCGCGCGTTGTCTGGGGGCCTAGATGGTCGTGGAAGAGCTCGATCTGCTTCACCCGACGCCGATGACGCGGATCGACGTCGACCACACCAAGCTCGCGATCGCCCTCGCCTTCGCGAGCGGCGTCTCGGGGGGGCTCTTCGCCGACGCGCTCGACAAGGCGAAGGTGGCCCACTCGACGTGGGAGCCGGCGTCGTTCGCGAGCGACCTGTTCTTGCACAACTTCGTCAGCCTCTGCTTCAAGGTGCAGATCGCAGGGCACGACGCCGTCCTGTCGACGACCCACCTCGTCAACCTCCTCGCCCACCCGCCGTC
The DNA here is from genome assembly GCA_052147435.1 of Polyangiaceae bacterium. Taxonomy (GTDB): domain Bacteria; phylum Myxococcota_A; class Polyangia; order Polyangiales; family Polyangiaceae; genus JBKQKP01. The sequence goes on along the minus strand of JBKQKP010000005.1, from coordinate 27,725 downwards.
CGACCCGGGCGCCGTCCACCACCGGCGCACCGTCATCGCCGAGCTCCTCGCTTCTGGTGTGGACCGCGCCGCGCTTCGCGCGGACGCGCCGTCTCCCGCGCTACGCAAGGAGCTCGAGCGCCTGTACGTGGCGCTGTGCAAGTTCCGCGGGCTCCTCGAGGGGGCGACCGGCGCGGGCAAGTGGGACGCGAACCGCCGCCAGCTCGACATCCTGGTCGTCGTCAAAGAGATCGTCGACTGCATGGCCGACGGGTTCGTCACGGCGCGCTCCGGGCTCGCGGCGCTCGCCACGTTCGGGCGGCGCGTGCGCGAAGGAGAGCCGTACAAGTCGCTCACAGATCTGCTCAAGTACGACGAGAAGCTCGCGACGCTGGACCTGAAGGTCTGCGTCGGGGCCGACGGGCGCATCCGCGGGTTCGAGATCCTCTCGATCCAGGAGAACCAGGAGAACCCGTTCGTCAGCTCGACGTGGCGCCGCTGGCTCGCGAAGGTGGAGCTCTTCGTCCGCGGGTACCGGTTCAGCGACGGCGAGGTGATGGCGCGCCTCATCGACGCCGTGTTCGAGGGGCTCGAGGACGAGATCGTCCGCTTCGTGCAGCTGCTCGGGGACGTGGAGTTCTACCTCGGGGCGCTCGGCTTCCACGACATGGCGCGCGCAGCGGGGCTCGAGGTGTCGCTCCCGGATCTCGTGAGGCCGGACGAGCCGCGCAAGCTCCTCGGGCTCTTCAACCCGCTCCTGCTCGCGCACGGCATCCAGCCGGTCCCGTGCGACATCACGACCGATCGCCACGACACGACGGTCCTCGTGACGGGGCCGAACTCGGGGGGAAAAACGCGCCTCTTGCAGTCGATCGGCCTCGCGCAGCTGCTCGCGCAGTCCGGGCTCTTGATCCCGGCGCGCGCAGCGAGCCTCGCCCTGTCGCCGGGGCTCGTGGTGTCGTTGATTCAGGAGACGAAGGCCGATCAGGCCGAAGGGCGCCTCGGGATGGAGCTCTTGCGGATCCGCGAGCTCTTCGAGCGGCTGCCGCCGGGGGCGATGGTGATCCTCGACGAGCTCTGCTCGGGGACGAACCCGTCCGAGGGGGAGGAGATCTTCGAGCTCGTCGTCCGGATGCTCACGAAGCTCCGGCCGCAGGCGTTCATTACGACGCACTTCCTCGCGTTCGCGGCGCGGCTCGAGCGAGAAAAGAAGATCGCCGACCTTCGCTTCCTCCAGGTGGAGCTCGGCCCCGAGCAGCGGCCGACGTACCAGTTTGCCCCCGGCGTTGCGCGCACGTCGCTCGCGGGGCATGCGGCGGCGCGGCTTGGCGTGACCGGCGATCAGCTCATGTCGCTCATCGAGCGGAACGTCCAGCAGATGCAGTCGAAGCTCGCGGGGCGGACGGAATAGGCGTCGATGGCGACGTTTCTCACGACGCGCAAGATGGCGCCGGCGCTCGCGGCGCGGATCGAAGCGAGCGTCACCGGGAACCGGACCGAGCGTGACGCGCGGGGCGAGTCGAGGTGGGCGCCACGGCTCGTGTCGGTCGCGCGCCTCGCGCTGGTCCTCGCGGTCGCCGGGGTGATCACGTTCGTGGTGCTCGCACGCAGGGCGGATCGACGCGAGCTCGAGAGGTCGCGCGCGGCGCTGCTCGACGTGGTGCGATCCGAGAGCGCGGCGCTGACACCCGCGGATCAGGGGGCGGTGGAGCGCGCCGAGTCGTGGCTCACGCGGTTCGGAGGGGGGTACGAAGGGGACTTCGTCGCCGACGACCTTCGCCCCGCGGGGGCGCTCGCCGCGCGGATGGCGCAGGCGATGATCTACGTGCGCGTCCCGATGGAAGCGCTCCACGGGGGGGCGAAGATCGGCGACGCCGTCGCCGCGTCGCTCAAGGACCCGCTCGCGCTGTGCATGGTCGAGCCGCCGGCGGCGCGCACGGAGAAGGTCCTCTTCGACAAAGTGCGCGCGTCGTACTCGCGCGGCGCCGAGCAGCACACGCCGAACGTCCGGCGCCTCCAGGAGGCGGTGCTCGGGCTGCCGTTCCTCACCCCGCCGTGGGCCGAGAGCGTGCGGCAGGCGCGCACGCAGGACGATCTCGACGATCTTCGGTCGGCATTGCAGCGGGCCCCCGTCGAAGCGGCGACGCGCGCGGCGAAGGCGGAGCTGCTGCTCCTGGCGATCGACGAGCCGGGGGAGCCCGGCGGGCCCACGGAGCTCGACGGCGAGCGGGCGCACCAGGTGCGCATCGGGCTCGTGAATCTCGCGACGCAGAAGGTGCTCCTGCGGATGCGCAAGCGGGTCGAGCCGAGCTGGATCTCCCAGGCCAAGCGCCCTGAATACGCGGGCGCGCTCGACGGCTGCAAGATGGCGTTCGATGTGTACGACAGCGTTGGCGCGTGTTGTCGTTAAGGGGCAATGCGCGTCTCGTCTCCTCGTTCTGCTCGTTCTGCCTGGCTGCTCCCGTGCGCGATTGGAATCCTCGTCGCGCAAGCGTGCAACTCGTCGCCGACCGACAACCCCACGACCAACGAGAACCCCAGCTGCGTCGAGTCGAACGGTGCGCCGTGTGCGAGCGATCTCGAAGGGACCGCGTGCACCAGCGCGGTATGCACGGCGTGCGGGGGGCGGACCTTCGCGCTCGGCGGCGTCGTGTGTACCGGAGGGACGTGGAGAGGGGGATGGAGCGAGCGGCGACTGATCTGCTCACGTCCCCCCCGCCCTGCCTGCGGGGCGGGCGGCCAGGGGGGTGGGGTGATCGGAGTGGTGCCGCTACCCCTTCTTCCCCTTCCCCTTCACCGTCACGGCGTCCCGCAGCTCCTCCAGCGTCCCCCCCAGCTCCCCGCACGCCGCGAGCGCGCGTCCGAGCGCGGTGCGAAGCTCGTTCGCCGGCACGTTCATCGCGTCGGCCGCGTCGCGCACCACGGCGGTCATCGCGTTGCGGAGGTGCTCCGGGTTCACCGGCGGACGCTGCGGCGCGGCTGCCGGGCCGGCGTTGGCGACGGGCGGGGGATCGAGAGCGTCCTTGAACGGCTTCAGGAACGGCGCGACGGCCGGGTCGACGCTCACGCCGAGCCCGTGCGCGATCTCGAGCACGTGCTCGGGCGGCGCGTCGCGCAAGGAGAGCACGACGTGCAGGCGCTGCTTGAACGGCGGCAGCCAGTAGCCGCACTCCCAGTTCGACAACGTTCGCACCGACACGCCGAGCTTCGAGGCGAGCGCGAGCTGAGTCCACTCGTGCTCGCGGCGGAGGCGCATCAGCGCGACGCGAAAGCGGTCCGCCTCACTCCTCCTGCGGCGAACGGGCCTCCCGCGACTCATGAGTCCCTCACGGTTGCGTGGGCGTGCAAGTGTTTCATGCGATCTCGTGCGTCCGCTTCGCGCTGCGCTTCCTGGGGACGAACGTAGTGCAACGTTTTCCTCTTTGCGAAGCCAAAGATGCGGGCCGGCTGGCTCGAGAGGCGAACCCCGCTCTCCTCGCTTGCGAACGCATGCAAGTGTTACGTGCGTTCGTCATGGTCGATCGACAAATGCGAACGAGCCGTTCGCAACGCGTGCAACTCTTGCTTCGATTCGAGAGCGCCAGGAAGGAGCGCTCGACCGAGCGTGGCGAAAAGCAGCAACGGTTGCATGAATTCATGCTTCTTCTTGCGTGGGACGACCGAGCCTGGCTTATCGACCGCTCCGTGAACGCTTCCTCGTGCAACGCTTACATGAATACGCAATCGTTGATGACGAACGACTCCTCGGCGCTCACGTTCAGCGCACTGCGACTGCGTCGCGCGTCAACGGCTGTGCGTCCGTGTGCGTTCGGCATCGAAGCCGGTCCCAGGGCATGACGCCGCGCCCGTTCGCGCGTCGCGAGGCGCCCGTGCCCGCTGCACGCCGCGAGATCCTCGCTTTCCCGCGGTCCTCACGCTGGCGGTCATCTTGCAATCGCTAGCGGTCGGAGGTGCACCATGGACCATGTCGAGGTCCGCACGATCGGTCCGTCCGATCCGCTCTCCGAGCCGTCGCTGCGACGCGAGCTCGTGTCCCGCTACCTCGTGTGGGACGCGTACGTCGCGGGTGCGAGGAGGGTCGATCTCCACCCGCTGGTCCTCCCCCGCGCGCTGCACCTGAGCGCAGTGCGCGCGGCCGAAGAGGTCGTGCGTGTCGTCGGCGCCGTCGCCGCGCGCGCCCATGACGATCTCGCCGAGCGCGCTCTCTACCGCCTTCCCCAGTGCGCCATGGACCTCGCCGCCGCGTCGCGCCAAAGCGGAGACGACGCGATCCTCGCGCGCGTGGACCTCCTCCTGGGCGAGGACGGCGCGTGGCGCGCGTGCGAGATCAACGCCGACTGCCCGGGCGGCCACAACGAGGCGCTCGGCCTCCCGGTCCTCGCGCGCGCCGCCGGCTTTCAAGGTGCGACGAACCCGACGTGCGCCACCCCCATGCTCGTCGACCGGCTCGCGGAGCTCGCGCAAGGACGCGCCGTCGGCCTGATGCTCGCGACGGCGTACGCGGAGGATCTGCAGGTGTGCGCGCTCCTGCAGCGCCTCCTCGAGAAGCGGGGCGTCCGGGCGCTCCTCGTCCCGCCGACCGCGCCGCGGATGCACCGAGGGGCGCTCGTCTTGAACGGCGAGGCGATCGGCGCGCTCTACCGTTACTTCCCGGCCGAGTACATGGAGGGGCAGGAGAACCTCGCCGACGTGATCACCGCCGTGCGCACGGGGGCGGTCCGGACGGTCACGAGCTTCTCCCATATCTATGCGCAGTCGAAGCTCGCGTTCGCGCGAGCGTGGGCGCACGCAGCGTCGCTCGACGAGGGGGCGCGCGCGTCGCTCGGGGCGTACGTGCCGGAGAGCCGCGAGGCCGAGGCGGTCCCGCGCGCGGCGCTCGTCGCCGATCGCGCCGGATGGGTCCTCAAGCGGGCGCTCGGTCGCGTCGGGGATCAGGTGTACGTGGGGGCGCTCATGGGGGACGCGGAGTGGACGGCGCTCGTCGACGAGGTGCACGGGTTCTGCGCCGCGGGGCAGAGCTGGATCGCGCAGCGCTTCGTCCGCCAGCGGGCGATCCCGACGCCGTGGGGGGACCGCTTCGTCACGCTCGGCGCGTACGTCCAGGACGGTCGTTTCACCGGCTACTTCGCGCGCGTCACGCCGCAGAGCCACGTGAGCCACGACGCGCTGTGCGTCCCGGTGTTCGCGGAAGCGGCGGAAGCGGCGCCGAGAGAAGGGCTGGCAGCATGAAGCGCACGACTGGCCTCGCCTATCTCGGCTCCCTCGTTCTCCTGTCGCAGGCGACGGCGGGATGCGTCGGGTCCGACTACGTCGTCTCCCAGACCCCCGCGACGGACGCCGCGCTCGTCGACGGGCGACCGCAGCGTTCGTTCCTCCTCGCGCCGGCACGCGAGGACCTCATCGCGCGCTGGCAGCTCCCCGCGTCGAGCCCGTGGGTCCCGTACGAAAAGCTCACCCTCCCGTCAGTCCTCGCGGAGACCCCGCAGTCGCTCTCGATGCCGAACATCGACGACCTCGACGACGTCCGCATGGCGCGGGTCGCCGGAGCGCACGTCGCCGAGGACGGGCTCCCGCCGAACGCAGCGTGGTTCGTCGATCTTGCGGGCGCGGCATCGATCGCGTTCGCCTCGAGCCTCGCGCGTTATTCGAACCAGCCGATCGCCGCCATCCCGACGTTCAACAACTGGCCGGCGGAGAACGAGCTCGTCCCCGCCGAAGAGACGCTCACGGCGATGATCGAGATGCCCCCGCGCCCCGCTGCCGAGTACGACGTCGGCGCCCCTCCGGTCTTCCTCCTCGACGCCTGGCGGCTCGCTTACAAGCAAGAGGTGATCGACGAGGGGGTCATCGACAACCGCTACATGCTCACCCCCGCCGACTTCCCGTCCGCGGCGGTCCTCCGCGCGCAGGGGATCAATCAGGTGATCTACGTCGTCGGAGGGGACGACATCGTGGACGAAGAGGACGATCTTCACGAGCTCTTCGCCGAATACGAGGACGCCGGGATTGCGATCTTCCTCGTCGACGTCCAGTCGATCGTGCGCCCGCGCGAGGAGTGGGAGGCGGGGTGGTACGTGCAAGCGACGTCGCACTACTTCCACGTTCGACGCCGCATGACCGTGGTGCACGATCCGCGCTTCTACGGCCGCGCGCGCGGCGGGTTCGGCGGAGCGCATCTGGTGCCGGTGCCGTCGGGGCACGTGCACGGGGGGATCCACGGGGGCATGCACGCGTCGGGAGGGTAGTCGCTCGCGCGGATCAGGTCGCGACGCGCACGATCATCGCGGGCTCCGCGCTCGCTGACTCCGCGGGCACTTGCGCCATTGCCTCTTGGATCGCGATCGTGAGCCTCTCGATGGCATCGTCGGGGAGCCCCACGAAGAGGGTGCGCCCCGCGCCGAAGACGAGGACCAGCGGCGCGGCGCTCGGCACGTTCCCCAGGTCGCGCTCTTCGAGCGCAATCGCGTCCTCGAACGTCGCCAGGAGCGCCGGCTTCACGGCAGCCTCGAAGAACGCGCACGCCGAGCATCCCGCCCGCTTGAACGCGACGACGCTCACGCGGCCCGGGCTCTTCGCGACGACGGTCGTGCGGGCGAGCGCCTCGGCGGCCTCGCGCCCGCGGCGATTGGCGCGATCGCGCGCGCGGGGGAGGAGGACGACGATGAGCACACAGGCCGCGATGGCGGCACCCGCGAACACGGTGACGTGCGCGGTCCCGCTCGAGAGCGTGACCCCCGCGGCTCCCGCCGCACACACGCCGACGACGAGGCACGCCGGACAGGCGACGCGCGCGCGCGCGAGCTCGACGACGAGCCCCACGTGGGTCCCGAGCGCGACCGCGATCCCCGCCTCGACCACGACGGGGGGCGCGTGCACGAATGGCAACGCGAGGAGCACGGCGTAGAGAGCCGCCCCCGCAGGAGCGACCGGCAGACCGCCGGCGAGCCAGTGCGCGCGGCTGCACAGAGCGCACGTGTCCGACGCGAGCCACGACCAGAGCGATCCGGCGCACGCGACGGCGACGAGCCACGTGAACGCCGTGCCGGACACGCCCGCGCGCGGCGCGAGGGCCGCGAGCGCCGCGACGCCCCCCCACGCCGCGAGCATCACGATTCGCGGACGGTACGGGGGCCCCCACCCCACCGCGCGCAGCACGCGCTTCACCGGATCGCGTGCGTCGGCGAGCCGTCGGCGCAGCGCCCCCCGCTCCGCTTCGACCGGTGTGAGCTGAACGACGCTCCCGGTCCAGAGCGAGGTGAAGCGCGCCCGCTCCCATCGCGCGACGGCCCCCGTCTTCGGATCCCCCACCGTCACCCCCGCGTCATCGACCGCGTAGAGGACGCCGTACCGCTCCACCCCCGCCTCGCGCAGCTCGACGAGCATCGGCACCGTCACTTCGGGGAGATTCTCGTACTCCCCTTCCATCGCGAGCGCCTCGAAGCCGAGGGCGCGGCCGAGCACGAGGACCATCCCCTCGTTCAGCTCCGCCGACGAGTCGAGGTGCGCGAGGTCGAGGATCTCGCGGATCTCGACCGGGACGCCGTGCATCGCGCTCACGCTCGCCAAAGCCGCAGCTCCGCTGCGCGCGGCGTCCGCTTTCATGCATTGCGCCGGGGTCATCGCGCCTCGGTCTCCGGAGTCTCCGGAGGAGGCGCGACGCTGCGGAACCTCCCCGCGAGCCGATCGGCCGCCGCGCGCAGCCATCGCGCGACGGCCGGCTCCCCCCCGCGGACGTCGTCGAGAGGAACGTCGATCGTGACCGACTCGCTCGACTCCGCGCGAGTGACCGCGCCGAGCTCCTCGAGCATCTGGCGAACGGGGACGTTCGACGCGAGCACCTCCGCGCGGAAATGGTGGATCCCGCGCTCGCGCGCCGCCTCGGCGAGCGTGAGCGAGAGGAGGCGGCCGAGCCCTTTCCTCTGCATCGGATCGATCACCGTGATGGCCGCCTCCGCCACGTCGGGCTCCCCCTTCACGCGGACGAAGCGCCCGAGGCCGTAGCCGATCTCGGTCTTCAGGTCGGGGGCATAGCCGACGGCGACGATCGCGACGTGATCGCGGCCGTCGACCTCGGTGAGGTAGCGGAGCGTGGAGTCGGAGAGATCGCCGACGTCGCGCATGAAGCGCCGGTAGCGCGACTCGGGCGACAACGAGAGAAACCCCCGCCGCAGCTCCGCGGCGTCGGACGGGCGAATGTGGCGCAGGACGACCGGGGTCCCGTCCGCCAAGACGTGCTCTTCGTTCAGATGAGGGCCGGTCCGCATCGTGGGAGCGATCGACCTACCGTACCCGCCCTCGGGCCGTCACAGAAACAGAAGAGGCCTGGGTTCGCGTCCGCGGACGGCGCGGCTACTTCGGTGAGAGCTTCATCACGCTGCCGCTCCCCGTCGTCCAGTAGACGCTCGTGGAGTCCACGGCGACGTACCACGGAGAGCTCTGCCCCGCGGCGAGGGTGACCGGTGTGCCCCCGCCGACGGGGATGCTCATCACGGTACCGCTCGTGCCTGCGTTGTCGTTGTTCGTCCAGTAGACGTTCGTCGCGTCGACAGCGATCCCAAAGGGCGTGGGCTGCGCCGAAGCGAGCGGCGTAGCGGCCCCGCCTCCAATGGGAGCCTTCATGAGGGCGCCGTCGTTGAAGGCGTTGGCGACGGTGCCCGAGGCGGTCCAGTAGACGCTCGTGGGGTCGACGGTGACTTCGACCGGGTAGTTCTGCGCCGAGGCGATCGTCTTGAGCGGCCCCGCGTCGCCAGCGTCCACGGTCCCTGCGTCGTCCGATGTGCCGCCGTCGTCCGGCGTGCCGCCGTCCGTGGACGCGGGAGGCGGAGTCAAGGCGAGCGCTTGCACGGTGCCCGAGAGCGGCGCGAATCCTCCTGCGCTCGAGAGCATACCGTTGTCCGTCCAGTACACGTGCGTGTTGGTCGCGACGATCCCGTCGGCGTACCCCTGCCCCTCCGCCAGCACGGTGGGAGAGCCGCCGTCACCGATGCCGTCGAGCGGAACGCTGAGCACCTCGCCGCTCACCGACGTCCAGCAGACACCGTACGAGTTCACCGTGATGCCGTAGCCCGAGCCCGGGGCGAGCGTCACAGGCGTCCCCCCCGCGAGCGGAACGCTCATGAGCCCACCGGGCCCGAAGTAGTAGACGTTCTTGGCGTCGGTCGCGATCGCGCCGCTGCCGCCTGGCGCGATGGTCGCGGGGGTGCCGCCGCCGATCGGGACGCTCATCAGCCCGCCGGCGCCGAAGTAATAGACGGAGGTGGAGGTCACGGCGAGCGCGGCCCGCGCGTTCCCAGCGCCGGCCCCGTCCCCCGGAGCGAGCTGCACGATGCAGCGGCCGAGCGCGCACGTACCCGAGCACGTGACGCCGCACGCGCCGCAGTTGTTGACGTCACCGCTCGGATTGATGCACGCGCCATTGCACTCAATCTCGGCGGACGGGCACACGTTCGGGCCGAACTCCCCCCCGGCGATTCCGCCGTCGGGGAGCACCCCTTGCTGCTGCTGAGGCGAGACCGCTAGCCCGAGGAGCTGGTCGTCGTTGCTGCTGCCGCACGCCGCAAACGCGAGTGCGCCGGCCACCAGGGATCCCACAAGTACCCGCTCCACGACTCCCATGCGACGGGAATTGTGCAGTGACCGTGCCTGCCCTCTTCCGACGGTCGCGAGTGCGACCAGTGCAATTTACCGCCGAAATAGGAGGTGTCCGATTGTGGGAGACGGATCACGCTTCACCCACCCCATGGGGTGGGCGTTGATCCCTAGCGCGGGGCGTTACGTGCAGGCGCAGTCGCACGGAGGGCGCTGCGCCCGCAGGCGAACGCGGTCCCTCAGCGCTGGACGACGAACGCGGGGACGGCGACCGGCTGCCCGTTGATCGTGGCCGCTCCGGCGAAGTCGATCTGCACGCTCGGGATGTCCTTCCACTTGAAGCCCTGCTCCTCGTACTCGACGTTGAGCGGGTGCATCGCGCCCGGTGGGATGATGTAGGGCTGGTGCGTGTCGACATAGGCGTAGCCCCAGCCGTAACCCCCCTTGGCGATCGCGCGCGTGAGCGTCTGGCCGTTGGGGAGGTGCGCGACGATCTGGTCGCGCTGAATCATCAACGTCCCGTTGGTGGCGTTGGCGACGTTGAGCTTCAGCCACAGCTTCTTCCCCGAGATCTGGATCTCGGTCGGCGTGACGTGGAGCTCGGCGGTGTCCACATTCTGCATGTGGAGGACTTCTTTGTCGCCGCCACACGCGGCGAAGGCGAGGACGACGGCGCTGGCATAGAGGAATCGCTTCATAGGCCGGGGTCGTATCTGCTTCGCGGGCGGCTCGTCAATCCGCTTTCCACGTCTTTTTGCGGCGTCTCTTGGGAGGCCCGCGTCATCCTCGAACTGGTCGAACCAGGATCCGCCCGGTATCCTTCTCGATAATGCGGGCTTTTCTTGGGGTTGTCGGCGTCGCCGCCTCCGTATTGATGGCCGGAACGCTCGGCGCCTGCGGCATGATCGAGGGGCTCAACGCCTTCTCCGAGTCGACCTGCAACGGCGGCAACTGCGACGGCGGCGAAGCCGACGGCACGGTGACGCCACCAACGGAGGACAGCGGAACAGGACAACCCGACACCACCTCGCCCGAAGACGCAGCGCCCGACACCTCCACGACCACGACGCCGCCCGAAGACGCGTCTGAGGACACCGCGCCGCCGGAGGACGCGAGCGAAGACACGGGGAGCCCGACGACCGTGTGCGACGCGGGGACGCCGTGCGGATCGCAGTGCTGCGTGGGCCAGGCATGCGTCGCGGGTACGTGCACGGGTGTGTGCCCACCCGGCGCCTTGCAGTGCTCGAACAACGGCGTCGAGACATGCAGCTCGGCCGGCGGATGGGGAACCCCCTCGACGTGCTCGAACAAGACGTGCCTGGACGGGGGCTGCGCCGGCCAGTGCGCTCCGAACCAGACTCAGTGCAGCACCACCAATGCGCCGCAGACCTGCAGCACGAACGGCACCTGGACCGGCTCGACGCCGTGCTCGAGCCAAACGTGCATCGCCGGGTCGTGCCAGGGCCAATGTGCGCCGGGGCAGACCGAGTGCCTGGGCAACAACATCCAGACATGCAGCGCGAGCGGCACCTGGCAGACGGGAGCCACATGCTCGGCCCCGACCCCCGCCTGCCTGAACGGTTCGCCCCCCTCCTGCGTCGCGTGCACGCCGGGCACGAGCCAGTGCGTCGGCAACAGCACGCAGCTGTGCAGCGCCGCGGGGACGTGGGGCACCCTCACCTCGTGCGGCAACACGACGTGCCTCGGCGCCGGCAACTGCACCGGGGAGTGCGCCCCCGACCAGACCACGTGCTCCGGCAACTCCGTCGAGCAGTGTGACCCGACGACCGGATTGTGGGGCCCCCCGACAGCGTGCAGCTCCATCTGCAGCGCGGGTGCCTGCACCGGGTCGTGTACTCCCGGCGCGACGCAGTGCTCGGGCAACGGGGTCGAGACGTGTAGCGCGGCCGGGGAGTGGGGGAGCCCTGTCGCCTGCGTGAACCAGACGTGCGTCTCGGGCGCGGGGACGGGCTCGTGTCAGGGCTCGTGCGCTCCGGGGCAGACCGAGTGCGGCACCGGGGCCAACAGCAACACCGCCTACTCGTGCGTCGCCGGCGGCGCGTGGGGGAACCCCATCGTGTGCACGACCTCGAGCACGACGTGCATAGGGGGTCTCTGCTCGGGGGAGTGCGCTCCCGGCCAGACAACGTGCAACGGCGATACGCCGCAAACGTGCACCGCCGGGACGTATACGAACGAGGCGACGTGCGCGCAACCGAACCCCGATTGCTCGGGTGGCTCATGCACCTGCCTCGAGTCGCTCTGCAGCGGCACCTGCACGCCGCTCACGACGACCACGAACTGCGGAGCCTGCGGGAACGTGTGTAGCCAGTCGAACGCCACGACCATCGGCTGCAACGGGACCGACTGCACGTACACGTGCGGCACCGGCTTCGCCGACTGCAACACGTCGTCGGCGAACACCGGAGGGTGCGCGTGCCACGCGGCGTCGACCGCGGCGCAAGGGGCCGTCGGCGGTTGCTGCAGCCAGAGCTGCCAGACGCAGCACAACAACGGCGTCGGCGGGAACTACTACGATTGCACGCCCCTCAGCACGTACAACGTGACGCAGGCGACCGAGGCCGCGAACTCGGACACCGCGCAAGCGGGGAGCGTGATGAGCGGGACGTGCGGCTCGGGGTCTGCGGTCCAGTCCGCGGTGTTCAAGACCGCCGGTGACGGCAGCACGGGCACCTGCACGGCCTGGGTCTACGCAGGCTCCGGCACCTACCAGGGGACGAACCTCGCGCAGACGGTGGGGACGACGTTCGTCTCGACCGGAACGGGCGATGAACAGGGCTGCTACTGCTCGCTCAGCACGACGATCAACTGGAACTGATCGGAAGGCGCATGGCTCGTTCAACCCGCACCGTCGCCACCGCCGCGTGGATCCTTGCTTCGCTCCTCGCAGCGACGTCCGCGCACGCCGACCCTACTCCCGCCGACCGGGCGACCGCGCGCACGCTGATGCAGCAAGGGCGCGACCTGCGCGACAAAGGGGATCTGAAAGAGGCCCTCAAGCGCTTCCAGGGGGCGGACGATCTCATGCACGCCCCCTCGACGGCGTACGAGAAGGCGCGCACGCAGGCCGCGCTCGGTCTGCTGGTCGAAGCGCGCGACACGATCGCCGAGATCCGGCGTCTCCCGTCGAAGCCGAACGATCCGGCGCCGTTCAAGGAAGCCCGTTCGAAGGCCGAGGAGCTCGACACGGAGCTCAGCGTCCGCGTGCCGGCGTTGACGATCGCGATCAAGGGGGTGCCCGACGGGGAGACCGCCGCCGTGACGATCGACAGCGAACAGGTACCGGCGAGCGCGCTCGGCCTCCCGCACGCGGTCGATCCCGGGCACCACGTCGTCGTCGCGAAGAGCCCCACCGCGGAGGGGAAGCTGGAGGTCGACGTCAAGGAGGGGGACCAGAAGCCGGCGGAGGTCACGCTCGTCTCGACGGGCGCGCCGGCCGCGCAGGCTGCGACGGACGAGTCGGAGCCGGAGCAGCCGGCACCGAAGGTCGTCTCCCACTCGCCGACTCTGCTGACGTGGGACGCGGGCGCCTTCGCCGTCGTCGGCATCGCCGTGGGATCGGTGACGGGGATCATGTCGCTGTCGAAGAAGTCGGCGCTGCAGAACGAGTGCACGAACGACGTCTGCGGCCCGTCCTCGTACGCGGACTACAACGCCGCGAACTCCCTCGCGACCGCATCGACGATCGCCTTCATCGCAGCGGGTGTCGGAGTCGCCGTCGCCGCCGTGACGCTCATCGTCGGTCACAAGACATCGACCCCGCCCGCAGCAGCGCCCGCCGCGGCAACAGCGCGCCCGACGCTGACTCCCTGGATCGGCCTCGGTGCGGGGGGCGTGAGCGGAACGTTCTAGGCCTTCGCGCGTTTCCTGCTACTGAACGGCCCGCATCACCAGCACGACGTGCGCGAACAAGCACACGCTCGCCACGATCACGATCGCGTGAAAGACCTCGTGGTACCCGAAGACCTTCGGGAACGGATCGGGGCGGCGCAGCGCGTAGACGAGCGCCCCGACGCTGTAGATCACGCCGCACGCGATGAGCATCCCGACGGCAACCCACCCGACCGCGGGGGCGCGCTCGACCACCTGCCCCACGACCGTCCACCCGAGCGCCACGCAGAAGAGCGCAGTCACCCACTTCGGAGCGTGCGCCCAAAGGAGTGACTTCAGGACGCCGAGCGCGGCTCCGATCCAGATGACCCACAGAGCGACGTGCCCCCCTTGGCTGGACGGCACCAGCGCGAAGAGAGGCGTGTAGCCTCCGGCGATCAGAATGAAGATCGCGGAGTGATCGAGCCGGCGCATGCGCTGGCGCTGGACCGGATCCCAGTGCACGCGGTGATAGAGCGCGCTCGTGCCGAAGAGAAGCGCGAGGCTCGCGCCGAAGACCCCGCCGGCCACGCCGGCCGAAACGGATCGCGACCGCAGGACGAGCGCGCACGCCGCGACGAGCGCGGCGAAGAACGCGACCTGATGGGAGACGCCGCGTAGGAGCGGCTTCTCCGGCTCGGCGGCGCGATCGGCGACGGTGTTCGTGGTGTTCATGCGCGGCGCGAGGGGTCTACCCCATCTCGCGCGCGCAGGCGACCCCCTCGAAACCGCCGCCCCCGACCCGTTTGCCGCTCGATCACCTGCCGATCTGGCTGAGGATCCTCCGGGCGCGCTCCATCTGCTCGCGGGTGATGCTGACGCGCTTGGGCTGCGGGTGTCGCGGCATGTCCTCGGCAGCGTCGTAGCCGACGAGCCCCGAGTCAGTCGCGTCTGCCGGGCTCTGCACGATGAACGGCCAGACCGCGCCCGCTGTCATCGTCTGGAGGCTCGTCCCCTGGTACGAGAGGAGGAGACCGACCGCGCCGAAGGCCGACGCAACGAGCGCGCCCGGATCCTGGTTCAGTGTCACCGCGATCTGCGCCTTCTGGCCGTTGTTGATCGTGACGGAGCCCGCCGTCTGGGTCACGCCGTTGATGGCGATCGTGAGGTACGGGTTGAGATCGGTCGCGCTCTGCGCATTGAGGTCGTAGCCGACCACGTTCCACCCGCCCGAGACGGCCATGTTCGAGAACGCGTCCGCGTCGAAGACCGTCGTGGCGCCGACCGCCTCGGTTACGAGCCACTGCTCCACCGCGACGTTGAAATACGGCTGCGTCGCAGGCCTCGCCGGAACGCACGGGTCACCGCCGGCGGCAGCCGCCGCGTTGTTCCAAATGCGCTGAACCGTGAAGCCGTCTTCGGTGTACTCGTCCTGGTTGAGGCCGAGGAAGTCGACGCAGTTGTCGCCCACCTCGCCGAAGCCGACGTCGTTCCAGGCCAGGGGCGCCGGATCGTTCTCCGTGAGGTTGAGGTAGTAGCCGGTGAAATTGTACGGGTCGGTTGCCGCCTCGACGATCTCGTGGCTCGCCGCGATCGTCGTCTCCTGGAGCGTCGTGGGGGTCTGCCCCGCCGGAGACACGCACTCCATGACGATCGCGTAGGGGATCGTCGTGCTCCCTCCGGCCGTCGTCGTCATCGAGTTGTGGTAGCCGCCGAAGCCCCCGTTGGCGCAGCTCGGCGCGCCGTCGAGGGTGATCGAGACCGTCTGTGGGAAGTAGAAGACGGGGAGCGTGTTCGTGCCGACCGTGATCTTGTCGGCGGCGATGAGCCCCTGAATGAAGGTCTGCAGGGTCGACGCGCCCCCCTGAGCGGAGTCCGTGTAGCTCGCGGCGAGGGTCTCGGTCAGGGCCTTGCTGGTGCCGGCCGTGCCGTTACCCACGCAGGCGGTCGTGCTGGGCGTCTCGCAGTAGCCGGCGCGCACCGTCTGCCAGTACGCGTTCGTCGAGACGGTGGCTTGCGCGCCGAAGGAGTTCAGGCTGGTCGCCAGGGTGTCGCTGTTGAAGGTGATCGTGAGGACGTCCGGCGTGAGGAGGAGCCCCGATGGCCCCGGCTGCCCTCCTGAGCCCTGGTAGACCTCCGTCGGCCAGGCAGGGTGCGGCGCGGGGTATTGCGTGCTCACCGACCCGCCGTCGAACGGAGGGAGCGAAGAGTCCACACCCCCACCGGAGTCGTTCGTCCCTCCGCCCGAATCGACGATCGGAGCGGTGGCGTCTTCGTTGACGGGCTGCGTGCTCGCGCCGTCAGGCGTCTGGTTGCCGGGCGCGCCGGAGTCCTGGGCTCCTCCGCCACCGTTGTTTCCGTTGGACGACGATCCACAGGCGACGACCGAAGCGGCGAGTGAGACGACGGCGAAAGAGATGCGGCGCATGAAGACTCCTGGGTTGCGAGGGGTGCGTGGCCGTAGCACGGCGGCGACGTTTGCCACTCGAAAGGAGAGTTTTCTTAGACGATTCCCACGGCGATTGTGGTGGCGCCGGATTAGTTCCACGCAGACCGAGGGGGCGCGGGCGGAGAGTCGTCGTCGCCGCGCCGACCAATTGTCCGAGAAAGTGGACAATCCCCACCCTGCGTCACGCGTGAATCGGACTCTTCTGCTAAAGCCGAACGGCGCGGCACGCGCGAGGAGACGTGACATGCGGAGACCCCCTCGTTTCGTTCTCAACCTGGTAGGCGTCGCGGGCGTCGCGCTCGTCGCCGTCGCCTCCGCGCACGCGCTCGAGCCGACGATCCCCGCCGGTAGCGACGGCGCACCGTCGGCGCCGATGGCCGTGAACGTGGAGAGCGTCTCTCCCGACGGAGTCACCGTGGCCGGTTGGGGCGCGGCCGCCGTGAGGACGCCGAGCGATCCCTCGGCGTGGGGGGGCGAGCGGGCGTCGTTCGGGGGCGACGGGCAACCGCTCTCGCAGCGCGTGGCGAGCTACGACCTCAAGGCGAAGCTCGATCCGGACAGGCACACGGTCGACGGGACGGAGCACCTGCGCTGGCTGAATCGAAGCGACCGGCCGATCAAGAGCCTCTACTTCCACCTTTATCTGAACGCCTTCGAGGGGCACGGCAGCACCTTCGTGCGCGAGGAAGAGCGCGAGGGGGGCTTTCGCAGCGACGTGAAGACGCACAAAGGGGAGTGGGGCTTCATCGATCTGAAGAGCGTCGTGCAGGGGGGCAAGGCCGCGACGTTCGCGTACGTGCACCCGGACGGCGGGCCGGAGACCGACAAGACCGTCGTTCGCGTCGACCTGCCGGAGGCGATCGGGCCCGGGGTCACGGGGGAGCTCGACCTCGAGTTCCACGACCAGCTCCCGCGCGTCGTCGCGCGCACCGGGTACTTCAAGCAGTACCACCTGATCGCGCAGTGGTTCCCGAAGGTGGGGGTGCTCGAGCTCCCCGGTGAGCGCGGCGTGACCGGCGGCCCGCGGTGGAACTGCCACGAGTTCCACCTCTTCAGCGAGTTCTATGCCGACTTCGGGAACTACCGCGCGGAGCTGACCGCTCCGAAGGGGTACCTCGTCCGCGCGACCGGCGTCGAGCAGGGGGCGCCCCTCGAGGAAGGGGGGGCGCTCGTCCACACGTTCGCGCAGGACGACGTCCACGACTTCGTCTGGACCGCGTGGAACGGTTACGCCGAGCCGCTGAAGGGATCGTACGACGGGCCCGGGAGCCCGCACGTCGACGTCGAGGTCCTCTACGCGCCGGAGAACGAGCCGTCGGCGCAGGTGGCGCTCAAGGGGACGATCGACTCGCTGCGCTACTTCTCCGAGACGCTCGGCCCCTACCCCTACCCGCACGTCACCTGCGTCGTCCCTCCGTACAACGCCCAGGAGTCGGGGGGCATGGAGTACGAGACGTTCTTCACGACGATCGGATCGAACGGACTCGCCGCGTTCTACGTCCGCTTCGTGACGGTGCACGAGTTCGGGCACGGGTACTTCATGGGGCTCCTCGCGACGAACGAGTTCGAGGAGCCGTTCCTCGACGAGGGGATGAACGAGTTCTGGGACTCGCGTGAGCTCGCGAACGATCGGCTCGAGCCGCACCTCCCCGCCGCCGTCGAGCTCGAAGGGATCAGCATTCCTCCGATCGCGTACCAGGACGAGGAGCGCCTCGGAGGGGGGACGCAGCGCTACCCCGCCGATCCGATCGCAGGGAACTCGTGGGACCGGTACTCGGGGGGGAGCTACGGGCTCGTTTACGCGCACACCGTGATCGTCTTCCACGATCTCGAGAAGCGCCTGGGCGAGGACGCGTTCGCCCGCGGGATGAAGCTCTATTACAAGCGGTGGCACCACAGGCACCCAACGACGGCCGATCTGCGCGACGCGATCGCCGAGGGGAGCGGGCAGCCAGCCCTCGTGAACGAGTGGTTCGAGACGCAGGTGTACCGCGACACGACGATCGACGACCGCGTCGTCAAGGTGGCCAGCGCCGAGGTGCTCCCGCAGCCGGGGCTCTTCATGGTGGACGGCAAGCGCGTGGAGAAAGATACGGACGACATCGAGAAGGAGATCTCCGCGACGCGCGAGGCGTGGTCGAAGGCGCACCCCGACGCGAAAGAGACCGATCCGGGGCCGTTCCCGTACCGGAACGAGGTGACCGTTCGCCGCTACGCGGGGCACGTGCCGGAGCACGTCCTCGTCACGTTCGCCGACGGGACCACCGAGACGCTCCCCTTCCCCACCGAAGACCGCTGGCATCGCTACGTCTTCGTGAAGCCCGTGAAGGTCACCTCCGCGCAGCTCGATCCAGAGCGAGCCATCTTCCTCGACCTGAACAAGCTCGACGACGGAATGACGCGCGAAGAGCACCACGCGGCGAGCACACGCTGGGCGCTCGAGGCGGCGAACGCCGCGGAGCTCGGCCTCTCCCTCCTGGTGACGCAATGAGCGCTTCGAAGACAGGCACGTGGGACAGGTGGCGAAGCGCGCTCGGGCACGGGGCGCAGTGGCGGTACTTGCTCCTCTTCCTGGTGGCGATGGCCTTGCCAGCGGCGTTCGCGTTCGGCCCGATCGCGCTGTTCCTACAGACGCTCTTCGATCACAGCCCCCGCTTCGCGGAGCTCACGAGCAAGCTCGACTCGCCGGCCTTGACCGAGGTGGTTCGCCAGATGAGCGAGCCCGCAGGTTCGGGCATCATGCCCGGCTTCCATCACGCATTCCTGGCGGCGGTCCTCCTGTCACCCGCGCTCGCGGGGGCCGCGGCCGTGCTGGCGCGGAGCGACGAGCCGTCCGACATTCGCGCCCTGCTCGGCGGCGCGGGAGAGTTCTTCCCGCGGATGCTGAGGATGGTCATCGCGGCGTCGATCCCCTTCGGCGTGGCGGCGGGGCTGGGCGCACTCGCGTTTCACTTTGCAGAGAAGGTGGAAGAAGGCGCGGTGCTCGAATCGACTGCGTCGAACGCGACCAATTTCGCGATGGCGATCACCGCCCTCCTCGTCTGGCTCGCGCACGTGACCGTCGAAGCGGGGCGCGCCCATCTCGCCGCGGAGCCGGAGCGCACGAGCGCGCTGGTCGCGTGGTGGAGCGGCGTGCGGCTGGCCGTGCGCCGGCCGGCGCAGGTGTTCGGGCTTTGCCTGATGACCACGGTGGTCGCCGTCGGGCTCGCGCTCGTGCTGAACGCCGTGAGGTACCGGATCACGCAGTCGGGGGGGGGGTCGATCGCGCTGGCCTTCGTCCTCGGGCAGCTCGGGGTCGTCGCGATCGCGTGGGGGCGGTCGAGCCGGCTCTCCGGGCTGGTGGCCGTGATCCGGGAAGAGAGCGCCGGGAAGAAAGTCTGACGCGGGCGCGCTAGTCTCGGGTCGTGGGCAAGGAGAAGACACAGGCGAAGGAGTCCCCGTCGGACGCGGCGCTCTCGCGCGTCCGCGCCATCTGCTACGGCTTTCCGGGCGTGGAGGAGAAGCTCTCGCACGGCGCGCCGTCCTTCTTCGTGCGCGGGAAGATGTTCCTCGGCTTCGTGGACGACCACCACGCCGACGGGCGGCTCGCGGTCTGGTGCAAGTGCACGTTCGATCGGCAACGCGCGCTCGTCGCGGCGGCCCCGGATCGGTACTTCGTCCCCCCGTACGTGGGGGTGAAGGGGTGGCTCGGCGCGCGCCTCGACCGGCCGACGACGGACTGGGTCGAGCTCGCGATCATCGTCGAGGAGGGGTGGCTCTCGCTCGCCCCCCCGAAGCTGGCCCGCGGCGAAGGGGTGAAGCCCGGACCGCGCCCCCCGCCCCCGCCGCGCGTGACCACCGACGAGAAGACCGCGCGCGAGTCGCTCGAGCGGCTCACGAAGATCTGCCTCGCCCTCCCCGAGACGACCCGCGAGCGCGAGTCGAGCCACGCGAGCTTCCTCGTCGCGGAGAAGACGTTCGTGTACTTCCTCGACAACCACCACGGCGACGGGATGATCGTGGCGTGCGTACGGAACGACAAAGGTGAGAACGCCAAGCTCGTGAAGAAGGACCCAAGGCGTTACTGCTCGCCCGCGTACATCGGCCCGAGGGGGTGGCTCGGGGTACGGCTCGACGCTCCGCGCGTCGACTGGAAGGAGATCGCGGCGCGCGTCACGCAGAGCTATCGCGCGGTCGCGCCGAAGAAGATCCTGGCGGCCCACGCCGCGCGCGGAGCGAGATAGTGGCGAAGGTCACGACGATCCAGCTCGACAGCGATCCGCTCTCCCGACGCGGCGGCACCGACGGCGACGTCATCGTGCTCGCGATCGCCTGGTCGGCGGAGGAGCCGCACCGCGTGGGGGAGATCGCGATCCTCCCCGAGGACGACCACCCCCGGACGCTCGGCCGCGGCGACGAGGAGGCGGACCTCCGCTTCTTTCAGCAGCGGCCGGGGACCGTGACCGCCGCGCCGCCGCTCCTCGGGGCGGGGCTCTCGCGGAGGCAGCTCCTCTTGACGGCGAGCAGCGTCGGGCTCGCGGTCGAGCAGGCGGGGCGCTGCGAGCTGCGCGTGAACGGCGCGACGTGCGAGAAGGCGCTGCTGGTCTCGGGCGATACGATTCATCTGCGGCGCCAGCTCGTCCTCCTGTGCACGCGCCGGCCGCCGCTCATCCCCGCCTTGCGTCACTTCCCGCGCGACGCCTGGCGCCCGTTCGGCGAGCCCGACGCGTTCGGGATCCTCGGCGAGTCGCCGTCGACGTGGCTCCTGCGCGAGCGCCTGGCGTTCGCGGCGAAGGCGGGGACGCACGTGCTCGTCTCGGGTGAGAGCGGGACGGGCAAGGAGCTCGCGGCCCGCGCGATCCACGCGATGTCGAAGCGGGCGTCGAAGCCGTTCGTCGCGCGGAACGCCGCCACGCTCCCCGCCGGGCTCATCGACGCCGAGCTCTTCGGCAACGTGAAGAACTACCCGAACCCCGGGATGCCCGAGCGCCCCGGGCTCATCGGACAGGCGGACGGCGGGACGCTCTTCCTCGACGAGATCGGCGAGCTGCCGGCGGAGCTTCAGACGCACCTGCTTCGCGTGCTCGACGCGGGGGGGGAGTACCAGCGACTCGGCGAGGGGACGACGCGACGGTCCTCGTTCTGCCTCGTCGGGGCGACGAACCGAGATCCCGAATTCTTGAAGCACGATGTCCTCGCTCGGCTCACGACGCGCGTCGAGCTCACGCCTCTGTCGGCGCGGCGAGAGGACGTCCCGCTCCTCGCGCGCCATCTCCTCCTGCGCGCGGTGGAGAAGAGCCCCGACATCGCCTCACGCTTCGTCCTGCGCGACTCCACCGGGCGCGCGTTCGCGCGAATGACGCCGGCGCTCGTCGAGCACCTGCTCCGGCGACCGTACGCGACCAACACCCGCGAGCTCGACGCCGTGCTCTGGCGCGCGATGGCGGAGTCGACCGAAGACACGCTCGTGCTCCCGGAGAGCGAGCGCGAGCGCGAGCGCGAGACAGGCAATCCGGCGCCGCCGATCGAGTCGGGCGCCCGGGAGCGCGAGGCGGTCAGCGCCGAAGAGCCGACACTGGAGTCCATCCGCGCCGCCCTGGCGAAAGCGAAGGGGAGCGTGACGCGCGCCGCGAAGACGCTTGGGCTCTCCAGCCGGTACGCGCTCTACCGGCTCATGAAGAAGCACGGCCTCGAGGGGGAGGACCCGGAGTAACCTAGCGTTGGGGGACCGGGGGCGGGGAAACAGGGCCGAACAAGGAGGCGCGCGTGCA
Organism: Polyangiaceae bacterium; assembly: GCA_052147435.1. GTDB lineage: Bacteria > Myxococcota_A > Polyangia > Polyangiales > Polyangiaceae > JBKQKP01. The sequence continues at coordinate 6,128 of JBKQKP010000005.1, read as the reverse complement.
GCCTGAGCCGGAGCTGCCGATCATCGACGGCAAGTATCAGCTCCTCCGCCGGATCGGCGAGGGGGGCGTGGGGGCCGTCTACGAAGCCCGCCACCTGCGGACCGGCCGGCGGGTCGCGGTGAAGGTCCTCGCGACGGCGTCGCTCTCGAAGCGCCCCGACGTCGTCGAGCGCTTCGCCCGCGAGGCGATGGCGAGCGGCGCGATCGAGTCGCAGCACATCGCACACGTCACCGACGCGGGGATCGACCCGAGCTCGGGGAGTCCGTACATCGCGATGGATCTGCTCGCCGGCGAGGACGTCGAGCGGGCCCTGCGCCGCATCAAGCAGTTCCCCCCGGATCTGGCGCTGCGGGTGATCGCACAGGCGTGCCTCGGCCTGCAGCGCGCGCACGACGAGGCGGTGGTTCACCGCGACATCAAGCCGGCGAACCTGTTCCTCGCGCGGCGCGACCGCGACGGCGGGGAGCTCGTCGTGAAGATCCTCGACTTCGGGATCGCGAAGATGAAGACCGAGCCCCTCTCGTCGAACGACGCGCGCGACATCACCGGGGCGGGGGGGATGGTCGGCTCGCCGCTGTACATGTCGCCCGAGCAGGCGCTGGGGCGAAAGACGATCGATCACCGGACCGACATCTGGTCACTGGGGGTCGTCCTCTACGAGATGCTGACCGGCGCTGCGCCGCACTCGTACACGGAGACGGTGGGGGAGCTTCTCGTCGCCATCTGCCACGAGCCGGCGCGCCACGTGCAATCGCTCGCGCCGTGGGTGCGCCCCGAGGTCGCGGCGATCGTTCATCGGGCGCTCGCCCTCGATCCGGCAGCGCGGTTCGCGTCCGCGAAAGAGATGCTCGAGGCGATCCGCGATCAGCTCCCGAACGGGCAGGCGATCGACGAGACGATGGTCGTGCCGATCACGGCGGAGGTGCGCGCCGTTCACCACCCGCGGTTTGCGCTGGCGACGGCGATGCGGGTGCCGGCGCCGTCGTCGCATTCGGTCCCGCTGATCGAGGCCGAGGCCGACGAATCCGGAGCGATGCGCGCGGCGACGACGGTGATCTCGCGTCCGCCGAGGGGGATGGATCCGTCGCGCGTGCGGACGGCGGCGCAGATGACGATCGCCGCGATCGCGGGGGCCGGGATCGCGATCGGGGCGCAGCTGGCGACGATGCGCGGATCCGACGGGCCCGTCGGGGTCTCGTCGGTGCCGACAGCGCGGGGGTCCGCGTCAGCGTTCGTGGCGGAGCGTTCGGAGCCCCCGCAGCAGGTGGAGTCCACGGCGGCGCCAGCGCCTCCGGCCGATACGCGCGATGTTCCGACGGTTTCCGTCGACTCGCTGCCGCGGATCGTGCCCGCGCCGGTCGCGCCGCGCGTGGTAACGGCGCCAACGACGGGGGGCGAGACGCACCCGAGCGCGGCGACGTCGGCGACCGCGGGGGGGAGTGGGGGGGCGAGCGGGACGGTCGCGTCGTCGAGCGCGGGGGTGGATGCCGGGGGGTTGTCGGTAGACGGCTTCTGAGGCTGCAGGGGGGCGTAACACGACATTTTGGTGCATCATCAGGCGCCATGCGTCGCCCGTCGATCCTCGTCGTCTGCTCCGCTCTCGCGCCCGCCGCCGCGTTCTTTGGCGCGTGCATCAACAACAACGGCTCCGCCCCGCCGGTCGACGGGGGCGGGCTCGATCTCGACGTGGCCACCATCCCCATCTCGACGGCGGACGGCGCGGTGAACGTCGACGCCACGGTGTCCGACACGGGAGCCCCCGAGCCCGACACTGGAGCGCCCGAGGACGCCGCGCTCGACGCGGGCTTCCCCGCGACCAACCTCGCGAGCACGCCAATCGACTTCGGCCTCGTCGGCTGCGGGGCCGTACCCGCCGCGAAGACGCTCACGTTCACGAACACCGGCACCGCGCCGCTCACGTACTCGATCGCGCTCGCGTCGGGGACCTACTTTGCGCTCCAAGGGGCGACCTCCGGGACCGTCGCGCCGGGCGCGGAGGCGTCCGTGTCGCTCGCCCCGCCGGCGCTTCCGATCACGTCGAACGCCGGATCGCCGATCACCGACACGCTGAACGTCACCACCAACATCCCCGGGTTCACGTCGTTCAGCGTGCCGGTGTCGGTCACGCCGCAAGGGGGCTCGCTCCTGGTCTCGCCCGCGCCCGTCGCGTTCGGGCAGGTGCTCGTGGGCGATCGGTCGACGCTCCCCGTGACGATCACGAACGTCGGCAACGCACCCGTCGGCATCACCGTCGGCGCTCCGGCGAACGGGGACTTCGGGTTCGCGTACACGGGGGGGGACGCGGGGCTGGAAGGGGGCGTGTCGGTCGCGCCCGACGCCTCGCTCCCCGGCGCGACCGCAGCGTTCAAGCCGACCGTCGGGGTCCTCGAGTCGACGAACGCCGCGATCACGACGACGGGCGCGATGTGCGCTTCTGCTGCGTCCCAGGTGGCGATGAACGGGACCGGGACGTTCGCGGCAGTGACGGTGGCGCCGGGGACTCTCCCCTTCGGGACGACCACGTGCGGGAGCCCGGCCGCGCCGTTTCAGACCGTCACGATCACGAACGCCTACGACTACGTGGTCCCCTACACGTCGGCGCTCGCCGTGGGCACGGCGTACACGCTCACGAACGCGAGCGGCAACGTGCCCGCAGGGGGCCACGCGACGATCACCGTCACGCCGAAGGCGATCGCGGCCCCCGCGAGCGTGGCCCCGGGGGCGTTCGACGACACGTTGACGGTCACGCCGACCGCGCCCGGGACGACCGCGACCCCCGTGGCGCTGACGCAGTCCGCGTCGGGCGCGATCCTCGTCATCTCGATGGGGACCACGAACTTCGCGAACGTCCAGGCGAACCAGACAGGCACACTCCCGTTCACCGTGACGAACTCGGGGAACCTGAACGCTCCCCTCACGCTCGGCACGACCGGCAGCGGCTACGACGCCTCGTTCACGACGGCCGCATCCGCCGCGGCGAACGGGGGCACCGCGAAGGGGAACGCGACGTTCTCGCCGGAGGTCCTCGGCGTCACCTCGGGGACCCTGAAGGTGACCACGACCTCGGCGCAGTGCGGGACGCCCCCTGCCGCGGTCGCCCTCACGGCCAACGGGCAGGGACCGGTCGCAGGGGTTCCTTCGGGGACGGTGGATTTCGCCGTGACGTGCGGCGGAGGGGCCGCGGCGTCCCAGAACGTGACCATCTCGAACACGACCGGGACCGCGGCGCTCACCTTCTCGAACGTGAAGTCGACCAAGGGCCTGTTCACGATCGTGAGCGTGCCCGCGTCGATCGCCGCAGGGACCAGCGGCTCGATCGTGATCGCGGCGAAGGCGGCGGTGATCGGATCGATGCTCGGGGGGCAGGCCTACGCGGACACGCTGACCTTCTCGACGAACGAGCTCGGGACGCCGTCGTATACGGTCAACGTCTCGGTCGCCGTGAGCGGCGCGAACCTCGCGTTCGTCGACGGCGCCGGAGCCCCGTTCAGCGGGATCTTCGACTTCACGACGTGCAGCCCCGACGTCCCCTTCGGCGTGACCAACACGGGGAACCTCCCGGCCACGGTGACGTGCCCGACCCAGTCCGGCAGCGCGTCGCGCATGGAGGACGGGACGTTCGTCAACGGCGTGGTCGTCGCCGCCGCGGGAGGCACGCAGTCGGACACGATGCACGGCTTCAGCAACACCATCTCGTCGTGCACCGGCACGGACGTCTATGTCTTCACGGAGGCCCCGACCGACGCCGTGTGCCAACCGCTGGCCGAGGTCTCGGGGACGCAGGAGCTCCAGGTCCAGTACGACTACGGCGCGATCGGTGCGGGCGTGTGCATGGCCGGAGCGTGCTGCTGAGGGATGGAGCGCGGGCGCTGCATCGTCCTGGTCCCGTTCCGCGACCACGTCGAGGCCGCGTGTGAAGAGGGGCTGAGGGGGCTCGAGTCGCGCGGGTACAAGGTGAGGCGGGTCGACGCCTCGGCCGCGATCGATCGCGCGCGCTCCGAGCTCGCGACGCAGGCGCTGGCCGACGGCTTCGAAGAGCTCATGTGGATCGACTCCGACATCGCGTTCGACCCCGACGCGGTCGATCGCCTCCGGAGCCACGGTGCGCCGATCATGGCCGGCCTCTTCGCGAAGCGAGGCGTCCGGCAGTTCGGCTGCTTCTTCCTCGACGACACGGAGCAGATCGTCCTGGGCGAAGGGGGCGGCCCCGTCGAGGTGAAGTACATCGGGACGGCGTTCCTCCTCACGCACCGGCGCGTCTACGAGGACGTCGCGCGCGCGTTCGATCTTCCGGTGTGCAACGCGCGCGTCGTGCCGGCCGTGCCGTACTTCCTGCCGATGGTCGTCCGCCAGGAGGACGGCGGCTTCTGGTACCTGAGCGAAGCGTGGTCGTTCTGCGAGCGCGCGCGGCAGGCCGGGCACAAGGTGATGGTCGATACGTCGGTACGCCTCCTTCACCTCGGGCGCTACGGCTACGGATGGGAAGACGTGGGGGCGCCGATCACGCGGACGAAGTCGGCGACGCTGCGGCTGCCGAAGAGGGGCGGCTGACTACTTCGCAGACAACAGCTTCAGCGTGTGCGACGGTCGCCGCTCGAGGAACCCCGCGTCGCCAGCGCACGCGATGCCGAGCTTCTCCCTCCACTCCGGCAGCCTCGACGCCCGCGCGAGCGTGAGCCCGACGCGCCCCCGCGCGGCGTCCCAGCGGATCGTATCGCAGCCGAGCGGCCGGCGCGCACGCCGCGCTACGCTTGGTGCACTCCCACTTGCCTCCGGCTTGCTCCGCGCCACCATCGCCGCCGGGAGCGCTTCGTGCACGATGACCGCGCGAAGAGCGCCGTCCGTGCACTCGACGACCCACCCGTCCACGAACCGCTCTAGGAAGATCGATCGCGCGCACTCCACGATCGATTCGAGCCGCGCCGGGCGCTCTCGCCGCTTCGTGAAGAGCTCGTGCTCCACCGGCAGGAAGCGGCCGATCCGCTTCCGCGCCCGGGACTGGAGCGCGCGCGCCGCGACGTCGCCCGCGTCCGCCGCGCGCGCCACGTCGATCGCGAGGTCCACGGCGGTGAGCAGGAGCCACGGCGCCAGATCCCTCCGCCCGCGCGACGCCTCGTAGATCGCTTCGCGCCCGTCGTCCGTCGCGAGGTAGGCGGCAGCGTGAAAGAGGTCGGCCGTCCGCTCGGGGAGCTCGCGAAACGAGATCGCCTTGGCCACGGCGAGCGGATTCGTCTCGTCGAAGCCGCGCAGGCCGTCGTAGCTCTGGCGCAGTAGACGGATGCGCGAAGGAGAGAGCGAGAGGGCGACGTTGGGGGGGAGGAGACAGAGGCGCGTGCTCGCGGTCGTCATGGCGGCGGCGGCACCATAGCTCCTTGGGGAACCTCTCGCCCGTCGGGTCGTGTAACGAATACCCATGTCCCTACGCCGGCCGCGCCCCCTCTTCTCCCTGCTCGCCCTCCTCCCCCTCGTCCTCGCGTGCGCGCCCGGTCCCCCGCCCGCGACCCCCGCCCCGCCCCCCTCCCCTTGCCCGACCGCCCCCCCCGTCGCCGCCATCCCTGCCCCTGCCCCCGCCTCTGCCCCCTTCGACCCCGCCCCCTGGCTCGAAGACCTCCACGCGCTCCTCGCGGAGCTCTCCTCGCACTACGCCAACCTCGAGTGGGCGGTGAACGAGCGCAAGATGGATCTCCCCGCGCTGAAGGCGAAGACCGAGGCCCGCCTGCGCGACGCCGAGCACGTCAAGAACGACGACGACGCCAAGCGCGCCCTCAAGTCGTTCGTCGACGCCTTCGGCGACGCGCACTTCACGATCGACTTCAACGCGACCTCCCCCGCCTCCGCCCAAACAAAAGAGACCTCCCCTGCCGCAGCTCCGCTGTGCGCGCGCCTCGGCTTCGGGAAAGAGGTCGCAAAGCCCGGCGTCGATTTCGCGCTCGCGGAGGGCGTCTCGTGGACCCCGATCGACGACGCGGACTCCGCGGACTTCGCCGGAGGGGTGCTGCGTCTGAAGAGCGGCGTGAAGCTCGGGACGATCCGGATCGGCCTCTTCATGGAGCAGCTGCACCCGGCGATGTGCGAAGCCGCCCGCCACGACCTCGGCCTCGCCGACGACGCCCCCTGCGACGAGGCGT
>JBKQKP010000004.1:0-2885 GCA_052147435.1 Polyangiaceae bacterium | reverse complement strand
GGCGGGGGCGACCTTCGCCATCGGCAAGGCGATCGGCGTGGCCGTGGGCGGGTGACAGGGGGCGCGATCTCGCTCGACACCGCCTCGCCTCGGGTGTGAGCTCTCGCCATGGATCTACACCTCAAGGGCAAGCGCGCGGTCGTCAGCGGGTCGACCGCAGGCATCGGGTTCGCCATCGCCGCGGCGCTCGCGCGAGAGGGTGCAGCGGTCGTCGTCAACGGACGGACGGCGGCGCGGGTGGACGAGGCCATCCGGCGCATCCGCGCGGCGCACGCGGGTGCGATCGTCGAGGGGGTGGCCTGCGACCTCGGGACGCGGGCCGGCGCTGACCGACTGTTCGACGCGGTGCCGGACGCCGACGTCGTCGTCAACAACCTGGGCATCTTCGAGCCCAGGGCGTTCGCCGACATCACGGACGAAGACTGGCTGCGATTCTTCGAGGTCAACGTCCTGAGCGGAGTCCGCCTGAGCCGTCACTACCTGCCGGGCATGGTGGCGCGGAAGTGGGGGCGCATCGTCTTCATCTCGAGCGAGTCGGCGGTGCAGATCCCGGCCGAGATGATCCACTACGGGACGACGAAGACGGCGCAACTGGCGGTCGCGCGTGGGCTTGCGGAGTCGGTCGCGGGGAGTGGCGTGACCGTGAACAGCGTCCTGCCCGGGCCGACCGCGTCGGAGGGGGTGTCGACGTTCGTGGCAGACATGGGGCGCGCACGCGGAGTCGACGCGGCGACCATCGAGCGAGAGTTCTTCCAGACCGTCCGGCCGTCGTCCCTCCTCAAGCGCTTCGCCACCCCGGACGAGGTGGCTGCCATGGTCACGTACGTGTGCAGCGGCCCCGCCTCGGCGACGACCGGAGCGGCGTTGCGCGTCGACGGCGGCGTCGTGCGGGCGATCGTGTAGCCAGGCGACCTGGCCGGGTCGCGGGTCGCAGGAGCTTAGCGACCGGCAGCCGGCGCGTCGCGAAGAGCCTCTGCGCGCCTGCCGTCGCGCGAGCGAGCCTAGAACCGCGCGGGGAGATCGCCTCCACCGTGCGATGGCGCCGGTGGGGGCTGCGGTCCGCGGGGCGCGATCGCCGGCTTGTGCTTCGGCTTCTCGATCGGGACGGCGCCGACGAGCGTGTCGATGCTGTCGGGGTCGAGCTTGTTGTCGTAGAGGTAGACGTCCTGGACGAAGACCCGCTTGCCCTTCGGGTCGAACACGGCGACGAGAAACTTTCTCTGAAACTCCCCGCGAAGCTCGAGCCTGCCCCCCGCGAGGAGGCGGGCGTCGCCCGTGCTGTCGGGCCCACCCGGAGCGGCACCGTCCACGGTCACGGTGTAGCCGTCGGGCATCTTGAGCGAGAGGGCCCCTACCCTGGTCTCGTCCGCGAGGGCATGCGGCGGCTGCGCAGCAGACGGCTCGACTGCGGGCGTCGGGGGCGCAGGCACGGCGGCCAGCCCGGCTTCGCTCGGGTGCGACGCCAGCTTGAGCGCGACCGCCCCTCCGACGAGCGTCGCGACGACCCCGAGCGCCACCACCGCCCCGAGCGCGCGCTTCGGCTTCGCGCCCCCCGAGCGACGGTCGCTCGAGATGCCGGCCGTCGTCGCGTACAGGCGTGGAGCGCTGCCGGGGCCCCCGGCGCTCCCGCCCGGGACGGAGGGGGCCGCCACGAGGCTCCCCGGCGCGAGCGTCAGGTCGAGCGACTCCTTGACGCCGACGAGGATCGACGACGGGAGCGCCTGCCCGCCGCTGAGGAACGGCGTCAGCTCGGAGATGAGGTCGCGGGCGCTCGCGATGCGCTTGTCGAGATCGCGCTCGAGCGTCCTCTGCACGACGGACGCGAGGTCCTTCGGGACCCAGGGAGCGAGCTCCGCGAGGGGCGGGATCTCGTGCGAGACGATCGCGACGATGAGCTTGCCGATCGTGTCCACCTCGCCGAACGGGAGCTTGCCAGCGAGCGACTGGTAGAGGCACATCCCGAGCGACCAGACGTCGGTCCGCGCGTCGATGTTCTTCAGCCCCTGCGCCTGTTCCGGCGACATGTAGAGCGGGGTGCCGAGGAGCGCCCCGGTGCTCGTGAGCGCCTGCGGCCCGGCGCCGCTCTGCGAGAGCCGCTCGGTCGTGACCTTGGCGATGCCGAAGTCGAGGAGCTTGACCACGTGGTCCCCCTCGCTGGTCGCGAGGAAGATGTTGGCCGGCTTGATGTCGCGGTGGATGATCCCGACCTCGTGCGCCTTCGCCAGCCCTGTCGCGGCCTGCACGCCGATGCGGACCGCGGCGACCGGATTCAGTGGGCCGACGCGCTCGACGAGCCGCTCGAGATCTTCCCCTTGCAGGTAGGCCATGATGAGGAACGGCAGCCCGCTCTCCTCATCGACGCCGGTGTCGTAGACGTCGACGACGTGCGTGCTCTCGATCGCGGCGGAGGCCTCGGCCTCGCGAAAGAAGCGGGCGGTGAGATCCGTGCTCGCAACGATCTCCGGGGTCAGGAGCAGCTTGATCGCCACCCGCTTGCCGATCTGGTTGCGCCCCTCGTAGACGGCGCCCATGCCCCCCCTCCCGATGAGGCGCATGAGTTCGTACTTCCGGGCGAGGACGCGCCCGATGTTGGCGTCGCTCATCGCTGGCCACGCTTCCCGCGGAGACGGGGACGAGCGGTAATCGGCAGAGCGCACATGCCGCAAAATTACCACGCGTGGCGCTTGCCCGGAAGGCGCGCCTAGGGAGACGACGGGGGGGCGTGTGCGCAGCGGAAGCCGGTCCCCGGGTATGTCTCGTCGGGAGCCGAGGGGGAGCGGAAGGCGGCGCGCACGTATGCGGCGGAATCGCCGAAGCTCCCTCCGCGGCTCACGCGCAACCCGCTCGTAACGTCGGCGTAGTTGCTGACGGGGTAGGTCGGGTAC
>JBKQKP010000003.1:0-14482 GCA_052147435.1 Polyangiaceae bacterium | reverse complement strand
GGGGGCGTGAGCAACGGCGCGCCGGAGGATCCGATGCGAAAGACGAGCGCACCGAAAGGCGCGGCGCTCTCTTTTCACGCCCCCCCGTCCCCGCCAGCGACGCCAGCGGGGCGGGGGGCCGGGGGGGTGGGTTACGCGAAGGGCGCACCGACCGCACTGATCGACGTTCGTGGTTGGTGACGGAGACGGAGACGCCCCCCGCCTCTTGCGCCCCCGCCCCTCCCCGGCTTCACTCCGCCGCCATGCATCGCACCAAGGTGGACGCCACCCTCGAAGCCCTCGCAGACGAGCACGCCGACGACCCCGAGCGCGTGGAGCTCATTCATCGAGCGCGCCGGTTCAAGGCGAGCTGGATCGAGCTCGCCGAAGCGCTCACCGACGCGCGCCGCCACGCCCACTGGCGGCGCTGGGGCTTCGGGACCTTCGAGGAGTACGCGAAGACCGAGCTCCACCTCCGGCCGGAGACGGTCGAGAAGCTCACCGGCTCGTTCCAGTTCTTGAAGAGCAAGGCTCCGGACGTGCTCCGGCGCGACGGGCTCAACGCCCCCATTCCGAGCTACCAGTCCGTCGATTTCTTGCGCCGGGCAGAGGAGGCCGAAGATCGGCCGAAGGCCGACGTCATGGACGCCCTTCGCAAGCGCGTGATCGACGAAGGGGCGCTGCCGGGGGCCGTTTCGCGCGAGTTCAAGGCGGCGGTCTTCCCGATCGACGACGCCACCCGGAAGCAGCGCGACACGGCCGCGCTCCGCAACGTGGCCAAGCGGCTTCAGGAGCTCCTCGGCGAGACGCGCGCCGTCCCCCGGCGCCTCGCGGGGGAGGTCGCGGAGGCTCTTGGGAAGCTTTTGGACGCGCTGGCGAAGGACGAGGACGCTGCGGCGTAGGCAGGCTAGTGCAGGCCCGCGGGCCTTTCCCCTTGGCGGATCGGCCGCCGTTTGGCAGGGTGCGCTCCGATGCGCGTCCGGGCTCTCGGGTGGATCTGCGGTTTGATCGCGGCGAGCGGCACGATCGAAGCCGTCGCGCTCGGACAATCGACGTGGGGAGGAGGCGCAAAGCCAGCCCCCGCTGCGAGCGCACCGGATGCAGGGCCCACGTATTCGACGTGGGGGCGCTCGAAGGAGCCGGCCCCTCAGCCCGCCCCTGATGCCGCGACGCCGCTCTCCACGTGGGGTGGTGGCGCAAAGCACGCCGTGATCCCAGGCGAGATCCTCGACGCGGGGATCGACGCGACCCTCCCGCCGAGGGTGAGCGCCACGCCTGACGCTGCGGTGCCAGCAGCCGAGCCCGACGCCGGTGACGACGGCGGCTGGGCCCCGTCCGACGTCGGGTTCGGGATCGGGCTGCGCGGGGGATACGGGGTCCCGTTCGGAATGGCGAACGGGGCGGGGCTCTACAGCATCGCGCAAGGGGTCATCCCGCTCGAGGCCGAGGCAGGTTTCTTCCTGAACACGCACCTCTACGTCGGCGGCTACTTCCTCTACGGCTTCGGCATGGGGAACGTGCAGAACGATTACTGCAGCGGGGTCGACGAAGAGTGCTCGGTGACCTTGATCCGCTTCGGGCTCGTCGCGCACTACCACTTCAAGCCCGACAACTGGTTGGATCCGTGGGTCGGCCTCGGACTCGGCTACGAGATCGTGAACATCGAGCAGACCGACACCCCCGACGACACCCAAGGGGTTGCCTCGGCGCTCCAGGGGGTGGACGTCACCGTCGAGGCGGGGCTCGACTTCAAACCGCTCCGGTACCTGGGGCTCGGCCCGTACGCGGAGCTCGCTACGGGGCCGTACATCGGCACCGAGACCTTCGGGTGGCACGGATGGGTTTCGTTTGGAGCGCGGTTTCGCACGAACCTCTGAGAAGATGCACACAACCCCCATGTCATCGACCGAAGACGTCACGCCCAGCAAGCCGCGCAGCAAGTCCATCAAGAAAGAGAAGCCTTCCGCGATCCCCGTCGAGAACGAGCCCGCTTTCGTCGTCCGCCGGTCCTCCATCCAGGGGCGCGGCGTATTCGCGACGCGCGACATCGACGAAGACGAGACGATCATCGAGTACCTAGGGCAGCGGATCACGCACGACACCGCGGCCGACCGGTACGACGACGAATCGCTCCGAAGGCACCACACGTTCCTCTTTTCCGTGGACGACGAGATCTGCGTCGACGGCGGGCGGAACGGCAACGAAGCGCGGCTGATCAATCACTCGTGCGACCCGAACGCCTATGCGGCGATCGAGAAGCGGCGCATCTTCATCCGCGCGTCGCGCAAGATCGTCGCGGGGGAAGAGATCGTCTACGACTACTGGTACTCGACGGACCCCGAGTACACGATGGCCGACCGTCGGCGCTTGTACCCGTGTCGCTGCGGCGCCGCGAAGTGCCGAGGGACGCTCGCGGCGCCGCCGAAGAAGCCGCGCGCAAGAAAGGCGGCTGCTCGAAAAACGCGCCGGAACGGGTCGCGGTAGCCAGGCGCGGGCGAGGAGCGAATGCGGATCGCGCGACTCCATGGGGGAGCGATGGACGTCGCGCTGAGGAGATCGTTCGGGATCGCACGCGGCGCGCAGGACGTGGCGCGGAACGTGGTCGTGACCGTCGAGCTCGAGAGCGGGGCGCGTGGCTACGGCGAGGCGGCGCCGTTCCCGGCGTTCAATGGGGAGACGCAGGGGGAGACGCTGGCGGCGGTCGAAGCCGCGCGAAGTGCGGTCGAGGGGGGGGACGCGCGCGCGTGGCGGAAGATCGCGCGCTCGTTGAAGGAAGCGATAGGCAAGTCCGGCTCGGCGCGCTGCGCGATCGAGACCGCGATCCTGGACGCGCTCACGCGGAGCGTGGGGATCTCTCTTCACACGTTCTTCGGTGGAGCGGAGCATTCCCTCGTGACCGACGTCACGATTCCGACCGGTACCGTCGCGGAGGCCGAGGACGAGGCGCGCGCATGGACGGCAGCCGGGTTCTCCCGTCTCAAGGTGAAGATCGGCGCCGTGGACCACGACGACCTCGCGCGGATTCTCGCCATCCATGGCGTGGCCCGCGGCGCGGCGCTGATCCTCGACGGAAACGGGGGGCTCACGGCCGACGCGGCGCTGAATCTCGCCCGCGAGCTCGCTTCACGCGACATCCACCCGATTCTCTTCGAGCAGCCGGTCGCACGGGACGACTGGAGCGGCCTCGCCGAGGTCGCCCAGTCGTGCGGGTTCCCCGTTGCGGCGGACGAGTCGGCGGCGTCGACGGCGGACGTGCTCCGAATCGCGGAGAGCCGCGCCGCGCACGTGATCAACGTGAAGCCGATGAAGGCCGGGATCATCGAGGCGATCGAGATCGCGACGGTTGCGAGAGCCGCGGGGCTCGGGCTGATGATCGGCGGAATGGTCGAAGGGAAGATGGCGATGAGCGCGTCGGCATGCCTCGCGGCGGGCCTCGGAGGGTTCGCGTACGTGGATCTCGATACGCCGCTGTTTCTCGCAGAAGATCCGTTCGAGGGGGGCTACGCACAGAGCGGAGAGCGGATCGAGCTCGGGGCGATCGCGCTCGGGCACGGCGTCGTGCCACGCGCGACGCGATCAGGTTGACGCAGCGGGACGCTACTTGGGAGTGAGCTTGACGATCGCCCCTGTGCTGTCAACGCCGGTGTAGTCCGTCCAGTACAGGCTCGTGCTGTCGACGACGATGTTCGTCGGCGCGCATTCGCCCGTGGGGAGCGCTCCCGCGAAGAGCGTCGTGGGGGCGCCGCCGCCGAGGGGGGCCGTCACGACGGCGTCGACGTTGCAGCCGGTCCCGTTGTCGTTGGTCCAGTAGACATTCGTGGCATCGACCGCGATGCCATTGGGCAGCTCCTGTCCCGAAGCGAGCGTGAAGGGGGCGCCGCCGTCGAGCGGGATCTTGATCACGTTTCCGTCGACAAGATCGGTCCAATAGACGCTCGTCGCATCCACGACGATCTTCGTCACGTTCCCCGACGCAAGCGTCGTCACCGCCCCCCCACCATTGGGTGTCTTCAACAGCGTGCTAGTGCCGGCGATCCAGTAGACGCTGGTCGAATCCACGACGATGCTGTTGGGGTCGTTCTGTGCGGTGGCGAGCGTGCTCGGTGCACCGCCGTCGAGAGGCATCTTCATCACGGTGCCGTCCAGGAAGCTGTCCGCGGCCGTGCCGTCGTTGAGCCAGTAGACGCTCGTGGAGTCCAGGGCGATGTTCGCGGGATTGGACTGTCCCGAGGCGACCGTGATCGGCGTGCCGCCGCCGAGCGGCACGCTCATCACGGTGCCTCCGGCACCGGTGGCCCAGTAGACGCTCGTCGCGTTCACGGCGAGGCCGGTCGGGACATAGGGCGATGTCGAGGCGAGCGTCGTCGGTGTGCCCCACCCGATTGGCACACTCATCACAGTCGGGGTCGCCGTCGTCCAGTAGACACTCGTGGAGTCCACGGCAATGTAGTTGGGCTCTTTCAGTCCCGAAGCGAGGACCGTCGGCGCGGCGTCGAAGCCGGCATCGAGCGGAGGCCCCGAATCGGCGCCGCCGTCGATCGCTCCCGAGTCGGAGGAGACCGTCGCGTCGTTAGCCGCGTCGACCGGAGGCCCCGAGTCGGCGGGGACCGTCGCGTCGACCGCGGCGTCGCTCGCGTCGGGAGCGACCTGCGAATCGGCCCCGGCCTCGTTCATGGGCGGAGCCGTCGAGTCCTGAACGGGGAACGCGGCGTCGCCCTCGGAAGATGGAGGGGCCGGAGTCGAGCTTAGGCAGCTCACACCCGCGCTGGCCGAAAGCGCGGCAAGCGCGCCGCTCGCGGAGACGAACGCAAGACCACGGAGCAATCGACTACGCTTGAATGGCATCGTCCCCCCCTCGCCCGAAGCTTCAAGGAACAACAGCGCGAGCCGAGAATCAAGGGTCCGTGGATAGGGTCGTGCCAGACATCGGCGCGCGCGATGCAACGGCCCTTCGGCGGCGCGCATCGCGCGTGCCCACCGCAGCTCTTGCGCCGCGCGCGGCGATGCGCAGCTTGTTTCGCGCGCGCAGCCTGCTCCGCAGATTCGATGCGCGAGGAAAGTGAGTCGTCGTCATGTTTGCGCTAAGTGGCCATCCGGCCGTCTTGGCCCTGGGGGTCGTGTCGGCCTTGTGTGTCCTGGTTTTGTTGCTGCTCCTGAGCGGCTTTCGCGTGATTCCGAACGACAGGATCGGAATCGTCGAGAAGCGCTGGAGCACGCGCGGCTCCGTTCGCTCGGGGCTCATCGCGCTCCACGGCGAGGCGGGGTATCTGCCCGACGTCCTGCGCGGCGGCATCCATTACCTGATGCCGATCCAGTACCGCGTACACGTCGCTCCCCTGGTGACCATTCCGCAGGGGCGCATCGGGTACGTGTTCGCGCGCGACGGCCAGCCGCTGTCGCCGATGCAGGCGCTCGCCTCGAACGCCCGCGCGAACGACTTCCAGAACGTCCGCGCGTTCCTCGAGGCGGGGGGGCAGCGCGGCCCGCAGCGGAGCATCCTCCGCGAGGGGACGTACGCCATCAACCTGACGCAGTTCATCGTCGTGACCGACAGCGCGATCCACAGGCTCGCGCTGGCGAAGCAGGACGACGCCGACTTCGGGCGCATGGGGGCCACGATCGCCGAGCGCGACGGCTTCAAGCCGGTCGTGATCAAAGGGAGTGACGATTTGCTCGCGATCGTCACGACGCACGACGGCCCTTCGCTCCCGCAAGGGGAGATCATCGCGCCGGTGGTGGGCGACGATCCCAAGGACCTCGCGCACTACCACAACGACTTCCAGGACCCGGAGCGCTTCCTCGCGGCCGGAGGGCTGCGCGGCAGGCAGCTTCAGGTGCTGGTCGAAGGGACGTACTACGTGAACCGCCTCTTCGCGACGGTGGAGATGGTGCCGAAGACCGTGGTCGACGTGGGCACGGTCGGCGTCGTCGTCTCGTACACCGGCGAGACCGGCGCGGATCTGTCGGGGGACGAGTACAAGCACGGCGAGCTCGTCGAAAAAGGGCGGCGCGGCGTGTGGAGCACGGCGCTCTTGCCGGGCAAGTACGCGTTCAACACGTACGCGGGGAAAGTGGTCATGGTTCCGACCACCAACTTCATCCTCAAGTGGAACCGAGCCGAGGTGGGATCGCACCGATACGACGAGAACCTGGCCGAGGTGTCCCTCATCACGAAGGACGCATTCGAGCCGTGGCTCCCGCTCAGCGTGGTGGTCCACATCGACTACCGGAAGGCGCCGCTCGTCATCCAGAGGTTTGGTGACGTGAAGCGCCTGGTCGAGCAGACGCTCGACCCGATGGTGTCGGCGTACTTCAAGAACGTCGGCCAGACCCGAACGCTGATCCAGCTTCTGCAAGACAGGAGCGCTATTCAGGAGGTGTCGAGCGTCGAGATGAAGGCGAAGTTCGGTCGCTACAATCTCGAGCTCGAGGAGGTGCTCATCGGTACGCCGACGTCGTCGGCGGGCGACACGCACATCGAGCAGATCCTCGTTCAGCTCAGGTCGCGGCAGATCGCGGAGGAGCAGATCGAGACGTACGCGCGCCAGGAGAAAGCCGCCGTCAAGGAGCGTGAGCTCCGGGAGGCGGAGGCGCGCGCGATTCAGCAGACGCACATCACGGAGTCGGAGCTGGGCATCACCGTGCAGACGAACCAGGGCAAGGCCGAATACCAGCGCTCGCTGCAGCTCGCAGAGCAGACGCGCGCGCTGGCGCTCGCCGAGGCCGACAAGGTCCGGATGCTCGGGGAAGCCGAGGCCGACAGGAGCGCGCGTGTGGGCGTCGCGCAGGCGATCGCGATCGAAGAGCAGGTCCGTGCCTACGGTGGGCCGAAGTTTCAGCTCACGCAGCAGATGATGGGCCGGTTCGCGGAGGCCATCGAGCAGGCCAAGGTGGACGTGGTGCCGAAGATCGTGGTCGGCGGTGGAGACGGCAGCAGAGGCGGCGGGAACGGGAACGTGCTCGAGGCGCTCCTGACGCTGATGCTGTCCGAGAAGATGGGTGACGTGGTGAAGACGAGCGAGCCTGCGCGGCCGGAGGTGGAAGAGCTCCGGGCGAGGGTCAGGAAGGAGGTGTCGAAAGGCCTAGGGACGAACGGTACGGCGAAAGCCTGACCCGTCCTCTCCCGAGGGAACCCCACCCCCCTGGCCCCCCGCCCCGCCAGGCAGGGCGGGGGGAACGTGAACAGATCGACGTCTTTCACGCTCCCCCTTCCCTGCCATGCGGGGGAAGGGGGCCGGGGGGAAGGGGTTTCGGGCCGAGGCGGGAGAATCCTGCCGCCCTCTAGACGCGAAGCTGGTCCGGCCCTGCTTCCCTCGCCTCGGCGAGGAGCCGCTTCGCGCGTGCCTCCACCTCGGCGCCGGTCTCCGCTCCGCTCCACGTCGCCACGCCAATCGACGCGGTCTGCGACATGAACGCCCCTTCGAGCGGCTCCATCGGCTCCGCGATCGACGCGCGAATGCGCTCGCACAAGGCGTGCGCCCTCTCCGCGCCGAGCCCGCTCAGGACGAGCACGAACTCCGAGTCCCCTACCCGCGCGAAGCCGTCGAACACGCGGATGCCCGCCCGCACGCGGTCGCTCGCGACGCACAGGACGCGGTCGGCGACCTCGCGGCCGTACGCCGTCACGGTCGCCTCGAACGCGTCGAGCCCGAAGAACGCCACGGAGAAGCGGCGCGAAGAGCCACGGAGGCGCTCGATCTCCGACTCGATCCGCGGACGAACGCTGTCGGCCGTCGCGGCGAGGGTGAGTTCGTCGAACGGGGCGACGTCGGCGCGGCGAGCGCGCTCGAGTAGCGGCACGGCGCACGCTGCGAGAACACGCAGGAGCATCGAGTCGCTCGGCTGGTAGGCGGACACCTCGGGCGACGACACCGAGAGGACCCCCACGACCCGCCCGCCGGACCACAGCGGCTCGGCCATCATCGAGCGGATCGAGAACCCTTGTCCCATCGCGGCGACGAAGCGGTCGTCCTTCCGCACGTCCTCGATGCAGACCCCCTCGGCGTGCTCGAGCACCCACCCCGCGACCCCGGCGTTGCGCGCGAGCGGCAGCGATCCGAGGTGAGTCCCCCGCCCCGAGCGCGCGCTGGCGAGGAGCTCGCGCTGGGAGGGGTCGAGGAGGCGGATCGACGCGTGGTCGCCACCGAGGATGCGAACGGCGGTCTGGGTGACCGCTTGCAGCGCGTCGTCGGGGCTCGAGACCTTCGCCGTCTGCTCGACGAGCTCGAGGAGCTCGGTCAGGAGGTCTGGGCGGACGCGCTCCGGGGAACCCATCGGAGCGAGTATCTCACAGATCGGGGGCGCCCCCAGGCTTCGTCAACCCGGGTCATTTCACCCCGCCTGCGCCTGGTTCGCCTGCGGGATCGCCACCTCGTCACGCGCGCGCACCCCGCTCGCGCGCGGCGAGGCGATCAGCGCAAACTCCGCCCGCAGCTCGGCGTGGGCCCTCGACGACGTGAAGCCGACGAGATCCGACCTCGTTTGCTCGAACGCGGCCTCGCCCATCGCGGCTCGCTCCGCGCGCAGACGGGTCATCGCCGACCGGAGGTCGCCGCAAAGGAACAGCCCGGCTCGCGCCGCCGTGATCTCGACGCTCCGGACCCAGATCGGCAGCTCGAGGCGCCCCCCGCGAGACTCGAGCCGCTCGACGGCCGCGGCCATTGCGGTCCGGTCCCCCTCGAGGAGGTGTCGCGCGATACGCCCCCGGAGCGCCGCGACCGACGCCGCGACCGACTGCGGGATCGGGACGGCGGGGAGCTCCATCTGAACGCACGCGAGAACGAGCAACGTCAGCTCGGGGAGCGACGCGAAGTGCACGAGCGGCGCGTGCTCGCGGCGGTAGTACGTGAGGTGGCGCGCCGCGAGGAACGCGAGCTCCTTCGTCGTCAGTCCGCTGAGCGCGCCCGGGCCGAGCGCCGTCGTGGGCTCCGCTGCGGGGACGGCGGCGATGTCGCCGGGGACTTCGTCGAGGACGTAGAGGTCCGGGCAGGTGACGCCGAGGACACGCGCCGCCCAGTGGAAGCTCGCGACGATCGAGACGGTGCTCTTCGCCGACTGCTTCTTCTCCGGGTCGAGCGCGACAAGCCTGCGACGCGCTCTGCGCTCGTCGATCTGCGCCGCGATGGCCGCGGGCGCCACGGCGCCGAAGAGCGACTCGATGACGTCGTCCGACCCGTAGGTGCGCAGGGTTTCCCACGCGGGGCCGTCGAGGAGCGCGCGCATCCGCAGGGGGCTCTCGGGCCGGCACTGGTCGAGCGTCGCCTCGTGCTCCGCTTTCGTTTCGCCCAGCTCTTCGAGGGCGAGGGCCGCGAGGAACGCGCGGTCCGTGTTCCCGAGGCGGGTGTGGATCTCGTAGAGGCGCGCGTGGACCTTCGCGTCGAGCGGCGTCCGTGCGAGGGCGTCTTCCAGCTCGAGGAGCGCGTTGCCGTCGTCGACGGAGGCGGGGCTGGACGGGGCGGCCTCGGGGATGGGGATCGTGTCGGGGTTCACGATCGCCGAGTGGAGGCCCGTCTCGCCGGCGACGAAGATGGGGACGTCGACGGCCGGCTCGGACGGGAGATCGATCGGCACCGAGGTACCCGCGGCGCGCATTCCCGCGGAGGGGGGCTCTTCGTAGTCGAGGAGCGAGTCGGGGGGGAGCTCCTCGAGCGTCGTCGGGAGGGCGGGCATCGGGCCGGTGGCCTCGGCCGAGGCCGGGATCGTCTCCGACTCGGGCGGGGGTGCGGCAGCTCGGTCGTCCGCGAACGACGGCTCCGAGTCCTCGTCGGGGACGAGCTCGAGAACCGGGCTGCTCGGCAGCCCCTGGATGCAGCGCCGGGCGTCCTTTGCCCGCTCGGCGTCCCCCATCTCGTCGTAGCGCTGCGCGAGATCCTCGAGCGCGCGCCCGAGCTGAACGACCTCGCCGCGCGAGGTCCGCACCTCGACGAGGACGTCGAGCGCTTCGTCGTTGGTCGGGTCCTCGGTGAGGGCCGCGTCGAGGAACGCGATCGCGAGCTGCCCGTCGCCGAGCTTGTCGAGCGCGATCCGCGCCTGCGCGAGCCGTCGCGCCGATCGCTCGGCGTCGCTCGGCCCTTCGTCGGCGAGGACGCCCGTGATCTCGATCAGCTTCTTCCACTCGCCGAGGACGCGGTACGCGCGGCGGAGCGCCTCGAGCACGTCGTCGCGGAGCGGATCGAACGCGCGCGCCTTCTCGAGCTCGATGACCGCCCCGGGGAGGTCGCGGAGCTCGGTGCCGAGCGCGCGCGCGATCGCGAAGAGGAGATCGGCCTTCTCGATCGGAGTGTCGAGGTAGGCGACCTGCTCGCGCGCGAGATCGACGTAGCGCCCCCAGTCGCCGACCTCGGCCGAGAGGACGACGAGCGCGTCGAGCGACACGCGATCCTCGGGCTTCAGCTCGCGCGCCTTCTCGTAGACCCGCTTCGCTTCGCGGAACCGACCGCGCGCCCGCTCCACGGAGCCGATGCGCTCGTACACGGCCGCGCGATCGTCGGTGTGGCGGGCGACGAGCAGCGCCGCGCGATACCCGGCGATCGCCTGATCCCACTCGCGCGCGTCGCGCGCCCCGTCGGACAGCGCGAGGAGCGGCGCGTACGACGGCCCCTCGTTCGACCCGATCTCGAAATCGATGGCGCCGCGAACGTGGGCGTACCCCTGCGCGACCGCGTGACGCTCGGGCATCCCACGGAGGCGCTCGGCGACGTCGGAGAGGCGCGCCGACCAGGCGTCCACGGCCTCTTCGGCCGCGCGAACTACCAGCTGCGTGAACGCGAACGGATCTTCCTGGGCCCCTTCCGGCCGGACGGCGATGAGCGCCGAGTACCCTCGCTCGCGCGCACCCAGGGCCTCGCGAACGGCCTCCACGTGCTCCGCGGCCACGAGCGACTCGTCCGGCGGACCGTCGTGCGTAATCTCCGCGAGGAAGAGCGCGCTCTCCGGCTTCCGCGAGGCCACCTGGTCGCTCAGCGCGCGGAGCGAGCTGACGGCCTGCTCGACCTCGCCTATCACGTGGACGAGGAGCGTTGCCCCCGGGGGGACCTCGCTCAGCGACCGCACGACCATGAAGCCGAGCCGTTCGAGCGCGTACTGCGCCCAGGCCGTGGCGTTGTCGGGGGTGCCCTCTCTTGCGCCGTTACGCGCGTGCGAGCCCCCGGAGGCGAATCCGTCCAAGGCGACCAGGACTGCGAGCCGCATGTGTGTGCGGAGTGAGCTTAACGGGCAGTCCCCCAAAGAAAAGGGTGCGCCGGATCAAATCTCACCAGTCTTCCACGCAGGCGCAAAATTGCGTCCGGGGGGGCGCGCCAATTCGCCCCTCAGTGGATCACTTCAACAGGCCTACCCTCGGAGAACGCCGCGCTCCCGAGCTTGGCCACCCGCTCGCCCCCCGTCAGACCGCTCGCGAGCTCGATCGTGGGGCCCGTGTCCCGCTCGACGACGACCGGGACCAGGTGAATCTTCGAGTCCGCATCGACGATCGCGACGCGCACCCCTTTCGCGTCGGTGATGAGCGCGGTGGACGGGAGCTCGAACACGCGGTGCGAGAGGGGGAGCGTGAGCGCAACCTCGGCATACATCCCGGCGATGAGCGCGCCGTCCGCGTTCGGGACCCGCACCTCGGTGTTCATCGTTCGTGTCGTCGGGTCGAGCTCGCCGGCTGCGCGCGAGATCTTCCCATCGAACGGGCGCCCCGGGTACTCGCGAACCATCACCTTGGCCGGAACGTCGGCGCGAATGCTCGGGGCGACGTCCTGCGGCACCTGGATGAAGACGCGCGCCGGATCCATCGCCGCGATCTTGTAGAGCGGCTGCCCGTTCCCCGCGGTGACGAGCGCGCCGTTCTCGACCCAGCGCTGCGTGATGGTGCCCGCGAAAGGGGCGGTCACGTGGGAGAACGACTTCAGCTGCGTGAGCCGGCGGATGTTCGCCTCCTGCGCGGCGATCGCCGCCTGCGAGACGCTGACCGTCGCTTCGTCTACCTGCGCCTGCGCCTGCCGCTGATCGAGGTCCGCCTGCGACACGACTCCGGCTGGGATCAGCTGCTTGTAGCGCTGGAGGTTTGCCTTCGACAGCTCCCGGTTCGCCCTCGACTGCACGAGGGCCGCCTGCGCCTGCAGGAGCTGCGCGCGCGCCTGATCGAGCTCCTGATCGAGCTCGGGGGTTTCGACGTCGGCGAGGAGCTGCCCTTCCTTCGCCTTGTCCCCGATGTCGACGAACCACTTGCGAATGTAGCCGCTGGCGCGCGCGTACAGCACGGTCTCCTCGAGCGGCTGCACGCTCCCCGGGAGCGAGAGCGCTTTGTCGCTCGAGCCGAGCTTCGGCGTCACCACCTCCACGCGAAGGAGCGCGCTGTCGGAGACCTGCGTCGCGTCCGCGAGCGCCGCGCGCTCCCGCTGCTTCGGTACGAACGCGGCGGCGAAGGCCGCCCCCAGCACGACCAGCGCGCCCAAGACGATCCACGCCGCGCGTGCCTTCGACACCGGGGCGGCGGCCGGGAGATCGAAGCCGAGCTCGTGTCCGGCGTTGGGCGACGTGACGGACTGCTCTGAGCCGTCTCCGTGCGGGGGCGGCGGGGTCATACTTCCTCCAAGAGTGGGTCGACGGGGCTGGGGGGCTGGCGCCTGAGAATGCTGTACATCACGGGCACGAAGAAGAGGGTCGTCACGGTAGCGAGCAGGAGCCCCCCGATGACCGCGCGCCCGAGCGGTGCGTTCTGCTCGCCCCCCTCGCCCATGCCGAGCGACATCGGGAGCATCCCGATGATCATCGCGAGCGCGGTCATGATGACCGGGCGCAGACGGGTCATCCCGGCGGCGAGCGCCGCGTGCATCACGTCACGCCCGACCTTTCGCTGATCGTTCGCGAAGGTGACGACGAGGATGCTGTTCGCGGTGGCCACGCCGACGCACATGATCGCTCCCATGAGCGCTGGAACGCTCAGCGTAGTGTGAGCCAGAAAGAGCATCCAGGCGATCCCCGCGATGGCGCCGGGGAGCGCCATCAGGATCACGAGCGGGTCGAGCCACGACTGGAAGTTGACGACCATGAGCATGTACACCAGCACCACGGCGAAGATGAGGCCGTAGCCGAGGCCGCGGAACGAAGACTCCATGCTCTCGACCTGCCCCTTGATGCGCACGGTCGTCCCTCGCGGCATCGACGGCTTCAGCTCGTCCACCACGCGCTGAACGCCGGTCGCGACGGACCCGAGGTCGGTCCCGTCCACGTTGGCTTGCACGTCGTACGTTCGCGCGACGTTGAAGTGGGTGATGTTCACCGGCCCCTCGGTCCGCGAGAGGCTCGCCATGTTCGAGAGCATCTGGGGGGGCCGGTCGGGCCCGGTGGAGATCGGCGTCGTGTTCATCGACTCGAGCGAGTTCACCTCGGCCTGCGGGGTTTGCACGGCGACGAGGTATTGAACGCCGCGCTTGTCGAGCCAGTAGCTCGGCGCCACGATCGCGCTCGACGCGAGCGACACGAGCAGGTCGCTCGCCACGTCGCGCTCCGTGAGCCCGAGCTGCCCGGCCATCGTCCGATTCACGTCCACGCGGAGCTCCGGCTGCTTCGGGACCTGCGCCAGGTGAACGTCGGCGGCCCCGGGGATCCTCTTCACGCGCTCCGCGATCTGCTGCGCGACGGCATACGTCGCCTCCTCGTTGCCGATGGCACCAACGACCTGAACGTCGATCGGCGCGGCGAGGCCGAAGTTGAGGACCTGGGTCGAGATGTCGGGCGCGAGGAAGAAGAACGTCTGCTCGGGATAGTCGTGGTTCAGCGTCGCGCGGAGCTTTCGGACATATTCGGCGGTGGGGCGGTGCCCCTCCTTCAACGAGATGAAGATCTGCCCGTTGGCCGCCGAGATGAGCGCCCCCTCGCTGAGCGACAGGTTCAGGCCGCTGTAGGGGATCCCGATGTTGTCGAGCAAGGTCTGGATCTCGTCCGGCGGGATCACCGTGCGGATGGTGTCCTCGATCGCGGCAAACTTCCGCTCCGTCTCCTCGATGCGCGTCCCCGGCTCGCCTCTCACGTGCAGCTTGATGAGCCCGGCGTCGACCGTCGGGAAGAAGTCGCGCCCGACGATGGGGAAGAGTGCGAGCGAGCCGGCGACGAACGCCAGGAAGCCGACCACGACGAGCCTTCGGTGCTGGAGCGCAAGCGCCAGCCAGCTCCCGTAGAACATCCGCAGCCGCTCGAAGCCCCGCTCGAACCCGGCGAAGAAGCGTCCGGCGAAGGACGTGGGCTCCTCGTGGTGCTCCTTCGCGTGATGCTCGGCTTCCTTCGTCATGAGAAAGCGCATCATCGTCGGCACGAGCGTCCGCGACAGGAAGTACGAGGTGAGCATCGCGAACACGACGGCCATCGCGAGCGGTACGAACAGGAACTTGGCCGAGCCCGAGATGAAGACCACCGGCACGAAGACGATGCAGATGCAGATGGTCGAGACGAAGGCGGGCGTCGCGATCTCGGCGGCGCCGTCGAGGATGGCGCGGATGATGGGCTTGCGCTGCGC
>JBKQKP010000002.1:0-13159 GCA_052147435.1 Polyangiaceae bacterium | reverse complement strand
AGCGGTTCACGCTCCCCCCGCCCTGCCAGCGGGGCGGGGGGCCGGGGGGGTGGGGTTGGCGACGTTCTTGGATCGCGATGCCTGAATCAGAATGGGGCCGTCTCCATCTCCGCGAGGACCAGAGAAGTCTTTTCCCACCGTGGGAAAGACACCAGGTCCCAAGAAGAAGTCTTTCCCACGCGTAGGAAAGTCATTCCCCCGCCCGAAGAAGTCCTTCCCACGCGTCGGAAAGACATTCCCGCGCCCGGAGCCCCAAGCCCCCTTTCCCGTGCGAGCTACGGCACCGCCCCCACGTCCTTCAGCAACGCCCCCGTCAGCTTCGTCCTCAAATAGAACCCTCTCGGCCCCGTCTCCACCCACGAGTCCTCCGCACCGACCGACCACGTCCGGTCGCGCGCGTTCGCCCCCTTCGGTCGCACTTGCAGCCATCGCCCCGTGCGCGCCGTGAGTCTCTCGATCCCGCCGAGCGCGATCATCCCCATGATCTCTTCGAAGTCTCCCGCGAGCACCGCAAGCTGCTCCGCCGTCGGAATCCAGAACCGGGGTTCGCCGACGCGAGCCGCCTCTCCGCCGATCGTCACGATCGGGACCCACAGGACGTGCGCGAGCTTCGCGCGCACCCACGACGTCGCCCACTCCGCGCGGTCCGCTTCCGCCAGTTGCAGTGTGCAGACGTACGTCGACTCGCGCGGACGGAGCTCCGCATCGACCGGGATCGTCTTCAGCTCGACGCCGAGGTCGGGGAAGTCGTGCACCGCCGCCGATCCCCCTGAGGCGCCGAGGATCCGCTCCACGAGCTCTCCCGTCTTCCCTTTCGTGTGGGCCCCCTCGCGACCGGCGAACGCGAGCGCGTGCTCCGCGGCGAGATCGCCGAGCGCGCGCCCGGCGAGGGCACCTGCGCGCGCCGCAAGCTCGTGGAGGTCGGCCGGGGGGGGGAGATAGCGCTGCAGTGGGTTGTCTCGCATTCGCGCCACGCACCGTGAAACCGGTCTCCCCTCCCCAGCGTATCCTCTTTGACGCGATGTCCCCGGATTGCCCTGCTCACGCGCGCGTGGCACATATTGTGCGGTGCCTCGCGCCATGATCACGCGGCTCGTGCTCTCTCTCCTGGCGGTTGCTGCGGTCGCGCCGGTCGCGCTCGTGGCAGCGTGCTCGAGCACGAGCGCGTCGACCGGCGCGAGCCAACAGGGGCAGCAAGGCAACGGCGACGGTGGGGGGACCGTCGGTTGCTCGGGCCAGGGCGACACGTACTCCGCGAACCTCGTGAAGGCGGGGGTGAACGGTGTCTACACCTTCACCCTCGTGCAGGCGGCCCCCGCTCCCCCCGATCTCAACGGCAACGTCTGGACGATCAAGATCGCCAACAAGAACGGCGCCTCTCCGGACCCCGCGCAGATCGCCGTCTATCCCTACATGCCGCTGATGGGGCACGCGTCCGATCAGACTCCGACCGTGACGCCGAGCACGGGCGGCACGTTCACCGCGACGGACATCGACCTCTTCATGCCCGGGTACTGGACGATCACGTTGAAGGTGACCGAGCCCGAAGACGCGGGCCCGGGGGGCCTCCCTGGGGCGATTCCGCTGATCGTCGACCAGGCGGTGTACGCGTTCTGCATCAACTAGGGCGAGCACCGCGCGTGATTCACCGCGGGGTTCTTGTCCGCCGCCACGTTGAGCCCCGTATCCGTAATGCACGAGACAGGGTTGATCCCTTCGAGGTACGACCCGTTCGCCGTCGCCGCCGTCCACGTCAGGATCGGCTCCGGGAACACGAGCGTCGGCACCTCCCCCGCCACGCCTCCGTCGAGATCGCCGGAGCTCTCGAGGTCCTGGAGCACGTCGAGCCCGATCGGCTGAAAGAGCAGCCGCAGCGTCACCATGTCGGGCGCCGCCGGCAACGTCGCCGTCTGGTCGCGCGGGTAGTACTGCACGACGTGCGTTCGATAAAACGCCGGATCGGTCGCGTTGCTCGTCGTCGGGAAAGGGATCAGGTTCGACTCGACGCTGGCCGCTTGCCAGAACATGTTCACCTGCGCCCCCGCGTCGTCGAACATGCAGTCGCGAATGAGCCAAAAATCGGGATCGCTATCGGTCGTGATCGACGTCACCGGCGTCCCGGCCGGGACGACGCCGCTCTGATAGATGACCTGCCCCGCCTGATACGCGATCACCTCCGCCCAGAGGCGCCGGTCCTGCGCCGAGCCGCTCGGGACGGAGTGGCCCGCGGCGATGTTGTCGACGATGACGCGGATGGCTCCGTTGCCCTCTTGCTGAACGACGCAGAGCGCGGTCGAGACGGTCGTGTTCAAGAACTCCTGCAGGGGGGGCTCGCTCGAGGGGGGAGCGGGGAGCGTCGGCGTCGTCGGCTGATCCACGGCGAGGAACGAGTGCACGTGGTACTTCCTCGCGAAGACGTTCGGCGCCTGCGCGATCGGCTCGAGGCCGTCGCCGAGCGGGAGCTCCTCCATGTGGCACTGCGCGCACGTGTCCCCCACGCCCGCTTGTGAAAAGAGCGACGCCTGCCAGTCCTCGTACGTCCGCTCGATCGCGGCGCCGTCAGGCGACACGATGTCGTGGCACGCTCCGCACAGCGACGCCGAGGCGAGCTGCGTGCGATCGAGGAGCGTCGAATAGGCCGCCGGGTGCGCGACGTTCGCGACCGGGTCCGAGTACTCCCCCTGCATCGTGATCCCGGTCGACAGGGCGAGCGGGTCGTTGTGGGTCCCGTTCACCGCGTCGACGGAGTGGCAGAAGAAGCAGGTCACGCCGTGAAGGCTCTGAGGCACCGTGTCGAGGTTGAGGCCGTCCGTCGTCGCCCCCTCGTTCACCGCCATCGGCGCGTGGCACTTCACGCAGAAGCCGCCGAGCGCGCCGTTCGTCTCGCGCTGTCCCCGCTGGTTCATCGCGCGGAAGACCGGGTCGTCCGAGGCGTAGGCGTGCATGCTCGACGACCAGTCGGCGTAATGGTCGGCGTGGCACTGCTTGCACGTGTCGGGATCGAGCAACGTCTCGCGCGCGTAGTACGTCGGCGACGAGGGGGCGCCCTTCGAGCACGAGACCCCGGCGACCGCGGGCCCGACCGCGCAGACGACCACGGCCCAGGCGCCGCTGCCTCTCATGGCGACGCCCCTTCGTCGATCCACTGCGTGATCGTGCACAGGTCGCCGGCGGAGAGGAAGTTGGGACCGCGGGGCATGTGGTAGCTCGGGTCGTTGGACTCGAGTCGCTTCATGAGCGTACTGCACCCCGGGTCGTCCGGCAGGACGTACGCGGTGCCGCCGTCGAGCCCGAGCAGCGTGTGATAGGCCGCGCCCGCGTCGGCGAAGACGATCCCGCCGGCCGCGAAGTCGGGCGTGTGGCAGGTGCCTGTTCCGACGGAGCAGTTCGGCTGGAAGATGTTCGTGAAGATCGTGTCGAACGTCGGAGGATCGTAGCTAGCGGCGCAGCTCGCGTCCGGCACCGTCACGCACGGCGGGTCGGAGGCGTCAGCATTGTCATTCGCCCCGCTCCCCGTGCACCCGACGAGCACGAGCGTCGCGACGCCGAAGAGAAGCTCAGTTGTCCGGCGCACTACAAACCAACCAGGACGTGAGCGCGACGCGCTCCGTGTTGGTCATCTGAGGGCCGTTCGCAGGGGGCATTTCGCCGGAGTTCACCTGGCTCAGCATGGACCCGAACTGATTATACACTTCGGCGTACGTGGTCTCGTCGAAGCCGGCCGTGCCGCTCGGGCTATGGCAGGGAACGCACTCGTTCTGCAGGATCGCCTGGATCTCCTTCGAGTAGCTCGGCGCACCGCCGTCGCACGCGCTGCAGATCCCCGAGACCTCGAAGCCGGCCCCCGGCGCCCCCGCATCGCACGCCGTGGCGACCGCGATCGCGCTCGCGCTGCTCGCGGCCGACGGTGAGCTGCTGCACCCGGCCAGCGGGATAGAGAGCGCGAGAGCCGACAGCACCGCAGACGCAAGCGACCGAAGCTTCCGTGTCATTGCCTCACCAGGTTTGTAGCGCACACCCGAGGGCCTTGCTCTCGGCGCGGCGGAGTGGACGCTCGGCGAGGAGGTCGTCGAGCGCGTCGCGCAGGAACGGCGTGGCGTCGTCGTGGAGGTTCCGCTTATCCGAATCGATCCCGCCGTGGTAGCGGACGGCGCCGCTGCCATCGATGACGAACGCCTCGGTCGCGTACTCGGCGCCGACGCTGCGCGCGAGAGCTCCACCGTGATCGATGAGAATCGGGAACGGGTACGCCCGCTTCGCCCCCTCCGCGGCGTCACGCTCCGCGGTCGCGCCTAGTTCGGAGTCCACCGCGAAGACGTCGACTCCGCGCGGGTGGTAGAGCGCGTACAGCTCGCGAAGACGCGCGTCGTGCGCGGCCTGGCAGGGGCAGTGGTTGGCGAAGAAGAAGAGGACCGTGAGGCGTGCTCCCCCGCTCACCGGCTCGAGCGGGTGCGTCGCGCCGTCGGTGCCGGGGAGCGGCCCCGCCGCCAGCTTCGTCCCTAGGAGCGCCGGTCGCGCGCAACCCACGAACGCGAGCGCGAGCGCGGCCATCAGCGACGCCCCCCTCCTCACGACCACCCCCACAGGAGCGTCAGCGTGAGCCCCAGCGCCGCCGTCTGGTTCAAGCCGAGCCCCGAGACGGGCGGGTTGACGAAGATGCCTGCCTGGACACGGAAGTGATCCGAGACAGGGTAGCTGCCGGAGACGCTGATGAGCGCGATCTGCCGCGCGCTGTCGGGCGCGGGCGCTCCGTTCAAGGAGGCCGTCCCCTCGAGCGTGTACGAGCCGAAGAGGGCCAGCGAGGCGTCGTTGCCGAACGTGTAGGCCCCGCCGATGAGCGTCACGAGCTGCGGCGCGAGCGTCTCGCTCTCCGAGACTCCGCCGATGTTCGCCGTCCTCTCCGCGCGCCACGCGAGGAGCTCCGTCGCGTTGAACAGCCACGGACCGTACGTCTGCTCGAGCGCGAGCCCCACGTTCCCTTGCCACGCGCCGATCCCCGTCGCGTTCGTGCCGAGCGGCTTGCTCGGGTCCGGCGCGTCCGGAGGGGTGCCCGTCGGCGCCGTCACGCCGGCGAGAAGAGCGATCCCGGGCACGTACTTCGACTCGCCCGCGCGAACGAAGTCGTAGCGCGCGCTCAAGTTGATGTCCCCGATCCCGCCGCCGAGCTCGTCGTAGCCCGACGATGTCCGATAGGTCTCGATGATCGGAACGAGGAGCGCCACCTGTCCGCGCCGCAGCACGCGCACGGCTCCGAAGATGTCTTCCTCGTAGTCGTCCTCGCCATAGTGTGGCCCGGTCGACGCGTACTGCCCGAGCGAGTCGAATGAGCCGAGCACCATCCCCGCGTGGAGCTGCGCCCCCACGAGCGCGTCCTCGTGGAGCTGAAGGCGCCCGGGGGTGAGCGCGCCGGCCCCCGCGCAGCAGGCCTGTCCCCAGGCCTCCTGCGCGAAGCAGCACGACGCCGCCAACACCGCGGCGGCTGTCGCGACGCTGACGGCGAGTCCGGGCGAAGCGCGCCTCGGTCTACACCAGGGGCTTCGGGCGCCGCTAATCGACATTGAACGTCGGCTCGACACTGTCGGTCACCTGCCCCGAAAACTGCGTTCGGAGCTGCCATTCACCGGGCATGAAGAGGCCCACCTCGGTGAACACGTATCGCCCCTGACCGAGCGCGGTCAGGAGCGGGATCGTGTCTGCGCCGTGACCCATCGCGGGCATCCATGGCGTCATCGTGATCGAGAGCCCGTCGACGGCGTCGCCGCTGGAGGGGTCGGTCACGACGAGCTCGAGACACTCGGTTCCTGCGATGAGCGGTTGATACGGCGCGCTGTAGATCGCGACGCTCAGCTTCCCTCCGTCGCTGGTCACGGTGGAGAGCGACGACGTCGGGAACGTCGACGTCGCGGAGCAACTCCCGCCGTTGCTCGACGGGGCCGCCTGGGAGCTTCCGCACGCGGCCAGGGAGAGCGCGACGAGAGGCGCGAAAACCCACCCCCGGCCCCTCCCTGCAGGCAACCCACCCCCGGCCCCACCCTGCACGCAGGGAGGGGAGATCTCTGGCGACGCTGACACCCCTTCCCTGCTTGAAGGGAAGGGGCCGGGGGATGGGTTGATCGAGATTCGCGCTCGCCGACTTAGGGACTGCATCTGCCCCTCACGGCACGTTCATGAAAAAGGCGGCATGTCCGTGCGGCGAATCGGCCGCCACGTCGCAGCAGAACTCGTTGAAGTGGAACCGCACGGTCCACATGCCGGGCGCGTCGAACTGGACCGGCCCGACCGTGTACGTGCCGGGCGGCCCCTCGACGACCTGCTGATTCCCGTCCGGCGGCCTTGAATCGATCGTCGGTCCCGGGTGCGTGCTGTTCAGGCAGACCTCGGCGTAGGTGCTCGCTCCGGTAAGCGGCGCGAGGCCGCCGCCCGCCGCCGTCCTCGTGAGGTAGTCGGCGGTGACGACGAAGTACGTCCCGTTGTTCTCGCAGAGGGGCGAGGGGGTATAGGTCACGTAGTACTTGCAGTCGTCGTCGTTCCCCGTCGTGCCGTATTTCGTGCCGCCGTACGCGCCGTCGGGGCCGTTCTCGTCGCACGGTCCCGCGACGTAGAACGTGAACGGTGGGCTCGCGGCCCCGCCAGGGTTGGTGACCACGACGCTGGGGGTTCCGCTCGTCGCGAGGATGGACGCCGGGATCGTAATGCTGAGCGCCGTCGCGCTGGTGTACGTCGTCGGCACGTTGGTCCCGTCGAACGAGACGGTCGACCCGGAGACGAACCCAGTGCCGGTCACCGAGACCCCCGTCGCCGCGGCCGAGCCGACGTCGATGGAGGGGGTGGCGCTGCCGCCGATCGCCGTGATGGTCGGGTTCTCGGCGACGATGACGCCGCCGTCGCCCGCGTCCTCGGTCGTGGTGCCGGCGTCTTCGCCCGGAGCGGGGCCGGCGTCGTCGATGCTGCAGGAGGTCCCGCTGGTCGTCTGCGTGGTCGCCGGGCTCTGGTTGGACGTCCCACCGCAGTGAGTGTCGGGGGGGCCGGAGGCTGGTCCTCCCGCGCCAGCGCACGAGGTAGTCGCTGGCTCCGCGTACTTCCCGCCTCCGTTCGTCGTGAAGGACCCCGGCTCGAGGGTCGTGCAGACCGCGTAGGGGGCGTTGCCGACGGGCGTCGTGCCCGGCGGGGTTGGGTCGTTGTTGGGTGGCGCGCTGCTCGAGCTCGAGCTGCAGGCCCAGATGAGTGTGCACACCCCCATGCCGGCTATCGCGCCGGTCACGAGATTCCTCTGCTTGATCATGACGGATCTCTCCCAAAAGTGTTCGCTGGTTGACGCCAATCGTCGCGGCTCCGGCAGGCGGAGGACGGCAAGAGGCCGCTCGGCCGGGCGGGAGCCCGCGTGCTTCGCTAGATCACGAGAGAGCGAAGCGAGGCGGTGGCGTCGGTGGCGTCAGGAACACCAGTGCGAGTCGGGGAGAAACGGCAGGCGATGCCTCCCCCGCGAGGTCCGGAGGAATGATCGTGACCCCCGCAGGTGCAGGGACCGCGGAGCCGAGGGCGGCTCCGAACGTGAGGTCGTCGTCGCCGCACTTGCCGCGAAGAGACACCTCGTTGAGCTTCAGGTCGTCCCGGTCGGGGTTGCAGATCGGGCAGGCGCACGTCGAGTGGCCGCCGCGGATCTCGCAGTGGCACACGTGCGGCGTCGGCCCGCCCAGTACCTGAGCGAAGATCGGCAGCGCGCTCGAGAGCGCGAGCGGCAGGACGAGCGTGAGCACGAAAAGGTGCCCCCATCTCTTCCAC
This sequence comes from Polyangiaceae bacterium, assembly GCA_052147435.1. Classification (GTDB taxonomy): domain Bacteria; phylum Myxococcota_A; class Polyangia; order Polyangiales; family Polyangiaceae; genus JBKQKP01. The sequence continues at coordinate 5,377 of JBKQKP010000002.1, read as the reverse complement.
ACGGCGCCCATGCAGGGAGCATAGCGTCGGAGTGGCACGCGGGCCAGCGGGGGGAATGATGCCTGACGGGTACACTACGGCAGCGACAGCGCTGCCGCACATGCCGCTGCGTCGGCGCGCCCCTGGAGCCACGTCGTGATGCAAACGTCGCGCGGGTCGCCTGCCACGACGACGGCTCCCCCCTTGTGGCTCTCGAGCCCGAGCGCCTTCCGATAGAAGGTGAGGCGCTCGGGATCCGCCCCCCCGGAGGCGACGACTTCGCTCATGAGCTCCGGCTCCAGCCCAACCACGCTGTCGTAGTCCTGCGCGACCTCGTCCGTGGTCGTCGGAATGAGCGTGGTCGGCACGTCGGTCGCGCTGTAGCGGAGCCCCGTGTCGCCGTACACGCGGAGGTTCCGCCCCACCGTGCCGTGGCAGTCGAGCGTGCCGCACGCCTGGATGAGCATCGAGGCGACGGGGGGGAACGACGTCGTGTCGGGGGTCTGCTCGATCAGGCGCGCGTCCGGCGCCGGCGAGGAGCAGGCGAAGGCAACGGCGACGGCGAGCGCCGCGAGCCCGACGAGGACGGGATGAGCGATCCGCCGGGTCATGGCGAGACCCCCCCCGCGGAGTCGAAGTACACGTGGCCCGGCGAGTCCTGCCCTGCCGGGTCGGTGTGGCATCCTGCGCACGAGCCGTTCCCTCCGATGTGGGAGTGCATCGTGTTCGTTACGCCCGCCTGCTCGAGGGTCGTGACGTGCACGGGATAGACGGGCGTGAAGTCGGCGGGCGTCAGATAGAAATTCCCGGCCGCGTTCGTCGTCGCCGTCACCGTCGTCCCGTCCGCGCCTTGAAGCGTGACGGTCACTCCCATCGACGGGAGGAGAGAGTTCCCCCCCGCGAACACGGTCCCCGCCATGCTGAACGCAGCGGGGTCGCCCGTCGCACCGTCGTGGCACAAGAGGCACGGCTGTCCGGGGCGATGCAGCGGGCCCGGGGCAACTCCCGGGGTCTCGCCGCCGAGCGCTGCCACGGCGTTGTCGTGCACCGGGTCGCACGATCCGAGCGCGCACGCGGTCACGAGAGCGAGCGCGCGCCAACGGGCCAGAGCCTGGTGTCCGCTCATAGCTCCCCCGCGATCGAGAGAGCGCCGAGGGTCGAGGATCGGTCGGTGAGGTAGAGGTCATCGAGAAAGCGCGTGTACGCCGCCTCGATCTCGAGCCCGAGGGTCCACTTCATCGGAGCGCGCGCCGGCCCGATTCCCACGCGAAGACTCGCGCCGCCGGTGACCGTCATGAGCGGACCGAGCGCGCGATCGCCCGTGCGGTACGCGGGGAAGTCGAAGCCCGAGCGGAGCTCGTAGGCACGCTGCCAGAAGTCGACGGCGCTCTGATCGTGGAGCCGCGCGTGCGGACCGACCTCGATGCGATCCCCGACGTCGACGAGCCAGCGCGCGTCGGCCGTCTGGGCGACGAGCCCCCAGGTGTCGTCGTAGAGCCGCTCCTCGAGTCGCACCGTCGACGCGTGGAAGCGATGGGCAACGCGGAGAGTCAGCGCGTAGCGGTTTCGCGACAGCGGCACCTGCTCGAGCACGCGCTCCGAGAGTCGCGTCGCGTTCACGGTGTCGATCGACGCCCCGAGCGGCACGTACGTTCCCGGCGCGAAGAGCGGGACGTAGCGGTACGGATCGGACGAGTCCCCGTTCACGAACCGCGCGTCCGCGAGCGCGGTCGCGACCGTTGCGCGGTCGAGGAGTAGCGTGAGCCCGGCCTTGATGCCGTCCGTCTGGATCGTGTGCGAGAAAACGGAGAAAGGCGTGCCTGTGCGGCCGGCCGTGTCGCCCACATGGTCGTAGCCCGCGAAGAGCGTGAGGTTCTTCTCGAGGAGCTCCTGCGAGAGCATGATCCCCGCTGCCCACGAGAGATAATCGGGCTCGTCGGAGACCGCGCCGCTCAGGGAGACCCCGAACGTGCCGGGCTTGTAGTCGGCCTCGAGCGTACCGGCCTGGCGAGCTTCCACCCAGCGACCCGAGGCGGTGGAGACGATGTCCACGGATGCGGCGGAGACGACGTCGACCAGGTAGGTGCCGTTCACGCTCCACCCGGCCGTCGGCTTCGCGACCTTCGCCGTGAGGCTCGGCGTCGTCACGAAGACGTGATCGGTGTCGGCGTACTGTGCCGTCTCGAGCGAGGCCTGGACCACGTAGTCCGATGTCGACTGTGCGTGCGCGCTCCCCGCGAGGAGCATCGCCGCGATCGACGCACGACGGACAAGCACGCGGCCATCCTACCTCGGGCGGACGCTCAGAAATAAAGCGACACAGTCCCGAGCACGGTCAGCGGCGGCGCGGCCGTGATGTGCGTCGCAAGCGACGCAGGTTGCTGTCCGGGCTTCAAGCTCCAGTTCGAGACGTAGACCTCGGCGTCGTCGGCGTACTTGAGGTCGAGCACGTTGTAGGCGTCGACGCCGACCTCGATGAACCCCCACCGCAGCCCCCCCCCGGCGTTGAGCGCGTTCGTCGTCGGGCCCATGATCGTGTCGGTGAGATGGCGCGCCGACAGAAACGTGTAGCCGACCCCCAAGCGCCCGGTCATGGGCGTGCCCCTGACCTTCCCGAGCGCTCCGCGCGCCGTCACGTCCGTGCGAAAGACGATCGGCGGAACGTTCGGCACGTAGTGCGATATCCCCGGCGCGAGCGTCGTGAACTCGGCGTCGGTCACGGAGAGCGCCGAAGACGCGAGGAGCCAGCTGCAAGGCCGCGCGACGAGCGACGCCACGAACCCACGCCGCGTGCTCGCGGCCTCCGTCTCCATTCCCCCCGCGGGCGCCTCGAAGACGAGCTCGTTCGCGACCCACGTATCGAACGCCGCGAGCGTCGCCGTGTAGCGCTCGTGAAACGCCTGCGCGCGTATCCCCGCCTCCACCGAGCGCACCTTCGAGTAGGGCGATGATCCGTCCTGGAGGTTCTGGGCATCGAGCGAACGGAACCCCTCGCCGTACGAGACGACCGGCGAGATCGCCGGCGAGATTTCGTACTCCGCCGTGATCCGCGGCCCTGCGGCGATCCCCTCCGCCTCGACCATCGCGCCCGGGAGGGCGCCCGCGGGCGTCGTCGGATTCGGGACGACGTTCGCGAGCCGGTTGTCGATCGACATCATCAGGAGATCTGCGCGCGGCCCCCCCGACACACGAAGGTGCTTCAGGACGCGAATGTCGAGGTCGAGGTATGCGCCCGCGTCGAGCGTATCGAGCCCGTAGTTGATCCGGCGATCCCACGCCTGGAGGTTCGTCGGCTCGAGCAGGCTCTTGGTCTGCTCGGTGTGGCCCACGCGAATGTAGACGCCGGGCTCCATGGAGACCTCCGCCACGCTCCCGATCTGCGCAGCGGCCGTGTGATACCGCGAGGTGACCCCTCCGGCGGTCTCCAGGTTCGTGGTCTCGAAGAGATCGCCGAGGCCGGAGAGGGCCGGATTGATCTGCGAGCTTTGCAGGTCGCCCGTGAAGTTCTGGCGCGCCAGAAAATCGGTCCACATGAACCACGGAGCGAGCTCGAAGTGGCCTCCGCTCGGCGACACGTGATCGAAGTCGGCCCCGAGGACGACTCGAGACGCCTGCACCCCTTGCCCACCCGCGAAGAAGCCGGCGCCCGTGGGGTACGAGTCGTAGTAACCGATCTGCCCCGCGTCGACCTGGTCCTGCCGCACTACCCCCGCGAGCGACGCGCGCGAGCCGTACGCCGTGGCGAGCAGCTTCAGGTGGTCGCGTACGCCGAGATCGAACCCGTACTGCGCGTTGACCGAACCCGACTCGGCCGCGCGGTTCTCGCCGAAGCCGTTGGTCTTCCGGAGCGAGAACGCGACGAACGTCTCGTCGCCGAGCTCCTTCGGAGCGGCGATGCCGACCAGGCGCATCTGATTGAACGAACCGTACGTCCCCTTCACCTGGTAGCCGCGCTCCGCGACGCCGAGATCGAAGTAGGCGCTCCCCACGATCGCGGCGTCCCCCTGCCGGGGATCGTAGGGGCCCTCGAGGACGCGGACGCTCCTCACCACCTCCGGGATGATGAAGTTCACGTCGGCGTATCCCTGCCCCTGGATGTGGTTCGGGATGTTGATCGGGATGGATCCGAGGCGCATCTCGATGCCGGAGCCGTGGTCGAGATCGAAGCCGCGGAGGTAGACGTCGTTGCCGAGCCCCTCTCCGTCCTCGTGATCGACGAAGAAGCCGGGGGCAGCCGAGAGCATCTCGCTCGTCTGGAGCCGGGGGGAGGCGTCGAGGAGCTCCCGCTTCACGCGGACGTCTCCGATACCCCGGGGCGACGACCACCCTTGCCCGCGTACGTCGACGACCTGCGCGTAGTCCTCGTCCTGCTCGTTCGTCGAGATCGGCTTGGCGGGTGGCGGCGGAGCAGAAGGGGCGGGAGCACCGGCAGCACCTGCAGGGACAGAAGCGCTATCGGGCGCGGGGTGGAAGACCACGACATGCTCGATGCGCGACCGTACCGGGCGTCCGTCGCGCGTCGAGGGGGTGAACTTCGCGGCGCGTACGGCTCCGAGCGCTGCCGTCGCAAACGAGTCGGGGGCGGTCACCGGAGCGCGCGACGTCTCCACCGCCGACTCGACGTTCCCCTTTTCGTCGATGATCAGCTGCAGGACGATCTGCACCTCGATCGGAGGAGCCCCCTGCGGGAAAGGCGCCTCGATGGGCTGCGCCGGCTCCGCCGCGATGGACTGTGCCTGCGCCCGCGAGGAGACGAGCGCGATCGCGAGAGCGACGAACGAGACACGGCGACTGCGGAGAGCCTCGGCGATCACTGGACGATGAACTGTCCCGTCTGAGTGTCGCCCGGGAGGTCAGAGTAGAAGTTGTAGGTCCCCTCTGGGTTCGGGGTCTCGAACGTGGCCGTTGCAGAGGCGTCGGGGGCCAGCGGGCCGATCGTCGAGGCGTCGGGGAAACAGGAGGTGGTCGGGCAGCCGTTGTCGTTCGGCGTCGCCATGCACTGGACGACGAAATCGTGCGGCTTCGTGCCGGTGTTCTTCAGCGTCACGGTGACCTGCGCGAGGTTCTCGGCGGTAAGGATGATCGGCGTGAACGCCGTGTCGCTCACCTGCAGGTCGAAGACGTAGGCTCCCCCCTGGATGCCGTCCGCGTCGTCTGGCGTGCAGGCACCTGCCGTGCTGGTCGTGCAGTGTGCGCCGGCGACGAGCGACGCGGCGGTGACCGTCGCGAGCACGACGCGGACGACGCGGAGGGGGTGGCCCATCCACGCAATCGTATAGGCTCACTCGAGGGAAGTTGTGGCGTCGGCGCCGCCCCGGGTTCATCCTTCGTCCCTAGGGTCGCCTCTGGCGAGTGACTTCGACGGTCGGATGTTGACCCTCATTCGACTACACACCCG
>JBKQKP010000001.1:0-61685 GCA_052147435.1 Polyangiaceae bacterium | reverse complement strand
CCCCGATTCGGGGGGAGGCCGGGTGGGGGGCTCTCGTTCGCGAGCGACACGGGCACCCTTGTTCTCTGCTCCGACCGAGAGATGCGATGAATGCACAGTGCGTGCGGGGAAGGGGGCCGGGGGGAAGGGGTTGCGCGGGCGCCGGCGATGATCCCGAATCGACGAGAGACTGTTTAGTCGCCCTCACTCCACGGTCGCGGCTGCGGGCGCCTTGCCGAAGAGCGTGAAGACGCCGAGGCCGCTCACTCCCCCCTTGTTCTGCACGGCGAACGTGAGCGTGTTCTCGCCGGCGTTGAAGGGGCTCCCGGCAGGAATCGAGAGCGTCTGCACGCTCTCCCACCCGGGGACCCCGACCGACGCGACCTGCACGCCGTTGAGCGACACGGTGCACTCGTCGTCGCACGCATAGGTGCCCGAGACGGTCACCTGGGTCGGGTCGACGTTCGTGATCGTGAAGGTCGTCGTGTACGTGTACTGCATCACGTCGCCGTCTCCGCCCCCCTCCGCGACGCTGTCCCACATCGCGATGTCTTCGTCGGGGACGAGCACCCAGCGAGGCCCTGCGGGGTTGACCGCGATCGCGTTCGGACCCGGGAACTTGGGGTCGTCGCTCGAGAGCACGTAGTGGGGATCGACCGAGCCCGCGGCCAAGGCGGTCCCTTCGGCGCTCACGCCGGTCGGGAAGAGGCCGACGATGCCGGGCGAGCTCGCCGTCAACGGATCGTCCTTGGTGACCGTGTCGGCCGGAGCCCCGCCGCACGCCGCCGCCAGTAAGCCCGCGAGAACTACGCAGCCGAGTCGATATGCCAGCTTCATTTGGATTCTCCGTCTCGTTGGTAAGAAGTCCTGAAGAGGACGGAGGGGGGTAGAGCAAGGGGCGGGCCGGCGGGGAAGCGGTGGAAACTCGATGGGTAATCGGGCGCGTCACACTCCGCGACGGGGACTGTCACGGCGGGCCGTGAGGAGTGTCACGGGTCGGGGCTCAGACCCACTGCGCCCGGAGCGCCATGCTGTGCGGACCGCTCGGCTGCGGTAGCTCCTTCATGTAGAGCTTCGCGCAGAAGAGCCCCGTGAGGCCCGCCGTCCAGCCGGTGAGCGCTCGCCGGTAGAACGGGATCTCGCACAGCGGAAAGTGAACGAGCTCGAGCCGCGCCTCTTTGGGTCCGACCTGATAGATGGCAAGCGCTCCGCCGTCGTAGCCGCGCATCCAGAAGCGCTGCAGGTGCGGAAACAGATGGAGCGGCGTCACGCCGGCCTGCTTCGCCAGGCGCACGGCGGTCCCCGCGATCGTCGCCCCGACGCGATCGACCGTCGCGCGCCCCATGTTCACCTGCTCGTCCACGGGAACCCCGAGCGACTCGCACGCTACGTAGTGCGCGGCGGCGGCGCGGAAAGGGATCCATACCCCCGCGACCGATTCGAAGAGGGCGCTGTGGTGCTCGGCGGGGACTCGCTTCGCGTACTCGTCGAACCGCCCGCTGTTCCGGATGTTCGCGACGCTGGCGATGAGGATCGTGCTGCGAACGTGGCGAAGCGGCTCGATCTTCGGCGGGAGCGGAAGGATCGGGTCGCCGGTGCTCCTGGGTTTCGCGTCGCCGCGGTCCGACACTCCTAGAGGATGCCGGCGAGCGCCGGGGAGGGCAAACGTTGAGCGCGGACTCGACGACCCCGACCTCCCCCTTCCGCGCTATACCCGCGCCCCCCATGCGCCCGCGCCCGCCCCCGCCCACGCGCCTCTCCCCTCTCCCCCCCGACCTCGCCCTCCTCCTCTCCCCGACCTCGACCCGTTCCCTCCTCTCCCGCTTCTCCCCCGGCCTCGCCCTCGACCCCACCAACCCGTTCTCCGTCGCCGAAGCCCTCTCCTACCGCGCGATCCCGGTCCCGCTCGCCGACGCACTCGCCGACGTCACACGCCTCGCCACCACGGTCGGCCGCGAAGCGCTCCTCGAGCTCCTCGCTTCTTCGACGACGCCCGCTTCCGCGCGCGCCCTCCACCGCTTCCCCCCGATCGACCTCGCCGCCCGCGTCGTCTGCGCCCGTGGGCTCACCCGGCGCCAGGCGCGCGCGATCCTCAAGCGCGCCCTCATCCGTGTCTCGCGTCACTTCTCCCCGCGCCCGTGGTTCACGCTCCTCTGGCCGCGGCGCGAGCTCCCCGCGTCGCCCGAGCTTCTCCTCGACGCCGCGCGCGCCGTTCACGGCGCCGACTTCGTTCGCGGATGGACCACGCCGATCGAGTCGGGAGTCCTTCGCGCCATCGTCGTCTACCGCGGGCCCGCCGAGCGCGCCGTCACCGACGTTGACGGCGTTCGCCGCGTCCGGACGCTCCGCCCCCTCGCGTGCGACGTCGTCCGGTGGGACTCGCGCGACGGCCGCGTCGCCTTCTCGCTCGCGCGCCCTGCGCTCCTCACCGACTGGGCCGCCGCGATCGGCGGCGCGTGCGCGCACGAACCGCACGCGTTTTCGGATCGCCCCGCGTTCACGTTGAAGTCGCTCCACGACAGGGGCGACGCGTGGCTCGCTGCTGTGCCGCTCCCGCCGGGGGTGAAGAAGCTCGAGGTCATCATGTGCGAGGTCGACGACGGTCCGCGCTTCCGCGTCCGCTCCGACGCCGCGCTCTCGCACATCCACGAGCGGGGCGGTCGCGCGCGCGGCTACCTGCGGAGCACGACGATCCGCTTCGGAGTCGACGGGCACGACGAGCCGGTCGACGCGACGATCGAGCTCCCGTGGAAGGTGCTCCTCTCCGACGGTCGCTTCGAAGAGGAGCTGCGCCTCGCGATGGACGCCCTCGAGATGCACGCGCCGGGCTCGCTCCCCGACGATCTGCCGTCCGTCGCGCCGATGCAGCCCGAGTGGCGGTGGGTCGATCTGCTCACGCAAGCGGCCTTCGCGCGCGCCGTCGCGCAGCGGACCCTCACGCGCGTTCGCGGCAAGCGTCCGAGCGGGCGCGAGCACCGGCGGTGGGGATCGCTCCTGCGCGCGTTCGACATGCCCGGCGAAGACGCGGCGTACGTGGTCGGCGAAGAGCTCGCGATCCGCGCGTTCGACGCGAAGCCCGAGGCGCTCGTCTGGTACGCGATCGACTGGGGGCGCGTCGCCGAGGTGCTGCGCGGCGCGATGGGGCTCGCGGAGACGCGCGTGACGGACGCGCCGGCGGGGCTCTTGCCGATCGGCGAGATCGGCGCGCCGAGCGGGAAGGTGATCGTCTTCTCGCTCGTGCGCGCCGTGAGCGAGGCGGACGTGGTGCCGCTCTTGAAGGAGCTTCGTCGCGCGTGCGGGCGCGCGACGCCGGCGCTGATCGTTCCGCGCGGGCGATCGCTCGGCGGCGCGGTGGCCGAAGTGGAGGTCAGCCCGGGCGAGCAGCTCGGCGTGGAGGACGTGGGCTGGATCGCGGGGCGGATCGCCGAGGAGTGCGGCGTGGGCGACGACGTCGAGCCGTGGCGGTTCGCGACGGAGGGGGCGCCGCTGGTGCTGTCGGTGGGGCGCGGGGAGGCTTGGTATGGGCGCGTGCGGCTCTTGCTCACGGAGAATCAGCTGGCGATGTTGTTCGCGCTGGCGAAGGGGAAGGGGTGGATGAAGTCGGTGGAGCTCGGGAAGAAGATCGCGCCGGGGGCGGACCACCCGGATCAGATCGTGAGGAAGGCGCGGCTGACTCTTGCGGCCAAGATAGAGGCGAGCTTCGAGGCGGCCGAGGTGCGGATGCCGGCGGGGTTGGGGGAGAGGATCATCTCGTTCAGTCGGAGCCAGGGGTATCGGCTCGGGGTTGGGGCGATCGCGAGGTGATCGGGATCGCGAAAGCGCGCGCTCGGACCTGCGCGAGATCGTCGTGCTAGAGTGAAGACCTCTACGGTCCCTCTTCATGGCCTCGAGAAAGGTTCCCGTTCAGCTCAAACATCCTGCGAGCAAGCTGCCGCGAGCAGGGCGATACCCCTACACGGCTCCAAAGGGTGGGCCCCCGAAGAAGCGTCCGAAGAGCTCGGGTTGGATCGATGCAAAGGGCAACGTTTGGGAATGGTCGCGGTCGAACAACGAGGCGGGCTCCGAGCGCGTCGAACGGATCGACTCGTCGCCGATATCGAATCCGCGCCGGCAGAGATGGCGGCGCGGATCGTTCACGAGATCGCCCGCCGTGGTGACGTCGGCGCGATCCCTCGCATACGCGGCCTCCTGACATCCGACGACGCGCGCGTTCGAGAAGCTGCGGCGGACGCTCTGGGGAAGCTAGGAGCTCTAGAAGCCGGAGAGGCCGTGCTTGCTCTCTTCAGGGATGCCCGTCAGCCCTCCAGTGTTCGGGACACGTGCGCCTATGCTCTTGCGCGCCTTCGCTATGGTGCCGCCGTCCCGCATCTCGTCGCGGCATTGGACGACCCGGAGCCTTCGGTGCGCATCTGCGCCGTCGCGGCGATCGCGTCGATCGGCGATCCGGTGGGCTACCATCGAGTCGAGATCGCGAGCGCGCTCGAGCAAGACGCCCGGGTACGGGGCGCAATGACTCGGGTGATCGAGCAAGCGCGCCGCCACGGGGCGCTTGAGGGACCTCACCTTGAGACATTCTTGCGCCCGGTCTCCGCCCCGCGCCCGGAATTCAAGAAGGTGAACGAGCCTAGCGAATTCCTTACTTCGCGACTCAGGGTCGGCTGATGCAATTGTCGCCTGAGAAGCGAGGCGAGATCTCTGGCCTCCTCACGCGGTTGAGCCTCTCGTTCAACTTCCTCAATCAAGAGAAGGACGCGCAGTGGCTTCTGCCATTCGGCGACGAAAAAGAGCCATACGTCCTCGTCGTCAAGTGCAGTGAGATCTCCCTACAGGTCGTTTGCGATGCCATGAAGGCTCCTGAGGAGAGCGCGGCCCTGCGGTCCCTGCTCGAGCTCAATGGGCAGATCTCGTGGGCTCGGGCCGCGATTGTGGGCGAGCGCGTCTTCATCTGGTCCGATGTCGACGTCAACCTCCTCGGCATCGAGTCTTTGAGGGCAGCCGTGTTCTCGGTCTCAGATGGGATCCTACGGCTCCGGAAGTCCCTCGCATCAAGAGGGTGAGGGGCAACTCCGCTCGTCTCTTGCTCGACGTTCAGAACAAAATTCGATCCAGACCGAGCGTCCCGCCGACGGATCGTAGTGAACGATCGTGAGGAATCATTCTTGTTTCCATGGTTCTCGTTATCGCGACGCACAAAGCGGGCGAACCGATCCTCCGGCGTCATGAATCGACCCTGAAAACCGGCGAAGCTCGGCTCGACTCGAACGAAACTCGATCGAGATCGACGATCGGTTGGCACGTTCTTCGAGAAGCGAGGGTGAGATCTCACCGAATTTCATTCCGGGAGACCCGCGCTTCATCGAGATCCCACCGGATTCGGTTCGGACGCACGATCGTTTCGTTCGATCGGACGCTCGCGCGGTGAAAAATCACCCGATCGATCGTGAGATCCAACGAAGCGACTCTCCGAACCAACGAAAACCGGATCGGATCTCACCGCGCTTCATTGCGTAGGCCGATCGGTGGGCGCGAAGCTCACTTGCAGGGCTCGGAAATGACGCTCGCTCCGCGCCTACCGTTCCTCCACCGTTCCCCAGGGCCCCCATTTCGCCCCTCGAAAGGAACGGTGAACGGAACGGACGAACGTCCGCGTTTCCTCCAGATTGCGTGAGTCCGAACGAGCAAGCGCTCCCGGGGATGGTCCTCCGGAGTGGCTCGCGAGGGAGGGCAGAGAGGAGGAAAAAATGTCTACGAAGAAGAAATCCGATTCATCGGCCGGCGCGTCCACCATGGACACGACCGGGGCCATGCAGCACCTGGATCTGGCGATCGCCGCTTTGGCGCTCCCCACCCAGACGCTCACGGCCAAGCAGCGGAAGGCTGCCACTCGCTCCCGAAAGGGGATGGAGAAGGTCATCTCGACCCTCGCCACTCTCAGCACGGAGCAAGGGGTCACCGTTCCGAAGCAGCCGACGTCCGAGATGACGTCGAACCTCGTGCTGGTATCTCAGCTCGATCCCGTAAAGCAGAAGCTCGTGAGTGCCCTGACGCTCGTGCAGGACAACATGGACAATGCTGGCAGCACGTCGTGGAACACCGCGACGACGCTGTACGGGATGCTTCAGAAGGTGGCGCACCGCGACTCGCAGTTGAAGTCGCAGCTCGCGCCAGTCAAGGAATTCTTCGCCTACCGGACGCCGGCGGCGAAGAAGGCCCATCCGAAGCAGAAGGGGAAGAAGGCCGCGCTCGCGGCGGAGAAACTGGCTGCCGCGCAAGCGACGGCCGGCGACTCGGCCACGACCGCACCGACGACCACAGGGAGCTCTCCTGAGGCCGCCCCTGTTGCAACGCCCGTTGCGACAACGCCGAGCGCGAGCTCGGTTTCCGCATCGACGACCGCGAACGCAGTGCCTGCGACTGCGCCCGTGGCGTCGAACGTCGTGACCCCGCACGCGCCGTAAGGCCAGTGGAGTCATGGGTGGCCCCTCGGCTTCGAAAGGAGCCGAGGGGCTTTTTCTTGGCCCACGAAGCTCGATGGGTCGGAGCGTGGCGTAGACTTTTGAGGTGGGTCAGCCTCCAGTCATGACGCGCACGAGGCGGGCGCTCGGGGCTCTCGTAGCGGGTCCCGCGTTGGGCGTCATACTGAGTGCGGCTCCAGCACGCGCCGTCACCACCGATCCGAGCCCAGTGCCGGGCGCCACACCCGCGACGCCGGAGCCGAGCAGCGGCGTGATGATCGGCGCCTCGGTAGGCTATCTCGCCGGCACTCCTCAGACCTTGACCGTGTCAACCACCCCAGGTCCGTACATCGGACTCAATGCGGGCTTCCGACTTCTGCAGCGTCTGTACCTTGGCGGCGTCTACCAGCACGGTTTCATCGGCGGCGTCCCGAGCGACCCGGGGGGGCCGGCAAATTACGTGGGCCCCGTCAGTCACTCCGCGGACACCGACTACGTGGGCGTCGACTTCGGCTTCATCTCCAATCCCGCCGGTATCGGCTTCTTCGGCGAGATTGGCGGAGGGTATCGACTCATCCACCAATCCTGGCAGGCGGAGCAGAGCACCCCAGTCCAGTCGGTTACCTACGAGGGCGCAGAAGTCGTACTCGGCATCGGGCTCCACGCGAAGTTTGGCGACTGGGTGCGCGTGGTGCCGGAGGCGAGCCTCTCCGTGACGGGGGCCGGCGGCCCGATCACGCCGGGGAGTATCTTCGCCCTGGTCGGGGTGACGGCGTATCTCGATCTGTCCGGGAAGCTCTGAGCGCGCCCCCGTCGCTCCACTCCGCGCTGGCCGTGCCACCACGATCTCCGGCACGGCCACTCCCCTCGAACCCGAATCCCCGCGAGAACGGCCCCCTCGCGCCAGGCATCCCTCGTGCTCAACGCCCCTCCACGAACGGCGCGTCCCGATGCCGTCAAGGAGCCGGTGCTATGCTCGAAGCGATGACTGCCCAGTCGAGCGTCGAGCTTTCTCTCGCCGAATGGGCAGCGATGCCCGAAGACGAGCCCGGCGAGCTGGTGGACGCGCACCTCGTGGAGGAAGAGGTGCCGGACTGCATTCACGAGATCATCGTGGCGTCGCTCGTCGCGGCGTTTCACGGATGGCTTCGCGGCAAGAAGGGCATCGTCATGGGCTCGGAGGCCAAGTTCGCGCTCCAACCGCGCCGAGGTCGCAAACCCGACGTGTCCGTCTATCTCCCCGGAAGCCGCAAGCCTCCGATGCGCGGCGTGATCCCGATTCCGCCCGACATCGCCGTCGAGGTCGTCTCTTCCACGCCGCGCGACAGTCGGCGCGATCGCGTCGAGAAGGTGGCCGACTACGCCGCGTTCGGTGTGCACTGGTATTGGATCGTCGATCCCGAGCTGCGCATCCTCGAGATCCTCGAGCTCGGTGCAGACGGTCGATACGTCGTCGCGCTCAGCGAGGCCGATCGAGTCATCGAGAGTGTGCCCGGGTGTCCGGGGCTTCAGATCGATCTGCCTGGACTGTGGCAAGAGATCGAGGATGCGGCGGCGGAAGCAGAGCGGACCTGACATCACTTCCTCTAACGTCTCTTGGATGGAACGACAGCGGCCCGCGCGAAGAAGCCCCCCACCCGGCGGGAGCCGTCGGCCGAACGTCACGATCAATCGACGTTCGCTCTAGCCCGTCATCCACCGATAAAGCCCCCACGCCACCCCCCCGCCAACGAGCATGATCCACCCGTGCACCCACCGCGGATACAGCGCCTTCTGCACGCGGATGTTGAACGACGGCGTGAAGAGCCGCATCGCTCCCGAGGCGACGAACACCACGGCCATCGCGTCGAAGTAGACGCCGCGCCACAACAGACACGGAAGCGCCAACGCGAAGAGCGCCGCTCCCACGGGGCGAACGAAGCGCGGCTGGTCGAAGAGCCGCTCGGTCGTGTCGCCGGCGACGATGTGCCAGACGCCGACCGCCGAGAGACCGCCGGAGTACAGGGCTACGTACAGCGCCTGGAGGTTCATCCCCATGGCGTAGTCGCACGCGACGGCGTTGGCGAGTGCGCCCCCTTCTCAGAACCTCCCCCCCAGGTCAATCACCGCTCCCCCCGCGACCACGCGCAGCTCCACTGGCGGCGCCCCCTTCGCCGGTCCGTGCCCCCTCGTCAAGTACAGGAGCGTCCCCACCGCCGCCGCCAATATCCCTGCCCCCCCCGCCACGTCCCCCACTTGCAGGTTCCCTTGAGCCCCGCTCACCGCGGCCGCCGAGCACGAGTGGCTCGGCGCGCATGTCGACTCCATCTGGGCCCGATCCTCGAGCCCCGAGACCCAGAAGTACGACGCCACCCCTAACCCCGCGACCCCGACTCCGATCAGAATGAGCGGAAGCACCGGCGCCCCCGCGTGCGCCGGCGGCGGCGTCTCCGGCTGCGGAGCGAGCACGCGGAGCACGGGCCGCGGTGCGACCGCGGGCGGAGGCACCGCGGTCGGCGTGGGCGGCGGTGCCGGCGGTGGCCCTTCGAGCTTCACGAAGAGGACGCGCCCTTGCTCCCCCTCCCGGATAAGCACGTGGTCCTCGACGGGCGGGCTCCCCGCGCGCTCGTACCGGACCACGTGAATGCCCGGGTCGACGGGGATCTCCTGGCCGTCGAGGCGCGGCGCGGCGACCTGTCCGTCCACCGATACGCGTACGTCGGAGACCTCGGCGTTCGACGCGTCCACCGCACGCACGATCACCGACGGCATCGCGGCGTCGACCTCGCTCCGCCACTTCGTGCAATCGTCGCGGACGAACGCGGGGCACGCGGTGCGCTCGCACTCGAGTAGCTTCCGCCGCGCCGCGATCAGCTTGCCGTCACGGCGGAGGGGTTGCGACTGCTCCGCGGCCACCATGCACTCGTTCGCCACGTCGGCGCGCGCGGCCTGCGGCTTCGCGCAAACGGCCACCGCGGCCACGACCGACGCCACGACGAGCCCGCCGGTGCGCCTCATCGCGCGCACTCCCGCTTGTAGTGACGAAAGCCGTCCGCATCGACGGTGAACGGGGGATCGCAGTCGACGACGTTCCGGTGAGCCACCGGCTTGACGACCGGATGCTTGCTCGCTGCGGGCACTCTCGCCGGAGCTGCCGCGACCGCAGTTGAAGAGGGGGCCGGCTCTTCGGTCGCCGTCGCGGCGGGCGGCAAGACCGGGAACGGGATCCCGCTCGGGACGGCAGGCGCGAGCACCGCCGCCGGCTCGGGCGCAGAGTCTACCGCCGCCGGCACGACGACGGCCTGCGCCGTGAAGCTCGGCGTCGGTGCGGGATGTGCCGTCGCGGCGCTCGCGTGCTCGCCCCGCGACGCGAGGCGCCCGCCGACCACTCCGGCCACGAGGAGAACGAGCGTCGCCGGGATCGCCCACCAGAACGCGACCGGCCGCGTCCGAGGGAGTCGGTCCGCGGTGTGAAACGATCCGGCGCCCAGGGTCCCGTCGGCGCCGAGGTTCATGTCGATGAGATCGATCGTCGGGATGATCTCGGCTTCTGCCGGCGGAGGCGCCGCAGCGTCCGACAGCGTGATCGCGGTGGAGGAGCACGGCTCGCGCCGCGGCGGGGGGTCACCGAGCGATGGCTCGCGCGGCGGCGGCTCGCGCGGCGGGATCGCTCGGTTGTCGAGCTGCGAGAGGATCGCGCCGATCTTCGCCCGCCGCGTGCTCACGCGCTTTGCGAGCCGGGTCTTCGCGTACGCCGCCACGTCCGCGCTCGTCGTCATCACGTTCGCGTCGCGCATCGCGATCTCGAGCGCGCGCTGCAGCTCCCCGGCGCTCTCGTAGCGCGCGCTCCGGTCGCGGCTCAGGCACTTCATGATGACCGCGGCGAGCGGCGCCGGCAGGTTCGCGCGCATCGGATCGGGGCTCGACTCGGTGAAGAGGCTCCGGAGCACGGACAGCTCGGAGGCCCCTTCGTACGGCGCGTGCCCCTCGATCAGTCGGTACATCACCGCGCCCACGGCCCACACGTCTGCCCGCCGGTCGATGTCCGTCCCCCCCTCCGCCTGCTCGGGTGACATGTACCGCACCTTGCCCTTGAGGCCCGAGCTCGTCGTCTCGGCCACGCGGTCGCGCGCGAGGGCGATGCCGAAGTCGATCAGCATGGCCGCGCCTTGCGGATCGATGAGGATGTTGTGCGGCGAGATGTCGCGATGGACGATCTCGAGGAGCTTGCCGCTGCGGTCGCGCGCCTCGTGCGCGGCGTGCAAGCCGCCGCACGCATCGCTCATGAGGCGAAGGACGATCCCGTGGGGGATTCGTCCCCCCTCTGCTTCGACGGTCCTCTTCAGCGCGTCGAGCGAGTCGCCGTCGACCCACTCCATGACCGTGAAGAGCATCCCCGCCTCTTCACCGACGTCGATGATCGCGGCGACGTTCGGGTGGTTGATCGCGCACGCGATGCGCGCCTCGTCGATGAACATCTTCCGGAACGCCGGGTCGGCCGCGTACTGCGGCAGGACGGTCTTCACGGCGAAGAACTTCTCGAAGCCGGGCATGCGCTGCACGCGGGCGAGCCACACGGCGCCCATGCCCCCTCGCGCGAGCGGCGCGACGAGCTCGTAGCGATCGATTCGATGGCCGGGTCGAAGCTCCACGGACGGAATGCCTCCTCGAGAAAGAGACGCGGGCCCCCTCCTGCGTTGCAAAGAGAGTGCTTGCCCGAGGTGGACACTCGTGTGACCGAGCGGCGAGGTGCGATGGTGTCGTCACGCGCGCGCGAGGAATCGGTTCGGTCGTTGCACGGGAAGAACGGATCCGATGTCGGCAGTCACTCCGGTCACACCGTCACCGCACGAGAGCCCGCATCGGGTGGCGAGCCGTCGTTGGACAGCCTCGCGTCACGCGATAGCGTGGGCATCCTCGGTCTTGATTCTCACGAGCGGCTGCTCGCTCGTGACGTCGTTCGACGGATTTGCCGGCGGCGGCGGCGACGATGGCGGCGCAGAGGGCGGTGTGGCGTGGGGAGGCCTGGTCGATGGAGGTACCGCTGGCCAAGGCGGGGATTCATCGAGCGTTTCTCCGCAAAACGGCGCGACGGGATCCCCTGGAGCCGCGGGGGGGGACTCGAGTGCAACTTTGCAATCCGCCGATGCGGCGATTCCGATCGATGGATCGCCCGATCCAGGTGAGTCGGACGGGGGCCTCTCCGACGACTCGGGCTCGTGCTCCATTTGTTTCGTCCAGGCAGCCGCCGGGGGAGGGACGAAAGGTTCGACCGTGAGCGTCGCGTTCGCGAACGGCGTGGGCGCGGGCGACGCGATCATCGTCGCCGTCGCGCTCGGCGCCGGCGGGGGAGCGACGCTCTCACAGGTGACTGACAGCTTGGGGAACACCTATCAAATCGTGGTCACGCCGGCGACGAGCCCCCAGAGTGACACGCTGGCGCAGTACATCGCGTTCGCGAGCAATGTCCTCGGCGGGACCGATACCGTCACGGTGACGCTCTCTTCGACCACGTACTTCGATGTCTACATCCACGAGTACTCCGGCGTGGCGCTCGCGAACGCGTTCGACGTGGGGGCAGCTTTCACGGGAACGTCGGATGCGACCAACGCGATGGCCAGTGGCTTTGCGACGACGCAGGGGAATAGTGAGCTCATTTTCGGGTTCGGAACTTCGCACGGGACGGTGACCCCCGGAACGGGGTTCACGGGGCGGTCGACGTTCGACGGCAACCTGACCGAAGACATGATCGCGGTGACACCGGGCTCGTATCAGGCGACGGCGACGAGCTCGAATGGGAACTGGGCGATGTCGTTCGGGGCGTTTCTCTCGCAGTGACGCGCGCAGCGGTCGGCGTCACTCCTTGCTGGGGGCGACGATCAGTCCGTAGGGCCCATCAGACCGTACGCCTTCAGCCGCGCGAGGAGCGTGTTCCGTGCGATCCCGAGCGCCCGAGCGGCCCGGCTCCGATTCCCACCGGCGGAGGAGAGGGCGCTCTGGATGCGGGCTCGCTCGAGCTGCTCGACGTCGGCGCGGAGACCCGACGGCGACGTGCGCTCGGGGAGATCGAGGTCGATGACTTCGATCCGACCGCCGCTCGCCGTCACGACCGCGCGCTCCACGGTGACGCGAAGCTCATCGACGTTCCCCGGCCAGGGGTACGCCCGGAGCGACGCGAGCGCCTCCGGGGCGAATTGGAGCGCACTGACGTGCGTCGGCTGAGCGGCGGTCGCGAACGTTCGCGCGAGCGCCTCGATGTCCTCTGGGCGTTCTCGAAGCGGAGGCACCTCGACGACCGCGCAGGCGAGGCGCCGAGCCAGGTCTCGCCCCTCGGGGCGTCGCCGCGCGGTCGCGAGGATCCGGACGCGCGCGCGCCGCGGCGTGATGCTTCCGACGCGGTACACTTGCCCGTAGTCGGCGACGTGCAGCAGGCGCGACTCGAGCGCCGCGGGGAGCCGGTCGATGTGCTCGAGGAGGATGGTCCCGCCGTCGGTGGTCTCCACCGCCCCTTCGCGTGCATCGGGTCCGGATTCGACCCCGAAGAGCTCCGCTTCGAGCTGTGCCTCGGACACTGCCTGGCAGTTGACGCGCACGAGCGGGCGGCGCGCTTGCTTCGACTGCGCGTGGAGCCACGCGGCGAGCGTTCGCTTGCCGGTCCCCTCCTCGCCGGCGAAGAGCGCTGGGAGGTCGCTCGCCGCGAGCCGCGCGATGCGGTCGAGGATGGCGCGGCTCGCCGGATCCACCGCGAGCGGCGTAACCCCCTGCTCGCGAGGGCGGAGCGCTCGGGGGGCGGCGCGGACGCGGGCGGACGCGAGGAGCCCTCCAGGATCGATCGCGTCGTCCGGGCAGAGCGCGACTCCGATCGCGCACTCCGCAGGTTCCCTCAGCCTCGCACATACGCGCGCCGCGAACGTGTCCGCCACCTCGCGCGTCGCGTGGAGAAGAAGCGCGCGTGCTTCCCCGCGCGGACCGACGCCCACCACGTCACCAGGCCGCGCCTCGGCGCGGACGGCCTCCTCGAGCGAGCTCTCGCCACCGGCGTCGACGACGGAGAGCGTGACGAGCGCGAAGCGGAGCGCGTACTTGTGGGCCCGCGCGCACTCGGCGACGAGGCGCGCGTCGAAATAGGCGTCGGTCCGGACCTCGATCCCCGAGGTATGCGACCGTGCGCGCTGGACGAAGAGGGTCACCGTTCCGAGCGTGAAGGCGTCCCCCGGGGCGAGCTCGGCGGGCTCCCCCTTCGCGAGCCTGCGCCCGCCAACCCGGGTGCCGTTCGCGCTCCCGAGATCCTCGAGCTGCAGCGGAGAGACGTGAAGGCGAGCGTGCCGCCGCGACACCGATGAATCGCCGATGGAGACCTCGCACTCACGCGCGCGACCGATGACGACTGCTCCTCGGGCGGGGAGGGCGATGCTCTGCACGGTCGAGTCTCCGACGACGAGCAGCGCGAGCGGTGCGCCCTTCATGTCGCGTACGTCGCGTTGTTCGGAGGTCGAGTCGTCGAAGTTCATTGGATGCTTTCCCTTACGCGGCGCGGGCGATCTCGTTCGAGAAGGACGAGCCCGGCATTCGTGACGGTCGGCTCCGCGTCGACGGAGGATCGCCCGCACCCCAGGGGAGGGGGGCGAGCGCTAGAAGCGCAGCGAGAAAGCGGCCTTGCGGACCACGCGGGCTGCGGGACATGGGATTCGGCGACAATGTCGTGCAACCTGCGCGCCGCGGACCGTGCATTGCCGCTGGAAACACGGTTTCCTGGGAATCCACAGTCGCTGTAGTGACGAGCGGGGTGCGTCAGTCGGCGGTGATCGAGAAGTTGGTGAACTCGAACGTCGCGTCGGCGCCGTTCGTCTCGCAGATCTCGACCCCGAAGCAGACCTGATTCAATGGCGCCGTGGCAGGGATCCAGGACTGCGCCACGGCGTAGTTGAAGAACGCGAGGAGATCGACGGTCCCGGAGCTGAAGTTGTCGTCGGCCACGAACGCGACGTAGTGGCCGCCGTTGCCGTTATCGGCCTCGTAGTAGACGTCGTACGTCCGACTGTCCAAGGCCACGGCCGTCGCGAACTTCGTTCCGGCCGGCACCTGATTGTAGTTGTCGACCCAGATCATGATCTCCGTCGTCCCCGGTCCGACGAGCGTGGTCGAGTTGACGAAGATGTCGTAGGCGTCCTCGTAGATCCCGACGTGGGGGCTCGTCTCGGCGAACGTGCTCGTGACGGAATGGAACGAGTTGATCGGCACACCCGATCCGGTGGCGGCGCCGCTCGCCTGGAAGTCCATCTGCACGTCCGGGTACGTCTTGACGTCGGTGGTGCTCGGCTCGTTCGCGACGACGTTCCAGCTGCTGTACGAACAGGCGTAGAGCGTCTGCGGTCCCGCGTCGGTGTTCCACGCGTCGTTGCGGACGAAGTAGGCGCCGTTGCTCCATTGACCATTCGGATCCGAGCTGGTGAATGCTGCCGCGGAGTCCAGGCACACCGACGACGTGATGCCGCTGTCTTCTCCCGCGCCCCCTTCGGGCGACGGCGATCCGGAGCTGCTCGCTCCGCTCCCCGACGACGAGGATCCGGAGCCGCCCCCCGACGACGGCGATCCGGAGCTGCTCGCTCCGCTCCCTGACGACGAGGATCCGGAGCTGCTCGCATCACCGCCGGACGACGATCCTGCGTCGGTCGCTCCCGATCCGCCGTTGCCATTCGAGCTCGAGCTCGAGCACGCGACCACGACCAGTGTCCCAAGGAGGACGACGAAGGGGCGAGACGCCATGGAAAACCTCCGGGTGAGACCGACCGTCCCGCATTCGGGCCCGTAGATCATGCCACGGAGAGGCGTGCTTGACCCCCCCCGCCCCTCGCCGCACCATTTCTTCGTGTCCTCCTCGGTGACCCCCCCCGCCGAGCCCCCTACCGCTTCTCCCACGCCCACCTCCACTTCGACTGCGACGCTCCCCGATCGCGCCGCCGCTCCGCGCGAAGATCTCCTCACGCCCGGCACCGTCCTCGATCGCTACACGGTGCTCGAGAAGCTCGGCTCCGGCGGCATGGCCGAGGTGTACGCGGCCTATGACGCGAAGCTCGATCGCCGCGTCGCCCTCAAGTTGCTTCTGCGGGTCGAGGAGGGCTTCGAAGCGCGCCTCCTTCGCGAGGCGCAAGCGATGGCTCGCCTCTCCCACCCGAACGTCGTCGCCGTCTTCGACACGGGGCAGGTTCGCGACCGGACGTTCCTCACGATGGAGATCGTCCTCGGAACCACGCTGCGCAAGTGGCAGAAAGGTCGCCCTTGGCGCGAGGTCCTCAAGGCCCACGTTCAAGCGGGGCGCGGTCTCGCCGCCGCCCATGCCGCTGGGCTCGTCCATCGCGACTACAAGCCCGACAACGTCCTCGTCTCCGACGCGGGGGCCATCAAAGTGACCGACTTCGGCCTCGCGCGCCCCTTCGGCGATGGGGGGCCGCTCTCGCACCTCCCCGTGAGCGTCACGCCGAGCGAGCTCTCCTCCGCCAGCGGGAGCACCCCCGCGCTCGAGACGCCGATGACCGAGGCGGGGGCGCTCGTCGGTACGCCGGGCTACATGGCACCCGAGCAGTACACCGGCGAGGGGATCGACGCGCGCACCGATCAATTCGCTTTCTGCGTCGCGCTCTTCGACGCGCTGTACGGCCACAAGCCGTTCGCGGGGCGCGGCATGCGCGAGCTCAGCAAAGCGACGCTCCTCGGGGAGATTCGCGAGCCGCCAAAAGGGAGCCCCGTCCCCGCCCGCTTGTTGCGCGTCCTGCACCGCGGTCTGAGCCTCGACCGGGAAGCGCGCTACCCGTCGATGGACGCGCTCCTCGGCGATCTCACGCGCGACCCTCTCCGCCAGCGCCTCGTCGCTCTCGGCGTGGCCGGAGCGATCGGCGTCGTCGCGCTCTCGGCCACGGTCGCCGCGCGCGTCGCCGCCTCGCGCCAGGCGCAGCTCTGCGCCGGCAGCGACGCCGAGGTCAGCGAGGTGTGGAACCCGGCGCTCGAGCAGCGCATCGAGAGCGCCCTCCTCGCCACCGGCGTCCCCTACGCCGCCGACACGTGGCGCCGCACGCGCCAGCAGATCGACGATCATCTCGCCAAGTGGAAGAGCGCGTACGTGCAGACCTGCGAGGCCACGCGCATCCACCAGACCCAGTCCGAGCCGGTCATGACCTTGCGGATGGCGTGCCTCGAGCAAGACCGCGAGGAGGTCCACGCGCTCGCGCAGGTCCTCGCCGGCGCGGATCGCACGGTCGCGAGCAAGGCGCTCGAGGCCGCGATGGGGCTCCCCCCCGTCGATCGCTGCAAGGACGTCGTCTCGCTCACCGCCGTCGAGCCGGAGCCTCACGACCCGGCCATTCGCGCCGAGATCGCCGCGATGCGGAAGGAGCTCGCCGCGATCATCGCCTCCCGCTCCGCCGGCCTCTCGAACGCCGCGCGCGCCCGAGCCGAGCCTCTCCTCGTCCGCGCGCGCGCGGTTGGCTACGCCCCGATCGTCGCGCAGGTCCTCTTCGTCCTCGCACGCGCCAAAGCCGACGCCTCGGCCCCCGCCGACGAGCTGCTCGCCGCCGGCGCCGAGGCCGAGCACCTCGCCGACCGGGGCCGCGACGACGCCACCCGCGCCGACATCGCCACGGGTCTCGTCCAGTGGACCGCCGAAGCCGGTCGCTTCGCCGACGCCGAGCGCTGGTCGGCCGTCGCCGACGCCGCTCTCGCGAGGCGCGCCTCCGACGACGCGCGCAAGCAAGCCTGGCTCGAAGCGATGGGGATGCTCCGCGATCACCAGGGGCGCTTCGAAGAGGCTGTGTCCTTCGATCGCGAAGCCCTCGAAGCGGCACGTCGCGCGGGGGGCGATGAGCGCCTCGCCAGCGCCGAGCGTATGCTCGCGTTCGGAGAGGTATCCGTTGGCCACCGCGAAGAAGCCCGCCGCCTGGCCGAGGAAGCCGACGCGGCGATCGTGCGCGCGATGGGCCCGGAGCACCCGATGCGCATGGAATTCCTCTCGGCGCGCGCCTTCACGGCCGGCGAATCGGGCGATCACTTGTTGAGTCTCGATCTCAATCGCCAGGCCATCGCCCTCGCCGAGCGCGTCGCCCCCGACGACAGCGAGCTCGCGTTGATGGAGAACAACGTCTGCGCCGAGCTCACCGTCGCCGGCCAGTGCGCCGAGGCGCTCCGGTACTGCCGCAAGTCCGTCGACCAGGGGATCCGCGTCAGTGGCCCCGACAGCGTCGGCGTGAGCTACTCCTACAGCAGCACCGGCGACGCACTCGTCTGTCTCCACCGCTACGACGAGGCCGCGTCGGCGTTCGTGAGCTCGATGGGCATCCACGAACGGACCGCCAACGAGCGCGAGCCTTGCTACGTCCACTCCCTCCTCGGCCTCGCCAAGGTGAAGCTCGCCACCGGCCACGCGCGCGACGCGCTCGCGCCGCTCGAAAAGGCGCTCGCGATCAGCACGTCGGCAGAAGGGGGGCTCTCGCTTCAGGAGGAGGACGCCGCGGCGGTGCGCTTCACGCTCGCGAAGGCGCTCTGGGAGACGGGGAAGCGTACGCCGCGGATCGCCGAGCTCGCGAGCGCCGCAGCGAAGATCGACGAAGGAGCTGGGCACGACGGCGCCGCGGGCGACGTGAAAGCCTGGCTCGCGGAGAGGCGATGAAACGAAGCTCGAGAAGACCCTTCGCCGTCGCGGGCCTCCTGGCCGTCGTCGCCCTTCTCGCCGGTCTCGCCGCCCCGGCGTGCGGTAGCCCCTTTCCTCCGCTCTTCACGCAGAACGGCGGGGAAGATGCGGGTGTGGTCTCGGACGCGAGGGTTCCCATTCTTACGCCGGGGTGCACGGGCTTCGAGTGCTCGGTCGTGACGTGCGCGGACGGCGGCTCGACGACCGTAAGCGGCACTGTCTACGACCCGGCCGGGAACGACCCCCTCTACAACGTCGTGGTCTACGTCCCGAGCTCTACGCCGGGCCCGCTCCCGACGGGCGCCTCGTGCAACTCGTGCGACTCGCTCTATCTGGGTGGACCGGTGGCCGCGGCCGTCACGGACGCGACCGGGAAGTTCACGATCCAGAACGTGCCGTCGGGGACGTCGATCCCGCTCGTCATCCAGATCGGAAAATGGCGCAGGCAGACCACGGTCGCGAGCGTGATTGCCTGCACCGACAACCCGATCACGACGAAGCTGACTCTCCCCTCGAGCCAGAGCGAGGGGGACCTGCCGAACATCGCCATCTCCACGGGGGGGGCGGACTCGCTCGAGTGCCTGCTCCGGCGGATCGGCGTCGACGCTTCGGAGTACGAGCCGGGGGCGGCCGGGCCGGGGCGCATCCACATTTTCCAGGGTTCGAGCAGCCTCGTCGTCGATGGCATTCCCGCAGCGACGACGTCCCCCCCCGCTCCGTACAGCTCGGAGTCGCTGTGGAACTCGCTCGCCAACCTGATGCCCTACGACATCACGATCCTCTCCTGCGAAGGGGCAGAGACCATCGACCAGCCGCTCGGGGGCCCGCTCAAGGTGAGCGATCAGGAGAACCTCCTCGCGTACACGTCGGCCGGGGGGCGCGTGTTCGCGTCCCACTTCCACTACGCCTGGTTCGACACGGGTCCGTTCGGCGCCGAGAACATCGCGACGTGGACGCGTGGGGCGAACCCGATCACCGAGGCGAGCAACAACCCGGTCTCGACCTCCTACGGCGACTTCATCTACGCGAACATCCTCACGACGCTCGACGACGGCGGCCCGTTCCCGAAGGGGCAGGTCCTCGACCAGTGGCTCGGCACCGTCAACGCGCTCAACTCGCCGGCGGCGACGCAGGCGCCCGGCGAGCTCGTGATCACCGGTGCGAAGCACAACGCCGATCTCGCCGGCGTGGCGGGGACGCCGTCGCAGGGGTGGATCGCCGCGGACAAGAACGCGGTGACCGAGGTCACGATCCCTCCGGCGCTGGACGCGGGCCCGGTGGCGAGCGTCGCCGGCGCCACCGAGTACTTGTCGTTCAATACGCCCGTGGACGCAGGGCTGGATGACGCGGGCCAGCCGGCCTACTGCGGGCGCGTCGTCTACAGCGACCTGCACGTCGGAGCGGCGTCGGGGGACTACGGCGGGCAAGGGGCCGGCGGGATCGTCCCCTCCGGATGCGCGGACAACCCGCTGTCGCCTCAGGAGCGCGCCCTCGAGTTCATGCTCTTCGATCTTTCGTCGTGCGTGACCCCCGACAACGGGGCTGCACAGCAGCCGATTCCCGGTCCTATCAAGTAGGCGGCGTGAACCCTCACCCCCGGCCCCATAGCTGTTAGCCAAGTTTCGCGGCCCAGCTTGCTATGCCCCCGGCCCCTCTCCCACGAGGGGAGAGGGGAGGGACGTTTGCTCTACGGCGTCGGCGTCGGCGTCGGCGCCGGCGTCGCCCCTTCCTGCTCGACGATGTGGAACTCCACGCGCCGGTTCTCTTGTCGCCCTTCGTCGGTCTCGTTCGTGTCGATCGGCCTTTCCATCCCGTAGCCGATGCTCGAGAGCCGCTGCTTCGCGATCCCCTTCGTCGTCAGCCATGCCACGACGGACGCCGCGCGCGACGCGCTGAGCCTCTTGTTCAGCGCCGCCGCCCCCTTGTTGTCGGTGTGCCCTTCGATGCTCACCTTCTTGATCTCCGGATGGTCCTTCAGGATCGTCAGCACGGCGGTGAGGACCCCGTTGCTCGCCGGCAGGATGCGCGCGCTCCCCGTCGCGAATTTCACCTGATCGAGGATCACGATCTGGTTGTTCTTTACGATCGCCTCCGGGCACCCGTTCTTCTTCGGGTCGGCATTCTTGGGTCCTGCCTCATCGGGGCACGCGTCCTGTTCGTTGGGAATGCCGTCCTTGTCGCGATCCGGATCAGGCGGCGGAGGGGGGCACCCGTTCGTCTTCGGATCGGCCGTCTTCACGCCGGCCACGTCCGGGCAGGCGTCGTCGGCGTCGGGCACGCCGTCCTTGTCGCGATCAGGTGGCGGAGGGGGGCAGCCGTTCGTCGTCGGATTGTCGGTCTTCACCCCCGACTGCTCCGGACAGGCATCTTGCGAGTCGGGGATCCCGTCGCCGTCGCGATCGGGCGGCGGCGGAGGGGGAGGGGGACATCCGTTGGTCTTCGGGTCGTCCGTCCGGACGCCGCGCTCGTCGGGGCAGGCGTCCTCGGTGTCGGGGATCCCGTCGCCGTCGCGATCGCTCGGCGGCTTCTTCACCGCGGGGGCCCACTCGATCACCGCCATCCCTCGCGCCGTCGGGGAGCCGTAGCCTCGCGTGAGCCCCGCGCCGCCGCCCAGGCCGATCTTCCAGTCGTCGGCGATCGTGTAGTGCGCGCCGAGGATCCCTTCGAGCGGCGTGGTCCGCGTCGCGAAGATCTGGCTCGAGTCAGAGACCGTTGCCGCGCCGTAGACCTCGGGGCCGATGAGGAGCCTGTGATCCAAGAAGCGCAACCCGGCCGACGCGCCGTACGTCAGCTCGCTCCCGACGGGGGAGTTCGCGAAGTCTCCGCTCAGCTCGCGGTACTCGAAGCCGAACCGGACGGCGTACGCGAAGATCGAGATGTCTCCCGCAGCCATGAGGCGCGGTTGGAGCCGAACACTGCCGTCGCCCGTATAGTTCGTCTGCGATCCCGTCGGGAAGTAGACCTGAACGCCGAGACCGAGCGTGAAAGGGTCGCCGTATTCGCCGACGAGCCGGAGATCCACGCCGAGCCGGACGTCTCCCATCGCCTGCGCCGACGGCTGCGGATACGTCACCCCTGCGTACGTCCCCCCTTGTCCGTCCTGATAGATCGCGACGGGAACGTTGAGCCCGAAGCGGAGCCTGTTCAGAAGGACGAGACTTGCTCCGACGTGGAGGAAGAACTGGTCCCCCACGATGTTCGACCGGACCGACCCGTCGGCGTTGTAGATCGCGAGCGGTCGATACGAGTAGTCGCCGACGATCCCGATCGCGGGGCGCAGGTTCCCGCGGAGGTCGAGCGACTCGAGCGCGAACCAGTCGCTCCCTCGCTCGGACGGGTCGAACTGATCGAGCGCGAACCCGGGGATCTGCTGCGCCCGCGCCTCCGTCGCGCCGAGCGCGATCGCACCGAAGAGAGCCAGGCCAAACGAGCGCGCCGCGTATTTCATCATCGCTTCGGTCACCAGTACGGAAGGTTCACAGCAAGAAAGGCCTCTCGCTCACTTCGTCCCGCTCACGCGGCGGCGGCGCCGGTGCACCAGGAAGCCCGCCGCAGCGATCGCGAAGAGCGCGCCATCGGAGCGCGTATCGCGGTCACCGTGGGCGCCGTACGTCCTGCACGAGCAGCCGCCCCCCTCGACCGTCCCGTTGTCTGCGGTGGTCCCCGAGTCTTCGTTCACTGCCTTGCCGGAGTCGCCCCCGGTTGCCGCGTCGCTGGAGCCGGCGTCGTTCTGCGCCGTGCCTCCGTCACCACCGTCGGTGGCGAGCGTCGCCCCGTCACTCGTGCCCGAGTCGACGATAGAGGCGTCGCCCCCCGCGTCGGTTGCCGTGCTCCCATCGGAGGCACTGCCGCTGTCTTCCACCGCTCCGGAGTCGTGCCCAGTCGTTCCGCTGTCCTCTTCGGAGCCGGAGTCCTCGCTGGTCGTGCCGCTGTCCTCGTTCGTCGTTCCGCTGTCCTGCCCGGTCGTGGTGCCGCCGTCCTCGCCGGTCGTGGTGCCGCTGTCTTCCTCGGAGCCGGAGTCTTCGCTGCTCGTCCCGCCGTCCTCGCCTGACGTCGTCCCGCTGTCACCGCCGCCGATGACGATCACGCCGCCATCTCCGCCGTCGACTCCGGCGTCCCCGCCCGTCGATCCGCCGGTCGTGCAGGTGTTCGTCGCCGTGTTGCAGACGGGAGTGCTCGTCCCGGCACACTGCGTGTTGCTCGTGCACTGCACACAGTCGTTCGCGTTCGTCCCCGTGGACGTGCATACGCCCGAGAGGCAGGCCCTGGTGCCGAGCCCTGTGGTGCATGTCCCGCCGGGGATCGGCTGCCCGTTCGGGGTCTGCGCCTGGCACGCTCCCGTGCCGCTCAGGTTGTCGCACCAGTTTCCGGCGCCGCACTCGGAGTCCGTGAAGCACTGATTTCCGCACGCGCCCGTCGCGACGTCACAGAAAGGCCCCGCGTGCCCGGCTCCGCACTGCGCGTCTACCGTGCACACCGAGCAGACGCCCGTGGCAAGGACGCAGTACGGCGTCGTGGTCGAGGAGCACGGATCGGTCACGCCTGTCCCGTTGTCGCCGTTGCAGCCGACGCACGTGTTCGTGGTCGGGTCGCAGACGGGCGTGGTCGCGGTGCACGTGCTCGAGCTGACGCATTGCTCGCATTTGCCGGCGTTGGGGCCTGTCGTCGCGCAGATCATCGAGCGGCACACCGTCGTGCCGTCACCGGCGTTGCAGGGGCCGTCACCGTTCTTGTAGCCGCACGCGTTGTCTACGTCGCAGACTCCAGACACGCACGCGCGCGTCCCGATCGTCGTCGTGCACGTTCCTCCCGGCACGGGCTCGCCGTTCGGAGTCTGAGCCTGGCAGACGCCGGGGCCGCTCAGGTTGTCGCACCATTTGCCCGCGCCACACTCTGCGTCCGTCGTGCACGTATTGCCGCACGCACCGGTCGTCGTGTTGCAGAAGGGGCCGGCGTGCCCCGCGCCGCATTGCGCGTCGCTCGTACATTTGCCGCACGTGCCGCTGGTCAGGTTGCACGTCGGGGCCAAGCTCGACGAGCAGGGATCGGTCACGCTCGTCCCGTTGTCTCCATTGCAGACGACGCACGTATCCGTGGTCCCGTCGCAGACGGGGTCCGCTGCGGGGCACGTGCCCGAGGCGACGCACTGCTCGCACTTGCCCGCGTTCGGCCCCGTCGTCGCGCAGATCGTGGAGCGACACACGACGGTGCCGTCGCCCGCCGTGCAGGGGCCGTCACCGTTCTTGTAGCCGCAGTCGTTGTCGGTGTCGCAAACGCCCGAGACGCACGCCCGCGTGCCGATCGTCGTCGTGCACGTCCCCCCAGGCACGGGGTTGCCGTTCGTGACCTGCGGCTGGCAGATGCCGGGGCCCGAGAGGTTGTCGCACCAGTTGCCCGCACCGCACTCCGCGTCGGTGAAGCAGGTATTTCCGCACGCGCCCGTCGCCGTGTTGCAGAAGGACCCTGCGTGACCCGCCCCGCACTGGGCGTCGCTCGTGCACTTGATGCACGCCCCCGCGACGCAGTCGGGCTCGGAGCTCGACGAGCATGGATCGGTCGCCCCGGTCCCGTTGTCTCCGTTGCAGACGACGCACGTGTCCGTCGTCGCGTCGCAGACCGGCGTGGCCGCAGCGCACGTGCTCGAGACGACGCACTGCTCGCAGAGGCCGGTGTTGGGCCCGGTCGCGGCGCAGATCGTCGAGCGACATACGACCGTGCCGTCGCCCGCGGTGCAGGGGCCGTCGCCGTTCTTGTAGCCGCAGTCGTTGTCGGTGTCGCAGACGGCGGACACGCACGCACGGGCGCCGATCGTCGAGGTGCACGTCCCGCCTGGGACGGGGTTGCCGTTCGTGACTTGCGGCTGGCAGGTTCCCGGGCCGCTCAGGTTGTTGCACCAATTTCCGGCGCCGCACTCGGCGTCGGTGAAGCACGTGTTCCCGCACGCGCCGGTCGTCGTGTCGCAGAAAGGACCGGGATGCGTGCCGGTCGTGCAGTCGGCGTCGGTCGTGCAGACCCCGCAGCTCCCGCTCGCGTTGCAGTAGGGATCGGTGCTCGTCGGGCACGGCTCAGTGGCCGAGGTCGCGTTGTCGCCGTCGCAGGGGACGCACGCGTCCGCCGCGGAGCACACGGGCGTCGTCCCGGAGCAGAACGTCGCGCTCGTACACTGGGCGCACGATCCGGCGGTCGCGCCGCTCGTCACGCACGCCGGGTCGGTGGTGGTCGGGCAAGGGAGCGTCGCCGCGGAGCCATTGTTGCCGTTGCACGCCGCGCACACGTCGTTCGTCCCGGACGTGTCGCATACCGGCGTCGTCCCCGCGCACGCAGCGTCGTTGCTCGCGGTGCACGTCCCGCACGTGTTCTTGCTCGTGTCGCAGATCGGGCCGTTCGGGTTCGTCGCACAGTCGGTGCTCGTCAGGCACTCCACGCAGACGCGCGTCGTCGGATCGCATACCGGCGTCGTCGCGGGGCACTCGGCGCTCGACGTGCATGTGGTGAACGCGCAGTACGCCGTCAGCTCAGGCGTGGGGACGACGTCCGTTCCCGTGCTCGCCGTCGAGCAGGAGGTTCCGTTCAGCGTTCCGCAGGCCACGCGCACGCGACCGACGCCGCCGTTGCCTCCGGAGCCGGCACACTGGGTTGACCCGTTGCCGCCAGAGGCGTCGATGCTGTCGGAGACGAGAGTCACCGCAGACGACGAGACGACGATCGCCCCACCTGCGCCGCCCCCTCCGCCCCCCTCCCAGTTCGTCGGCGAGTTGACGCCGGCCGCCGCGCCACGCGCCGTGATCCCCGTGGTGCCGAGCGTCACGCTCGGGGCGGCAATCATCACGATGCCGCCGCCCGCTGCACCCGGGGGGGAAGAGTCGCCGCAGTTGCCGCCGCCACCGCCACCGCCACCACCGAGGAAGACGGTCGAGAGATCCGGCAGGCCGATAGCCCCACCTCCACCGCCCCCTTGCGCGCTTCCGGTCCCCGTCACTCCCGCAGTTCCGTACCCTCCGCCCCCTCCGCCGGAGTCGCCCGTGCTCCCCTGCGTGGGGGGACATCCGGAACAGCAGAAGGACGCCAGCGTGCCCCCTCCGCCTCCACCTTGTCCGTTGGCGGCCGTGGATGCGACGCCCAGCCCGACGCTGGACTCGCCCTGGAAGCCCCCCTTCGGTGCGGCACCACCGCACGCGTTGTTGCCGCCGTCCCCGCCGCCCCCTTGGAAGCCGGCTCCGTCGGCGCTGATCGATCCGGCGATCGAAACGGCGCCGGACGATACGAAGGCAACGATGCCGCCCGTGGTCCCGTTCCACGCCTGCGGTGTGACGGTTACCCCCGCGGGAATCGTGACGCTCGAGAACTGGGATATCTTCGCGACCTGCGCGCCCGTCGCGGCGTAACCGGCGAGAAGGGGCAACGACAGAGTGAGGCTGGAGGTGCCGACTGCGGAGACCTGCGCGGTCTCCCAGGTGCCGGCGTTGGTCCCCTGCGTCTGATGAATGAGGACCAGGTTGCCGGTCGCGAATCCGCTCGTCGAGCTCACCGCGATGGACGTGGCGCCCGATGCGGCCGCAGTCGTGATGCTGGCGAGCGTCTCGGGGAACGCGCCGTTCGCGGCCGGGGCGTAAGCGCCGTCGGCTCCGCTCCCGAACCCGGCTGTCGCGCCGTTGTTGTTGCAGAGCGCATCGGGGACGAGCGAGCCGGCGCGATCGCCGGCGTGGAACCTGAAGGCATGGTCCACGCTCGCCGCGGGCGCGTGCAACGCTGCCACAGCGGGCGAGGTCGCGTTGGTCTTGCCCTCGTCCCGCGGCGACGGTGCGCCGGCGCCGGACGGCGGGTCCGTCGTGCAGCCTGCGGCGACGACGAAAGGTACGACGGCCAGTAGCGTCGCTCGGCGCAAAAGGCGGAGCGGACGAGCGAGCGAGCGCGCGCGGACGAGCATGGAGCCGTAGCCTCCCCTAATCCCGGCGGCGCGCCGTGGTGACAACGTCAGCGCGCATGCCAGTGAATAAGCGACTACGAAGATACGGAGGGCAGTCGGGAATCGAAAGTCCCTTTTCGCGTGGCGCGGCTCAAGCGGAGTCGCTTGGCGCGGTATAGCGCGCACCTGTAGGTGGGCCGTCACCAAGCCAAAGCGGCTGGCTGGTCAGTTGAAAGGACAGTTCTCCACGCACCCGAAGTACGCGCTGCACGTCGCGTCGTTGAGGCACTGGCTCAGCACGGTCGTGGCGCAAGGCCCCTCCTGGGTCAGGCTTCCGAGCGTGTCGAGGATGCACGTATTGCATGTGGGATCGGGCGCCGCCGTGCGGTTGCAGCTCGCCGTGCACACGGACTGGCCGAAGGGGCTCCCGTCCCCCGCGGCCCCTGCGTCGTCGCTCGCTTCCATGGCGGCGTCGCTCACGCCCGCGTCTCCGCCGTCGCCCACCGCCGCGTCACCCGCGTCGCTCGCCCCCGCCTCAACCGAGCCACCGTCTGGCGGCCCGCACAAGGCCGGCTGGCAAGCGCATGCGAGCGTCTCCGCAGCGAAGATCTGGTACCCCGCGTTGAACCCGTTTTCGCAGCAGGCCCTGCACGCGCTCTCCGTCGTCCCTTGCACGAGGCAGTTCGGCCCGGCGTCGGCGGCGTCCTCTGCGTCGGCGGTCGCTCCGTCGCCCGCGAACGCGTCGCTGACCGAGCCATCGACTACGGGAGCGCCGCTGTCGTTCGACGTGGCGTTGTTGCCGCTGCTACCGCAGCCGACGAGAAGTGCGCACGACGCAATGGGAAAGAAAAAGGAAACGAAGCGACGATTCAAGAAGCCTCCAACCCCGCCCGGGAGGGCACCTTAGCGCAGGAAGCGGCACCGCGCAGGCAGACGGCGGGTCAAAACGGCTTCACGCTCCCCACTCCCGTTACCGTCTTCTCGACGCTCGGCGTCCCCAGATAGCGCACCGATCCTACGCCGGACACGTCGGCTTTGAGCTTGTTGACGGCGTCTACCTCAACCGAGCCGGCGCCCGAGATCCCCACGCGCACATCCTTGGCGACGAGCGCGCTCGCCCACACTCGCCCCGCACCCCCGACGTCGATCTCGAGCTTGTCCACCTGCCCCGCGAGCTGGGCGGTCGAAGCCCCCTGCGATCGCAGCGCGAAGCGTGGCCCGACGAGCCCGGTCGCGTGCAAGCTCGCCGACCCGTTCACGTCGACTTGCGCGAGGCTCGGCGCTTCGATCGTGAGCACGAGCGCGGTCTTCTGCTGTACGTCCCGCGTCTCGCGCACGATGAGCTTTCCGCCGGACACTGACGTCGTGATCAGCGGCAGGACGTTCGCGTCGCCGGTGAGCGTGAGCTTGGCGACCGGGGCCGACACGAGCTCCACCTGGAGCGCTCCGTCGAGCTCGACCGAGTCGAACGCCCCGACGTCCCGTGTCTCGGTCTTCGCCACGCCATTCCCCTGCACACGCTGCCCGTCGCTCGTCCCCTTCCCGTGGCACGCCGAAGCGCAGACGAGAAGCATGGTCGCGGCCCAAGCGCCCTTCCCTGCCACCGTGCTGCTCATGCGGGCTTCCCCGTCGTCGCCTTGCGCGCCTTCTCGAGGAGGTCAGCCGGATTGAACGGCTTGGGCACGTAGAACCGCGCGCCCGCGTTGATACCCGCGATCACGTCCATCGGCATCGTCTTCGCCGTGAGAAAGATGACCGGCACCGCCCCGAGCTTCGGCATCGCGCGCATTTTCTTGATGAACTGGACCCCGTCCACCCCCGGCATCGCAACGTCGCACACGACGAGGCCCGGTGTGGGGATGTTGAGGAGGAGCTGCATCGCGTGCTGGGCGGACTCTGCGACGTAGACCGAGAAGAGCTGCGAGAGAGTCGTCGCGACGAGCGTGCGGATCGTCGGATCGTCGTCGACGACAAGCGCAACCACAGCCCCGGGCGGGGACGGTCGAAACGGGCTGGGGCTCGTCATGCGTAGCCGAGTCTGCAGGGTCGCAACGCATCCAGCAAGGGTGTCGCCCTCTGATACGTTCGATGGGTGACGGATACGCCGCGCGGACCGCACGAAGTCATCGTCGGCGACCGGGCGAAGCTCCTCGACATCGGCATGGCCGCCGTCTTCATCGGCTGCGCGGTGTTCGCGGTGCTCCGGCTCGGCGCGCAGCTCCTCACAGGGCGCGCGACGCCGTGGTGGGGCAACGCGGCCGGGGTCGTTGCGATCGCGCTCGTCTATGTCTGGTACCGCGGCAATCCGGCGAGCCGCATGTCGGGGGCCGTCCATGCCACCGCCGCGATCGCGACGATCGCCCTCTTCATCCCGATCGCCTACGGAATGACGTCGTCGAAGTGGTGGCTCGCGCTGGTGGGGTTCTCCGTGCTCCTCATGGGGAACCGGACAGAGGCGCTCGTCTGGACGGTCCTCACGTTGATTCTTCTCCCGCTCGCGGCGCTCCTCGAGCCGCACTTGATGGTCGCCAACTCGGCGGGTGAGCCGGCGGCGGAGCGCGCGGCGGCCGGGCTCGTGTTCGTGGCGATCCTCCTCGGTATCACCTGGGCGTTCCGTCGCGTCGCCCAGCAGCGCGCGCGAGAGTTGACGGAGACTGCCGCGTCTCTCTCCCGCGCCAACCTCGTCAAGACGCGCTTCCTCGCCCACATGAGCCATGAGGTACGCACCCCTCTGCACGGGGTCATCGCCATGACCGACATGGCGCTCGAAGGAGAAGCCTCTCCTCTCGTCCGCGAGCAGATCGAAACCGCGCAGCAGTCGGCGCGCATGCTCCTGTCGCTCCTAAACAACATTCTCGATGTCGCACGCGCCGAATCGGACGCCATCGAGCTCGACCCGCGCCCGTTCTCCCTTCACGAGACTCTGGCCGAGGTCCTCCGCCCGCTCGCCGCTCAGGCGCGTGGAAAGGGGCTCGACTTCGTCGCGCGATCCGAGGCAGGCGTCTCGCGGCTCCGCGTGGGCGATCCGGTTCGCTTGTCGCAAATCGTGCTCAACCTCGTAGGGAACGCATTGAAGTTCACGAAGTCGGGACGGATCGAGGTGCGCCTCCGTTCGCTCCCGGGCGACAAGGACCGCGTCCTGCTCGAGGTCGCGGACACCGGAGCGGGCATACCTCAGGGCAAGCTCGACGCGATCTTCGAGCCCTTCACGCAGAGCTCTCCCGCGGACGCGCACATCCAAGGGGGGGCGGGGCTCGGCCTGACAATCGTGCGCGACCTCGCGAAGCGCATGGGGGGCGGCGTGCGGGTCGATAGCGCGGAGGGGAAGGGGGCGAAGTTCACCGTCGAGCTTCGCCTCCCGTGTGCGGGTGAGGGGGCCTCGGAGGCCGGGCCTGTCGATCTCTTGCCGGTGTCCACCCCGCTCCGCGTGGAGCTCCCCTCGATTGGTGCCCTCAATGTCCTCGTGTGCGAGGACAACCCAGTCAACCAGAAGATCCTCGTCGCGATGCTCGCGCGCCTCGGCCACACGGTGACTGTCGCGAACGACGGCCTCGCGGCATGGGAGATCCTGCAGCGCCAATCGTTCAACCTGCTCCTCACCGACGTCGAGATGCCCGGGCTCGACGGGCTCGAGCTGGCCCGCCGTGTCCGCGCGCGCGAGGCGGAGCGCGGCGAAGTGCGCTTGCCGATCCTGTGCGCGACGGCGCACGCCGGGGACGAGGAACGAAATCGACTCGTCGCAGCCGGCATGGACGCGCACCTCGGCAAGCCGTTCACGTTGAACGACCTCACCGCCGCGCTTCGGCGCGCATCGCGTCGCGTAGAGGAGGGATGAGACCCTCGTCGATCGGCCCCATAGGCACGCGCGTCCGAGACGAGCAGGTCGCGATGCTCTACGGCCGCAACCGGGTACCGACGCTCGTCGGCATCGGGTTCGCGCTGCTCGTGTGCGCCTTCGCGTGGGCCGACGGCACGCACGCGCTGCTCGTCGCGTGGCTCGTCGTGAAGGTCGCGACCGCGAGCGTGCGGGTTGCGCTCGACGCCTCCTACCGCGGGCACCGCGAGCGCGCGACCGCCACGGCGTGGGAGCGTCGTTACGTCGTCGCGCTCGGGCTGGACGGCTTCGCCTGGTCGCTGCTCGTCGTCCTCTTCGCGGAGCCGGGGCACAGCGAGCTGGGACCGGTGGTTATCGCCGCGGTCATCGGAGTGGGCTCCTCCGGTCTCGTCGCGCTCTCGACGGACCGCCGCGCCAACGTGGTCTTCGCCGTGGCGCTCCTCGCCCCGGGTGCGGTGCGGCTCCTCATGCTGGGGACCCGCCTCGGCGTCTTCGGAGGCATCGCCATCCTCGTCTTCCTGGGCATCGTCATCGAGCACGGCATCCGAGTCTCCGACGCCACCGTCGAGCTCCTGCGTCTGCGCTTCGAGGTCGCCCAGGCGCGCGACGCCGCGCTCGAAGGGGGGAGAGCGAAGACCGAGTTCCTCGCGACGATGAGCCACGAGCTCCGCACACCGCTCAACGCGGTCATCGGGATGGCGTCGCTCCTCGCCGACACGCACATGACGGCCGACCAGCGCGAGCGACTCGACATGATCCGCGCGAGCGGCGAGACCCTCCTCACGTTGATAGGCGACATCCTCGACGTCTCGAAGATCGAGGCGGGGAAGCTCGAGGTCGAATCGGCGCCGGTGAACATCGTGCGCCTCGTCGAGGAGTCGCTCGATCAAGTAGCCGCCGCGGCGTCGAACAAGGGGCTCGAGATCGGCTACGAGATCGCGGAGGAGTGCCCGGCGGCGATTCTCTCCGACGCCACGCGCGTGAGGCAGATCCTCGGCAACCTGCTCGGCAACGCGGTCAAGTTCACGTCGCGCGGCAACGTGACCGTCAACGTCGCGGCGACGACGCTCGACGCCGAGAGGGCGGAGATTACCTTCGCCGTCCACGACACCGGCATCGGGATCGATCCCGACGGGATCGGCCGGCTCTTCGTCCCGTTCACGCAAGCGGACGCCACGATGACGCGCAAGTACGGCGGCACCGGCCTCGGGCTCGCGATCTGCAAGAGCTTGAGCGAGCTCCTCGGCGGCACGATCGGCGTGGAGAGCGTCCCGGGGGAAGGCTCGACGTTCCACTTCTCGATCGTCGGCAAGGCGCTCGATCAGGCGCGGATCCGCGCGCTCCCCATCAACCTCGGGGCACGCGTATGCGTCGTGAGCGGTGACGCGACCGCGCGAGCTCTGCTCGCCCGCCACGTCTCCAGTTTTGGTCTCGCCGCGGCGCCCGTCGCCACCGTCGCCGCGGCGCTCGCCCTCGTTACCGCCCAGGAGATCGACCTCGCGCTCTTCGACGCGCGCTCTGACGGCGAAGACGCCGCCAGCGCCGTTCGCTCCTTGCGTGAGGGTCGCGCCGCGCTGCCGATCCTCGTCCTTCTCCCGCCGCGCGCCGCGACGCAGCTCGGCGGGGACGCGCTCGCCGCTTCCGTGACGAAGCCGGTGAAGGCCGGGCGCCTCCTCGAGGTCATCGAGGCGCTCCTCTCCGGCAAGCCCGCCCCCGCGCGACAGAGCTCGAGCTCGGATCTCGATGGGTCCAGGCCGTCTGACGCGACGGCCGGTTCGGCGCTCGTCGTCGACGACAACGAGCTGAATCGCCGCGTGGCGCTCGAGATGGTTCGCCGCCTTGGGCTGACGGCGCGCGCCGTGGAGAGCGGCGCCGAGGCGATCGAGGCGGTCCGAGGCGAGCGGTTCAACTACGTTCTCATGGACGTCCAGATGCCCGACATGGACGGCTTCGAGGCGACACGCCGGCTCCTCGAGGTCGCCGGTGCGAAGAAACCACGTGTCATCGCGATGACCGCCAACGCATTGCCTGGGGACCGGGAGCGCTGCATCGCCGCGGGGATGAGCGACTACGTCACGAAGCCAGTGCGTCCCGGGGCGCTGGCGGCCGCGTTGAAGCGACGATACGACGGAGCCCCCGATGCGGACCGCTCGACGATCACCGACGTGCTCGACGCCCAGGTGCTCGAGGACTTGCGGATGCTCGAGGAGACGTCGGGGGCGAGCTTGATCGCGGACCTCGCCGCGTCGTTTCGCGTCGATGTCCCCGCGAGAGTCGAGGATCTGCGCGCCGCGGCTGCTGCCGGCGACCTGGGTACCCTCCGGACGATCGCTCACCGCCTGCGCGGAAGCGCGGGGGCCGTCGGAGCGAATCGAATCTTCGTGACGGCGACCGAGCTCGAGACGACGGCCGCGTCGATCCCCCCGGAAGCGATCGTGTCGCTCATCGATCAGATCGGGAAGGAGACGGCGCGGGCGATCAACGCGTTCGACCGGCTCCTCGAGCGCACTAAGCGCGAGAGAGAGAAAGCCCCCGAGGACTGAGGGCGCGCCTGTTCGCGTCCGCCTCGCGCTTCTCCAAGCACCAAGCGAGCGCGTCGTGGAGCGTGCGCATCATCCGCAAGCCGCTGATGTCGACCCCGAGTGAGATCACGCTCTGGGCCACGCGCGGCCTCACCCCCGAGAGCACCCCCTCGACGCCGACGGTCCGCGCGGCGGCGAAGATCCTGAGCATATGGTCGACCGTGGACGTATCCATCAGCTCGACCCCCGTGAGATCGAGGATCGCGAAGCGCGCTTTCTCGCGGACGATCGACTCGAGCAGTCGCTCCATCATGTCGGTCGCGCGCGGGGCGTCCACCGCGCCGATGATGGGCATGCAAACGACCTCCTGCCAGACCTTGATGACCGGCGCCGCGAGATCTCGGATCGTCACCGTCTGCTGTTCTACGATCTCGATCTTCTCGGCCAAGCGCTTCTCGGACAGGACACGGTCGGTTGCGTCGATCGAGAGGCCAAGGACGCCCGCCGGCTGATCGTTCTCGTCCTTCTGCGGCATGTACCAGGTGTCGAGGTGAACGCCTTCGACGGGCTCGACCAGGACGCGCAGCGTCTCGCCGGCAAGCGCCCGCCGGAGGTACTCGTTTTCGGGCCTTCCAACGGTCGCGGCCAGCTCGTTGCGGCCGACGCGCTCGCCTGGCGTCAGGCCAAGGAGCTCGAGCCCCTTGCCGTCGGACATGGTGGTCACACCCGATTGGTCCATCGCGAACAGGATGACGCGTGCGCTGCCGATGACTTTGGCGAAAGTCGAGAGCGAGAGGGCTTGCCACTCCATGAAGCCGATTCGATCCTGCAGATCCGCGAGCTCGGCGTGCACCGTGGTCACGTCGGTCGCGACGACGAGGAGCGCGCTCTCGTCGGCAAGCCGCGTCGCCTGCAGCTTCACCCACTTGGAGTCATCGGCTCGAAGGCGCACGTCGAAGGTCCCCTCGCGCCCTTTCGAGAGAACGTTGCGGACCGACTCGTCATCGGCCTCCGCGACCAACGCGGACAGGGTCGGGGCCGTCCCCAAGAGCCGTTCCCACGGCGACGACGCGCCGAGCAGGGCTCCGTCAGCGGCGAGGAGCGCCATCGGCATCGTCGCCTGGACAACCATGGATCGTGCGGTCGCTTCGTTCATGAGACTCCTCCGCCGACGAGCGTCGGGCGCCGACTGATTTGCGCGTTCCCGTTCGCGCTTCCGTTCGCGTGTTGGCTCTGCAGCTCGTGCTTCTGTGGCTGATGCGACGCCTGCGACAGGGGGATCCGGAACACGAAACGCGTCCCTTTGCCGAGCTCGCTATCCACGTGCACGCTCCCGCCGAGCCTCTCGGTCGTCTCCAGGACCGCCGCGAGCCCGACTCCCCGGCCCGAGGTCGCGGTGACGGCGTCGAGCGTGGAGACCCCCGACGCGAAGATCGCGCGCTCGAGATCCTCGAGGCGCTTCACGGGGAGCCCCGCCGCTTCCGCCTTCTCTGCGACTCGCGCCCAGTCGATCCCCGCGCCGTCGTCGGCGATCTCGATCCCCACGACCGAGTCGTCGGTCCAGGCTCGGAAGGAGATCTTCCCGTGCGCTGGCTTTCCAGCCGCCGTGCGCGCGGCCGCGCTCTCGACGCCGTGGTCCACCGCGTTTCTCACCACGTGGACGAGCCCGGTCCAGAGAGGGGCGTACCGACCACGCGGCAGTCGTAGATCGTCCGCGTGGACCTCGATGGCGGGGGCGGGCTTGCCGAGGCGGCCCGCGAGGCGCTCTGCGTGCTCGCCGAGGCGAGCGAGGCGCATGTCGACGGGCTCGTCGGAGAGCTTCCGCAGACGGGACACGATCTCCGAAATCGAGAGTCCCGCCTCGACGCTATGGATGAAGCGGTCGACCTCCCTCTGCGAGAGCTCGATCCGGTGGTCGGCGCTCCCCACCAAAGCTCCGACCTGGAGCCCGAGCGCGTCCCACGCGCGGAGGAGCGGATACAGCTGACCTCTCCCCGCTGGCGCGCCGGTCTCCACGATGAGCGATTCGAGCTCGTGCGCGACGTCGGACACCGAGCGTACCTCGCACTGCGACGCATTCCCCTTCACCGTGTGGACGAGCGCGAGCTGCGCGGCTGCCCCGACGTCGTGCTCGTTGCGCAGCCGGTCAATGATGCTCCCCGTCTCCTCGAGGAAGGCGAGGAAAGCCCCCTTGTCGCGGGCGATCCGCTGAAAGACCTGAATCTCCTCGCGCTGGCGAGCCCGCTCCTTCTCTGCCTCCAGCTCGGATGTGACGTCGGAGACCACCACGAGCGCGCCGACGACGGCCTCCTCCTGGAGGATCGGCTTGAGCGCGAGCGTGAAGTGACGGTCCCCTCGGTCGAAGCGCTTCGGCAGCTGCTCGAGCGAGACCTCCGTCGGCAAGAAGCCCTCGACGACCTGCTCCCATCCGAGCTTCAGGAGGAGTCGCAGCTGCTCGTCGCTGCCGGAGAGAGCATCGTAGAAGGTGCGCGACTCCTCCGAGGTGCCGAACAGCGCGTCGAACGCGGCCGAGCGCTCGGAGTGAAGCGCCCCGTCGACGCCGACCGTCGCCAGCCCTTGATCGACGTTGTCGAGCACGAGGCGCATCGCGACGTTTCGTGCCGCAAGCTCCTGCGTCCTCGCGACGACGAGCCCTTCGAGGTGGGAGCGATGCTGGTCGAGCTCGGCGTCCCTCGACTGGATGCCCGCGAGCATCTCGTTGAACGTCTCCGTGAGCATCCCGAGCTCGTCGTCGCTCACGCGGCGTGCTCGCACGGTGAAGTCTCGGGACGAACGAACCTTCTCTGCCGCGTCGGTGAGCGCGTGTACGGACCCCTGGATCCCGCGCCGCACGAAGATCGCCATGACCACAGAGAGGAAGATGACGGCGATCGCGACGCCGAGGCTCCAGCGTACGGTCCTCTTCAGCTCGGCCCCTTTGACCGCCGCGGCCGATTCGATGCGACCGAGCAGCACCCGCTCGACGTCGCGCAGATCGCGCATCGCGGCTGCCACGGAGCGATTCCAGACCGCCGGATCGAGGGAGACGGTGTCCTCGGTGGACTTCATCACTCCGTCGAGGATCTCCTCGGCGCTGCGACCTCGGGCCCGCGCGCTCTCGAAGCCGCGGAGGACGTCGTCCGACGCGCTCGTCCGGAACGCCTCGTCGTACACGCGCTCTTCGGTGGCCGTCGTCACGAGGGCCTTGAACGCCCCGGGGGGAAACTCTCCACGAGCGGCGGCGTACCCCACGATCGCGTGCTCGGTGCTCGATCGCTCTTCCAGCTCGAGAAGGGCCACTATCGCCGAGATGTTCCGGAGCATGGCGCCGTCGTCGCTGAGCTCCGCGAGCGCAGCGGTTGCGCTCACGAGACCGGAGCTGGCGGCACCGTACTTGGAGAGGAGCTCGTCCAGCTCGACCGCCTCGTGGTCGATGCGTCCCCGGAGCGGCTGCAAGTCGCGGAGCGCCGCCTCAGTGGTCGCGAGGCCTCTCGTGAGGCGCGGCGGGAGCTTCGACCGGTCCCTCGTAGAAAGGAAGCTCTCCAGGCGCTTCGCGGCGGCGTCGGTCTCGCGCCGAGCGTCGATCGACGGCGTCGCGTCGAGCTTCGGCGGCGTCGCGGCTTCCCCCCCCTCGGCGATCGCCCCCGCCGCGCGCTCGTCCTGCACGGCGTGGAGGACCTCGGCGATGTACGCGGAGAGCTGCGCCAGGTCCTCAATCGATCCCAGCGACGCCGCGGACTTCGCCCCCTGGCGGGCGTCGTTGACGACGAAGATCGCCAGGAGCAAGGCGCCGATCACCGGGACGCCGGCGAGCAGGGCGAGCTTGGTCCGAATGGAGGCTTTGGTGCGGGAGATCATCGGGGGGGGCGTCTCTCAGAACAGGTGGACGTCGCCTTCGGGCGCAGGCCGCACGCTCGCGTCTCCGGTGAGCGAGAGCCCCTTGGCGATCGCCGCATCGAAGTAGATGAGGAGAGTGCCGACGCTCGTGTCGAAGTAGTAGCGGCGCGCGAGGTTCGTGGAAGGAGGGGCGCGATGGACGTGCTTGCCGACCACGACGGTAGGAGTGCTCTGCTCGAGCACCAGTCCGAACGGGAGGAGCGCGTTCTTGATTCGCCCGAGGAGCTGATTCACGAGCTCGCCCGCCCAGTCGCACACTTCGCGCTCCGACGGCTCCCGGTGCCGCAGCTCACGCGGCCACGCCCGGGCGACCAGCACCTTACGCGTCGTCATCAGAATGGCCCCCTGCACTTGAGGCGAGGTGAAACCGATGCTCGCCGCGATGTCGTGATCGTCCGGCGCTTCGGTTGCCTCCCCCTGCAGCTCTCCGAGCGAGAGGCCGTGGGACTCGAAGAGAGCTCGTGCCGCGGACTCGACGAGAGAGTCGATCCGCGCGATGTTCTCGAGGGCGCTCATGACGTCAGCTTCCTGACCGCCGCGAGGAGCAGGTCGGCCTTGAAGGGTTTCACGAGCCACCCCTTCGCCCCGTTCTTCCGCGCACGCTCGATGAGCTGAGGCTGCCCCTCCGTCGTGAGCATCAGCACGGGGAGAGCCTTGAGCTTGTCCTCCTTTCGCAGACCCTCGAGCAGCTCGAGCCCTCCACGGTTCGGCATGTTCACGTCGCAGATCACGAGCGCGGCGTCGGGGGTGCGCGCGATGACGTCGCCGCCGTCCACTCCGTCCACGGCTTCGACGATGTCGAAGCCGGCGTTGCGGAGCGTGGTCCCCACCTGTTCGCGGATAGTCTGCGAGTCGTCGATGACAATGATCTTCTTACCCATGTCTTTCCTCCGGCGAACGAAACGTCTCGATTTGGCGCGTGTGTCTCAGTGATCAGGGGGGCAGGACGCGGCCGGCGCGGATCCGCGCGACCACTCGTACGGAGTCGTTGGCGTCCGACGTCGCGACGTAGCCGATCCCTGCCTCGTCGCCCGACACGTAGCGGACGACAGAGTCAGGCCCGGAGAGCTTTCGCGGCGAGCCGATTCCCGATCGAATCTTGTTGTCGAGCCAGAACCGCTCGACGTCATCCGGCCTCATGCCGAGGACGACGAGATCGAACTCCTGGCGCACCGGATTGTCGGGCGGCAGATTCACGGGATCGGCGCGCCCACCGCCGGAAAACTGTGTCGACTTCGCCTTGAAGATGGCGCTGAGCTGCGAGCGGTTCATCGGCGGAACGCCGTTCGATTTGTGAACGATGACGACGATCTCTTCGACGTCGGCGCTGGCCGGTCGCGCGCCGGCCGAGATACAGACCGGAAGTGCGATTGCGAGGAGCCCGAGGAGTACGGTTCGTCGGTTCATGGTGCCCCGTTAGAACGAGTACGCAATTTGGCCGAAGACTGCGGTCCCCTGGCTGTTGACGGCCGTGGCTTCGCTCATGACGCGGCTGACTTCGGCCTTCAGCGTGACGAACGGCGACGGCTTGATGTTCAGCCCCCCGCGCACCTGCTGGGTCTGCTCGGTGATGACCGTCGTCGACGGAATGACGTAGTCGTATCCGATGTACGGCGTCACGCTGAAGTCGATCAGCTTGGAGTGGAACGGCACCTCGTATGCCGCCATGACGTATCCGCCATAGCCGTAGTGACTGGTGTCGTACGCGTTGATGTTCCCCGGGATGTTCTTCAGGAGCTGGGAGATGTTCCCGAGCGTCGGCGGCGTGTTGTAAATGACGCTTTGATTCGCGAATTCCCCGAGGAGGCGGAACTTCTTGTAGCGAAAGTCGAGATCCGCAGTGAGGATGACCTCGTTGTAAGACTCGTTGATCGTCGTGACGTCCTGCGCGGGGCTCGCAAGAGTGAGCTTGGGAGTCAGGTGAATGACGATCGTGTCGGTCGTGTCGACGTACTGGCTGTAATAGGCATACCCGCCGACGCGGAAGTACACGTCGTCATGGTTGTAGACGAGCTTGAGGCGCCCTCCGAACGCCTTCATGTCCGTCAGGTCCTTGAACTCCGAGGAGGGACCGTCGCTGTTCGCAAACGTGACCGCGTATTCGACGCGAACGTCGTCTCCGATGCCGACGCTGCCGAATGCCTCGAGCCCGAGCTGTTGGAGCGGGACGAGGTTGAAGTTCATGAACTGCGGGTAGTCCACGCCGATGAGCACCGGGCTGCCGTGGTCCTCGTTCCAGATCCCGAAGGGGGTCAAGAAGAGCCCGGCGCGAACGCCGAACCAATCCGCCGGCTTCCACTCCATGTACGCGCGCTGGATCGAGATCCCGTCCGTCTGGTACGCGAGCTGCGAATACGGACCGTGGACCGTCGAGTTCGCGGGCGACTGTCCGGAGTACGAGCTGATCTGGGACGTGCCGACGTAGACCTGGTCGGGGTAGTTGTCGTTAGGCGTGGCTCCCGTCGGCGCGTACGTGAGCATCGTCTCGACGAGCGCCGAGAGGGTGCGCGTCATCTCGCTCTTCGCGTAGAGGTTGATTCCCGCGGAGTAGAAGGTCGCGTTGTACGGCGTGGCCACTTTGTAGAGGGCAGTGTTGCTGTCGTAATGGATGCCTCCGAACGTGAGATCGGAGAAGCCCCAGAACGAGAGCAACTTGGTCGGCGCCTCGTCGGAAGCGGCCGACGCCTGCCTGCGAAGGGCGCTCACCGACTTCTCTTGGTCCTTCGAGCGCTCCACGAGAGCGTCGATCTCGGCCTGCTGCTTTGCGAGCTTCGCGTCGACCGACTCCGACCCCGGCGCGCTGCTGCTCGCCGGCACGGGTGTCGCGGGGGCCGCCGGGGCCGCGGGCGGCTCCTGCGCCCACGCTGCGCCGGTCGCGAGGAAGGCGCTCAAGAGCGCGGTGATACCGGGCACGCGTCGCGTGCGACGGAATCGGGTTGAAGTCGCGTTCATGGTTCGTTCTCCAACGGCGAGGTGGGTCACTGGCATGTGCAACCGAAGGACGTGAGCAGGCTCTCGTCGCTGGTCGGAGCGCAGACGCCGGCCGGCCACGCCTGCAGGGCGGGGAGGCCCGCGGCGCTGCAGGTGCAGCACGCGTACGCGCTCGTGCACGTCGCCTCGGTGCAGTTGGTGATCGTGCAGTACCCG
Source organism: Polyangiaceae bacterium (assembly GCA_052147435.1). Taxonomy (GTDB): domain Bacteria; phylum Myxococcota_A; class Polyangia; order Polyangiales; family Polyangiaceae; genus JBKQKP01. The sequence continues at coordinate 22,285 of JBKQKP010000001.1, read as the reverse complement.
CCAGCCGTCGGCGCGGTAGGCGACGTCAGGCAGTAGTTGGCGGAGCCCGTGCAGTCCGAGCTCGTGTTGCAGTTGTTTCCCATGCCCGTCCCGCCGTCGCCGGAATCGGAGGCATCGCTCGGGTCCGAAGCGTCGCTGGGAGTGGGATCCGACGATGCCGAGGTCGCTGTTGGGCCCGCGGCATCCTCGGAGGCGCCGGCGTCGTCGGGGGCGCAGTAGTCCCCGTTCGCAACGTACTCATACCCTGGCGCGCAGAGATTGGAGCTATTCACGCACGCGCAGAGCGCGAGCGCCCCGACGGCGAGGAAGATGTCCGGAACCTTCATGCGAGGCCCCTTTTGCAACGCGCGATCCAGGCATGAAGCGCCGGGAAAACGCGGGAGAGCCTAGGGACGGGGCCGGTCTCGTACGGAAGCCGAACGACGGCTCGTCTGCGCGTCCGACAATCGGACGCTGTACGTCAGGCGCGACGAGTGTCGGCGCCTACCGCGAGAGCGCCGAGCAAGCGATCGAGCTCTTTCTCAACGGTTAGGAGCGAGGCGCCCACGGCAGTCCAGTTCCCCCGGCTCGCGGCTGCTTCGAGCGATTCCGCGGCGGCGATTAGCGCCTCTCCGCCGAACGTCGAAGCTTGCCCCTTCAATTTGTGGAGCGCAAAGCCGATGTCACCCGCCGCGCGCGCCTCGACGGCCGCGCGCAGCTTCGCGCGCGTGGTTGGCGCTCCGTCGGCGAACAGACTGGCGATGCGCCGTAGCAGGCTTCGGTCGCCGGCGAGGCGCTCGAGCGCGCGCGACATGTCGGCGACGGGGATGCTCGGCGGGCGCGGTGGACCTGATTGCGCCGCGTTCGTCGGACCCCCTTTTAGGTGAGTCGCAATCACGGTCAGCAGACGCCGTGCGTCCACCGGCTTCGATACGTGGTCGTTCATCCCCGCAGCGACAGACCGAGTGAGATCTTCCTTCGTGGTGCTGGCACTGAGGGCGACAATCGGGATCGATGCGCCAGCCGGCGACAGGGTGCCTTCGCGCTCGAGCGAACGAATCCGTCGAGTCGCTTCGTAGCCGTCCAGCTCCGGGAGCTGACAGTCCATCAAGACAAGGTCATAGGAGCGACTCTTCACGCAGTCGATCGCGTGGAGTCCGTCGACCGCCACATCGAACGCGTACCCGGCTGAACGGAGGATCTCGCCGGCCACCTCTGCGTTGACCGGGCTGTCCTCGACGAGAAGGATCCGCGCGGTCGCGGCGGTACGCGCTTGCGCCTCCGAGGCCGGCCGCCTCGCGCTCGCCTCATGCGCGCGCCCCTCCGGCGCCCCCTCGAGCGCCGCATGAAGGACGTGCAAGAGCTGCTTTCTCAAGATGGGCTTCGTGCAATACCCGTGGATTCCGGCAGAGCGCTGGTCGTTGACGCTGAGCGGAGTCGCCATCGAGCCGATCATCACGAGTCGAGTGCCCCCCAGCCGCGGATGGGTCTTGACGCGCTTCGCGAGCTCCCGACCGTCCATGCCCGGCATGTGATGGTCGATGATCGCGAGTGCATATGGGTTCGTCGCGGCCGCCTCGACAAGCATGCCGAGAGCGACGAATCCGTCGGCCGCGCTGTCGCAAACCATCCCCGCGGCCGAGAGCTGCGCGCACAAGACTTCTCGGTTCGTCGGGTTGTCCTCTACGGCCAGCACGCGCAAGCCCGCGAGACGAGCGTCTCGCTCGACCTCGACCTTCGGCGCACCGCGCGGGCGCCGGAGCGACAGCTCGAACCAGAACATCGAACCGCGCCCCGGCGTGCTCTCGAGCCCGATCGTCCCATCCATTCGCTCGACCAGCTCCCGGCTGATCGCCAGCCCGAGCCCCGTCCCGCCATGCTCGCGCGTCGTCGACGCGTCGAGCTGGGTGAAGGGCCTGAAGAGCTTCGCCTGCGCGTCGCTCGGGATGCCGACCCCGGTGTCGCGCACCTCCACGCGCACCTGCATTCTCTCCGGTGACTCGGCGAGAAGCGACGCCTTGACGGAGACCTCTCCACGGCGCGTGAACTTGATCGCATTGCTCACCAGGTTCACGAGGACCTGGCGCAGGCGCGCGGGGTCGCCGAGGAGCGGGGCGGCGAGCGCGAGGTCGGACTGGCAGGCGAGCTCGAGACCTTTCTCCTCGGCGTTGAGGGCCAACATGCTCGCCACGTCCTCGACGATGTCGCTGAGGGAGACAGGGACTGCCTCGAGCTCGAGCTTGCCGGCTTCGATCTTCGAGAAATCGAGGATGTCGCTGATGATCGAGAGGAGGAGGCTCGCCGACGCGCGGGCGACCTCGGCGTAGCGCTTCTGGCGTTCGTCGAGGGGCGTCGTCGCGAGGAGATCGACCATGCCGATGACGCCGTTGAGAGGCGTGCGGAGCTCATGACTCATGTTGGCCAGGAACGCGCTCTTCGTCAGGCTCGCGGCGATCGCGTTCTCCGTGGCTCGTGCCAGCGCGACCTCGGCGGCTCGACGCACGCGCCCGACGGCGATGAGCTCCGCGACCATCTGAAGGGTTGCCGCGTCGTCGTCCGTCCAAGCACGCCCCTCCTGTGCCCGCGCGCTCAAGAGCCCGAAGACCTGCCCGCCGTACCCCACCTTCGCGTAGAGCACGCGTTTTCCGGAGTCACGCTGAAGCGTCTCCAGCCAGGAGTCCGTGAGCTCCTGCGCGTCGCTCCGCGCGGCGCCCCCCTTCGCGCTCTCGATGGGGACGAACGCGCCCGCCGGTACGGGGTAGTTTTCGAGCGATTCGAACGCGCCGCCGACCCCCGCCGCGCTCCAGCGGTGCGTGCAGCGCAGGCGTTGATCTCGCTCGTCGAGCGCGAAGAGGCCCACGCTCTCGGCGTCGAGACGCTCTCCGAGGCGCTCGACCGTGGCGTCGGTGATCGCTTCGGGGTCCTCGTTCAAGAACCGGCGCGACACTTCGCTCAAGAGCTCGTCGTGAGCAGCGCGCCGCTGGGTCTTCTCCTCGGCCTCGGCGCGCGCTCGAGCGATGGCGATGATCTCGGTGATGAGGCGCGCCGTCGCGAGATCCTCGTCGCTCCAGAGCCGCGTCTTGTCGAGCTGCTCGACGACGATCCACCCGATCAGCGCCCCCTGGTTCGTAACGGGGAGAATGAGGAGCGCGCGCGTCGTCGTCGGTCGGGCCGCGCTCTGCAGAACGCGAACGTCGCCATGGAGCGCGTTCATGTCGCAGATCGCCAGGTAGCCGTTGCGCGCCAGGCTGTCGGCGACGTATCGAAAGACCGGACTCGCGGCGTCTTCGCGCGGATGGGGGTACGCTGGGATGCCCGGCGCGCGCCATTCCTGAAGGGTGACCAGCGTGGCGCCGGAGTCGAAGAAGCAGCGCATCCGCACGCGGTCCGCCCCCAAGAACGTTCCAAGGGCCTCGAGCGCGAAAGGGAGCGCGACGTCCTGTCCCCCTTGGACGAACTGACGCGAGACGCGGCTCACGAGGTCGTCGCGACGTGCGCGCTGCTCGAGCTCCCGCACGTTCCGGGTGCGCTCGGTGACGTCCTCGATCGACGTCTGCATGATCCGCCGCCCGTCCTCGAGCTTGATTACCGTCGTGTGAACGTCGGCGAGGAATGACTCCCCGTTACGCCTCTGCGCGACCCATTCCATCCGAGCCACGCCGTCGCGCGCGGCCCGCTGAACGTATGCGCGGAGGAGCTCGACGGAAGCACGGCCGTCCGGCTGTGTGGGAGGTGCCAAGGCATCGGGCGTCGTGTCGCGAAGCTCCTCCCGGCTCTCGAGGCCGTACAGGCGGAGAGCGGCGGGATTGCAGTCGATGAATTTCTGCGTGTCCGCGTCGCGGACGGTCACCGCGATGCTGGTCTCCTCGAAGAGGGCGCGGAACATTCGCTCCGAGTCGAGGAGGGCCAGCTCCGCCACCTTGCGCTCGTGCACGTCCCTCACGTGACCGACGAGCCGAACGGCTCGCCCATCCTCGAAGACGGGTTTGCCCACGAGGCGCACCCACCTGTACTCGCCTGACTTGCAGCGCAGGCGCGCTTCGACCTCTCCGGCGGTCCCCTCCGTCACGTGTCGTGTCCTTGCCGCCTCGATGAGCGGAAGATCATCCGGGTGCCAGAGATGCCGCATCCCGCTCCGTGATCGGGGGAACTCCTCTGGGAGGTACCCTAATCGTTGGACCAAGACGGGCGAGAAGTCGTTCGCTCCCGTCGTCAAGTCCTGCGACCACGCCGTCTCCTGAGAAGCCGTCATCCCACTCTCGTAGCGAAGGCGCGCGCCGGACGCGTCCGCGCGCGCCGACGCGAGATCGCGCCTGACGGCGTCGAGCTCCTTCTCAAGGTCGGCGACATTCTTCTCCTGACCCAAGCCGAGTTCCCTTCCGCGGGCGCCGCCGCCCGAGTCCTGAGCGTAATCCGTCGGGCATTGGACTGACACGGATCAGCACGCACAGGGGAGCCGAACGGAGATCGCCGTTCCTCCGCGAAGCGGCTCGCGAAATGTGACGGTTCCGCCGAGGGCCCGGACGACGGGGCGCACCGCCGTGCCCACGCGGAGGTCCCGTTCGTTGATCTCCGCGCTGGAGCGGAGCTCGACCTGGACGACCCGCCGCTGGCGCTCACCCGGCGGGCCGGGGGTCTCGGTGACCTCGAGGCTGAGCGTTCCGCCCCCGGAGGCGGCCTCGATTCCCGTTTCGAGGAGCCCCACCGTAATGCGGCGCATGTCGGCGCGATCGGCTGCGACGATGGCCGGACCCGGTGGACAGGCAACCGTGAGTGTAATTCCGTCCGGGACCACCCCCTGCAACCTGCCGACGACGTCGCGCGCCACGTGACTCAATGACGTGAACTCACCGCGGCTTCTTCGCGCCTGGAGCCGTTCGCGGAGCTCGCGCGTCAGCACGATCGAGCGGGAAAACGATCGGTCCAGGACGGCAAGCTCCGTCGGAGCGGCGTTGGGATCGATCGTCCTGCGAAGCTGTCCGAGCGTCCCCGAGACGATCGTGAGAACGTCGGCCAGCTCGTCCAGGGGCGCCATGACCTCTGGCGCGAGGAGCGATTCGACGACCTCGCGCAACGTCATCGGGTTTTCTCTGGTGGTCGCCATCATGCATGCCTCGCGGCTCGCGCTGCGGGCTCCGTGCCCTCGGAGCCCAACACCGCCACGGCAGCGGTGACGAGCCTCCAGGCGTCGATCGGCTTCAGGAGGATCTCGTCGGCCCCTCGGCCGAAGAACGTACGGGCCTCGAGGGCGTGCTCGCGCAGCGCGAGGATGACGACCGGGACGTCGTCGGTCGCGCGGATCCGGTCCAGGACCTCCAGCGCGCCGAACGGCGGGAGGTCGAAGTCGAGGAAAACCAGCGACGGCCGCTCTTCCTCGATCGCCACGATCGCATCCGTCGCGTTGTCGACCTCGACGAATACGAGGTCCTCTCGATCCAGCAACGCCTTCACGACGTCGCGAACTGACACGGCCGCATCGGCCAGGAGCACGGTGTGCATCACTGCTCCTCGGTACGCGGGGGGCGCGGCGGACGAATGGTGGGGCGGGTCGCGTCGAGGCGCGTCGCGTGGAGCGCGACGGCAATCTGGGGTCCAAGCGCGGCGAGTAGCTCGTGATCGAAGGCATCGAGGGCCTCTTTCGCCGGCGCGAGGCGGTAGATGACGAGCGCGCCGAGCGCGCACGCACCCATCCCGAGCGGGATCCGCGCGAGCGGGGTTCGCGTCGCGTCCCCTGCAGCGATCCCACGCGCCGCGAGCACGCGGGGGACATCGTTGGTCGCCTCGAGCACGGCGAACGCGCTCACTCCCACATGGTGAACGAGTATCTCCTCGACCATCGCCAGCAGGGTGTGGTGCGTCGGGGCGGTGCGAATGTGACGCAGCGCGATGCCTAGGGTCACCGTGCGGCCGTAGCGCAGGAGCAGCCCGCGCTGGTGGAGCAGCCAGGAGCGGCGCTCGTTCTCAAGGGAGGCCGAGCACGGGTGCGCGAGCATCGTCTGGCTCGCATCGATGGGCAGGCTCATGTCCTCGCTCGGAGCACGCGACATGCCAGCCTGCGCTCGCGCGTGAAGCCGCGATTCCATGGACGGGCGGCCCCGTGCCCGTTCGGATGCAGAGCGTGCGAGCCGCTCCCCGTACGGAATCCGAACGGAGCCGCCAGGGCAGGCTAGCGCTCAGAACAGTCCGTGGCGCTTCCCCTTCTCCCATAGCGTCGAGCGGGAGATGCCGAGCAAGGTCGCTGCGCGCGTGCGTGAGCCACCGACCGACTCCAAGACGCGGACGATATGGATTCGCTCGGCGTCCTCGAGGCGCGTCGCGTCTCCCGTCGCCACCGCGGCGACGGCCTTCAGCGCCTCGGGGTCGAGCGGCAGACCGAGATCGTCCGGTCCGATCGTGTCCGAGGCGGCGAGCATCGTCGCCCGCTCGATCACGTTCTTCAGCTCCCGGACGTTGCCCGGCCAGCGGTAGGCCAGGAGCGCGTCGCGCGCCGCTCCGCTCAGGGCGATGCGGGGGCGGCGGAACTCGGCGCGGAAGCGCTCACAGAAGTGCTCGGCGAGCGGCAGGATGTCGTCGCGCCGCTCGCGGAGCGGCGGGACACGGAGAACGACCGTCGCGAGCCGGTAGTAGAGATCGGCGCGGAGCGTTCCCTTGGCGATGCATTCCTGCGGGTCGCGGTTCGTCGCCGCGAGGACGCGGACGTTCATGCGCCGCTCGCGATCCGACCCGACCGGGAAGAAGCGTCGCTCCTCGAGGGCGCGCAGGAGCTTCGGCTGCAACTCCACCTTGAACTCGCAGATCTCGTCGAGGAGGATGGTGCCTCCTTCGGCGCTCGCGAAATGCCCGGCGCGATCGCGTTTCGAGTCGGTGAACGCGCCGCGCACGCTTCCGAAGAGCTCCGCCTCGATCATGCTCTCGGGGATGGCCGCCAGATTCACCCGAACGAACGGGCCGTTCCGCCGATCGCTCTGCTCGTGGATTCGCGCGGCGAGCACCTCTTTGCCGACCCCACTCTCGCCGAGGATCAGCGCGGAAGACGCCGGCGTCGCGGCCACCCTGCCCGCGATGGCGAAGGCCTCCTGGAGCGCACCGCTCTTCACCACCGCCGACGCGGCCTCGCGGTCATTCGCCTCGTACGCGGCGAGCTTCCGGCGGAGCCTCGCGTTCTCCTGCGCGCGATCGAGGCGCGTCGCCAGGTCTTCCAGGTCGAGCGGTTTCTCGAGAAAGTCGAACGCGCCTCGATGGATCGCGTCCACTGCGGCGCGAATTTCGGCGCGCGCAGTCATCATCAGGACGACAGGCGCTGGATCGATCTCGAGCGTTCGATCGAGGACGCTCATGCCTTCGCCATCCGGGAGGTACATGTCGAGCAGCACAGCGTCGAAGTGCTCGGCCGCGAGAGCCCGCGCCGCAGAAGCGACGTCGCCGACGCACGTGGACTGATAGCCGCGTGAATCCAGAAGCGACGCGAGCATCGATCGGACGAGCTCGTCATCATCGACGACTAGGACCGACCACCGCGCCCCCATAATCGGAGAATAGAGCCACGAGGGGGCTCGGCTTGGCAAGGGGCCCGCGTTCGGATACCGAACGCCGCGCTTGTCCTCGCGTCCGGGTTTCCGCACGACCACGGCCCCTCGTTGCGAGAAAGACTGGGGAAACGGGAAAAGCTCCGCCTGGCTCGTCGCTTGCTGAATGGCCCCTCGTGACCTCGCCGTTCGACATCGACGCCTCCAATCCCATGTATGCCGCCCCCGCGTCCGCGCAGGTCTCGACTGCGTGCCTCGAGTCCTTCGCGCGCCTCCTTCACCGAGGGAGCGAGCTCCTTCGCGACGGAGACCCGGGGCAGGCGCGCGAGCACCTCGAGAAGGCGCTCGGATACTTCCCGGACAACGCGTCCGCGCGACACCTCCTCGCCCTCTCGCTCTTCCAGATCGGCCACCTCGAGCGCGCCCTAGTCCTGTACGAGGCGCTCCTCCTCGAGTTCCCCGAGAACGTGGCGGCGAAGGTGAACCTCGCGGTCGTGCTGCTCAAGCTCGGCCGTGCCTCGGCGGCGCGCCCGCTCCTCGAGGACGTGGTTCGCGCGACGCCCGATCACAGGCGAGCATGGGGCTATCTCGGCGTCGCGTTCGAGCAGCTCGGACTCATCACGGAGGCGGAAGGGGCGTTCGTCGCGGGGCATCATTCCGCCGCCGCGAAGCGTCTTCGCGAGCGGCACCCGCTGAGCATCGTGTCCCCGGCGTCTCCTACCGAGATCGACGGCACGCGGACGGCGATCCCCGTCTACAGGCGTCGCACCCTCCCGCCGGACGTGTGGTCCGTTGGCCAGGCGGCGAGCGCGGGAAACGTGGGCTACGCGCCCCTCCAGCGATTCGCGGCGACGCTGCGGCCGCCGGACCTGAGCGGTGGCGTCCCGACGGAGGGGCCGGTGCCCGACCGGCCCATCTCGGAGCCGACGACCGCGGCGCCGCGCAACGAGCACGTCGAGGAGATCCCGTTCGAGCAGACGGTGTCCCTCCCGCACGCGCTCCCGCCGCCGTCGATGTCGACCGCGCCGAAGCAGAATCGCCCCGTCGTCCCTCTCCTCGACGCAGCGCTCTCGTCGCTCCTCGTGGTGCCGCACGAAGCGACGGTCGTGGTGCACCCGACGGGATTGGTCCTCGTGGGGTTGCTCGAAGGGGCGGACCAACGCGACGGAGGATTCGTCGCGCGGCGAGACGTCGTGCACGCGCTTGCAGGGCCGCTCCGGCGAGAGCCGCTTGCGCACCGTCCGCCCCCAGCGGCCGAGCCATTCCGTGATGGCCCCGCGTCGTTCGTTCGTGTCGCCGGGAGCGGGCAACTCGTGCTCGCTCCGCCGTCGGGGACGCGTCTGCTTCCGCTCGACATGGACGCCGACGTGGCGTTCCTCTGCCAGGACCTCGTCGTCGCGTTCGACCATGCGCTTCTCTGCGACCTCGGACGCATGGGGCGAACGTCCGGCGAGAGCCTCGATCTCGTCCGATTTCGCGGCGACGGCGTCGTCGTGCTCGGGCTCGAGCGCCCTTTCCTCGCTCTCGACGTGCACGGCGAGGAGACCGTCACGCTCCGCGTCGATTCGCTCATCGGATGGATCGGCATGCTCTCTCCCGAGCCCGTCTCGGACCCCGACGGACTCTCTGGCTGGGACGAGCTCGTGACCTTCAGCGGTGAGGGCACAGTGCTCTTCCGCGTTCCTCAGGACTCCTGAACTCCGAGCGGCGCGACCAACGGCGACCGCGTGAAAGGACCGAAACGATGACGGCGCAGCTCCGCCACGAGCAACCTCGTGAGACTGATTTCTTCCGAAGCGCGGCGACGCCGCTCGCCTTCCTCGGCGCAACGGGGATCGTCACGATGGCGAACGACGCCTTCGCGCGCAGCGTCACCGGCGCAGACAGCGTGGTGGGGCGTTCGTTCGCGTCGCTCCTGCGAGGCGGCGACCGCGTCCACGTCGAGGCGAGCCTCACGGCGCTCGAGCCAGGGGGTACCGTCTCGTTCGACGCACGCTGGGAAGCGCCGGTCGACTCAGCGGCCGCCCGCTCGCATCGCTTTCAGGTCACCCGGTCGGACGAGCAGACTTTCTGCGTCGTCGGCGTCGCGACCCCCGCTGGGCGCGGGGACGACGCGCGGCGTCTCGCCCTCTTCGATCGACTGCTCGACACGGCCCCGGTCGCCTTCTGCGCGATCGATCGCGAGGGCGTCTACACCGCCTGGGAAGGCAAGGGGGTCGAGCTCGTCGGATCCAAACCGGGCGACATGGTCGGCAAGAGCGCGCTCACGCTCTGGAAGGACACCGAGGCGTTCCCCCACCTGCTCCGCGCGCTCGCGGGAGAGGAGTCGACCGCGCAGATCGCGCTCCCAAACGGGTTGCACATCGAGTGCTGGTACCTCCCGATCGTCGACGACTCCGGGGCCTGCGAAGGTACGGTCACCTTCGCCATCGACACTACCGCGCAGCGAAAGGCCGAGAGAGAGCTCCGCGACAAGCTGGCCATCATCGCCAAGCAGAACGACACGCTGACGATGTTCTCGCGCGTGCTCGATACGGCGCCGCTCGTCTTGTGGGCGGTAGACGCGCAGGGGAACTACACGATGTCGGAAGGGAAGGGGCTCGAGGTGCTCGGCTTCCGCGCCGGCGAGCAGGTGGGGCTCAACGCGCTCGACATGTTCAAGGACAACGCCGACACGGCGCGCGCCCTCGTGCAGGCGCTGTCGGGGGAGGAGTCGCGCGTCATGGCGACCCTCACCCCCGGCGTGCACTTCGAGAACTGGTACATGCCGCTGCGCGCTCGCGACGGCAGCGTTCACGGCGTGATGGGCCTCGGCATCGACGCATCGGAGCGGGTGAAGGGGGAGCAAGAGCTGCGCGAAAAGCTCGCGCTCATCGAGCGACAGAGCGCGACCATCCGCGCGCTGGCCACCCCGATCATTCAGGTCTGGGACGAGGTCCTGTGCCTCCCGGTCATCGGCACGGTCGATAGCGCGCGGACCGCGGACATGATGCAGGGGCTGCTCGAGGCCATCGTCCGGGAGCAGGCGCGCTATGCGATCGTCGATCTCACCGGAGTCGAGGTGGTCGACACCTCCACGGCCGACCATCTCATTCAGCTCTTTCGCGCCGCGAAGGTCCTCGGCGTCGACGGCATCTTGTGCGGGATCCGCCCGGCTGTTGCCCAGACCGTCGTAGCCCTCGGGCTCGAGCTCGGCTCGGTGCGGACGATGCGCTCGCTCCGCGACGCGCTCAAGTGGTGCATCCGCGTGAGGAAAGAACCGCGGTCTGGCGCGGGCGCAGCGAATGCCTCGAACGGCGCGGCGCACGCGAACGGCCGAGCGCTCGTGCAGGGGAGGTGAGAGATGAACACGCTCCAGCGCATCCCGATCATCAATCTCTACGCAAACCTCATCGTCCCGATCCAGGGGGCGATCGGCGACAACGCGATGGCCCAGCTGACCGACGACGTCACCCGGCGCATCGAGGGGGACTACGCCCGCGGCCTCGTCATCGACGTCTCCGGCGTCGCGTTGATGGACAGCTTCATCACCCGCAACATCCGCGATCTGGCGCTCACTGCGCGCCTGATGGGGGTCAACACGGTCGTCTCGGGGCTCCAGCCCGCAGTGGCGATCACGCTCGTCGAGATGGGGCTCGAGATTCAGGGGCTACAGACGACGCTGAACCTCGAACGGGCTCTCGAGCACCTGGCGCAGCTCCAGGAGGTCGAGTCGGCGGCGCTCGGGGATGACGCCAATGACGACGCTTGAAGCCGCATCGCGAAGCGCGACTCGATCGGGAGTTGACGCTACCGAGGACGTCGTAGAGGCGCTGAAGCAATACTTCTCGGCGCCGATCGCGCGCGCGCTCCTCACCTCGACCTTGCGGCGGGCGAGGATCGACGGGGCCGCTCTTCACCGTCAGACGATCCCGGAGGTCATCACCGCGCTCGAGCACGCGCTCCCGATGTACATCGCGGACGCGGCCCGGCGCGGAGAGTGTCTCGCGCGACTGAGGAAGCTCGCGCTCGACCCGGCAGCCGAGGCACAGCCGCCCCCGGCGAGTCCGGCGGCGAGCCCCCCGCATTCGAACGGCCTCCCCACCGCGTCGACCGTCATCCAGGTGATGACCGCCGACGACGTGAGCAACGCCTGCGAGGTCGGTCGCGACATCGCTCGGCAGGTCGGCTTCCTCAGCGTGCAACAGACGAAGATCGCCACCGCGATCGCGGAGCTCGCGCGCAACATCCTTCTCTATGCGATCTCCGGCGAGATCCGCATCGCGGCCATCGATTCGCCCCGCAAGGGGGTCGAGATCGCGGCGCGCGACGAGGGGCCGGGCATCAAGGATCTCGAGCTGGTGATGGGGGGTACTTACCGCTCGCGCACCGGGATGGGGCTCGGGCTCCGAGGCTCCAAGCGTCTCATGGACACGTTCGAGATCGAGACGTCCCCGAAGGGGACGAACGTCCTCGCACGAAAGTTCATGACGTGAGCGTTGTCGCGACTCCGAAGACGCGCCTCGCCGTGGGCATCTGCATTCGCCCGCTCGCAGGCGAGACGGAGTCGGGGGACGCTTGCGTCGAGATTCGAAACCCGCGCGGCGCGATCGTCGTCATGGCCGACGGGCTCGGCCACGGCGCGCGCGCGGCCGCCGCGGCGAGCGCCTTCGTGGACTGCGTTCGCGAGGCCGGGCTGCTCTCGCTGGAGGAGCTCTTCGCACGCGCCCACCGCGCGCTCTTGAAGACACGCGGCGCGGTCGCTGCGGTCGCGCGCTTCGACGTCGAGCGGGGCGAGGTCGAGATCGCCGGCATCGGCAACATCTCCACGCAGATCGCGCGCTCGGGGGCCTCGCGGACGGAGCACCCGATCGTCATGCCCGGCGTGCTCGGAAGCGCCTACCGCGCGGTGCGTCCTCAGGTGTTCCCGTTCGGCATGGGCGACCTCCTCGTCATGCATTCCGACGGGATCCGGTCGCGGTTCGACCTCGAGCTCGCGCGAGCGCTCCCCGTGCAGGCCGCGGCGAGCGCCGTCGTCCGCTCGTACGCCAAAGGGTCGGACGACGCTGCCTGCGCGATCGTGCGCATCGTCGTGGATTCGGTCCCCGCGCGCGCTTTGCCTCACGCGGCCCCGAATACCTCCGAGCACGGCATTCCGATCCGCATGCGCGGTGACGCCGAGTGTGCGGCCCAAGAGGCGAAGACCTTCGCTCTGCGGGCGGGCTTTGGGGCGCGCGCCCAGTGGGAGGTGAGCATCGTCGCTTCCGAGCTAGCGACGAACGTCCTCAAGTTCGCGGGGATGGGCGAGGTCACGCTCCGGCACGTCAAGGCGCCCCGCGAGGCGATCGTCGTCGAGGTCGTGGACGGCGGCCGCGGGATCCCCGACGTACGCGCAGCGATCACCGACGGATTCTCGGAGGGGGCGCTTCTGAGCGCAGACCGACCGCGGCGAGATGGGCAGGGGCTCGGCGTCGGCCTCGGATCGGTGCACCGACTCATGGACACCGTGAACGTCGAGAGTGACCCCGCCCACGGGACGCGGATCACCGCCTGGAAGTATCGGAGCGCGACGGCTCCCTGAGAGCACCAACAAACGTCGAGGCGAGACGAAGCCAGACGAGACAAGACAGAGAAGGAGACACAGAAATGCAGTTCGTTCCGTTCGAAGATGGGATCGAGGTCAATGGTCAGACCGTCTACAGCGTCGTGGAGGGGTTCGCGATCTTCAAGAAGATCCCCAGCGACATCCTCCTCACACTGGGCATAGGCCGCGCTGGCCCCGACGGTCTCCTCGTCCTCGACGCAGGAGAGTGGATTCCGCAGGACCAGTGGCTGCGCGCCTTCGAACAGATCGGCGACGTCGTTGGGACGGGCGCGCTCTACGGCATCGGTTTGAAAATCCCCGAGTGCGCGATCTTCCCGCCGTGGGTGAAGGACGTTCACTCGGCCATCAAGTCGATCGACGTTGCCTATCACCTGAACCACCGCAAGGACGGACGGCCGATGTTCGACACGGACACGGGGGCGATGAGCGAAGGGATCGGGCACTACGGCTACGCGCCGATCCCGGGCGAAAACAGGGTCCTGAGCTCGTGCACGAACCCGTACCCGTGTGACTTCGACAAGGGGATCCTCACCGCGATGGCGCGCCGCTTCGCGCCGAACGCGTGGGTCGACCACGTGGAACCGGAGGTCTGCCGGAAAAAGGGGGCCGAAGGGTGCACGTATCTCGTGACGTGGGGGTGAGCGCTCCTCGGTCCCCGACGCCCTGATTCGTCGAGAAGCGCCGCCTGAGCTGGGTGGTGCATGAGTGATCCAGATCGCGTCAAACGCAGCGCGGCTGTCTCGTCTACGTCGCGCGCATTGCCCGCGACCGATCCGCCGGTAACCTGCGCGCTGCGGTACCCGCGGATTTGTCCGCGCCTAACGATCGGATCCATCGAATGAGCGCCGAGTGGAAACTTGGAGCGAGGGGGCTCGTGCTGATTGCGTTCGCCGCGATCGCGGCGCTCGTTGCCGGTGCGTGCGGGAGCAGTCCCTCGGGGCAGGGGTACACCGGGACGGGCGCCGACGGCGGCGGGTCGAACGGTGGGGGGGGCTCCGGCGGCGGACTCGGCGGAGGGAGCAGCGGCGGGCTTGGCGGCGTGAATGACGACAGCGGGAGCGCCTCGTCGTCCGGTGGCGGGAGCGGCGGGCCGACGACGTGCGATCCGAGCTGCGCTGCCGCGGGGGGAACGTGCAACTCCGGCACTTGCGTGATCTCGGAGAACCCCGGAGGGGTGTCGAGCGGCAATCAAGGCTCGCTCGGCGCCGGCGGCACTGCGGACAGCGCCTTCGCCTGGCTCTATCCCTACGACAAGACCGTCTTCCCGCGAGGACTACTCCCGCTCATCCTCCAGTTCGGCGGCACCGCGTTCGATTCGGCGTACGTCCACGTCTCGTTCCCCGGCATGGACTACAAGGGTTACTTCGGCGCTCCGGCGAGCCCGCTCCTCGCGAATCAGATTCAATTCTCGGCGGCGGTCTGGACGGCGATCACCAACGCTGCGCAGGCGACGTCGGCGGTGCAGGTCGACGTGACCAAGATGACGGGGACGGCCGTCACGGGGCCGATCACCGAGACGTGGACGATCGCGCAAGGGAATATTCGCGGGACGATTTACTACGAGACGTACGGCTCGCAGATCCTCGGCGGAGCCGAGAGCGTCGGCATCATGAAGATTCAGCCAGGCGCCACGACGCCCACGCCCGTGAAGAGCGGCTGCGGAAACGTCTGCCACACCGCGAGTGCCGATGGCTCGACCCTCGTGGCAAACGTGACGCTCGGGTTCTCGAGCGCGAGCTACAACCTCAAAGCCAGCGCCGCGACGATCTACTCCGCGCCGAACATGGACCTCACGTACGGGGGTATCTACCCCGACGGCAGCTTCGTCATGTCGGCGACGAACTACCGGACGTGGACGATCGGCCCCTCGCGGCTCTACAGCACGGCGACGGGGGCGAACATCCCGGCCGCCGGGTGGGACAGCGTGATCACGAACGGAGGGACGCCCGCGTTCTCCCCCGACGGGACGATGATCGCGTTCAACCACGAGGACACGGGAGGCGGCCACACGCTGGCGGCTGCTAGCTTCGACAAGACGACCAACACGTTCTCCGGCATGGCCGATATCGCGAGCGACTCGGCGAACACGCTCGCGTGGCCCGCGTTCACTCCCGACACGAAGAACGTCCTCTTCCACGCCGGGTCGGACGCCGCCTTCGAGACGGACAACGGCGCGACGGGGGACCTCTACGTGGTCGACATCGCCACGCACACGAAGACCCGACTCGATGCGGCCGATGGATACACGGCGACGGGCAACTATCTCCCCGCGAACGATCCCGGCTTGAGCTTCGCGCCCACCGTGCTCCCCGAGGCGGTCGGGGGCTATTTCTGGGCGGTCTTCACCAGCCATCGCTCGTACGGAAATACCGAGCCGTCGCAGGACAACGGCGACCAAAACGGGAAGCTCTGGGTGACGGCGATCGACATCAACGCCACGGCGGGGACTGACTCGAGCCATCCCGCGTTCTTCCTCGACGGCCAGGAGCTGACGGCCGACAACCTCCGCGGCTTCTGGGTCCTGAACCCGTGCCAAGCGAACGGTCGCGCGTGCACCTCGGGCGACGAATGTTGCGGCGGGTTTTGTCGAGGAGGGGAGGACGGCGGCCTCGTCTGCCTGTCGGCCCCCACCGCCGAAGACGGCGGCTCGACCTGCTCGCAGGACTTCGAGAAGTGCAGCACAGCCGCTGACTGCTGCAATGTGCAGGACGAGTGCATCAACAGCTTGTGCGCGGAGCCGGCGCCGAAGTAGCTGTAGCCATAGATCGATGCAGAAGCTCGAAGCCGGTATCCACCACTTCCAGGCGAACTACTTCGCGTCGAACCGCGGGCTCTTCGAAAAGCTCTCCGAGGGGCAGCGCCCGGAGGCGCTCTTCATCACCTGCTGCGATTCGCGCCTCGTCCCGAACCTCATCACAGCCTCGGCCCCGGGCGAGCTGTTCATCGTCCGCAACATCGGCAACATCGTGCCGTCGGTCTCGCGCGGCGTGCTGGGCGGCGTATCGGCTGCGATCGAGTACGCCGTGGAGGTCCTCCAGGTCGGCACGGTGATCGTCTGCGGACACACGAACTGCGGCGCGATCGACGCGATCTTGCATCCCGAACGGGTCAAGCACCTGCCGTTCGTGTCCCGCTGGCTCGCCGAGTCCGCGCGTATCCCCCAGCTCATCGAGGAGCGTTACGGATACCTCGAGGGGGAGGCGCGCATGATCGCCGCCGTCGAGGAGAACGTCCTCGTCCAGCTCGAGAACCTCCGCTCGTTCGAGTTCGTGACCCGGCGGCTCGACTCCGGCGCGCTCAAGATGAGCGGGTGGGTGTTCAAGATCGCGACGGGCGACGTGTTCGACTACGACCCCGTGTCGGAGCAGTTCCTAAAGCTCGGCGGCACCAGCGACGAGGAGCGCACGGCGCTGAGCTCACGACCACCGCCTGCCAACGAGAAGTGAGCCATTCCCCTGGCTCTACGCTTCCGCGGACGTCTCTCCTTCCAGCCAGCCGCTGCGCTGCGCGATTTCTTGAATACGCGCGACGAGATCGGGGAGCTGGACGGGTTTGTGGAGGAAGTTGCGCACGCCGAGCACGGAGAATTTCCACCGCGCCTCGTCTGGCGCGCGCCCGCTGATGACGATCACGCGCATCGCCTCTCCGTGCGGGAGCCCTCGTAGTCGCGACAGCGTCGCCAGCCCGTCGAGACCGGGCATGTCGAAGTCGAGCAGCACGAGGTGTGGCGGCGCCCGCTCGGCCGACTCGATCGCTCGCGCGCCGGTGGAGGCCATCGAGATCTCGACCTTCGCGCCGAAGAACGCGAGCTGCACGGCGCGCGTCGCGAAGCGGAGGAAATCGGGGTCGTCGTCGACCACGAGCGCACGAACGCACCCCATCGTGAGCGGCCAGTAGTCGCTGGCCGTCGGTTCGTTTCCCGCTGGCGCTGGGGACGCGGTGTCCCGCCGCTCGGTCGCGATCTTCCACTCCGCCGTCGCGGCATCGATTGCCGCGGCAAGTGCGAGCGCCGACGGATACCGCTCGGTCCGGTCCTTCGCCATCGCTTTTCGGACGACCGCTTCGAAGGGGAGGAGCTCGGGCCGCCCCGCGGCGAGCGCCGGGATCGGCGCCTCGCGGTGCATCCGCAGGAGCTCGGCCACGCCGACTGCGTCGGCGAAGGGGGGCTTTCCGGTGAAGAGCTCGAACATCATGCAGCCGAACGAGTAGACGTCGGTGCGCGGGCTCCACATGCTCCGATCGAGAGGGCGGTTCAGCTCCTCGGGCGCGAGGTACTCCGCCGTGCCGCCGTACATGTCGCCTTCTTGATCGGGCCCCATCGTCGCGAGACCGAAGTCGATCAAGACCGGTCGCCCGCTGTCGTTCTCGATGACGACGTTCCCCGGCTTGATGTCATGGTGGACGACCCCGGCCGCATGGGCCGCAGCGAGACCCCCCGCGATCAGCTTGAGGATCGTCGTCGCGCGATGGATCGGGACAGTGCTCTTTCGCATCCCGTGCTCGAGGATGATCATCTCGAGCGACGCGCCGTCGACGAACTCCATCGCGAAGAAGTACCCGTCGTCGTGGCGGCCGAAGGCGTGGACGGCGGCGACGTTCGGATGACGGATCGCCGCCAGAAGGCGCGCCTCGCGCTGGAATGCCTTGATCGAGTGGGGATCTTCCCTCGCCGCGCTGATCTTCAACAGCTTGATGGCGACGAGGCGGTCGAGGCCGACGTCGCGCGCTCGGTAGACGATCCCCATTCCGCCGCGGCCGATCTCCGACTCGACCAGGTAGCGGCTGTCGATGAGCAGGGGCGCGGTCGGATCTCGGCGGCTCATGGCGCCCCCTCGGCGGACGCCTCTCGAGCGGCGCGGGAGGCCTCCGCGCAGATCTGCGCCACCCGCGCGGCGAGCAGAGCCCACACCTCCGCCGTGAGGATGCTCCCGGCCGCAAGGATCTCATCCTCGATGACCCCCGCGTCTCGGCTCAGCTCCGCGAATCCATGCGAGCCCGCGCTCCCCCTCATGCGATGTGCGAGCACACGCAACCCCTCGCGCGCTTCCCCGCTCTCCGGGTTTGCCCTCGCGCGTTCGAACGCTTTCGCGATCGCGTCGGCTCGTTCGGGGAGCAGCGCCGCCATCTCGCGCGCGAGCTCGCGCAGCGCTTCGCGCACTGCATCAGCGTTCATGCGCCACGCCCTCGACGATTCGCCTCACCTCGTCGGACAAGTGCATTGCATCGAACGGCTTGGCGATGATCCCCGCGGCTCCCAAGAGCGAGATGCGTTCGCGCTCCGACCCCTGAATCTTCGCCGTCACGAAGACGACCGGGATCGACGCCGTCGCGGCGTTCGCGCGAAGCCCCTCGAGCGTCGACGGCCCGTCCATCCCCGGCATCATCACGTCGAGCAGGATCACGTCGGGTCGTTCCCGGGCTGCCTTCTCGAGCGCCTCGGGCCCCGAGCTCGCCTGAACGACCTCCCATCCGCCGATGTGGGTGAGCGTAAGGGAAGCGATCTTCCGGATGTCGGCTTCGTCGTCGACCAGAAGGACCTTCCTGATCATGCGGCCCCTATCATCGCACACAAGAAGAGCACGTCCGAAGAGCGCGAGCCACGCGCTTGGGGCACCGCGGGTGGCGCATCGCCGTTGAAGGTCGGTTAGCATTGGATGCGCCCGCGCGTTCGTACGCTCGCGCGCCCGCATGCACGAAGGCCAACCGAGCTCCGTTGAGGCGCGGACCTACGCAGAGCAGGTCCGACTGCTTTACGTGCAGTCGCGATCGGGGCTGGTTTCCACGTTGCTCGTCGGCATCATCTTCGTCGCCGTGCTCTCGCCGGACATTTCGGCGCGTCGAATCGGCGTCTGGGGCTTCGGGTTCGTCGCCGTGGCCATCGTTCGCCACCTCCTCGTTCGGTCGTACCTGCGGGCGGCCGCCCCGGATCCCGTGGCGTGGGGCCGCCGGTTCGCCGTTGGCTCTGCGGCGCAAGGGCTCGCCTGGGGCGCCGGAGCGGTCCTGCTCTTTCCAGAGGGGTTGCGTCAGGCGTTCGTCTTCTTCTCGATCGCCGGAATGACGGCCGGCGCTGTCTCGTTCCTCGCGTTCGTCTACTCGTCGTACGTCGCGTACGTCGTCGGGGCGATTCTGCCGCTCGTCGCGCTCCTCTTCGTCCGTGGCGACAACGTTGCCGTGTCGATGGCCGTCACACTGCTCATCTACGCGGCCGCGGTGCTCGGAGCAGGGAGGCGCGTGCACGCGGCGCTCCTCGACGCCCTGCGCTTGCGCTTCGAGAACGGCGATCTACTCGACGTCGTCCGCGCATCCGAGCGACGGCTCGCGATGCACGTCGAGCGCGCCCCGCTGGGGGTCATCCGGTGGAGCCCCCGGTTCGTCGTCGAGGAGTGGAACCACGCGGCCGAACGGATCTTCGGCCACGACCGCGCCGAGGCGATCGGTGCGCGCGCCGGTGCGCTCCTGGGCGCGGGGGTCGACTACGACGCGCTGTGGACGGCCGTCGTCGACTCGACCGACGGAATCGCCCTCTCGCTCGAGCACGTCGCGAAGGGGGGGCGGCGCGTCGTATGCGACTGGTACCACACGCCGCTCGTCGAATCGGACGGGCGGGTGATCGGCGTCGCGTCGATCGCCCACGACATCACCGAGCGGCGCGCCGTCGAGCGAATGAAGGGGGATTTCATCTCGACGGTGAGCCACGAGCTGCGGACGCCGCTCACCGCCATCATGGGGGCCGTCGATCTCCTCGCGGGAGGAGTGGGCGGAAAGCTCAACGAGACGGCACACGATCTCGTGGTCACGGCGGCGTCGAACGCCGTGCGCCTGCGGAAGCTCGTCGACGATCTGCTCGACTTCGAGAAGCTCACGTCGGAGACGCTGACGCTCACCAAGCGGCGCGTACGCCTCGTTCCCCTTCTCGACGAGGTGATCACGTGCGCCGCCCCCTTCGCGCAACGGTACGACGTCAAGATCGAACGGGCCGGCGTGCCGGAGGGGGACCTCGAGATCGACACCGACCCGGATCGCCTCGGCCAGGTGATCACGAACCTGCTCTCGAACGCGGCGAAATTCTCGAAGCCTGGAGACGTCGTCGCCGTGAGCGTCCAATCGAAGTCCGACCGGCTGGTGATCTCCGTGCGCGACCACGGCGTCGGCATCCCGGACGGCTTTCGCGAGCGCGTGTTCCAGAAGTTCTCGCAGGTCGACTCCTCGGACTCGAGGGCGAAGGGGGGGACCGGACTGGGGCTCAGCATTTCGAAGGCGATCGTCGACAAGCTCGGAGGAGAGATCTCCTTCGAATCGACCGTTGGGACCGGGACGGTCTTCCACGTCGCGATCCCCTCGGCGCAAGCGCGATGAGCGAGGCGAAGGACACCCCGCCGTCGCATCTCGACGCGCGCGTCAAGCGCGCCGAGGTGTCGCTCGTCTACGCACAGGCCCGCGCAGGCTTCGTGCTGAGCCTCTTCAACGGCGCGGTGTTCTTCGGACTCCTGTTTCACGTCATTCCGGTCTTGCACCTGTCGCTGTGGTTCGCGTTCCTCGCGCTCGTGACCTTCGGTCGAATGCTTCTCGTGCGTGCACATGCGCGCGCGCCCATCGACGACGGGGACGCGAGCGACTGGCGCAGGCGCTTCGTCGTCAGCTCGTTCTTCGGGGGGCTCGCTTGGGGAATCCTCGGCGGAGCTCTCTTTCCGGAGTCGAGCGTCGCGTACCAGCTCGCGATCGGGTTCGTCCTTGCCGGGCTCGCGGCGGGCTCGGTGGCCTATTTCTCGTCGGTGCCTGCCGCGTATTACGCGTTCGCGGGGACCGCGCTCATCCCCTACGCGGCTCGCCTCTTCGCCATCGGAGGGGTTCTCCAAGTCACGCTCGGTGGGCTCACGGTCCTCTATGTCGGCGCGCTCGCCGCGAACGTTCATCGCGTGAACGGCGTCATCCGCGAGTCATTTCGTGTCGGCTTCGCGAACGAGGAGCTCGTCGAGAAGCTGCGAGGTGAGGTCGACGAGCGCACGAGAGCGGAGGCGCGGCGCGCCGAGAGCGAAGAGCTCTTCCGCGGTGCGTTCGACTCCGTTGCGGCAGGAATGTGTCTCCTCGACGAGGGCGGGCGCTACGTTCGCGTCAACGACGCGATGTGCGCGATGCTCGGCTACACGAGACCCGAGCTGCTGTCGCTCGGCGCGTTCGACATCGTGCCGCCCGAAGACGCCGAGAAGCTGCGCGCCCGGTTCGCGAACGTGAACGACGCGAACGACGAGCTCTTCGAAGAGAGGGTGCAGACAAAGAACGGTCGCGAGCGCTGGGTGCAGGGGAGCATGCGTACGCTGCGGGAGGCCAACGGCGGGTCGAGCCGCTTCGTGGTCCAGTTCGTCGATGTGACCGAGCGGCGCGCGGTCGACAAGATGAAGGCGGAGTTCATCGCCACGGTGAGCCACGAGCTACGGACGCCGCTGACATCGATCCAGGGTGCCGTTGATCTTCTCGCGGGGGGGGTCGGCGGGGCGCTCCCGGAGACCGCGCGCGACCTCGCCGTGACGGCCGCGGCGAACGCAGTCCGCCTGAGGAAGCTCGTCGACGATCTGCTCGACTTCGAGAGGCTCGGCGCCGACACGCTCACCCTCGCCCCGCGGCGCGTGCGCCTCTTGCCGCTCCTCGACGAGGCGGTCGCCTGCGCGGCGCCGTTCGCGCAACGACACTCCGTCCGGATCGAGCGGACGGCGAGCGACGATATCGAGGTCGATACGGACCCCGACCGGCTGGCGCAGGTGATCACGAATCTCCTCTCCAACGCGGCGAAGTTCTCCCGCGCCGGGAGCTTCGTCGAGACGAACGTGCGCGTGGACCAGGGGCGCGCGATCGTCTCGGTGCGCGACTACGGCGTCGGCATTCCGGAGTCGTTTCGGGGGCGCGTCTTCCAGAAGTTCTCGCAGGTCGACTCGTCGGACGCGCGCGCGAAGGGGGGGACCGGGCTGGGGCTGAGCATCTCGAAGGCGATCATGGACAAGCTCGGGGGGGAGCTCTCGTACGAGTCGCAGGTCGGGGTAGGGACGACGTTTCGGATCGCGATTCCGGTGGCGGGAACCCCGTGAAGCCGACTCACGACGGTAGGTCCGGGCGTACCGACGGTAGGTTCGGGCGTTAGGACGCGAGGTCCGGGCGTACCGACGCGAGGTCCGGGCGTACCGACGGTAGGTTCGGGCGTACC